>CAMHQF010000007.1:0-73191 GCA_946187445.1 uncultured Prevotellaceae bacterium
TGGCAAAGGAGCATCACATGCAGCTGCAGCTGGCATAAGATACATACATTATATATAATAAATATAGGGCTTACACCACATGGTGAAAGCCCTAATTTATTAAGGGTTCAAAAGGTTCAAGGCGCTTCGCTGGTTCAAGGTGCTACGCTAGTTCAAGGCGCTACGCTGGTTCAAGGCGCTTCGCTGGTTCAAGGCGCTACGCTGGTTCAAGGCGCTACGCTGGTTCAAGCGCTACGCTAGTTCAAGGCGCTTCGCTGGTTCAAGATGCGCTAAAGCGCTGGTTCAAGGCGCTACGCTGGTTCAAGGCGCTACGCTGGTTCAAGATGCGCTAAAGCGCTGGTTCTTGCGCTCCAGTAGGTGCTCAGGCGAGCAAGCTCGGAGCAAGAAGTTCAATGAGTTAGAACTTATAGTCTATGCCGACGCCGATAACGTGGTTGGTACGGCTGTAGGTCTCCTTAGCCTTGAACGGAGTGCCGTAAGCGTTGGTGAGATTCTTCTCGTAATCGCCATAGAGCGAGCAGAAGTAACTGAAGTTGAGACGTATCTTATCTGTGACATTCCATGCTGCACCACCACCAACGCTATAGCTGTCGCAGGCGAAGGAGGTATTCTGCTGATATTCATCTGTCAGTCCGTAGTCGGTATGCTGACCGCCGAGGCTGACGGTAACTTTCTTGTTGATATCGTACTCAACGCCTGCGAGTACCTCGTGGGTGCCATGAGAGAGGGTCTCCTGACGGTCGCCTCCCATCTTGGCATTCTTGTCGTCATAGAAGTGATACTCTACTGCGCCACGCAACCTTGGGGTGAACTCATAGCCTACTGCTACGGAGAGGAGCGATGGCATATCGTAACGGGTCTCGGCACCATCTGCATAGGCTGCTATTTTAGGACCAAACATTGCCATAACTTCTCCCTGTGACTTTCCCTTTACCTCTGCAGACAGAGTCTTGGTATCGTTCTTGGTATTGATCTTGGTACGGAACTCATAGCGCAAGCCTACGGTCCACTTATCTTTATGGAAGTCGAGACCGATGATTGGTGCGAAGCCCCATGCACGCTGTGTGACGTCGAGCTGGAGATTGACGAGTGGATCGGTGCCCACCATCTGTGAGAGCTGTGCGCCAGGTGTTGCTACGACGTGACCTTTATAGTAACCATCGTAATAGCTAAGGCGGAAGCCTGCTGATGCTGAGAGACAGTCAAGGATCTTATAGGCGAAGTCCACCTGTGCGCCATAAATGTACTGCTTGCCCTTCATCTGTGAGTCGAGAGTGTAACTGCTTGGCATAATCTGATTAGCAGCAAGGAGAGCAGTTATTGGCACATTAAACATTGGCACACCTTCTTCGTACTCCACGAAGCCACCGCTACCCACGATGCCTATCATGGCTGAGAGAGCCCAACGGTCTTTGTGGTATGAGGCGAAGAGTGCTGGCACGATGGGTGCTGATGCCTTGCCGACGTACTCTTTGTCGTAGGGTGAGCCAAGGAAATTGTCCATACTGGTCTCGATATTGCGGCGCTGCCAGGGTTTCTGGAAGTTGAGCGACATCTCGAAGCCTTCGTGTCCCCAAACGAGTCCTGCGGGGTTGCTGTAGGCTGCGTCGATCTCTGTGGTGGCGCCACGCGCAAACATACGGTCAAAAGCAATGTGGTAGTTGGTATTGGTCATCAGTCCGCCAGCCTGGGCGCAGAGTGCTGATGACATGACACAGAGAGAGAGTAAAAATTTCTTCATGTAGTTATAATGTTAAAGCTTTTTTGGAGTATTACTGATACAATCTTTTCGATTTTTCGGTTACAAAGATACATCTTTTGTTAAAAAATACCATATGATTGTTCGATATTTCTATCGAAGATGTGGAGATTTTAACAAATAAAAACAAAACAAAACGCTGCGCTACGATACGCTTCGTTACGAAACGTCGCTGAAGCGACTACGAAACGGGGCAATACCCCTACGAAACGCCTTCGGCTACGAAATTACTGATTAAGGAAATCCTTAATCTGGGGGAGCATGGAGAGGGTGATGTCGTATCCCTGACGGTGGATGCGTCGCATCTTCTTCTCGTTGAGTTCGGTGCGACCGATTTTCAATGGTGCCTCAGGGTATATGAGGAGGGTGTTGCCTATCTTCTCCTGACTGGCGATATACTCTAATTCGCTGTTGTACATCTCATGACGGTGTGCCATAATATCGCCAACGAGGGGATACTTCTTGGTGAGCTGGCGGATAATCCAGGCGAGGCGTGTCTTTTTCTTGTAGTAGCCTGCGGGCTGGGTGAGCACCACGATATTGCGCTCATAGCCCATATTCTGAAACTCCTTGAGGGGAATGGCATCGACCATGCCGCCGTCGAGGAGCAGCTGGCCGTCGATTTCTACTGGGCGTGATACTGCTGGCATGGAGGCGGAGGCACGCATCCACTCCAGTTCCTCGTGGTTGAACTCGTCCATGCGGTGATAGACGGGTTTGCCCGTCTCTATATCTGTGGCAACGAGCCAGAAGTCCATAGGATTGCGGCGGAATGTCTCGCCATCGAAGGGGTCGATGTCGAATGGCACTACATGGTAAGAAAATTCTGCCCCTACTATGTCGCCCGTCTTAAACAACGAACGCAAACCCATGTAGCGTGGGTCTTTCTTTAACTGGATATTGTAGCGCAGTGCCCTACCCCGCTGTCTGGACTTGAAGTTGCAGCCAAAGAGTGCTCCTGCCGACACGCCTATCATGCCGTCAAAGTGGACGCCAGCATCAAGCAGTGCATCGATTACACCGCTTGTGAACATGCCACGCAGTCCACCACCTTCGAGTACGAGACCGGTTTTCACGATTATAATTGAAAATTGATAATTGAAAATTGAAAATTAAAAGGGACCACGGATGGTCACGGATGGACACGGAGTCGCTCTTGTCAGAGCGAGAAATCTCACAAATCGAAACAAATCATACAAAAATTAAGACCACGGATGACACGGAATATAACGGGGACGTCAACGTAAACCTTAACCTTGAACCAGCACCGCAGGTGCGCTTGAACCAGCAAAGCGACTTGAACCAGGGAACTATCGGGGAGATAGCTGGGTGAGTTCGGTGATGGTGACCTCGGGGTTGGGTGACTTGAAGATATAGTTGCCTGAGACGAGGATGTCGGCTCCTGCATCGGCGAGGGCCTGTGCATTGGTGCCATTGACACCTCCATCGACCTCGATGAGTGCTGAGGCGCCGTGTGACTTGATGATCTGCTTTGCCTCGCGTACCCTGTCGATGGTGGCTGGTATAAACTTCTGTCCGCCGAAGCCTGGGAACACTCCCATGATGAGTGCCATGTCGATCTCATTGATGATAAAGGAGAGTACGGAGACGGGGGTGTCGGGATTGAGTGTGACACCTGCCTTCATGCCCTCGGCGTGTATATCTTGTATGCACTGCTTGAGGGAATAGATATTGTTGAACACCTCATAGTGCACATTCATCATCATGGCACCTACGGCGGCTGTCTGCTTGATGTAGCTGTCGGGATTGGATATCATGAAGTGCACGTCGAGTTTTTTGCGGAGCACTCCAGATACTGCCTGCATGATGGGAAAGCCATACGAGATATTGGGCACAAAGTGTCCGTCCATGACGTCGAAGTGCAACCACTGGGCGTCACTACGATTGATCATCTCAATCTCACGGTCGAGATGCAGAAAGTCTGCTGAGAGCAGTGATGGGGATACTATCACGGTTGGAAGTTGAAAGACCCTCTAAATCCCCCTTAAAGGGGGACTTGGGGGGATGGGGTTAAGAAATCCTTAATTTAATGTGAATGACTCATACCCACCTTCTACCTGTATGGGACGGAAGGTGTAAGCGAACTGCCTGATAATGGCGAGTGTCTCCTCTGAGGGATTGAAATTAAAAGAAGGGATTAAGTAGCTTTGTTTCATAGGCGGGGTTTTAATAGTTGATATTTGCACTCTTTATTTAAAGAACGAGGTGGTGGGTGTTTTATTGTATTGTGGGTGGAGTTTTTTGTTAAAAAAAAAAGTCACAGACACATCAATCGGTGAAGGATGTGTCTGTGGCCACAGGTATTGTAATGAAATTAGTTTTCCGCTTACTTTACCTTGTCAACGATAGCCTTGAATGCGTCAGGGTTGTTGACAGCGAGGTCAGCGAGGACCTTGCGGTTGATCTCGATACCAGCCTTGTGGAGGAGTCCCATGAGCTGTGAGTAAGAGAGTCCCTCGAGACGTGCAGCAGCGTTGATACGCTGTATCCAGAGGGCACGGAAGGTGCGCTTCTTGTTCTTACGGTCACGGTAAGCGTAGGTGAGACCCTTCTCCCAAGTGTTTTTAGCTACTGTCCAAACATTCTTACGAGCGCCATAGTAGCCCTTGGTGAGCTTAAGGATACGAGTTCTCTTTGCCTTAGAGGCAACATGATTTACTGATCTTGGCATAGTTTTGTTTCTTTAAAAAAGTTCGACAATAGGGTGAATTAACGCAAGTTAAGAAGGTCACGAACCTGTTTCATATTGCTGTTGTCAACAATAGTGGAACCGAGAAGATTTCTCTTCTGCTTCTTTGTCTTCTTAGTCAGAATGTGACTGTGATAAGCATGGTGTCTTTTCACCTTACCTGAACCAGTGAAAGCGAAACGCTTCTTTGCACCGGAATTTGTCTTTACTTTTGGCATTTTTTTATTTGTTTAATTAATTATTAAATATGGTGGCAACGCATATACCGGGCGTTACGCACTCACTATGATATGCTACTATGCTATATTAATCTTCGTTTTCAGGAAGCGAGTCCTTGAGTTTTGCGAGGGCATCGACGCCCTTAGCGCTTGCTGCGAGTCCGTCGCCTGCTGCCTGTTCTTCGATGGCCTTGCTTGCCTCGAGTGCTTCAGCCTCACGGCGTTCGCGATCCATCTTCTGTTGTGACTTCTTAGCCTGTCCAGCCTTTTTAGGGGCTATGAAGAGGAACATCTTCTTGCCTTCGAGTCGTGGCATCTGCTCTACCTTGCCATACTCCTCGAGGTCGTTGGCAAAACGCAGCAGCAGAACCTCACCCTGCTCCTTGAAGAGGATGGAGCGTCCGCGGAAGAATACGTAGGCACGTACCTTGTTGCCCTCCTCGAGAAACTCCTTGGCGTGCTTGAGCTTGAAGTTGTAGTCGTGCTCGTCGGTCTGTGGTCCGAAGCGTATCTCCTTGACCTCGACTTTGACTTGCTTTTGCTTCATCTCCTTTGCCTTTTTCTTCTGCTGATAGAGGAACTTGGAGTAGTCAATGATACGACAAACAGGTGGCTGAGCATTGGGGCTTATCTCCACGAGGTCTTCGCCTCGCTGGCGTGCTATATCGAGCGCTTGCTTGGTAGGCATGACTGATGCGCCCTCTTCACTCACTACACGAACCTCGCGTACGCGGATTTGTTCGTTGATACGATACTGGTTTTTAAGATTTTGTTTTCTGTTGTCTTGCTTCATTAACTGTTTTTGTATGGGTACGTAATGTACTGCTTGAGATTTTTTGCAAAAATCGGGTGCAAAGGTACGAAGAAAAGTTGAAAGTTGAAAGTTGAGAGTTGAAAGTTTGCGTTTTACGAATTGTTAATTATGATTTTTTAACTTACGTCAATATTTTTTACCGTTACTTTAGTGCCTCAACGTCACGTCGCACGTTATTACGTATCTTGGTGAGGTATGCCTTCATGCCATCGGCGTCTTTACGGTCGATGATGGAGAGCAGCTCTTTGAGTTCGGTACGTATCTGGTCCACCTGGTCGTGAGTGTAGGGGTTGAAGAGCACTTCCTGGAGGAGGTAGTCATCCTCATTGAGTACGCCCTTAGCTATGCGCAGGTGACGCTTGAAGGTGGTGCCAGGTGCGTCCTGATGCTTCATGACGGCAGAGAAGACGAAGGTGCTGACGAATGGTATGGACAGGGAGTAAGCCACCGTCTTATCGTGCTCCTCGAAGGTATATTCGTAGATGTTGAGGTCGAGTCGGCTGTAGAGGTCTTTGAAGAAGCACCGTCCCATATAGTCGCCCTCGCTGATGATGATGGCATTTTCCTCAGAGAGTTGGTTGAGGTTGGCGAAGGTAGGTCCGAACATAGGGTGGGTGCTGACGTAGCGGCGTCCTGTCTGCTCATAGAACTCCTTGAGTCCTGTCTTGACCGATGCTATATCGCTCAGTATGCAGTCGTCGGGGAGGTATGGCATGACCTCATTGAATGCGGGTATGGTGTACTTTACTGTGGCAGCATTGATGCACAGTTCGGGTGCGAAGGCGCGCACCTCCTCAAGGTCGGTGAAGCGCTGGCAGTTGTATGTAAATCGCATGCGCTTGGGGTCTTTCTCATATACCCCCACCTCATGGTCGAAGCTCAGCAGGTCGATGAAGAACGAACCCATCTTGCCTGCTCCTAAGATAAGTATTTTCATGACAAAAACTATTGTTTGTTGACTATCTCGAGTTGCTGTCGTACGGACTCCTCGTGGATATGTTCGAATATCTGCTTGGCAAACTGGTCGCTCATGCCGAGCAACGAGCCTTGCACTCCACGTTTGTCGAGTATCTCGTTGTATCGTCCAGTCTGGAGCACCTGAATGTTATGTTCCTTCTTATACTGTCCGATTTCACGACATACGCGCATACGCTTTGCGAGGAGTTCCATGAGGTCGTTGTCTATCTTGTCTATCTGCTGTCGGAGGAGTTTTATGCCCTCAGTGGTGAATATCTCCTTACGTGTGACGAGCATACCCACTACGTAGTCGCAAACCTCAGGGGTGAGTTGCTGCTTAGCATCGCTCCACGCATTGTCGGGGTCGCAGTGTGACTCTATCATGAGTCCGTCGAAGCCCAGGTCGAGTGCCTGTTGAGAGAGAGGTGCTATGAGTTCGCGTCGTCCTCCCATGTGTGAGGGGTCACAGCAGATGGGCAGGTTGGGTATGCGACGGCGGAGTTCGATAGGTATCTGCCACATCGGAGCATTGCGGTACATAGACTTCTCGAAAGAAGAGAATCCGCGGTGTATGACGCCGAGCTTCTTTACTCCAGCCTTGTTGATACGCTGCAGTGCCCCAATCCACAGTTCAAGGTCGGGGTTGACAGGGTTTTTGACCATCACGGGTATGTCGATGCCCTGCATGGCGTCAGCGAGTTGCTGCATGGCGAAGGGGTTGGCGGTGGTGCGTGCTCCTATCCACATAAGGTCGATGCCGTACTTCATGGCGAGTTCGACGTGCTCAGGAGTAGCCACCTCAGTGCCTATGAGCATGCCTGTCTCTTCTTTCACCTGAGCCATCCACTTGAGGGCGGGTTCGCCGTGTCCCTCGAAGCCTCCTGGCTTAGTACGAGGTTTCCAGACACCAGCACGAAACATGTGGCATCCCTTTATGGCAAGTTGTTTGGCTGTTGTCATGACCTGTTCCTCGGTCTCAGCCGAGCATGGTCCTGCTATTACGAAAGGTCGTTTCTGATCGCTTGGTAGGTTAAGCGGTTCGAGTTCTAATTCAAATTCCATTGTGTTATGTATTAAAGAAGTTAAAGAAGTTAGAGAAGTTAAGATATTACCTTGCGGATGCGCTCCAGGGCTTCTTGCATTTTCTCGTCCTTGGCGCAGAGGGATATGCGTATGTAGCGCTCGCCATTGGAGCCGAATATGAATCCTGGTGTGATAAAGACGCGTGCCTCGTGGAGTATCTTCTCTGTGAGTTGTTCGCAGGTGTCGTAGGAGTCGGGTATGCGGCCCCAGAGGAACATGCCTACGGAGTTTTTATCATACTGGCAGTCAAGCACATCCATTATCTCCTCGGCTATAAGTCGGCGACGTTTGTAGTTGGAGTAGTTGAACTCATGATGCCATGCGTCGTCATTGTGGTATGCCTGAGCAGCTGCCATCTGTATGCCTCGGAATGTGCCCGAGTCGATATTGGACTTTATCTTGAGTATCCATGAGATAAACTCGCTGTTGGTAGCCACCATGCCCACTCGCCATCCAGGCATATTGTGGGACTTGGACATGGAGTTGAACTCTATGCAGCAGTCTTTGGCGCCAGGTATCTGGAGGATGGACTGAGGATTGTCATTGATGATGAATGAGTAGGGGTTGTCGTTGACCACTACGATATTATGGTCCTTGGCAAACTGGACCAAGCGCTCGTATGTTGCTCTTCGTGCATTGCCACCCGTAGGCATATTGGGGTAGTTGGTCCACATGATTTTCACCTTGCTGAGGTCCATACTCTCGAGGGTGTCGAAGTCTGGTTGCCAGCCGTCACTCTCCAGCAGGTCGTAGTTGACGATTTTCTGTCCCAGTATTTTGCTCAGCGAGGTATATGTGGGATATCCCGGATTAGGTACCAGCACCTCGTCGCCAGGATTGCACAGTGCGAGTGTGACGTGGAGTATCGCCTCCTTGGAGCCTATCATGGGTTGTATCTCGGTCTTGGGGTCGAGATCAACGTTGTACCACCTTTTATAGAAATACGCCATTGCCTCACGCAGTTCCGGTATGCCCACCGTAGGCTGGTAGCCATGAGCAGTGGGGTCGTATGCCACCTTGCAGAGGGTATCGATGGTCTGGGGTGATGGTGGCATGTCAGGCGAACCGATGGCGAGGCTTATGATATCCTTACCCTCGGCATTGAGTTGTGCCACTTCCTTGAGTTTGCGGCTGAAGTAGTACTCCTGCACTAACGACAGTCTGTCAGCTGGTTTTATCATATTTGGGGTTTATGGTTTACGGTTTACAGTTCAAACGCACCTGCGGTGCTAGTTCAAAAAAGTTCAAAAGTTCAAGGGAGAGTTATTTTGCTGCTTTATACTCGCCGAGTATGGTGAGGTCGCGTATGAGTGGTGTGATGGCATCGATGCTCTGACGATATCGTGTAAGGTCGTCGTAGGTCACATCGACATAGAACAGATACTCCCACTCTCTGCCTATGATGGGGAGCGACTGTATCTTGGTGAGGTTGATCCTGTAGAAGGACAGTATGCTGAGCACCTGTGAGAGCGATCCCTCCTCGTGGGGCAGTGAGAACACGATGCTTGCCTTGTCGGTCTCGTTGAGAGCACGCAGAAAGTCGGCCTTGCGCACGTCGCTCATGATGAGGAATCGTGTGAAATTGTGAGGGTTATCTTCCACCTGGTCTTCGAGCACCTCAAGGCCGTACAGGCGTGCTGCATCAGCATGACAGAGGGCAGCTGTGCCCTCGGCGCCTGTCTCGGCTATCCACTTTGCAGCACCTGCTGTATCGTCGCACTCCACAATCTTCATATTGGTGTGCTTGCTGAGATACCTCTGACACTGTGCCAACGCTACAGGATGAGAACGCACCTCGGAGAGGGAGTCGAGACTTTGTCCTGGCAGTGCGCAGATGCAGTGAGATATGTGGGTCTTGTACTCGCCCACCACGGTCATGCCCGACTGGCGGAGCAGGTCATAGTTGTGGAGCAGCGAACCCGCAATAGTATTTTCTATCGCCATGATGCCTATCATGGTGGGGTCGGCCTTCATGTGGTCAAAGACCTCTTCAAAGGTGTTACAGCATACGATTTGCATCTGTTCGCCCTCGAAATACTTGTGTGCCGTAATGTCGTGGAAGCTTCCCACCTCACCCTGTATAGCTATTCTCTTCATCTGTATGGACTATGTTTATAAAAAAAAATATATCTGTCAAAAAAAATCCCGCCAAGTTGTAAACTAAGCGGGATGTTGCAAAAACTTTATATATCGTTATGCTTTAAATCTTAAGTTGAACTTTACACGCAACTTCCCGCTTCACAGTGTCCTGCAAAGTAAAACCAGAAGTAATAATAAGATGTGTATGACTTATTCATCCTGCGTGTAGTTATCAATTTGGGTGCAAAAGTAATAATTTTCTGCGAAACGACCAAATTTTTCCAAAAAAAATGTGCAACATTACTTTATGTTATAAATAATGTGTAACTTTGCATACGCAAAAAAGCAAGGACGCCACGACAATATGAGATATGCCATCATTGCAGCAGGAGAAGGCTCACGACTGAGGGAGGAGGGTATCACAGTGCCCAAACCACTCATCAAGATCAATGGCGAGACGCTCCTCAGACGTCTGGTGCGTATATTCATGGACAATGAGGCGGAGGACATCGTGGTGATAACCAATGAGCTCTACCCAGAGGTGGGCAAGCTATTGGAGGAGATGGAGCACAACGGGCTGCCACTGAGACACGTAAGGAAGACGACAAGCAGTTCGATGCACTCCCTCTACGAGATAGCGCCACTGCTGGAGGGCGACAGATGGATAATCACCACTGTCGATACTATATTCGACGAACGAAAGTTTGGAGAGTACGTCAAGGCGCTGAGCCACACCACGGCAGACGGCATCATGGCAGTGACAGACTACTGTGACGATGAGAAACCGCTGTACGTGATGACAGACAGGCATGACGGCGAGGCGATGGCACGCATCACGGCATTTCAAGACGACTGCGATGATACAGAGGCATACATCTCGGCAGGCATATACGGACTCACCTCACGCACCCTCAGCACCCTACGACGCTGTGTGGAGAGTGGCATGAGTCGTATGAGGAACTATCAGAGAGAACTCATAGCCGATGGCCACACCCTCTTGGCATACCCACTGGGAAAGGTGATGGACATAGACCACAAGAGCGACATCGACAAAGCCGAGGAATGGTTGCGCCAAAGACGTATCGTGGGGATATACCGTGCCAAGAGATACTCACCAGGCAGTGTAGAAAAAGACAAGGCTATACTCGATGCCACACTGCAGCAACTGAGAGACAGGGGCTATGACGTCGATGTGATGACAGAGGAGAAACTGCTCGAAGGGGGCATAGCGAAGGAGGCTGGACGCTACCTGTCGATGGCGAGGAGCGAAGAGGCACTCAACATACTGCAGGACAAGACATGCATCAATACCTCAGACGCCATAAGATACTGCAACCACCGCAGATACATCACCTCGGACGACAATACACCACCCCTGTGGGTAAAACGCACAGACCAGTGCAGTGAGGGAGAAGGCGATGTGACATACTGTGCCACTGAGGAAGAGGTGCGCGAGACTGTCGCCATGCTCCACAAGCGAGGTATAGACTCATACGTCATGCAGAAGCACTATGAGGGAGAGCACGTAAAATTCTACGGCGTAAGAGGCACCACATTCTTCTCGCCATCAGGGTATGACACCCTCAGAGGCATGGCACAGGATATGGCACGGGAGGCTGGCATCACGGTATATGGCGGCGATGCCATAATAGGCGCCGACGGCGAGATACACATAATAGACCTCAATGACTGGCCATCGTTTGCGTCATGCAGAAAAGAGGCCGCAGAGGCGATAGCGGAGATGGTTCAAACACTTCGCTAGTTCAAACGCGCTTCGCGCTGGTTCAAGAGTTCAAGAGAGGTTCAAGAGAATGATGACATGAGCAAGTTCAGGGAACTGCTGCGTTCAACATACAAGTCACGAGACACAGAAGAGAATATCGACATATACTTCACACGTCCGATAGGTCTCGTCTTCGCCCTGTTTTTCAAGAAGGCAGGATGGAGTCCCAACGCCGTCACCATACTGTCGTACTTCATAGGGGGAGGTGCAGCATGGATGTTTCACTACGCTGACGTGATGCACAACGTATGGGGTGTGCTACTGCTCATGACTGCAAACTTTCTCGACTCAGCCGATGGGCAGTTAGCACGCATGACGGGCAAGAAGAGCATCACAGGACGCATACTCGACGGCTTTGCCACGGAGTTTTGGTTTATATGCATATACGTCGCCCTGACGTGGAGGCTGTGGGATGTCAGCATACCCTTCACACAGACGCCCTGGAGAGGATGGTTCTTTCTGCTCTGCTGCATAGCAGGATTTGGTGCTCACAACTTCCAGTGCCGCATGGCAGACTACTATCGCAACATACACCTATACTTCCTCAACGGCAGGGAGGGGGCCGAACTCGACACCTACGAGAGTCAGCATGACGTATATGAGCAATACAAGGCGGAGCGCAACCTCACTGGTATGCTGTTCTTTGCCAACTACGCCGCATACTGTCGCAAGCAGGAGCGATCCACGCCCCACTTCCAGCGACTCAGGCAGGCACTCATACAGCGCTACGGCAGTATAGACAACGTACCACAGCAATGGCGCGAGGACTTCTGCCGCATGAGCCGTCCGCTGATGAAATATACTAATATCGTGTCGTACAACTGGAGAGCCATAGTGCTGTACATAGGTTGCCTGTGCAACGTGCCATGGATAAGTCCGGTATTTGAAATCACCGTGCTGATGCTGATAGCTAAATACATGCAGCACCGTCACGAAAATATATGCAGAGAGCTATATGAAGGGCTTCCTCTTTGACTATGGCGCAACACTCGACACACGCGGTGAACACTGGAGCAAGGTGATATGGCGAGCGTACGAGAGACATAATGTACCCATCACATGGGAACAGTTCTGGGAGGCATACGTAACAACAGAACGAAAACTCGGTGAGGGAGGCATAATACTGCCGAGCGACACATTTTACAATACGCTCAGCAAGAAGATAGCACTACAGCTGCTAAGCATAAAAACAGGCCCTGACGACACCAACGACACCCTCGCCAAGCAACTCACCGATGACCTGTATGATGAAACGCTGCAGGTGATAGCCGAGTCAAGGGAGGTGCTGCAGGAGATAGCCGACAAATACAGATGTCCCATGGTGCTGGTGAGCAACTTCTACGGCAACATACACGCCGTGCTGAGGGAGATGGGATTGGACAAGTACTTTGCCGAGGTGATAGAATCGGCAGAGGTGGGCATACGCAAACCCGACCCACGAATATGGCAACTTGCCATAGAGGCTCTCGGACGCCACTCTCCCACTCCACTGCTACCTCAGGACATTACCGTGGTGGGCGACTCGTTGGAAAAAGATATCAACCCTGCAAAATCATTAGGATGTAACACTATACTCATCACGAACGGACTAAAAAAAGACATCAAAATATAGCATGAATACTTTCAACATAAAACCCGCTGAGGGCAAACTGGGAATAATGATAGTGGGTAACGGAGCCGTTGCCACCACATTTATCACTGGTGTGCTGATGGCACGTCGCCATCTGGCAAAGGCAGTGGGAGCGCTGACTCAGTACGACAAGATACGCGTAAGCACCAATGCGGGCACCAAATACCTGGCATACAACGATATAGTACCAATAGCCAAACTTGATGACATCGTCTTTGGCACATGGGATGTATATCCGCAAAACGCCTTTCAGTCGGCTATGTACTGCCAAGTGCTTGATGAGAAGGATATCATGCCCGTCAAGGACGAACTCGAACAGATAGTGCCCCTCGCAGCAGCTTTTGACAAGAACTATGCAAAGCGCCTCGACGGCGACAACGTAAAACAGTGTGCCACACGCTGGGATATGGTAGAACAGTTGCGCCAGGACATCAGGACATTCAAGAAGGAGAAGGGATGTTCGCGCATAGTGGTGCTGTGGGCTGCTTCAACAGAGATATATGTGCCTGTCAACATGGAGGTGCATGATACCATAGAGCACCTCGAGCAAGCCATGAGGGATGACGACCGCAAGAATATCGCGCCATCCATGTGCTACGCCTATGCAGCTCTCAGCGAGGGAGCACCATTTATCATGGGAGCACCCAACACCGCCATTGACATACCCGCCATGTGGCAGTTGGCAGAGAAGATGCACATGCCGATAGCAGGCAAGGACTTCAAGACAGGACAGACACTGGTAAAATCAGGTTTTGCACCAATACTGAGCACTCGCTGCCTGGGACTCGCAGGATGGTTTTCCACCAACATACTGGGCAACCGCGACGGACTGGTGCTCGACGAGCCCGACAACTTCCGTACCAAGGAGGTGAGCAAGCTGTCAACGCTGAGTACCATACTCGATGCAGAGAAACAACCTGACCTCTATGCCGACTACCACCACCAGGTGCGCATAAACTACTATCCGCCACGTGGTGACAACAAGGAGGGATGGGACAATATCGACATCTTTGGATGGATGGGATACCCCATGCAGATAAAAATCAACTTCCTGTGTCGAGACTCCATACTCGCTGCTCCGCTGTGTCTGGACCTCTGCCTGCTCATAGACCTCGCAGCACGTGCCGGAAGGAGTGGCATACAGCGTTTCCTCAGCTTTTACCTGAAGTCGCCCATGCACGACTATACCCAGGACGAGAAACCTGTCAACAACCTCTATCAGCAGTACACCATGCTCAAAAATGCAATACGCGAAATGGGAGGGTATCCTGCAGATGAGATGGAGGACTGAGGCGGTTGACAGTTGATATTTTTATGACAAATTGAAAGGAGTACAAAATTTATTTTTATGCACAAGATACTTATTACCACATTTTGCTTATTACTCACCACTCTCTGTGCTGTGGCGCATAATCTGCGTGGCATAGTGCTCGATGCACAGACTGGTGACAGCATACCACGAGTGACAGTAACATATCGTGGACACCACCTGTCAGTCGTCACTGGCCAGAACGGTCACTTCACCATACCACGTCACAATGGATGGAAACTCACATTTACCGCTGTGGGATATAAATCACAGAACCTGTCAATAAGCGAAAACAGCAAGGACTACATCGTTATACGCCTACGTACTGACGTACGCGCCCTCAACGAGGTCGTCGTAAAATCAAAAAAACGTAAGTACAGCCGCAAGGATAATCCTGCAGTGGCCTTTATGAAACGTGTCATCGCCGCCAAGAAACAAAACAAACTGGAGGTAAACTCCTACTATCAATATCGCAACTACGAGAAACTGACTATAGCACTGAATGAGTTGAGCGAACATGCCCTCGACTCAGGCATATATGCTAAAAAAGAATACCTAAGAAAACAGGTAGAGAAGAATCCTATCACCGATAAATACGTACTGCCCGTAATAACTACGGAAAAGGTGTCACGATACTACTACCGTCAGGACCCTAAGGACGAGAAGACCATCGTTGAGGCAGAAAAAGAGAGTGGTATCAATGACCTCATAGAGACTGGCGACCTGTTTACTGCGCTGGCAAAGGACATATTCAGCGAGGTCGATATATACGACGAACAGGTACGCATACTGCGCCAGCACTTCACCTCGCCGATAGCCAACAATGCTATCAATTTCTATCGTTACTATCTCACCGACACAGTGAAGATAGACAAAGACTCATGTATCTGTGTCACCTTTACCCCCAACAACCAGCAGGACTTTGGTTTTAATGGCAACCTGTACATCACCAAAGACTCCGTGCTGCATGTCAAGAAGGTAAGCCTGCGCATACCGCATCGCTCAGATATCAATTTCGTCAAGAGTATGGCGATAGACCAGGAGTACGTACAGATGCCTGACGGGCAATGGGTGCTCAACACCAACGACATGCTTGTCGAGATGTCGCTCACCGGCAAGTTTGACAACTTCCTCATCACACGTACCTCACGACGTTCCGACTACTCCTTCGAGCCCATCGACAAAAAGATATTCCGCGGCAAAGCAAAGGAACTGGTCGATCCCTATGCACAGATGCGCTCAAAAGAGTATTGGGCTGACAACCGTGACATACAACTCACGCACGGCGAGGCGGAGATGGACAACTTCATCAAGGGTATCAAGAACACCAAGCACTTTGGATGGGCTATAGTATTTATGAAGGCGATACTGGAAAATTATGTCGAGACATCCAAGAGTGATAACCCCAGCAAGATAGACCTCGGCCCCGTCAACTCCTTCATATCAAGCAATGAGATAGACGGTTTACGTTTCAAACCCGCGTTCCAGACTACTGCCAACCTCCATCCACACCTCTTCTTTAAAGGATATGTGGCTCACGGCTTCAAGTCACACAAGAACTACTACAGTGGCACCGTCACATATACATTCAACAAAAAGGCATACCTGCCACAAGAGTTTCCACGCAAAAACCTCACCTTCACCACATCGCGGGACATATCGTCAGCATCAGACAAGTTCAGCCAACTCGACAAGGATAACCTCTTTGCCTCTATACGCTGGGACAAGGTGCGACACATGGCGTTGCACAACCGTCAGGAGATAAGCTATGAACACGAAAACTCGTGGGGACTCGCCCTGCTCGGCGGATTTAAGTTTGAGAAAAGTACCGCAGTGGGCGAACTACACTATAACAAGTTAGCACCACAACCGGCTACGGATCCACAACAGCCATTTGCCGATTCACCACAACCAGTTGTTGACAACTACTGGGACCACGGCAGTTACCGCACCTCGGAGTTTTACGTGCAGGTGACATTCTCACCAGGGCAGCAATATATGAACTCCAAGCAGCAGCGTTTCCCCCTCAACCACGAGGCACCTATCTTCAAACTCAAGCATACCATCGGCATGCGTGGTTTCATGGGAGGCGACTACAACTATCACGTCACCGAGGCAAGCATATACAAGCGTTTCTGGGTGAAAAACTGTGGCATGATAGACATGTGGCTTAAGGGTGGCATACAGTGGAGCAAAGTGCCATTCCCACTCCTTATGGCACCAGCTGCCAATCCTTCGCTCATACGCCAGCGCGAGACTTTCAGCCTCGTCACCGACATGGAATTTCTCAACGACCGCTATGCCAGTCTCATGGCAGAGTGGGACCTGCAGGGCAAGATACTCAACCGCATACCACTCCTCAAGCGCCTCAAGTGGCGCGAGCACATCGGCGTCAACGTACTGTGGGGAGCCCTCAGCGACAAGAACAACCCTACCCTACCCCAAAACAGCCACGACGGCATGCTCATGGAGATGCCAGAAGGATGCACTGTGATGGACAGCGGCGAACCCTATGCCGAACTGCGAGTAGGACTGCACAACATTCTGAAATTCTTCCGCATAGACTATGTGCGCCGTCTCAACTACAATGAGAAGACGACTGCACCGAAAAATGCCGTACGTCTTGGATTCGGCTTAAGTTTCTGATGTGTGTACATAGATATAATATGTTAAGAAATCTAAACATACAACATCCCGCTTGTAGAAATATAGAACAATTTTATTCTCATTAAATCAAAATCTCGTACCTTTGCATGACGAAAAATAATTTCTTACTTTTTCGCATATTATCAAAAAAAGCATACAAAGGTAAAGAGAATGATTAAGGATTTCAATCAGATTGCTATCATGGCTGGTGACAAGGACATCAGCTATAAGGAACTCATCAACAACATCTCAGCCGTAGCACTCAATCTGCCAATAAAGCAGACTGATAAGTGTATCATCTTCAGCGAAAACCGCGAGGAGTGGATATACTCCATCTTCGCCATCTGGCAGAAGCGTGGCATTGCTGTACCCGTTGATGCCACATCGACAGTCAGCGACCTCGCATATATACTCAATGACTGCAAACCCGAGTGTCTCATCACCTCACCTGCCAACCTCGTCACCACCGAGGCAGCCATCAAGGCAGCAGGAGCCGACACAAAGGTCATCAACCTCGAGACTTTCGGCGAGATATGCCGCAAGCAGGTCGATACCAGCGCCGAGGACTACCAACCAGAGATGAGCGACGTAGCACTAATATGCTACACCTCAGGCACTACGGGGTCGCCAAAGGGTGTCATGCTTTCCTTCAGCAATATCTTTGCCAATATACGCGGTGTATCGGAAGAAGTGAAGATATTCACTCCCAAACGCCGTACCATGATACTGTTGCCCCTGCACCACATACTGCCCCTCATGGGCACCGTCATCGCTCCTATACTCAAGGGTGGCGGCGTAGCTATATGTCCATCACTGTCAGGTCCTGACATCATGCAGACACTGTGTCGAGGCAAGATATCCATCTTTGTCGGCGTACCACGTCTGTGGCAGACACTCTACAACGGCATCAAGAAGAAAATCGATGAGAAGTGGATCACGCGCGCGCTCTTTAATATATGCAAGAAGGCAAACAACCGCACCCTCTCACGCTTTATCTTCAAGAGCATACGCGACAAGATGGGTGGCAACCTCGACTACTGCGTCAGCGGAGGAGCATCGCTCGACCTCGAGATAGGCGTGGGACTGCGCACCCTCGGACTTGACGTGCTCGAGGGTTATGGCATGACCGAGACAGCACCTATCATATCATTCACTCGTCCTGGCGACATCATACCAGGATGCGTGGGACTGCCACTCCCATCTGTAGAGTGCAAGATAGTAAACGGCGAACTATGTGCCAAGGGTCCTAATGTCATGATGGGTTACTACAACCGTCCTAAGGAGACTGCTGACGTCATCGACAGTGACGGATTTATCCACACAGGTGACCTCGCACGACTCGACGATAAGGGAAGGGTATATATCACTGGCAGAAGCAAAGAGATAATCGTGCTCTCCAACGGCAAGAACGTACAACCGTACGAAATAGAATTTCAACTTGAGAAGTACGACGAACTCGTAAAAGAGGTTGCCGTAACGGAAAAGAACGATATGCTATGGGCTATCATAGTACCACAGGACGAAAAGACTACTGAAGAAGAACTCAAGACCAAGGTGATACAGCCCTACAACAAGACTGTCGAGAACTACAAGAAGATTATGAACATCACAGTCTTCAACGGCGACTTGCCACGCACCAAACTCGACAAGCTGCAGCGCTTCAAACTCAAGGAAATTATCGACGGAAACGTAAACGAGACCCGAAAAGATGAGCAGCAAGCTACCAATGTCGCATCAGAAAAAGAGAGCGAGACATACCGCATACTCAAGGAGTATATCGAAGACGAGAAGAAGATTTCAGTCAACCCTACTGACCATATCGAGACAGACCTCGCCTTTGACTCTCTCGACAGAGTGAGCCTGCAAGGTTTCATAGAGCAGACCTTCGGCATGACTATCAATGCCGACACCATGGCTGACTACAAGGATATCAGTTCACTCGCCGAGAAGATATCACAGGGACAGACACGCCGTGAGATAGAGAATATCGACTGGCACACCATACTCACCAGCGAGGAGACAGACGATAGTCTGCAGCTCCCCACATCAGGAGCAAGCCATATCATCATAGAAAATCTCTTCAAGACATTCTTCAGAATCTACAACCGCATGAGTGTCAAGGGTGTGGAGAATATCCCTGCTAACGGACCATTCATCCTCGCCCCCAACCATCAGAGTTTCCTCGATGCACCTCTCGCTATGGCTGGTGTGCCAAAGAGTCAGATTGGCGACATCTATTTCTATGCTACAGAGGAGCACGTACAGGGCAAGGTACGCAGATACTTCGCCAGCCGTCATAATATCATCCTAATGGAAAACAAACGCCTCAAGGACTCTATACTCAAACTCTCCAAGGTACTGCGTCAGGGTAAGAGTATCATGATATTCCCAGAGGGCACACGCACACGCACTGGAGAACTCAGCAAGTTCAAGAAAACCTTTGCCATCCTCTCCAAGGAGCTTAATGTGCCCATCGTCCCAGTGCGTCTCACAGGAGCATACCGCATGCTCAAGCGTGGCACACGCTTCATACAGCCCTGCCACATTCAGGTAGAGTATCTCCCACCTGTAACACCAAACGATACTCTCACCTATGACGAAATAACAGAAATAGTAAAAAATCGCATCAAGGGAGAATAAGGAAGCTATGAGTCTACCAAAGAAAGAGGAACTCGGCAACACGTGGACGCACCTCATCGGCGCCGTCTTCGCACTGTCCAGCATCTGGATGGTGTGGCCTGCCGTCCATCAAGGATGGGAGATGGCGTTTGGCGTAATCTTCTTCATTGTCGGCATGTTTCTCATGTTTCTCAGCAGCACCATATACCACTGGCTGCACCCTGGCATGGCAAAGGAGGTGCTACGCAAACTTGACCACATCAGCATATACGTCATGATAGCATGCTCCTATACCCCCGTATGCATCGGTGTGGTAGGCGGATGGTTAGGATGGACCGTATTCGGAGTACAATGGGCAGCAGTCATCGGTGGGACTTTCTACAAGATTTTTGCCCTCGGCAAGTATCCCAAACTCTCCCTCGCCCTCTATCTCGTCATGGGATGGAGCGTGTTGCTCGTCATCGAACCCGTCTTTGTGCGTCTCTCATGGCTCGCGATAGCCTTTCTCATAGCCGAAGGAGTATTCTATACCAGTGGTACCTATTTCTTTGCCCACGACAGACAGCGACACTTCCACACTATCTGGCACGTCTTCGTGCTCCTTGGCGCCATCTCCCATTGGAGCGTAGTGCTCTGCCTCATCAACAGGCTTTAACGAGTCCTTTTCACCACCCCACTCTATTTCTTTTTCATCTTATCGCTCACCAGCCTCACGTCGGTCATCTTGATGTCTGTAGTGGAGGTGTCTATCTGTTGTGCCTCCTTAGTATATACTATGGTGGCATTATTTATTTCTATGTCATGGACGCACTGCATACCCTGTAGTCCATTTGCCTTGATGCCTGTCCTACATCCTCGACATATCACGTTGTTTATGTGTATGTCCTGAAACTCAGGTTTGCGTTTCATCTGTTTTTCCGTCAGTATCTTCGACCTCTTCGATGTGCCGTCAGCATCGTGGTCGCTGTAGTCACACTGGAATACTATCGCCGACTTTGCGATGTCGCTCATCACTATGTCCGATATATACAGCTGCTCCGTCTTGCCACCTCGGCCCAGTCCGCTCTTGAAGCGCAGTCCTGTGTCAGTCCCTGAGAAGCGGTTGTGCCTCACCACCATCCTGCGTATGCCGCTGGTGGTATTGCTACCCAGCACGAAGCCGCCGTGCGCATGATACACCGTATTGTCCTGCACCACTATGTCCTCACATCCGCTCGCCGGCGTATCCTTCTTTGCTACGCTGCTCTTCATGCATATACCGTCGTCACCCACATCTACTGTGTTATTGACTATCAGTCCCACGTTCACGTCCGAGAAGTCTATGCCGTCGCCATTCTGCGCATTCCACGGACAGCGCACCGTTATGCCGTCAATTATCACGTTACGGCTGTTGCAGGGGTGCACATGAAAGCGTGGCGCATTCTGCGCCGTGATGCCCTTTATCAGCACGTTAGTACATCCATACAACCTTATCAGGTCATTTCGCGTGTTCTCATATCCCTTGGGGTCATCCACTATGTCAGGGTATTTGCTCTTCAACTGCCAAGGGTACCACAGTGTGCCGTCATCAGTCACCGTGCCCCCCATAAAGAGGTATTGCTTCCACTCCACGTCGCTCTGCTTGTTGCGCTTCACAGGTCGCCACTGGCTGCCATTGCCGTCTATCGTGCCCTCACCCGTAATAGCTATATTCTTGCGCTTCATGGCATATATACAAGGTAGCACCCGTTCCTCCCTGTCACTATGCCCCAAGTACTCCCTCTTGTCAGGTGTGAAGTATATCATCGCCCCCTTTTCCACGTGCAGTTCGATGTTGTCCTTCAGCTCTATCGGACCCGTCATCCACACACCTCGTGGCACCACTACCTTGCCGCCTCCCAGCTCCGTCATGCGGTCTATCGCTTTGCGAAAAGCCTCCGTGTTGAGCGTCACACCGTCACCCGTTCCGCCACACTCCGCCACACTCACCTCGTTAGCTGGTATGACAGGCACCGTCACCTGGGTCACCTTCACTGGCAGAGCCTCATAATACTTATCATACTCCCCTGCCCACGCACCGATGCACGCCAGTGACAGGAGCAACATGTAAAGCATCCTTCTTTTCATCTTGTTCATAGTCTATCCATTTCTTTGTTTGTCGGCAAAGTTACCATTTATTTTTCTTTTCTCCAAACAAAAGGGGAAAAACATACGAAGAGAATGTTATGCACCAAGATATATTTCTGCCTGCAGAGGCTGGGTTTCCCCATGTGGATATATGGTTTCAACATGCTATTGCTTAGCTTCTGCGTAAAATTAACTAGTTAATTTGCGAAATTAACCGGTTAATTTTTAAAATTTACCAGTTAATTTTTGATAGTTGCTATGCTTTGAGATTCTGATGCTTAGTCTTCACATGCAGTAGAGCGCATCCCGCATGTCCTCGGAAAGATGCCATAACATAGCTATAATACACTCGGCACTATTACTAAAAAACTTGAAAAAGCGATATAATTCTTAATTCTTAATTCTTAATTCTTAATTAAAATTCGTAACTTTGCACCCATAAAGTGAAGTACGACGTTATTATAATAGGTAGCGGACTGGGTGGCTTGGCATGCGGAGTGACGCTGAGCCGTGCAGGCAAGAGGGTGCTGGTGCTCGAAAGGCAGTGGCAGCCAGGAGGCTGTATGCAGAGCTATAAACGCCAGGGGTGCATGCTCGACACGGGTCTGCACTACGTGGGCGGACTGGATGAGGGACAGCCGCTACATGATGCCTTCAAGGAACTGGGGCTGCTCGACCTGCCTTGGCAGAGGCTCGACCCAGAGGGCTTCGACGAGATAACGATAGGAGGCAGGACGTACCGCTTCAAGGAGGGATACGAGAACTTCGTCGAAGAACTGGCGAAGCATTTCCCAGAGGAGCGCATGGGACTGGAGAAGTATGTGGAGATGCTGCAGACTACCGACGAACAGTGGTTGCAGCAGACCAATGCATACGAATATCTAAGCTCCATCATACACAGCAAACTGCTTATCAGCATCATCAGCGGAGCAAGCCTCAAGATGGAGCTACGCAAGAAGACGCTGCCCCTCTTTACCTTTGCCCACGGCAACGGCAGCTTCATAGAGAGCAGCTGGCGACTGAGTGGCGACGGCAACATGCTGGTAAGGCGCCTCACAGACCAGATAGAGCAGTGTGGTGGCGAGATAGTATGCAGCGCCGACGTGACGGAGCTGAGGGAGGAGGATGGCAGGATAACTCAGGCGATATGCAGCGACGGCAGGGAGTTTGAGGCTGACACCTTTATCTCTGACGCCCACCCCGCCGTGACGGTAAACCTCATAAAGGAGAGCCGCATGATAAAGAAGATATTCCGCATGCGCATGACGACGATGAAGAATACATGCGGCATGTTTACCCTGCAACTAAAACTCAAGCCAAACGCACTTAAATACTTCAACCACAATAAGTTCGTATATACCACCGACGATGTATGGAATAATATAGCGGTAGAGCCAGACAGGCACGAGGTGAAGGGCGTGTTGGTGAGTTGCCCGACTCCTACGGAGTACGATACGCTTCGCTACGATAACGATTATGCCAATGTACTCGACATCCTGACCCCGATGAAGTGGGAATGCGTAGAGCCTTGGGCTGACAAGACGCCAGGAAAGCGTGGTGATGACTACGTGGAGATGAAAAACAACATAAGTCGCCAGTGCCTGGCCCTTGCCGAGCAGGTGATACCAGGGCTGACGGGCATGATAGAGAGGAGCTACACCTCCACCCCACTGACCTACTACACGTACAACAATTCGCCCTGTGGCAGCGCCTACGGACTCCGCAAGGACTACAGCAACGTGCTGGGCACGATACTCTCACCAAGGACACCGCTGCCCAACCTCTTCCTCACAGGGCAGAGCCTCATGCTGCACGGACTGCACGGCGTGGTGATGACGGCGAGATACACTTGCAACGAGATATTGAAGACTGAAACGAATTTAACTAATTAAAACATAATCTTAAGGAAAATTCGTGTAAAGAAAAAAAACAAAAAAGATATGAAGAAACTACTTTTTACTTTTTCATTATTACTTGTTACTTTCTGCGCTATGGCGCAGAGCCAGGACTTCAAGAAGGCTGTGGCAAAGTATAAGAACGTGACATCACTCACAGCTACCGCTACACGCACGGTGCACAAGACGGCATCAACCAAGGACAAGGTGGTGGCTGGCACACTGTCAGTAAAGAATGGCGGCAAGGTGGCGATAGTCAACGGCAAGGACGCCCTCATCATGAATGGCAACAATTTCACCATGAAGAAGGGACCGCTCAAGGCAAAGACCAATGCCGCTACCGACTCTCGTTACAAGACATTCCACGATGTGCTCGAGGCGATATTCAATGGCGGACAGACCGACCTCTCAAAGAACAGCGACGTGAAGATAGCAAAGTCTGGCACCAACGTGGTGCTCACCATCACCCCTTCGTCACAAAAGAAGATGATGTTCACCTCCTTCGTGGTAACCATCGACGGCAAGGCGCAGGAGATGCGTTCACTGCGACTCAACCAGAAGGGTGGCTCATACACCGAGTACATCTTCTCTGGCTATAAGCTCGGCGCAACTGTTGACGAGAAACTCTTTAAATAATGGAAGACATTTGCAAGATACGGGTAAAGTTTTCGGAGATTGATGCCATGCTGTGCGTATGGCACGGCAACTACGTGAAGTACTTCGAGGACGGCAGGGAGTCGTTCAACCGTCACTACCCTGGCATAGACTACCAGACTATGCTGACGAACCACACCCCTGCCCCCATCTACGACATACAGGTGAAGTGCCTCGCCCCCCTGGGGCTCAATGACATCGCCGTCATACATACCCGCTACGTACCCAAACGTGGCGCACGCATAGACTTTGAGTACGAGATATACCGCGAGAGTGACAATGCCCTATGCTGTAAGGGCAGCACCACCCAGCTTTTTATCGACAAAGACGGCAACCAACTCCTTGACCTGCCCGACTTCTACGAGGCGTGGCAGAGGAAGTACCTTTCTCCGTGAGGAGAGGAAAAGGAGAAGCCCAGAGGCTCACGCCCCTGGGCTTTTTGGTATTATCATAATTCTGGACTTTATGTCGCCGCTCTTATCACCACTCCCTCTTGCTTCATGCCGTCCATCTTGATGGTGCAGGGCTCTGGCAGGCGCACATGGCGCACGTACCGCGTCTCCTCGATAGCGGGGAGTGAGTCGAGATATGCATGATTGAGTATCTCAAGCGAGGCGTTATGGAAATTGTCAAGGTTATCGTTAACGTTAACTTTACTAATCGGGTTGCCCTCACGGTCGTGGTTGACGTCGATGGTGAAATAGCCTACGCCGAGGGAGGTGAGGTTTTGGAAGAAGTGGGTGCCCTGCGAGGGGTCAACATAGTAGGTGGGCAGTATCTCCTCTACTATGAGACGTGCAGCGGAGATATGTGGCCACTTGACGGGTATGCCAAGCCATGAGTCGCTACTGCCCCACCTGCCTGGGCCAATGAGGATGTACCCTGCCTCGCCACATGACTTTTCCTCCTGAGAAACATCATCTGCTGAACGTGCGTCAAGGAACCTGCGGTTGATACGCTGTATCTCATCGGCGATGGCATCATTGCATGAAGCGCTGTAGTCATCGCCCGTCTTGACATATACTATGTCGCGCACACCCTCTATGATGCCGTGACCGAGAGAGTTGTGGGAGCGCAGTATGCACTCCCCGTCGGGTATGGCGAGGAGGTCTTCGTTGAGCTCCTGCTTGGAATCGACGATAGGACGTATCTGCAGCAGGTAGTAGCAACCCGTCTTGTCGGGGTGTATGTTGCATGCCATCTCTATCTCAACGGGACGGCGCATCTCCTCCTCACCAAGCCTCAACGACAGTTGCATCAGCTCGGGCAGGGGGAATACGCCCTGCTCCAGTACGCCATTCATGGAGATAATCTTTCTGCCACCCTCGTACAAGCCTGG
The DNA here is from genome assembly GCA_946187445.1 of uncultured Prevotellaceae bacterium. Classification (GTDB taxonomy): domain Bacteria; phylum Bacteroidota; class Bacteroidia; order Bacteroidales; family Bacteroidaceae; genus Prevotella. Next base: position 25,602 of record CAMHQF010000007.1, read on the forward strand.
TCGTATCACCTGATCGTAGGGATCGAAGGTGGAGGCGATATACTGCAGCGAACCATCGGCATCAGCCACCATGAGTCGAGACTCTGCCACGCCCAAGTGATTCACCTGCGGATCATCTCTTCGAGTCCCGTTATTTATAGCATAGAAACTTGTCTGCGTCTGTCGCAGTGCTATCTCCATCTCGGACATCTGCATGACCTGTGCAGGGTGGTATGGTGAGACTCGAAGGGTCTGTCCTCCATCCACGATGTACCTACCCAGTCCGAGTGCGAGAGAGGCGATGCCCTCCTCGGGCTTCTCATCACCCACAGGATAGTAGTTGAGCGAGCGCAACACTCCTGATATATTGGGATAGTAATGGTCGCCATACTGTTGTCCCACCACCTCCTGTATGATGACTGCCATCTTCTCCTGGTCGATGACATTCTGGGTAGCCGTCATATATGCCTTGGAGTCACGATAATATACCGATGCATACACGCCCTTGACAGCCTCCGCAAGGTCGGCAAGCATTTTCTTGCGATCGTCGGAGTATGATATCATATAGGTGCTGTATATACCAGCGAAGGGTTGGTAGTGGCTGTCCTCAAGCAAGGATGACGAGCGTACGGCGAGAGGCTTCTGCGTAGCATCGATGATGGTGCTGAAGTCATCGAGCAGTGATGCTGGCAACTGAGCATGGAGAAATGCCTCAAGTATCTGCTCATCTGGTGCATCGCTGAGGGCTACCTCCCACAAGTGGTTGTTGTCCATAAACTGATCGAAGAGGTCAGTACACAGCACCACCGTCTTGGGGATATACACCTTGGCGTTAGGAAACTGATGGAACTCCTTATGGCGCTTTATGATATTGTCGAGAAAGGCGAGTCCCCTACCCTTGCCGCCCAATGAACCATCGCCAATGCGTGCGAAATGCGAATAGCTGTCGAAGCGATCCTTATTGAATACTGCTACGACACCGAAATTTTTCATGTGACGGTATGCCACGATAGCATCAAAGATGATCTGACGGTGCTTCTCCACATCCTGCAGTTTGTGCCACGTAATATGCTTAAGAAACTCGGATACGGGGAATATGGCACGTGCTGCCAACCAGCGCGACATGTGGTTGCGGCTGATATGGTAGTGCATGGAGTTATCTGGTATCTTGAAGATGTTGTCCTGAAGTTCCTTGAGGTTGCGTACTCGGCATATCACCTCACGGGTGACAGGGTCGCGAAAGAGGAAATCTCCAAAGCCGAAATGCTCGGCAATGGTATCACGCAGGTCAACGTCAAACTTCTTGGAGTTTTTGTCGAGTATGCGTATGCCCTGAGTTTTTGAGGTAACATCGGGCTCTGACGTCTGTAGTATCAGTGGCAGATACTCGTCTGCCTCCCTGATATCATGAAGCAGTTTGAGTCCTGCCTTGGCATCCTCCTTGCCATCTTTGTCAAAACGGCTGTCGGAGATTACTCCGAGCATATTGTCTTGATACTTCTCATAAAGTTTCCATGCCTCCTCGTAGTTACGAGCGAGGAGCACCTTAGGGCGTCCGCGCATACGAAGCATCTCTGCCTGCGAGTTGAGTGCCTCGGTGGCAAAGTTAAGACTCTGCGTAAGGATGTACTTATACAGGTGTGGAAGTATTGACGAATAGAAGCGTATAGAGTTTTCGACCAGCAAGACGCACTTCACTCCTGCCTCACGCACATCGTTGTCGATGTTCATGCGGTCCTCTATAAGTTTTATAATGGAAAGTATCAGTTCGGTATTGCCCAACCAGCAGAAGATATAGTCGAAGATGCTGAGGTCGAGGTTCTGCATGCGACGGCTGATGCCATGTGAGAATGGCGTGAGCACCACGCACGGTGTGAGCGGCGACATCTGCTTTACGGCATATGCCACGTCAAAGGCATCGTTATCAACGTTGCCTGGCATACATATCACAAGGTCATACTGAGTGACGGAGAGGGCTTCATCAGCCTCTTCTATCGTCGATACCTGAGTGAATGAGGGCGGGTAGCGCAGTCCCAACTGCATGTACTCTGAGAAAATCTTCTCATCCACACGACCGTCATCTTCGAGCATAAAGGCATCATACGGGTTGGCTATTATCAACACGTTGAAGATGCGACGCTGCATCAGGTTGAGAAACGTTGTGTCTTTAAGGTTAAGTTCTGACATTCTATATAAAAAGACAAAAGAGGTGCTGAGATTGTTATCCCAACACCTCCTTTTTATTTAATGCTTTCTTATTGTCGTATTTATTATACGATACCCTGTGCCATCATTGCCTTAGCGACCTTGATGAAGCCAGCAACGTTAGCACCCTTGACGTAGTTGATGTAACCGTCAGGCTCTGTACCATACTTCACGCAGTTAGCGTGGATATCGTCCATGATGCGGTGCAGGTAGTTGTCAACCTCCTCTGAAGTCCAACGCAGACGCTCTGAGTTCTGTGACATCTCAAGACCTGATACTGATACACCACCAGCGTTGGCAGCCTTACCAGGAGAGTAGAGTATCTTAGCGTCCTGGAACACCTTGATAGCCTCAGGAGTGGTAGGCATGTTAGCACCCTCAGAAACTGCGAATACGCCGTTTGCTACGAGAGTCTTAGCTGCCTCCTCGTTGATCTCGTTCTGTGTAGCTGATGGAAGAGCTATGTCAGCCTTCTCGCCCCATGGCTTAGCACCCTCTACATACTTACAACCGTACTTTTCAGCATACTCCTTGATACGACCGCGCTGTACGTTCTTAAGCTCCATTACGTAGTCGAGCTTCTCACGTGTGATGCCGTCTGGATCATAGATGTAACCATCAGAGTCAGAGAGAGTAACAGGCTTAGCACCAAGCTGGATAAGCTTCTCTGTGGTATACTGAGCTACGTTACCAGAACCTGATACGAGGACAGTCTTGCCCTTGATGTCGATGTTACGAGTCTTGAGCATGTTCAGGAGGAAGTAAACATTACCGTAACCTGTAGCTTCAGGACGGATGAGTGAACCACCAAACTCGAGGCCCTTACCTGTGAGCATACCTGTGAACTGGTGTGTGAGCTTCTTGTACATACCGAACATGTAACCTACCTCACGGCCACCTACGCCGATATCACCTGCTGGAACGTCCTCGTCAGCACCTACGTGACGATAGAGCTCAGTCATGAATGCCTGGCAGAAACGCATAACCTCTGCGTCAGACTTACCACGTGGAGAGAAGTCAGAACCACCCTTTGCGCCACCCATTGGGAGAGTTGTCAGAGAGTTCTTGAAAGTCTGCTCGAAAGCAAGGAACTTCAGGATACCGAGGTTTACAGAACGGTGGAAACGGATACCGCCTTTGTAAGGACCAATCACATTGTTGTGCTGGATACGGTAACCCATGTTGGTCTGTACGTTGCCCTTGTCGTCAACCCATGAAACGCGGAACTCGATAACGCGATCTGGAATACAGAGACGCTCGATGAGGTTAGCGCGGTCAAACTCTGGGTGCTTGTTGTACTCTTCCTCAATTGTAGGAAGAACCTGTGATACAGCCTGGATGTACTCTGGCTCGTTAGGGAATCTCTGCTTAAGATTCTCAATCACTTTCTGTGCATTCATTTTCTTTTTTCTTTTTTTTTGGTTGTTGTTATAATGAAATATATCCTCTTACCTTATTATATATAGGCGTTTTTATCAAAAAGATACTTATTTCCTCTTTGCGAGTGCAAAGTTACAAATAATTATTGTAACTCAATAACATTTTGCCGTTTTTTTTCAAAAAAAAATGCACTTTTTATGTTTTTTACCTCATTTGCTTAACAAAGTATCAATTTTTCACCTTAAAATTGACAAAGTGTAAGCATCAACAATCGATAGTCTGACCGTCGTAAGCAAACTCAAATCCCTCTGGCAGTTGGGAGTTTGCCCACTCATGGGTTCCGATATCGTGTGTGAGATGTATGAAGTATGTTTTTCTGGCACCTATCTTACGTGCAAAGTTTATGGCATCGTCCACAAGTTGATGGCTGTGGTGCTCTATCTCAAAGCGCAGGGCATTGACCACCAGTGTCTCCACGCCATCAAGCAGTGGGAGACTGGTATCGGGTATCGCCTTCATATCAGTGATATATGCCATCGTGCCGATACGATATCCGAGTATGGGCAGCGTGCCGTGCATTACCGCCAATGGAGTTATCTCAAGTTCGTCGGTAGCAGCTGGCACGAGCCTCTTGGTACGATAGTGTGACATCACACCATCAAGTGTCGAACCGCCCACAAAGGCATCGACGGTCTCCTCATAGGGACGGCGTATCACAAATGGGGTGCCAGAGCGTACGGGACGCAGTTTCAAGTGGGGCACTCCAGGGTACAGAACCTCCTTGAAACAGTATGGCATGGTCTGATGCAGTCCATCGATGACATCACGTTGAGCATACACATCGACATCGCCAAACCAAGCGAATGGTCTCAGGTCATCGGCACCTCCGACATGGTCGTAGTGTATGTGGGTCAGCAGTACGGCATCTATCTTGTCAAAAAACACCCTGTCATCACTCGGTGCAGCATAGGGCGAGCGGTAACGTATAATCTGCTGGCGAAAGTCCGGCCCACAGTCTATGAGCACTCTCAGCCCACCCTCCGTCTCTATCATGGCAGAAGAGCGCAAGCGCTTGTCCCTCGCATCAGTACTGCGACATACCTCGCAGTTGCAACCTATGGCGGGTACTCCTATCGATGTGCCTGTTCCGAGAAATGTCAGTTTCATATAATGTTGACCTCTGGTTGTATCATTATGCCAAACTTATTGAACACATCAACCCTGATGGCATTGCACAAGTCAACAACCTCCTTGCCCGTGGCACCACCTCTGTTGACCAGCACGAGGGCTTGTTTCTCATACACCCCTGCCCTGCCGAGGCTTTTGCCTTTCCATCCACATTGTTCTATCATCCAGCCTGCAGGTATCTTCACCTTTGTCTCGTCAGTAGTCATGTAGTGTGGCATATCGGGATATTGTTGTGCCAGCCTCTCGTACACCTCAACATCCACTACGGGATTCATGAAAAAGCTGCCCCCATTGCCCATCACCTTGGGATCGGGCAGTTTGGCATTGCGTATTTCTATGATGATATCCCTCACCTGCTGTGCCGTCACCTTATCCTCTTTGATACCCCTCTTATCCAGTTCGGCACGTATATTGCCATAGCCAAGACGTGGGAAGAACATCTTTGACAGTGAATAAGTTACGGCGCAGATAAGGTATTTGTTTTTCCATTCATGTTTGAAACGACTGTCACGGTAGCCATACTTACAATCTGTCACTGGTATGGTGCATATCTTTCCCGTATCTATCTCTACGGCATGTATCTCTTCCAGAAATGTCTGTGCATCTATACCATATGCCCCGATATTCTGCACTGCACTCGCTCCCACATCGCCTGGTATCAACGAGAGGTTCTCCAAGCCATACAGCTCATGTTGCAGACTCCGTGCCACCGCATCGTCCCACACCTCGCCTGAGCCACACATCATCTTGTTGCCGTCAAAACTTATCCCTTTCAGGGCTGAGCGTACAACGATGCCATCATAATCCTGTGTCAGCAACAGATTGCTGCCACCACCGATTATGATATACGGCTGTCCTGCCTCATGCAATATCTCTGCCACCTGCTGTGCTTCCTCTATGGTACCATACTCCAGGTAACGGCTACACTTAGCATCTATGGCAAATGTGTTGTGCTTCAGCAAGCTATACTCTCTGACATCCTTCAACATATGGTTAATGCATTTTTTATGTTTCCACTTTCTTCAGTCTCCACTTACCCCCTTGCCTTACAAACATCATGTCGGTCTGCAAGCCGTTGGCGATACCTCTCACGAGAAAATATCGCACGTTCGATGCAACATGGGCTGTCTGCTTGCCATATACTATATTATATATGGTGCCTGACGGCATCCAAGGTGCAAACATAGGCCACTGCTCAGGCATTATCTCGCCTGTCATAGTCGAGAAGTCATCCTCTGGGTCAGGACCCGTAAAAGTGACATACTCCGTGAGTGATGACTGCTGAAACTGTTGGTCGGTAGCAAATCTGTTGTAAAACATAAGGAAGGCAGCATCAGGATGCTGTTTCAGCGGTATCACGCTGATACTGCATAGCTTCCACAGTCCTCTGACTCTCTCAAAATGCCACTGTGTCACCTTACCCTTTGCCGTGGAAACTCTCTCCACCGTCGCCTCGTTGACCGTGGTGTCCTTCATGATGCTAAGTTGCTTCTTGTTGTCAAATATCAACGTGTAGTAACCTTGCTTCATAAAGTAATGCTCCACCTGCCATTTATCCTTGCTGATGACGCTGCTCTTGCCATTCTCCATCTTTGTGAGGGGAAATACTATGCGGCTCAACTGCACCTTACGGCTTCCTGCAAAGTTAAAGAAGAAGTCGTCAAACAGTTCATCGGCAGCACTCGGCATAGGTGTACTATCTACCACCTTTGATATAGAGTCAACAGTATCGGCCAACAGGGTATCGGCCATCAGCGAGTCGCTACCTCCACTATTCTTCTCCGTACATCCTGTGGAGAACAGCACTGTCATAACTATGACAGCCATAAATATTAGAATGCCTTTTCTCATTATCAACTATGAACTGTGAATTGTGCACTACGCAGCCTCTCCATGTTGAGTGAGGCATCGCAGTAGTTGAGCACCACAGGGCGGTGTGTTATGAATATCACCGTATGTGAGCGCTCTTCGAGTATATTGTTGAGTAGTTTCTTCTCCGTCTCAGGGTCGAGAGCACTTGTTGCCTCGTCGAGTATCATCAGCGGACTGTTACGCAGCAGTGCCCTTGCTATACATACTCTCTGTGCCTGTCCCTCACTCAGTCCCACGCCCTGCTCCGACATCTCGGTATCGAGGCCGTCAGGTAGTTCACGTACGAAGTCGGCACACGCCTCATCGAGAGCTGCATACATCTCCTCGTCCGTAGCATCGACATTGCCCAACAGCAGGTTGTCGCGTATCGTACCACTCAGCATCGTGTTGCCCTGTGGCACATATGTGATATTGCAGCGGGTCAGTGGTGATGCGACGATTCTCTCATGGGCGTCATACATATACACAAAGCCACTGTCAGGGCGTATCAATGCCAGTATCATGCGCAACAGCGTGGTCTTGCCAGCACCCGTCTCACCTACTATGGCAGTACATGTGCCTGGTTTGAAGTCAAATGTCAGATGATCCACAATCTTCTTGTCCGGCTCGTCGGCATAGGCAAAGGTGACATCGTGTACCAGCACTCCGCAAGGGCTTTTCAATTCCTGCGGCTCACCCTTCCTCTCAAGTGGTATATCCTCAAAGAGCATCAGACGTTCTGCAGCGGTAAAGACGGATACGAACTGTGGCACGAGTCGTGACAGGTTACGGGCAGGATTTTGTATCTTGTTGACCAACTGTAGAAATGCCGTCATGCCGCCATACGACAGCGAACCTGCCGACAGTCGCAGTGCGCTCCATCCGAATGCTACCAAGTAGCCCGATGCAAATCCCACGTTGACGATGAGGTTAGACAATATTGAGAAACGCGTCTTTCTCACCACCTTCTGTCGCAGTATGCTGTGCTGGTCGCCCAGACGGTCCACTATCTCGTCCTCGCTCTCGAGCGTTTTCACCAATATACGGTTTTGCACCGACTCCTGCAGTATGCTCTGCACTATGCTGTCCGACTCACGCACCTCGCGTGTCAGCTTTCGCATCCTACCCATGTATATCTTGCTGAGCACAAGGAATAATGGGAACATCACCACGATTATCATCGCCAGCATGTGGTCCATGGTAAAGAGATATACGAATGCTCCAAGGAACAATGCCACGACTGAAACGGCATTGGGCAGTGTCTCGGCAACAAAGGTTACCACGTTGTTGACATCTTGTTCCAGGCGGTTCAGCACATCGCCACTGTGCATCGAGTCGCGTCCCTGCCACTCAGAGTGCAGTATTCTGCCGAGCATGCGTCGCTGCATACGATTTTGCGCCTTTATACCCAGTATATTGCGTACCCACACTGAGGCGATGTTGAGGGCAAAGCCACATATCACCAGACATGCCATCACCACTACTGCTGTTATGACGCTGCCGCCCCTGTCGTGTGAGGCGATGTCAATGGCTCTCTGCACCGCCCATACCGAGGCGAGGCTCACCACCACCTGTAGCAGTCCTATCACCGTGTTGAGTATCGCCTGCAAGCGGTTGTCGCTCGACGACTGCCACAGCCACTTCACGATGGTCTTTGTCGGATATGTCTTATTGGGCAGTCTCATCGCTGATCCATGCCCCACATCATCTTTTCGCGCAGGGTAGAGAAATATCTGTGCTCGTTGAAACGTACTATACGTGCAGCATACGGAGCCTTGCTTATCTTCACCACCGTGTTCTCGTCGAGACTGGTGCTGCGTCCGTCCACCGCTGCCAGGAAGTTGTGGCTGCGGCTCTCCACCTTCATCGTTATCACTGCCGTATCGGGCAGTATGATAGGACGCACATTAAGACTGTGTGGTGCCACAGCAGTGATACACAGCGTACCCGTGCCTGGTGTTATGATAGGTCCGCCGTTAGATAGGCTGTATGCCGTCGAACCCGTCGGCGTGGTCACTATCAGACCGTCAGCCTGGTAGGTCATGAGGTACTCGCCATTCACGTTGACCCTCACTGATATCATCGATGCCAAGTCACGCTTCAGCACCGCTATGTCGTTGAGGGCGTATGGCGAACCCTTCACCATGTCGTCACTGCCATCAGTCTCTATCTTTATCACCTCATGCTCCTGCACGTCATATCCACCCTCGTATATCGCCGCTATGGCACTCTCTATCTCCGATGGGTTTACATCAGCGAGAAATCCCAGTCTGCCTATATTGACACCTATCACGGGAGTGCCCTTGTCGCTCACCCTCGCAGCTGTCTTAAGCAATGTGCCGTCGCCACCCATTGAGATGGCGAAGTCAGCATCAAAGTCACCATCCTCAAACACCCCATCGACCTTAATCGCTATATGCTGTCCCTCGGTGACAAAGTCATAGAATGGCTTGTCCATCAGTATCTCCGCCTCGTGTTGCTGCAGTATGGCGACGATTTTCTGTATAGCCTGCGACTTCTTTGCCTGATACTCATTACCAAAGATGGCGAAACGCAATTTCTCGTTATTCATGTATATCTATGCTGGAATTATTATTTTTTACCGCAATACGTTTGCGGTTTCACAAACATTTAGTATATTTGCATACAAAATTACATAAAAAAAATAAAGTATAAAGAATAAAGTATAAGTTTTTTAGCTAAACAGACAAAAAAACATGGCAAAAGTTTATGAATTTATAGCCAACGGCTCCGAAGAGATAGAAGCTCTCACCGTTGTCGATGTACTGAGAAGGGCTGGCGTTGACATCACCACTGTCAGCATCACGGGTTCTCGTGAGGTCACCATGTCACATGGCGTCATCATGCTCTGCGACACCACCATAGAGAAGGCAGACCTTAGCGATGCCGACATGCTGTTGCTCCCTGGCGGACTGCCCGGCGCCACCAATCTCAATGACCATGACGGGGTGCGCCATGCCATGCTCCAGCAGTGGCAGAAGGGCGGCAAGGTCGGCGCCATCTGTGCTGCGCCACTCGTGCTGGGCGGTCTCGGCATTCTCGAGGGCAAGAAGGCTACATGCTATCCAGGTTTTGAAGAGCAGATGACAGGAGCAGAATACACTGCCGACATCTACACCGTCGATGGCAACGTGATAACAGGTTGCGGACCCGCTGCTACCCTGCCCTACTCCTATGCTATCCTCGACATGCTCGGATATGGCGAGCAGGCCACAGCACTCCGCGAGGGCATGATGTTTAATAAGTTAACTCGTTAACTTGTCAACTAAAAAAAGGGCTGTCACCATTTGGTGACGCCCTTTTATTGTTTGGAATAAGTTGTTTTGTTTTTGTAAGTTTTAAGTCATTGAAGTGTTTGGAGCTTCGTGGACTTTGTAGGCATAGACTATATCCTTAAGCCTCTGCTGCAGGTATCACTGACACCACGCTCTTGTCGTACTTTCCCTTGTGGAAGTTTACAGTACCATCTACGAGAGCATACAGTGTGTCATCCTTACCCTGTGCTACGCCAGCACCAGGGAAGTGCTTGTTGCCACGCTGGCGAACGATGATGTTGCCTGCTACAACCTGCTGACCACCGAAAATCTTAATACCAAGTCGCTGTGAAGCTGATTCACGTCCGTTCTTAGAACTACCTACACCTTTCTTATGTGCCATTTCTTAGTCCTCCTTTGGTTTTAAGCTACTACTGATTTGATTACTAATTCAGTGAACTGAGCACGGAAACCGTTGCGCTTGCGCTCGTCCTTACGACGCTTCATCTTGAATACGATGACCTTGTCGCCCTTTACGAGTGGGTTCACTACTTCACAAACTACTTTTGCACCGCTTACTGTTGGTGCGCCTACTGTCACTGCGCCGTCATTGTCAACGAGCAGTACCTTGTCAAACTCAACAGCCTGGCCCTCTTCCACGTCGTTCATGTGGTGTACGAAGAGCTTCTTGCCTTCCTCTGCCTTAAACTGCTGACCCTGAATTTCTACAATTGCGTACATGCTTTTTTTATTGTAAAACTGGGTTACCTCCGCTGGGCGGCTGGCATCACTTAGCATAGCATCACTGCTTACGGCCGGCACTTACTCGAGCCCATGACGGACAAAATCGGCTGCAAAGGTACGAAAATTAATTGAGAATTGAAAATCGAAAATTGAAAGATTGAGTTTCACAAGTTGTTAATTATGTTTTTTTAACACCTCGAACCCTCTCTCCTATCATATACATCACAAACTCCACATTGCCTATGATATATCTGCGCCACATGCGGCGAGGTTCCTTTATCAGTCTGTACAGCCACTCTATGCCATGCTGTTGCCACCACAACGGTGCCCTCTTCGTCGTACCCGCATAGAAGTCAAAGACAGCCCCTATTGTACCCACGTGGCAGTGCACGTTCAACTCCCTCCAGTGCTCCCATGTCCATTTCTCCTGTTTGGGAGCCGTCATGCCTATCCATAGCAGGTCAGGATCAGCATCATTTATCGCCCCCACCATCTCACGGCTATCCTCCTCCGTGAACGTCTCCTTGTATGGCGGACTGTACGTCACCACCTCCACGTTAGGATAATCCTTGCTGCAGCGTTCCCTTATCATCTCCAGCACCCTGTCGCTCGAGCCGAAAAACATCACCTTTCTCGGCTTATGGTGTATCGTCGTCTCAAGGGGCTTTAGTTCATTCAGGCGTGCCATCTCCGCCACGAAGAGGTCCCATCCTGCCACACGTTCCGCAGGAGCATTCTCATTACCGAGCCACTGACACGCCTTCACCACGCTCATGCCATCAGGTATCAGTACGTCGCCACCTGCCAGCGCCTCAGCAAAGGCTCTATCCTTCTTCGCATTGTTGTACGAGAAAGCATTGATAGTATTGATGAGCAGCTTACCATCAGGCAGTGTCGCCAGTTCTGCTCTACTGTCCAGCAATCGCTGCGTCCTCAATCGTATTATGTCATTTCTCTTTGTCCCCACAACAATCACATATGTTCTCGTGCCTTAGAAACAATCTGAACTTACTTCAGTTTGTTCCACAGCCAGAGGACTGCTACCGCACCGCATACAGAGGTGATAAGTTCGCCGAGCCAGTTGTATGCTGGACCAATGCCTACGAGACCAAACAGCGTGCCACCTACGAAACCGCCTACGAGACCTAAGAGGAGGTCGATGAGACATCCCTTGCCCTTACCATTAGTTATCTTGCTGGCAATGAAGCCTGCAAGGATACCTGTGATGATGCCTATTATCATTGTCCTAATTCTTTACTTATTTTCCCAAGCGACAATCTTATCCTGATTCTTGAGGAGGAAGTCGATGTCGTCGAGAGCATTTTCAAGGCAGTACTTCTTGTAGCCGTTGATGTCAAACTTCTCGCTGTGACCTGTTGCCTCGTTGGTCACGGTCTGGTTAGGCACGTCAACGGTGACGAGGGTCTGTGGGTCTTTCTCTATTGAGGCGAACAGCTCTGCCTGAAACTCAGGTGTTACTATGACTGGTAACACAAAGCAGTTGAGGAGGTTGTTGCGGTGTATGTCAGCAAAACTACTGCTGATAACCACCCTTACTCCATATCCTGCGATAGCCCATGCAGCATGCTCGCGAGAAGAACCAGAACCCCAGTTCTTGCCACCAACTATTATCTGACGGACGCCCTCACGGGGTGTCTCAGAGAATTCAGGCTTATTCATTACGAAGTCTGCCACTGGATTGCCGTCGGCATCATAACGCAGGTCGTGCATGAAGGCATCTCCAAAGAATTTTGGATCACGTGTGGTTGAAGCCAGGTAGCGTGCTGGTATGATGAGGTCGGTGTTACAGTTGTCAATGTTTATTGGCAGACATGTTGACTTTATTATGTTGAATTTTTCTTTTGCCATGGTTTGTTTTTGTTAGGCTCTGAAATGACATTTCAGAGTATTAATCTATCATTGTGCGTGGGTCGGTAATCTTGCCTGTTATAGCTGAAGCCGCCACGGTGAGGGGTGACGCAAGGATGGTGCGTGCACCAGGTCCCTGACGACCTACGAAGTTGCGGTTGGAGGTTGAGATAGACAGTTTGCCTGCAGGCACCTTATCGGGGTTCATGGCAAGACAGCTGGAGCATGATGGCAGACGCAGCTCGAAGCCAGCCTCCTCAAGTATCTTGTCTATGCCCTCGTCGATAATCTGCTGACGTACCAGCCATGAGCCTGGCACCAGCCATGCCACTACTGAGTCAGCCTTCTTCTTACCCTTCACGATTGAGGCGAAGGCGCGGAAGTCCTCTATGCGGCCGTTGGTACATGCTCCGAGGAAACAGTAATCGACTGGTGTGCCCTCCAGCTTCTGTCCAGGCTCAAACTGCATGTAGCTGAGCTGAGCCTCCAACTGTGCCTTCTCCTCTGCTGATACAGAGTCGTATGTGGGCACTGTGCCGTCGATGGCGATGCCTGCTCCGGGGTTGGTGCCGTAGGTGATACGTGGAGCTATGTCCTCAGCGTGGTATGTCACTTCCTTGTCAAATACTGCGTCATCCTCGCTCTTGAGGGTCTTCCAGTATTCCACAGCCTTGTCCCATTCTGAGCCCTTAGGAGCGTACTCCCTGCCTTTGAGGTAGGCGAAGGTGGTCTCGTCAGGTGCTATGATACCAGCCCTAGAACCCATCTCGATAGAGAGGTTAGATAGTGTCAGGCGGCCCTCCATCGACATATTCTTGATAGTTGAACCAGCATATTCCACGACGTAGCCTGTAGCACCTGATGTTGTCATCTGTGCCATGATGTAGAGTGCCACGTCCTTGGCTGTCACGCCTGGCTTCAGCTCACCCTCTATATTGATGCGCATAGACTTGGGCTTTGACTGCAGGATGGTCTCTGATGCGAGCACCTGTGCTACCTCTGATGTTCCTATACCCATTGCGAGCGCACCTACTGCGCCGTGGGTAGAGGTGTGTGAGTCACCGCAGACGATTGTCATGCCAGGCAGAGAGAGAGCTTTTTCGGGACCTACTACGTGAATGATACCGTTGTCCTTGGTACCCATGGCGAAGTGCTTGATGCCAAACTCAGCGCAGTTCTTTGCCAGTGTCTCCACCTGCTTGCGGCCTACAGGGTCGTCGATGCGCTCCTGCTGGTCGGAAGGGGTGTTATGGTCAGGCATAGCCACCACGTGGTCGGGGCGGAACACCTTGATGCCCTTGTCGCGCAAGGTGTCAAACGCCTGCGGACTTGTCACCTCATGAGCGTAGAGGCGATCGATATACAGTTGGGTGGGACCGTCCTCCACGTTCTGTACTACGTGGGCGTCCCAGATTTTGTCAAATAATGTATTCATTGAAAGTTCAAATGTTATAAAAGTTCAAAGGTCAGAAGGTTTACAGCTTCGCTACCTTAAATTTGTTGATACAATCGATATACGCCTCCATGGTGGCGGTCACAATGTCGGTATTAGAGCCAAAGCCGTAATATACCACGCCCTCATGCTCTACCTGTACGTGAACCTTACAGAGGTCGTCAGAACCCTTGTTGATAGCCTGGATGGTGAGTTCCTTGAGCTCCATCTGACGATGTATGATCTGCTTGAGAGCCTTGACAGAGGCATCCACGGGACCATTACCCGTAGCAGCAGCCTCAAAGACTTCGTTGGCTATCTTCAGCTTGATTGCCGCAATAGGCGTGACGCCCTTGCCTGATGTCACCTGCAGCGACTCCAGCTGTACGAGGTTGTCGGTAGAAGATGTCACACCAGCAAGTACGAGAAGGTCTTCGTCGCCCAGCTGCTTCTTCTTGTCAGCCATCTCGAGGAACTTCTTGTAGAGTTTGTCGAGCTGCTCCTGGCTCTCCATCTCTATGCCGAGGATAGAGAGGCGGTGCTTCAGCGCAGCACGACCAGAGCGTGCTGTCAGTACGATAGAGTTCTCGTCGATACCCACCTCCTTAGGGTCCATAATCTCATAGGTGGAGGTATTTTTAAGTACGCCATCCTGATGTATGCCTGATGAGTGAGCGAAAGCGTTCTTGCCCACGATAGCCTTGTTAGGCTGCACTGGCATATTCATCAGCGTGCTCACCATACGTGAGGTAGGCCATATCTTCTGTGTGTTGATATTTGTCTCTATGCCGAGGTCGGGGTGAGTCTTGAATATCATCGCTATCTCTTCGAGTGAGGTGTTTCCCGCACGCTCGCCGATACCGTTTATGGTCACCTCCACCTGACGTGCGCCGTTCAGCACACCAGCACAGGTATTGGCTGTCGCCATGCCCAGGTCGTTGTGGCAGTGGGTAGAGAGTATTGACTTACCTGCAGCAAAGGCATCCACGTGCTCATACAGGTACTTTATCTTTTCGCCGTACTCGTATGGGGTGCGGAAACCCGTCGTGTCAGGTATGTTGCAAACCGTAGCGCCAGCCTTGGTCACAGCATCGATGACGCGTGCCAGGTACTCATTATCGGTACGACCTGCGTCCTCAGCATAAAACTCCACATCCTCCACATACTTCTTGGCATACTTCACAGCTGCCACAGCACGCTCTATTATCTCCTCGGGCGTGCTGTTAAACTTATACTTGATGTGCGTAGGGCTGGTACCTATGCCAGTATGTATGCGCTTGTGCTTGGCATACTGTAGGGCTTCGGCAGCACAGTCTATGTCCTTCTCCACAGCGCGTGTAAGGGCACAGATAGTTGGCCATGTCACGGCCTTTGATATCTCAATCACTGAGTTGAAGTCTCCAGGAGAACTGATAGGAAAACCAGCCTCTATGACGTCAACTCCCAACTGTTCCAGTTGCTTAGCCACCTGAATCTTCTCTACGGTGTTCAGCTGACATCCTGGAACCTGTTCACCATCCCTCAGGGTGGTGTCGAAGATGAATAATCTGTCTGCCATAAATTTTACTTTATACTTTATTCTCTATACTTTATACATTATTAAGGTGCAAAATTACTACTTTTCTGCGACATAGACAAATAAAAACACAAAAAATACACCTTATCTAATAACATCACCTGATAAGTCCAATGTTTCATTTATCACCTATACATCTCCCATCAGCATCAAACACTAAGTTTCAGCATGCTGAAGCACACCCTTCCGCATGTAGAAACTAAGCCTCTTGGTGCTAAAAGCTTAGCAACGTCCAAAAATTAACTAGTAAATTTCAAGAATTAACTGGTTAATTTGCGAAATTAACCAGTTAATTTTATACAGAAGCTTAGCAACAGCAAACAAAAAGCTATGCTTCTGTATGGTTATCGCTATGCAATCATCAAATAAACCATAATATGCGCCTGTACCTAACCATATTTCCTTGCACCTCCACCCCAAGTGCAGGGATTTTTGTTTTAAATGGGGGCAAGTCCTAAATTTTCCGTTTGTTATCAGGAAAGACGAAATCGCAACAACAAGCACAAAACTTTAACTCCGAAGCCTTTTAGAGGAAATGTTGAAACAACAGGAGAAGTCAACTTACTGTATATCAATACATTAATATATGCGCAGTTTCAATTTCAGTTGTAGTCTTTCCCTACAAGGCAATTCCTCATCACATTATTATTTCAGTCGTATGTTGCGCCACGATTTCAACAGGTCTACCGATGCGCTGACGGTGGGTGTTTGGCTCTTGCTATTCTTCACAATTGAACGTTCGCGAACCTATTGTGTTTTTCATTGTCGTATATTGTTTAGGGGTAGTTTTCGGTACAAAAATCCCCACTGCACTTAGTCTATGCAAGGGGAAGGTATTCTATCTTGGTTCATCAGTTTTCCAGTTCTCAATTTCGATTCATAGGATTAAAGTTGGGTCTATCAATACTTTTTTTAATTTTCTAACAATGTAGAGTCGTCCTGTCTGTTATTCTTAACATACTCAATATAGATAGAATCCTCACTTATGGTATAGATGAGTTTTATCTCTTTAATAACAACTACGCTTCGATATTCTATGCCAGTAATTTCTGTAAGATAATCCTCCGTTTTACCTAACTGAGAAAAGGTTGATAAACGGTTTACGGTAGTCGTTATCTTATGACTTAGTTGGTGTAATTGCTGTTCTCCAAATTCTTCGAAAGTATATTCCAAGACATTAGAGAGACTCTGCAACGCAACATGTGTCCACTGAATGTGTAAGTTCATAAATTTTGTTTTGCATAAAACTCTCTACTTCATTCATTGGCACTGTATCACCAGCCATTGCTTGTGCATGACTTTTTTGTAGAAGTGTTATTAAAGCATCGTTTTTGTTCATACTATTTCCGTTTTCTGCTTGCAAATTTAAGAATTATTTCTGAAACAACAAAAGAAAGCGGAAAAAAGTTTTTTCTGCTTGCAAACAAAAAAAAGTCTCCCTGCAACGGATGATGCCGTAACAGGGAGATGAAATCTATTGTGAACCTAAAAAATCGGCTACACCTGACGCTCTTAGAACTGGAAGAAGTTCTTGGCGTTGTTGTAGCAGATGTCTTCTATCATCTGATATACACGCTGCTTCTCGTAGCCCTCAAATGGGATAAGTCCTGCCTCGATGTCGTTGCCCACAAGGTTACATAGTGTACGACGGAAGTACTCATGGCGTGGGTAAGAGAGGAATGAGCGTGAGTCGGTGAGCATACCAACGAAGCGTGAGAGGAGGCCGAGCACTGAGAGGGCGTTCATCTGCTTCTCCATGCCGTCCTTCTGGTCGAGGAACCACCAGCCTGAACCGAACTGTATCTTACCTGCTACGGAGCCGTCCTGGAAGTTGCCAAGCATGGTGGCGATAACCTCGTTGGCTGATGGGTTGAGGCAGTAGAGGATGGTCTTGGCGAGCTTGCCCTCGGAGTTGAGCTCGTCGAGGAAGTGGCTCATAGCCTTTGCGGTGGTGAACTCACCGATAGAGTCGAAGCCTGTGTCGGCACCGAGCTTGGCGAACATCTTGGAGTTGTTGTTGCGGATGGCGCCGTAGTGGTACTGCTGTGTCCAGCCTGAAGCGTAGTCCATCTTGCCCTGCTCCTTCATGTAAGCGTGCTTGTACTTGCGCTGCTCCTCAACGGTGATAGCCTCGCCAGCGAGTGCCTTCTTCATGATGGCGTCAACCTCTGCATCAGTGTATGGCTCATCGTAGAACTCCTCGATGCCGTGGTCAGAGAGCTTACAGCCCATTGACTCGAAGAATTCGTGACGCTTCTGCAGCGCCTCAGTGAGCTCAGCGAAACCAGTAATCTGAACGCCTGAAACGTCAGAGAGTTTCTTGATGTAGTCACACCATGTAGCTGCCTCGATGTTCATACCAGCGTCAGGACGCCATGTTGGGAGCATGCGGGTCTTGGCTGTAGGGTCTTCTTTAACCACCTTGTGCCACTCGAGTGAGTCAGCAGGGTCATCGGTGGTGCACACTACCTCAACATTATAGTGCTCCATCATGCCACGAGGACAGAAACGGTCCTCGTTCTTTATCATATCGTTACACTTGTCGTAGATTTCCTTTGCCGTCTCAGGGTTGAGGAGTTTGTCAATGCCGAAAGCGGTCTTGAGCTCGAGGTGTGTCCAGTGATACAATGGGTTACGGAAGGTGTAAGGCACTGTCTCTGCCCACTTCTCGAACTTCTCCCAGTCGGTGGTATCCTTACCTGTGCAGTAACGCTCGTCGATGCCGTTAGAACGCATAGCACGCCACTTGTAGTGGTCGCCCATGAGCCATATCTGAGCAATAGAGTCAAATTTCTTGTTCTCAGCTACCATCTGAGGGATGAGGTGACAGTGGTAGTCGATGATAGGCATCTTAGCCGCATGGTTGTGGTAAAGATCCTTCGCGGTTTCGGTTTCCAGAAGGAAATCCTTGTCATTAAATTTCTTCATTTTTCTTGTTATTAAGTTTTGCTTTATATTTTTTCGCTTCAATAAAATGTACGTTCTGCAAAAGTACAAAGAAAAGTTTAAAGTTTAAAGTTTAAAGTTTAAAGTTGTAACCCCTTTAATATATTTTAACTACTCAAAAACGTTTTCTATATCCATAAAGTCATCTGCCTCGACAGCTCTGCCACAGCCATCGAAATCCTCTGGGAGGTCGAAGGTGGCATCGGGCTTATAGGGCAGTGCGCTGTTGGCATACACCTTCTTGATGAAATAGGCATAGATAGGCAGTGCCATAGTGGCACCCTGACCCATCGCCATAGAGTCGAAGTGTATGTCACGATCTTCGCCACCTACCCACGTACCACTGACGAGGTCGGGGGTGACAGCCATAAACCACGCATCGGAGTTGCGGTTGGTGGTACCCGTCTTGCCACCCATCTGGGCGTTGACATTGTACTTGAAGCGCAGACGGCTACCCGTGCCGCCATCGACAACGCCCTGCAGGAGGGTAAGCATCTTGAATGATGACTCCTCGGAGATAACCTCGTTGACACGTGGCTCGAAGTGTGCCACCACCTGTCCGTTGGCATCTTCTATCCTCGTGACAAAGAGCGGTGCACAGCGGATGCCGTGGTTGGCAAAGGCGGTATAGGCGCTTGTCATCTCACCCACGGTGATGTCGCACGGTCCGAGACAGAGTGCCATAGAGGGGTGTATGTCGGGGTTGTTGATGCCATACTCGTGGAGCAGGTTGACAAACTGCTGAGGGTCAAGACGTGACATGAGGTAGGCTGATATCCAGTTGTTGGACTGTGCCAGACCCCACTTGAGCGTCACGCTCTCACCATAGCGCGAACGTGAGCCATTGCGTGGTGTCCACGGTTTGCCTGCCACGATATATGTCTGCTGCACATTGGGAGCACAGTCGCAGGGTGAGAAGCCGTTCTCCATGGCAAGGGAGTATAGGAAGGGCTTTATGGTGGAACCCACCTGACGACGACCTTCCATCACCATGTCATACTGGAAGTGGGTGAAGTCGAGTCCGCCAACGTATGCCTTCACGGCACCCGTCCTGACGTCCATGGAACAGAATCCAGAACGCAGGAACGACTTGTAGTAACGTATGGAGTCGAGAGGTGTCATGACGGTGTCTATCTCACCACTGTATGAGAAGACGGTCATATCGACCTTTTCCTTGAACGAAGCCCTGATTTCCTCCTCCGAATAACCTGCTGCCTTCATATTGCGATAGCGCTCGCTCTGCACTATGGAACGATTCATTATCTGATTGACCTCGCTGGGTGTCAGCTGGTTGGTAAACGGAGCATTAGGCTTGTGGCGGTTCTCACGGTTGAAGGCTGGTTGCAGGTATTTCGCCACGTGGGAATAGACAGCCTCCTCGGCATACTGCTGCATACGTGAGTCGATGGTGGTATATACCTTCAGGCCGTCCTTGTATATATTATAAGGTGTGCCATCCTTCTTGAGATTTTTGTTGCACCATCCGTACAGGGGGTCTTGTTCCCATGCTATGGAGTCGATGGTATATTGCACATTCTGCCATGAGGGGTACTTGTCACGCTCTGGCTTGTTGGCCATCATATACCTTCTGAGAAACTCGCGGAAATATGTTGCCGTACCATCTTTGTGGTCAGTACGATGAAACTTCAGTTCTACAGGCTTTGCTGCTGTGGCAGTATATTCCTCATGGGATATATATCCAGCTTTTTCCATCTGCTGCAGCACTACGTTGCGACGTTCCTTACAGCGCTCCTCATGGCGCACGGGATTGAAGTACGATGGGTTTTTACACAGTCCGATGAGAAGTGCTGACTCCTCGAGGGTGAGGTCCTGTGGTTCCTTGCTGAAATAGGTATTAGAGGCGGTCTTGATACCCACGGCGTTGTGGAGAAAGTCAAACTGGTTGAGGTACATCATGACTATCTCCTCCTTGGTGAAGTTGCGCTCCAGCTTTATGGCTATCACCCACTCTATGGGTTTCTGCAGCAGACGCTCGAAAGTGCTATGCGCTTTGTCAGAGTAAAGCTGTTTGGCAAGCTGCTGGGTGATGGTAGAGCCACCACCGGCACTGGTCTGTCCCAACAGTCCTCTCTTGACTACGGCACGGGCGAGAGCAATGAAGTCGATGCCAGAATGCTCATAGTAGCGTACATCCTCCGTTGCCACCAGCGCCTGAACGACGTATGGCGACACCTTGTCGAAACTCACGAGGATACGGTTTGCCCTATCCTGATTCCAAGTGCCGATGACCTTGCCGTCGGCGCTGTATATCTGCGTGGCGTACTTATCGATAGGATTCTGCAGATCCTCCATGTCAGGCATATAGCCTATCCATCCGTTCCAGATAAAGACGAAAACGATGACCACTAAGGCAATGACTGCCGCCATCATTTTCCACAGGAAATGTACGAATTTCTTTCTCATTTTATAAAAATTCTCTTCTGAAGTGCAAAAATACAATAAAACTTTGAGAAAAATGCCTTTTTTAGAAAAAAAAATCTTAACTTCGCACTCAATTACAGTATTTCACATCTCAGCAACCACACAAATGGGAAAGCAAAATTTTGTCACTATCGCCGACTTGTCGAAGGACGACATCATGTACCTTATCTCCATGGCGGAGGAATTTGAAAAACATCCTAACCGCGAACTACTCAAGGGTAAGGTCGTTGCCACCCTTTTCTTTGAGCCTAGTACGAGAACCCGTCTGTCATTTGAGACCGCTGCCAACCGTCTTGGTGCCCGCGTCATAGGATTCAGCGATGCCAAGGTGACCAGCACCACTAAGGGTGAGACTCTCAAAGACACACTGCTCATGGTAAGCAACTATGCAGACATCATCGCCATGCGCCACTATATAGAGGGCGCTGCGCAGTATGCCTCGGAGATAGCACCCGTGCCCATCGTCAACGCCGGCGACGGAGCACACATGCACCCATCACAGTGTCTGCTTGACCTCTACTCCATATACAAGACACAGGGCACGCTGGAAAACCTCAACATATACCTCGTGGGCGACCTGAAATATGGTAGGACGGTACACTCGCTGATTACTGCCATGAGGCATTTCAACCCTACGTTTCACTTTGTGGCACCCAAGGAATTGGCAATGCCACAGGAGTACAAAATGTACTGCAAGGAGCACGATGTGAAGTTTAGTGAACATACGGCATTCAACGAAGACGTGATTGCTGATGCCGACATACTGTATATGACGCGAGTGCAGAAGGAACGCTTCTCGGACCTCATGGAGTATGAGCGCGTCAAAAATGTGTATATCCTCAACCGTGCCATGCTCGCCAAGAGCAAGCCCAACATGAAGATACTGCACCCGCTGCCCAGAGTCAACGAGATAGCATACGACGTGGATGACGACCCACACGCATACTACATACAACAGGCACAGAACGGCCTCTATGCACGTGAGGCGATATTCTGCCGATGCCTCGGCATAACACTCGATGACATCAAGAACGACAAAACGATTATTAATTGACAATTGATAATTAACCGTTATGAATAAGAAAGAACGCCTCGTGGCTGCCATTGAGAACGGCACCGTCATAGACCACATACCAGCAGAGAAGACATACCAGGTGGTATCGCTGCTAAAGCTAAACGAACTCTCCGAGCCTATCACCATAGGTCAGAACTACCCCTCGTCAAAGGTGGGCAAGAAGGGATTGATAAAGGTTACTGACAGAATCTTTTCCGACGAAGAGATATCACGCCTCTCCGTGGTAGCACCCAAGGTGGTGCTGAGCATCATCAAGGACTACGAAGTGGTGGAAAAGAAAACGGTGGAAACACCTGACGAACTGCACGGCATAATACGTTGCAACAACCCTAAGTGCATCACCAACAACGAACCCATGCTGACGTATTTCAACGTTGACAAACTGGCCGGCACGGTGCGCTGTCACTACTGCGACAAAGAACAAAACATAAAAAAAGTGGAGCTCTGCTGAGAGTTCCACTTTTTTTCTACCTCGTCGTGATGTGAAAACACCCTTGCTTTACCTCGTACTTTATGTGGCAGCGCCCAGACTCACGCATATCGCGGAGCACTTCCGAGAGCACCCATTTCAGAGTATCGTTCTGCACTTGTCTGCGCGGTTCCTTCTCTGTTTGCACTGTCATATAGCGGTTATAGCAAATATCGAACGTAGTGCCGAAGCGATGGCATGAGTTTTCCGAGGCATTGATATTGTGCTTGCGCAGTCTTGCCACATCTTCCTCAGACCTCAAGACACTCGTCACTATTATCTTGTGCAGAGGCACCCCCTTCACGTACAACGAGTCGTAAAATGTCCTGCCTATGTCCTGCAACAGTATGCTGGCACGTGGCACCAGATAAGGTATGCTCTCCCTCAGCCTGTCAACATGGAAATAGGGATTGGCAGCGACATAGACCAGTTCTGTCTTGCGGCGCTCAGCATCGGCACGGTCTTTTACGGGAGTCACGCCATACTTTCTCGCTGATGCGAGTTGTACCTCATTGCTATCAGGGAAGGCATCCTTGTAGCTCGGCACAGAGTTGATACGATGCCACTGGCGTGGTTTGACGATATTTTCCTGCTTGGCGACAGCCGATGGTGAAGGCTCCGCTGACAATGGCTCTTCCGAAGGCATCGTCGCCAGGGTGTCAACAACTGTTGTATCCGCCTGACTGCCAGCCGTGAGACCACCATCTGTAGCACCATAGTCATGAGCACAGCGATAGAGAGCGAGCACTATCACGATGGCAGTAAAAATGTGTAAATATTGTGTTTTGCTAATTTTCACTATGCAAAGGTACAAATAAATAGTTGAAAGTTGAAAGTTGAATGTTGAAAAGTTTGCTCAATTTATACTTTTTTTGTACTTTTGCACAAAATATTGAAATGCGTCAAAGATAAGTGATAGAGAAGCATATCGTTTTAGAAGACATAGACCCTGTAACCTTCTATGGTGTGAACAACTCACACCTGCAGATGGTGCGCTCGCTATATCCCAAACTGCGCATCATGGCACGTGACAACGTGATACGCGTGCTGGGCGATGATGAGGTGATGTGCCAGTTTGAGGAGGATATCGAGAAAATGCGTCGCCATGTGTTGAAGTACAACGTCATCACAGAGGAGGACATACTCAATATCACCAAGGGCGAACTTACCAAGTCCGACGTATCAAAGAACGTGGTGGTATATTCCCTCGCCGGCAAACCTATCAAGAGCCGTTCTGCCAACCAGCAGGCACTCATCGATGCCTTCAGCAACAAGGATATGGTGTTTGCCGTAGGACCAGCGGGCACGGGTAAGACATACCTCTCCATAGCTCTTGCCGTAAAAGCCCTCAAGGAGAAGACGGCAAAGAAAATCATACTGTCGAGACCTGCCGTAGAGGCAGGCGAGAAACTGGGCTTCCTGCCTGGCGACATGAAAGACAAGATCGACCCCTATCTGCAACCCCTCTATGATGCCCTCGAGGACATGATACCACAGGTCAAACTGCAGGACATGATGGACAAGCACGTGATACAGATTGCCCCTCTCGCCTTTATGCGAGGCAGGACACTGAGCGATGCTGTGGTGATACTCGACGAGGCGCAAAACACCTCACCTGCACAGATACGTATGTTTCTCACCCGCATGGGGTGGAACACCAAGATGATCATCACAGGTGACCTCACACAGGTGGACCTGCCACATGGCGTCAAGTCAGGACTGCGTGACGCCATCGACACTCTCAAGGACATCGACGATATCGCCATTGTGAATTTTAATGACAAAGACATCGTAAGGCACCGCCTCGTCACCAAGATTGTCAACGCTTTTAAGGAGAAGAATCCTTAATGTACCCTAAAGACCCTAAAACAAAAAATATAGAACAATGAACAACGCTTTAACATCTACAGAGTTTAAGTTTGCTGGACAGACAGCAGTGTATCACGGAAAAGTGCGTGACGTTTATACCATCAACGATGATATCATGGTGATGGTGGCAACAGACCGCATCAGCGCTTTTGACGTTATCCTTCCCAAGGGAATACCTTTCAAGGGACAGGTGCTGAACCAGATTGCAGCAAAGTTCCTTGACGCTACGAAGGACATCTGCCCTAACTGGAAACTTGCCACACCAGACCCACAGGTTACCGTAGGACTGAAGTGCGAGGGTTTTCGCGTGGAGATGATCATCCGTGGCATACTCACCGGCTCGGCATGGCGTGACTACCAGAAGGGCGTGCGTGAGATATGTGGCGTGAAACTGCCAGAGGGAATGCGTGAGAACGAGCGTTTCCCAGAACCTATCATCACCCCAACGACAAAGGCTGACGAGGGTCACGACCTCAACATCTCCAAGGAGGAAATCATTGCCCAGGGCATAGTGTCAAAAGAAGATTACGAGGTGATGGAAGACTACACCCGCAAACTCTTCGCACGCGGTCAGGAGATAGCTGCCAAGCAGGGACTGATTCTGGTTGACACCAAGTATGAGTTCGGCAAGCGTGACGGCAAGGTGTATCTCATCGACGAGATTCACACACCCGACTCTTCACGCTATTTCTACGCCGACGGCTACGAAGAGAAATTTGCCAAGGGTGAGCCTCAGAAGCAACTCTCAAAGGAGTTTGTGCGCCAGTGGCTCATTGAGCACAACTTCATGAACGAACCTGGACAGCAGATGCCAGAGATTACTGATGAGTATGCAGAGTCTGTGGCAGAGCGCTACATCGAACTCTACGAGCACATCACAGGCGAGAAGTTCGACCGCACCACCGACCAGAGCGACATCGCTGCTCGTATCGAGAAGAACGTCAGCGAGTGGTTGAAGAAAGCATAAGATTTAGTTAAGGTTAAGGTTAAGGTTAAGGTTAAGGTTTGAAGGTTGAAAGCGTAAAGCCCTATTCTGAGGAAGGCGAGAAGCGTGAGCAGGTAGAAGCTATGTTCGACAACATCGCTCCTACCTACGACACTCTCAACCACCGTCTCTCATGGAACATCGATCGCTACTGGCGAGGCAGGGCTATAAAGGCACTGGCTGCTCACAGACCTCAAAGCATACTCGACGTGGCGACAGGTACGGGCGACTTTGCTATAATGCAAGCACTCCGCCTGAGACCACAGAGCATCAAGGCTGTGGATATATCCAATGGCATGATGGCGATAGGACGTGACAAGGTGCAACAACGAGGATTGCAGAATATCATAACCTTTGAGGATGAAGACTGCACTGCCCTCTCCTACCCCTCACACTCTTTCGACGCCGTGACATCGGCATTTGGCATACGCAACTTCCAAAACCTCGAACAGGGACTGGGCGAGATGTGTCGCGTGCTGAAACCCAATGGTATGCTCTGCATACTCGAGCTCACCACTCCCATCAGCACACCCATGAAGCAGCTCTTTGGCATATACAGTCATACAGTGTTGCCCATCTATGGTCGCCTCATAAGCAAGGATGCACAGGCATACGACTATCTCAATAAGTCCATCGCTGCCTTCCCTCAAGGCGAGACGATGATAGAGATACTGCACCGCGTAGGCTTCCGCAGAGCATCGTTTCAAAGGCTCACCTTTGGTATCTGCACCATGTACGTTGCATATAAATAGAGTTTACAATGAAAAAATTTGGTATCATAGGCTATCCTCTCGGACACTCGTTCTCACCAGGATACTTCAACGAGAAGTTTCAAAATGAGAAAATCGACGCCGTGTATGAGAAGTACGAACTGCCCGTCATCACCGACCTACAGGCTGTACTCGACTACACACCCGAACTGTGTGGTTTCAACGTCACCATCCCCTATAAGGAGAAGGTCATGTCATACCTCGACTACATATCGCCTGAAGCACGTGCCATAGGAGCCGTCAATGTCGTCAAGGTCACACACAGGGATAATGGCACACCACACCTCGAAGGTTTCAATAGCGACATCATAGGTTTTACACGTAGTATACAGCCACTGCTCAATCCTCTCTTTCACAAGAAAGCACTCGTACTCGGCACAGGAGGCGCAAGCAAGGCCGTCAACTACGGACTGCGCCAGTTGGGTCTCGACACGCTCCTCGTAAGTCGTTTCCACAAGAACGACACCATCACCTACGAACAGATTACACCACAGTTGCTTGAGGAGTACACCGTCATCGTCAACTGCACACCAAAGGGCATGGCACCACATTTCGATGAGTGTCCTAACATACCCTATGAGGCACTCACCACGCACCACCTGCTCTTCGACCTCATATACAACCCCGACGAAACCCTCTTCCTAAAGAAGGGAAAGCAACAGGGCGCCATAACAAAGAACGGACTTGAAATGCTCCTCCTGCAAGCTGAGGCAGGATGGGAGATTTGGAATAAATGATTTCAGTTGAAGGATTGAAAGTTGAGTTTGGCGTCAAGCCATTGTTCGCGGACGTTTCGTTCGTGATAAACGAGCGTGACCGCATCGCCCTTGTAGGCAAGAACGGTGCAGGCAAATCCACCATGCTCAAAATCCTCGCTGGCATCAAGACCCCTACGGCTGGCACCGTCTCAGTACCCAATGACTGCACTATAGGCTATCTGCCTCAGGTGATGAATCTGCAGGACGACACCACCGTACGCGAGGAAACGCGAAAAGCATTTGCCGATGTCGACAAGATGAAGGCAAAGGTGGACCGACTGCAGAAAGAAATGGAGGAGCGCACCGACTACGAGAGCGACTCCTACATGGAACTGGTGGAGCGCTTTACCCTCGCCCATGAGCGATACCTCATGATGGGAGCCGAGAGCCGAGAGGCTGAGATGGAGCGCACCCTTATTGGTCTGGGGTTTGAGCGCACCGATTTCGACCGTCCCACGTCAGAGTTCTCAGGAGGATGGCGTATGCGCATCGAACTTGCCAAGCTCCTCCTTCACCATCATGACGTGATACTCCTTGACGAGCCCACCAACCATCTCGACATCGAATCCATACAGTGGCTGGAACAGTTTCTGGCAAGCAGTTCGCAGGCTGTGGTGCTCGTAAGCCATGACCGCGCCTTTATAAATAATGTGACCAACCGCACTCTGGAGATATCCTGCTCGCGAGTCATCGACTATCGTGTGAAGTATGATGAGTATGTGGTTCTGCGCAAGGAGCGCCGTGAGCAGCAGCTCCGCGCCTACGAAAACCAGCAGAAGGAGATAGCCGACACCAAGGCGTTCATAGAGCGCTTCCGCTATCAGGCAACCAAGGCGGTGCAGGTGCAGCAGCGCATACGCCAGCTGGAGAAGATAGTGCCCATCGAGGTCGATGAGATTGACAACTCCGCCCTGCGCCTCAAGTTCCCCCCCTGCCTCCGTTCAGGCGACTACCCCGTCATCTGCGATGAGGTCAAGAAAGACTATGGCGAGCACAATGTCTTTCACGATGTCACACTCACCATCAAGCGTGGCGAGAAGGTAGCCTTCGTGGGCAAGAACGGTGAGGGCAAGTCCACCCTCGTTAAGTGCATCATGGGAGAGATACCCTTTGAAGGCACACTCAAGGTAGGCCATAACATACAGATAGGCTATTTCGCCCAAAATCAGGCACAGTTGCTCGACGAGAGTCTCACCGTCTTCCAGACCATCGACAACGTGGCACGCGGCGAGATACGCCTGCGCATAAAGGATATCCTCGGAGCCTTCATGTTCGGAGGCGAGGAGAGCGACAAATACGTCAAGTTCCTCTCAGGAGGCGAACGCTCACGCCTCGCCATGATACGCCTGTTGCTCGAGCCCGTCAACTTCCTCATACTTGACGAGCCCACCAACCACCTCGACATGATGAGCAAAGACGTGCTCAAGGAAGCCATCAAGGCATTCGACGGCACCGTCATCGTAGTATCCCACGACCGTGAGTTCCTCGATGGACTCGTTGACAAGGTCTATGAATTTGGCGGAGGCACAGTACGCGAGCACCTCGGTGGCATATACGATTACCTGCGCACTAAGAATGCGCAGACCATCAATGAGGCAATAAACAAAGACTCACCCCTAACCCCTCTCTCGAAGAGAGTAGAACCAAATGAGCCCAAAGTCAATAAGAAGCACAAAGACAAGGGTAATACTTCCCCACCCCCAAAGAGAGAATCAAGGAGGGAGTCTAAGCGCCAAAAGCAACTCGAAGAAAAAATAGAGAAACTCGAAACACGCAAGGCAGAACTCGACAACCTCCTAATGTTGCCCGAAAACGGTGCCAACATGCAGATGGTAAACGAATATACCGACCTGCAGGCAGAACTCGAGAAACTTGAAGAAGAATACTTTAATAACATATAACGAAACAGTGCTTTGCACTTACGAAACGCTTCGCTACGAAACGCACCTTAAAGGTGCTACGAAAACTTTCGAACTCTTGAACTAGCTCGCACCAGCGAGCGTTTGAACCAGCGAAGCGACTTGAACTTTTAAACTCTTGAACTTTTGAACCATTAAGATATGCCCCTACGACTACCCGATAACCTGCCGGCAATAAAGTTGCTCGAAGACGAAAACATCTTCGTCATCGACGAGACACGCGGTCACTCACAGGACATCCGTCCCCTCAAGATCGTCGTGCTCAATCTCATGCCCCTTAAGATAACCACCGAGACAGACCTCATACGTCTGCTCTCCAACACTCCGTTGCAACTTGACATCACCTTCATGAAACTCAAGTCGCACACCTCAAAGAACACCCCTATCGAACACATGAAGCAGTTCTACATCAACTTCGAGGAACTGCGCAACCGTAAGTTTGACGGCATGATTATCACAGGTGCTCCTGTTGAAGACAAACCCTTCGAGGACGTCACCTATTGGGATGAGATAAGCGGCATCTTCGACTGGGCTCGCACCCATGTCACCTCCACCTTATATATATGTTGGGCAGCTCAGGCAGCACTCTACCATTTCTATGGCATCGAGAAACACATGCTGCCCAAGAAGCTCTTTGGTATCTTCCCTCAGACCATCAACCCCGACGAGGCAAACAAACCTCTCTTCCGTGGTTTCGATGACAAGTTCAATATGCCCCAGAGTCGCCACACCGAGATCAACTCCGAAGACGTGCTCGCCATCCCCGATATCACTGTCCTCGCCGAGTCGCCACTCTCAGGCATCGGCATAGCAGCAGCTCGTGAAGGCAGAGAAATCTTCGTCACTGGTCATCTGGAGTACAACCCCGACACCCTCGACACCGAGTACAAGCGCGACATGGGCAAGCGCGATGACGTCGCCATGCCCGTCAACTACTACATAGACAACGACCCTGCTAAGGGACCCAACGTCACCTGGCGCGCCCATGCCAACCTCTTCTATCACAACTGGGTCAACTACTACATCTACCAGAAGACCCCATACGATATCGACAAGATAAACTGATAAATATCAAGGTTACCTACTTGTGTTTGTTAATAAACGCTAAAAACGAGCAAACTTTCAACGTTCAACTATAAACTATCAACTATTTTTTGTACCTTTGCACTCGCATTTGAAAAAACGCCCCGTATGCACCCTTAGCTCAGTTGGTAGAGCAACTGACTCTTAATCAGTGGGTCCAGGGTTCGAATCCCTGAGGGTGTACAAAGAAAAGCAACCGTAATGGTTGCTTTTCTTGTTTTGTCAGGGTATGTTTTTATTACTTTTTCTTTATTGATGCTAGCACGGCACTGAAAATCGGTTTGTATTTAGCCTCTTCACTTTCAAGGAAACTCATCTTGCCAGTAAAATTCAGTCCATTTTCCACTATCGTGTAATAATATTGAACCACATCACCGGCAGTCATGCGAATAGTTAAGACTTTTCCATTCACAACGGGTTCATCAACCTTCCATCCCTCGTCTTTCGACTCAAAGTCCTGCTTCATGATGCATCCCCAGTCACCAAGCGTTTCCAGGGTAGCATCTCCGTATTGGTCGGGCCACACAGAGAGCTTATGCTTGTCATCAGCCTTCCACTCGTTCACTACACCCGGATACCAATCATCTACCACATCAGCATACTCCTTCGGATGCTGCACACTGAATTTTTCTCCGTCATAAGTTACCATTTCACTCTGAGCGCCAGCTGCAAGAGTCGATACAATCATTGAGATTGCCAGAAATAATCTTTTCATATAGCTATCAGTTTAATATTGATTTATACAAAATTCAACTGCAAAGATACAACTTTTTTTCAATAAATAGATTATATACACCCTCCCATTGCCTGGGACAACAATAAAAAAAGCCCTTCCTGCTTGCACGGACAAGAAAAAGTACGTAACTTTGTGCCCACTAATTATCAACTATCAATTGTCAATTGTCAACTTTCAACCGATTCACACATTCAGAGACATATCGGCGGGAAGAGCTGATACAAGCCATAGAGCATGCCGTAGAGCAGTTGACACTGCCCGAACTCGAGGCATTGTACTATGACATGTCAACCAAAAACTACATCAACGCATAGCACCTCACGAGAGGGCCAGCGAAGCTAATCTTCAATTATTAATTTTCAATGCTCACCGTCATAGTATCTCAGGAGATCAGGGACGTGTGTCCCCACTTCGTCGGAGCCTGCGTAGCAGCCACCGTCACCAACAGCCCCTACAGCGATGCGCTGTGGGCAGAGATTGACGCCCTGTGTGCCAAGTATCGCAGCAGCCTCACCACGGAGTCCCTCAAGGATCTCACCAGTATCGCCGCCACCCGTAGCATATACAAGTCATGCGGCAAGGACCCCTCACGCTACCGCCCAGCCTCCGAGGCGCTGATACGCCGCGTGCTGCAAGGCAAGGCACTCTATCAGCTCAACACCCTCGTTGACCTTGTCAATCTGGCATCAATAGCCTATGGCTACAGCATTGGCGGCTTCGATGCCGACAAGTTCGAGGGCGACACCCTGACATTAGGCATCGGACGCGAGGGCGAACCCTACGAAGGCATCGGACGCGGCATGCTCAATATACAGGGACTGCCCGTATATCGTGATGCCGTCGGCGGAGTAGGCACCCCTACCAGCGACAACGAGCGCACCAAGATCACCCCATCCACCCATCATCTCGTAGTACTCATCAACGGTTATGACGGTGATGAGCAGCGGGTAAGGGAAAATGCAGAGTATATCCAGGACTTGCTACGGAAATACTGCAATAGCGACGGAGGCACATATCACATATACCGTTAACCTACCAACACCCCACTTCAACTAAAAATTCCTCTTGCTGAATCGTTTTGCCATGCCTACAAGGGCTTTGAAACAACATTCTGCGAGAAAAGCAAACAACCTGTTGCGCGTGGCAGGGCGGCCGTCATACATGCAGAATGGCACCTTATCCCATGGAAAACCGCTATCTTGTTCATAGCACTCTATCTCATTTATCACAAGATTGTCATACGAGTCCATCCGCAGCGTCAGTCTCGTCGTTGTAGCAGGCAATGTCGTTCCCTCCCCCTGAGCAGGCAGCCCTATCGTCACTACATTGCCATGAGTACATTGGCAGCGTGTTTCATCACCATTGTCCGTCTTGACGGTGACGACCTCCAGTGCTGAGTCGCTATTCTGGTATATCACGATATGCGAAAGGCGTACGGGCCTTTGAAACAGCAAGGATACAGTAGGCAGTTTGTCCTCAGCGTCAGGAGTCCATCCCCTTGAGTGATGACACAAGTCATCAGAGAGAGAGTTTTCCGGAACCGCCAGCATGAAATCGTTCAGATACACGGCGTCACCCGACGACACTTCCACGCGTGCCGACAGCGCGAGGTTGCACGTGTTGCGGTACCAATAGCAGCAGTCAGGGTTGGCTACCCTGGGGAAACGGTTCAGGGCACAATATCCCAACCGGCTGTAGTCGTTTTGCGTATTCTGATACCACAGCGCCTTAAACACAGGGTTCCGCCATAGCTTCAGCGACTGTGTCCTGTCGTCGCTCTTTACCCGTATGCGTTGCTTCCAGTCGTAAGGAAAACACTCCTCCTCTATCGTGCGTCCCTCCTCCAGCAAGACGCTTGTCGGCTTTACCGGCGTATCAAAGAAATCATGCGGACCAAACCATACGCCATTATAAGCAAAACCCTTCAGGATGATGGGGCGGTAGCTCTGATTCCATTTGAGTATCTCGCCCATGCACTCGTCAAACAGCAGCGAGACACATCTGTGATCGGGATGCCTGTCCAGGTCTATGCATATTATGAGGTCTGCCCTCTTTTCGAGCACCACGTCGCGCATGTCGTTTTTGTAGTTCTCGCGGGTATAAGCATGGTGCCTCCCCGTTCGGTCAAGGCAATACTCCCTCTCATCCCCGGCGACATACGTCTCCCTGTGCCCTGCATGCGACGTCGCCACCGCATTATCCCTCATGTCATACACATGAGTGCCCACATATGTGTCGCCATACCCTAAAAAAATCAGTTCATCATACCCGAACAACCCTTGTGTCTTCCTTGCCTCACTGATTCTCCGGGCGGCCCTTTCCCCCATATAGTCACCATTCGTGCATATCAGCACCGTAGTACGCACTCCACTGTCATGAAGCAGTCCCAACACCCCACCAGCCAGATTTATCTCATCATCAGGATGGGGCACTATGATTAAAGCGGTTTCTACCATGCCGACAGCACTATGGTTTACGATTTCGTTTTTAGAAGAAGTCAAAGAAGTAGATGACGGCAACCTTGTTCGCATCCCTCATATTAGTCACGCGACCGATATACGATCCGCCTTTATATACATCGCCATTTGACTTCACCTCGCCTACTCGGCTACCGCCGATATAGACGTCGCCCGAACTAACCTTGCCTATGTATCTGCCGTCCTTGTAAATCTCGTTACCGCTTATCTTGCCCTTGTAGCTGCCACCCACATAAATCTCGTTGCCCGAGAACTTACCCTTGTAGCTGCCACCCATATACACCTCATCGTTAGACTTTATCTCGCCAAACCTGCTGCCGCCGCGCCATAGTTCCATACTGCTGTTAGAACTGCTGCTACTGCTGCTCGAACTACTGCTTGCAGCCCTCGCAGCAGCCTCCTGACGAGCCTTGGCAGCCGCCAGGTCACGCTGTTTCTTAGCCTCTTTCCACTCAGTTATCTGTTTCTCAGAGATCAGCGACCCATGAAAAGTGAAAGCCACGAGCAAGGGGCTCACATGTGCGTCAAAGCCACCTATCGTAGTGCCGTAGCTATAGGCGCTCAGCATATTCACCTCGCCTATTATCTCGCCATTTCTCACCACCTTGTTGGTCTGCGGATTAAGCTTTATCGTTCCCAGGTTGGGCGATACGATGGTGCCGTCATTGCTCATCTGTCCCACGTCAGTACCCTTCTTGCTCTTCCATTTACCCGTAGCAGGGTCGAGTTTGTAGGTCACCTTCTGACCCGCAAACTCACCTTCATCGTAAGTCTGATTGAATGTGATTACAAGAGCTACGGGGTCCCACATACCTATCTGCGTACCCTTCCACTTTATGGCTACTGGTGCCGTACCCTCAGCTGCAGGTTGTGGTATTGTTGGCGTGATGCTGGCCATCACTGCCTTTATCGAATCACGTTTGTGCTGGCGTATCTTCTCTTCCTTTTCCTGCCGTGTCTCCACGCCAACAGCCTTACGCACCTTTTGGGTCAGTTTACCAAGTCCGAACTGTGCATCAGCTGGTGTGCTGCATGCAAACATGGCAGCTAATGCCATCACTGCAAAAGTTGTTCTACGTTTCACGAAAATCTATAATTGTTAAGTCAATATTATTCTTTGGTGAGCAAAAAATTGATTAAGCGAGGGCAGAGAACCTGCTCTCTATGCCGAGCGTGAAATTTTTATGCAAAGGTACGATATTTCCGCAAAATACACAACATTTTGCATCGCGTTTGGAAAACATATCCTTTTAGGGGCTAAAAGTTATCCTTTTAAGGGCTAAAACATATCCTTTTAGAGGCCAAAAGGATATGTTTTAGTAACTGTCTCTATTTGTGATGGTTAGCACGCTGTCTTCAACACTTGGCTTTTTGCATTGCCGAACCTTTTATGCTCCTCATTAACGTCTATTTCATAACAATATGGATTGCCATTATTGCCAACAGTGATACACACACAATAGTTTTCTCGTATTTCTTTATAAATATTGGAATTAATGCCACTAATTTGCTGACAATTTTATTATTTAAGTTTTAAGCCTTTCCAAGTATCGGCAATGCCAACAGAGGATGTTACTGAAGGTGTTTGGCTCTTGCCGTTGCTAACAATGCTCTTGCGAGCAACTTGGTCTGTAATGTAATTACTTAGGTCACCATAGGTTACGTTACCATTTGACTCTTTCAGTTTTTTCAACAAATAATAAGTAAAGAGACCATGCCCCTGCGTTTTCAAAGGATAGGCAGTCTCATCACCCTGGGCAGCAGAGAATACCACCATTTTGCCCTTGGGTTGCTGAGGCTTGGCCTTAATAGCCACACCACGTGCTGAAGCTAACATGCCTTCACCACGCTTCGAGCCACTGAAGCAGGCATCCATGAAAATGGTGACGCTGGTAGCCTCCAATTGTCCCAATTGCTGATAGAACTTTGCAAGGCTATAGCCAGTATCAAGCATCGAGCCCTTGCCGTCTACAGGCAAAAGATATGAATTGCCTGTCTTTTCATCTGGGATGCCATGCCCAGCATAATATACAATGAATCGAGCCCTGCCCTTGTAGGCACTTGCCACCTGTTGCAGCCAGGACATTTCTGCCCTCATATTGTTCAGCGTGGCATCCTTGCGAAAGTGAATGTTGTCAGAGGGCAGTCCCAACACCTTCTCACAATAGGTCTTGAACGACTCCCCGTCATTCAGTGCATAGTCCACCTTCACCTCCTCCTGATAGTTTTCGTTGGCGAAGATGACAGCAAAGGTGTTGTCGTTGTCTGCGGCATTCGTCGGAATATTCTGATCTATGTCCGATAAGATATTAACGGGTTCTGCAGGCGAAGGTGTTTCAACAGGTGTTGGTGTCTGCTGACGGGCAACAGCATTCTGAGCAGATGTTTTGTTTCCCAACATCGCAAGGTTCTTCGTTGCCAAAGATGCCACCCAATCACCATAGTTATTATATGCAAAGGCGCCAAAGGCTCCGTTATTGTAACAGAGTTGCAGATTATTCTTTGATGCTTCAAGCCCTTTCTTCGCACCTTCGTAAAAATATAGGGCTGCCTTTTCGTAATTCTTTTCAACACCATTTCCATTATAGTAAGCATGTCCCATATTGTTAAAAGCCATGGCATTACCCAATGCTATAGCTTTCTCTAGCAATTCTAATCCCTTGGTTGTATTCTGAGGTAAAACATTGCCATTCATATAAGCTAATCCTAAATCGTTAAGGGCTTGCGAATGATCTTGTCCTGCTGCTTTTTCCAGCCATTGATAGGCCTCTTGCGGATTCGAGTTCTTTAGTTTAATGTACATATTGTATTGTGCCACGGCATTTCCTCTCTCCGCTGCTTGACGAGTGTATGATTCCGACTTCCTGGCATCTTTTGACACGCCATAACCATGCTCGTACATATGTCCCAAGTTAACTATCGCATCCATACATCCCCTTTCAGCTGCCTTTTCAAAATATGTTAATGCTTTTTTGTAGTTCTGTTTAATGGGCTGATAACCATAATAATAAAAGCAGCCCAACAGATAGGTGGCATAAACATGTCCTTGCTTGGAGGCCTTTTCCAAATAATTGAAGGATTTATTCCTATCTATTGCTACGCCAGAATTCTTGCATAATTCCGGATTAGCAAGACCATAATAGCAGTAACCAACCTGAAACTGTGCCGTCATGTCGCCAGCATCCGCTTTTGTAATTAAATCTGACGTATATTTAAACGGCAGCGGATTAGCCGAATCGTTTTGTGCAAATGTGATACTAACATGGAGAATAGTCAACAGTGCAAACAAAATACAGAGTTTAAATTTAGCGTTCATCATATTCAATTTATTATTTGGTTTTAACTGACTATACATAATTAGCGTTCAAATCTTATAGATAAACATGCTGAGGCAAAGGTAATTAAAAACTTTTATTTGGCAAAAAAATACATAAAAAAATCTAAGATCATTTTTCTATTTGTTATTTTCGTACTTCCATAAAAAATGGCGAAGCGAACTTAGGTTGTTGAGACGACAAAGGAATTGTCACTTAATGACAGAAGATAATGTTATATCATAGCATCAGCATGTTGGAAGGTATGCATAGACGGCATAATGATAAAAGGGCGGACTTCACAGCCTGCCCTTTTATCATACAAAAACATTATGAACTTTATCTTATTAACAAAAGTGACCACGGATGGCACGGATGAACACTGATGCGAAGTACATGCCTCTCTATGCCAAGCGTGAAATCTTTTGCAAAGGTACGGCGATTTCATATAATACACAATACCTATTTTATGGTATTTTTCTCACGCTTGACACAAGAAATAAATCACGTTTGTACCCACTTTAAAAAAAAGTAACTCTGACTCATGCTAAGTCAAGTTACTCCGTCTCGACAAAAAAAGAAAGGAGTTTCTTTGTTTTGTGCTCGACTTTTCGTAACTTTGCACATAAATAGCACAAAAACAAGGTATGAAGACAAAGCACATTATGTTTACACCGTCAGGGGTATGCTCCAAGGCTATCGACGTAACGGCTGACGAGAATGGTATTATACAACAGGTGCACTTCGTGGGTGGATGCAACGGAAACCTGCAGGGTATCAGCAAACTGGTGACGGGACAGAAGATAGATGACGTAATAGAGAAACTGCACGGCATACGATGTGGCATGAAGACTACTTCGTGCCCAGACCAACTGAGCGAGGCACTGAAGACGCTGAGAGACTCCTGACAGCTAAGAAAAATGATAAGGTCAGCATATATCGTCATATTCATCACACTGCTCCTGGC
The DNA here is from genome assembly GCA_946187445.1 of uncultured Prevotellaceae bacterium. Classification (GTDB taxonomy): domain Bacteria; phylum Bacteroidota; class Bacteroidia; order Bacteroidales; family Bacteroidaceae; genus Prevotella. The sequence continues at coordinate 62,911 of CAMHQF010000007.1, forward strand.
AGGGTGCGGACGCATAGGCAGTATGGTGGGCGTGATGGAGGAGCAACCCTTCGGCTTATACCAAGACTCCCTTGATGATCTACGCATGAGAAGTGCACTGCATGGGGTGACGGCGGCTGACTCTTCGTCATGGAAGGCGGACATCATAGTGAAGCACCGCTATGACAGCATAGCCGACACTGCGGGCATACCGCTTTGGATATGGTTTTCTGCTGAGAAGGGATTATCTGACGATGCTGATGACTTCGTGAGTTTCATGGAAGAGGAACTGCCCCGTCATGGATTGGCAGCAGAGGCTTTCTGTCTGCCCGAGATAGCGCAGGATGTGGCTACAGTGCGCCATCTCGCCTTTGACTCTCTCGGACTGGACATCAACGAGATACTGCCACGATTGGACTACAACCTCTCCAAGGCATACGTGAAGTATGTCACGGGCATGAGATACGGCTTTATGCAGCCTGCCAAACTCCTCAACCGTCTGTACCAAAAGACTAACGGGATGACAGGTGTGACATCGTACGCTCACCTCTATGACTACGCTACGGCGGTGCCTGACTATGGCGAGGCACTGGGCATGCTCTCGGCGGACAGCCGCATGGAGCACTTGCATGGCTCGATGCCTGCCTACACATCGCTGTACAGCGCACTGCAGGAGGAACTGACGGGCACCACCGACGGCGAGAAGCGATGGAGAATACTCACCAACATGGAACGATGCCGATGGAGGATAAAACATCCTGCGGCGGACGAGCGCAGAGTGATGGTCAACATACCGTCACAGTACCTGTGGGCGATAGCGCGTGACACGATGCTTACGATGAAGGTTGCCGTGGGGGCATGGGACACCAAGACACCACTACTGTGCAGCGAGATTGCGTACATGCAGGTGAATCCGGAATGGAGCCTGCCACCAAAGATAGCGGCATCGGACTTCACACGGCATGCGGGCGACTCGGCATGGTTTGCACGTCACCGCTACTTCGCCGTGCACCGCGGCACCGGCGATACCATAAACATAGCACACATGGGGGGCGAGAGTTTCAAAAACGCCGCGATACGCTTCGTGCAGCGTGGCGGACAGGGCAATGCGCTGGGAAGGATAGTATTTCGCTTCAGCAATAGTTTTTCGATATATCTGCATGACACCAACTCGCCAGGGGTATTCAGCCGTGACCGCCGCACGGTGTCGCATGGCTGCATACGTGTGGAGCGCCCTTATGACCTCGCCATATTCCTCCTGCCTGGCATAAGCGAGTGGACACGCGACTGCCTGCGCATATCGATGGACATGCAGCCTGAGACGGAGCGCGGCATGAGGTGGCTCGCCTCGCACCGTAACGAGCAGCGCCCCTACCGCCTGCTGACATACCACAAGATTTCTCCGCGCGTACCCATATATATAATGTACTACACGATGTACCCTAATCCACAGACGGGGGTGATGGAGACGTTCCCCGACATCTATGGCTACGACAAACCCGTTTACGAAAAGATACAATCTCTCTTCTGATAGAAAATGGCTAATTTGGAAGTAATGATATCACTGGTGGCGATAGTGGTCATCGGCTTCGTCGCTGGAAAAGTGGGGTATATGAATGAGGAGTTTGACAAGAAGCTCTCTGCCCTTATAGTCAACATCACATGTCCGGCACTGATACTGTCATCGACGATGGGAGACATCCTACCCGACCGCAACATGATACTGCCTCTGCTGGGCATAAGTTTTCTCACCTACATACTGCTGACGGGGGTGAGCCTTACCCTACCCCGACTGCTGACGCGCAGAAGGGAGGACATGGGCGTAGTGGGCTTCGCACTGATGTTTGGCAACGTAGGGTTCATAGGCTACCCTATAGTGGCGAGCATATTCGGCTATGAAGCGGTATTCTATGCTGCCATACTCAACGTGGCTAACACCTTCTTCGTGTTTACGGTGGGGAATATGCTGATTGCTAACGGGGACGATAACGTTAACGATAACCTTAACGAAAACGAAACGCTCCTTCGGAGCTACGAAAACCTGAAGAGAAAATTCAAGAAGAAGGTGCTGTACAGCACTCCAATGATTGCTGCCTACCTGTCAATGCTGATAGTGGCACTGGGCATCACAGGGATACCGACGGCGGTGAGCAAGCCGCTGACGATGGTAGGCAACATCACGGTGCCTGGTGCGCTGCTCATCATTGGTTCTACTATGTCGCAACTATCGGGCAGGGCTATGCTGGGCAACGTAACGGTGTATGCTACGTCGGTATGCCGACTGATACTGATACCTGGTGCGCTATACTTACTGTTTAATGTTGTGGGCTTCAGCGAGTATGTGGTAAATATCAATACGGTGATTATCGCGATGCCTGTAGCAACGTACGGCACCATACTGTGCCTGATAAATAACAAGGACACTACCCTGATGACGGAACTGACGTTTACCACCACGATAATGTCATTGCTGACCATACCACTGCTCTCGCAGTTTTTCTCATAAAAAGCCATAACCCTATAAAAAGGAACCCCTCCAAATCTCATAAGATTCAGAGGGGTTTCTTTAAGTCCCCCTATGCAGGGGGAATGAAGGGGCTTTTCTTATTCATCAAGAAGTATGCGCATCATCTCGATGGCAGACTTGGCAACTGGTGTGCCAGGTCCGAAGATAGCCGCCACACCAGCCTTGTAGAGGAAGTCGTAGTCCTGTGCAGGGATGACACCACCTGCGATGACCATGATATCCTCACGACCGAGTTTCTTCAGTTCCTCGAAGAGCTGAGGGATGAGAGTCTTGTGACCAGCAGCAAGAGATGAAACACCGATAATGTTGACATCATTCTCCACTGCCTCACGGGCAGCCTCTTCCGGAGTTTGGAAGAGTGGTCCCATATCAACATCGTAGCCACAGTCTGCATAGCCCGTTGCTACAACCTTTGCGCCGCGGTCGTGTCCGTCCTGTCCCATCTTTGCCACGAAGATACGAGGGCGACGACCAAACCTATCAGCAAACTGCTGAGTAAGTTGACAAGCCTTCTCAAAGTCCTTGTCGTTGTTTGTTTCTGATTTATACACGCCTGATATTGTTCTGATTACTGCCTTATAACGTCCTACGATTTTCTCGCAGGCATCACTTATCTCACCAAGGGTACAACGCACCTTGGCACACTCTACTGCTGCTGCAAGAAGGTTGCCTTCACCTGTCTCCACCACCTTGGTGAGAGCGTCGAGAGTCTCTTTTACCTTTGTCTCATCACGGTTAGCCTTGAGTTCTTTGAGAGCCTCCTCCTGCTGCTTGCGCACTGTGGTATTGTCAACCTCGAGGATGTCGATGGGGTCTTCATGGTCGAGACGATACTTGTTGGTGCCCACGATGGTCTGCTGACCAGAGTCGATACGAGCCTGAGTGCGTGCTGCTGCTTCCTCGATGCGCATCTTTGGTACACCTGTCTCAATAGCCTTTGCCATGCCGCCCAGTTCCTCAATCTCCTGAATGAGAGCCCATGCCTTGTGAACGAGTTCGTTGGTGAGATACTCCACATAGTAAGAGCCTGCCCATGGGTCTATCTCCTTGCACACCTTGGTCTCGTTCTGTATGTAGATCTGAGTGTTACGAGCTATGCGGGCAGAGAAGTCGGTAGGCAGTGCGATAGCCTCATCGAGGGAGTTGGTATGGAGCGACTGGGTATGTCCCAATACTGCTGCCATCGCCTCTATAGCAGTACGTCCTACGTTGTTGAAGGGGTCCTGCTCGGTGAGCGACCATCCTGATGTCTGGGAGTGGGTACGCAGTGCCATGGACTTGGGGTTCTTGGCTCCGAAGCTCTTGACAATCTTAGCCCACAACAGACGACCGGCACGCATCTTGGCAATCTCCATGAAGTGGTTGGTGCCAATAGCCCAGAAGAAACTGAGGCGTGGTGCAAAAGCATCTATGTCGATACCTGCATTGACACCAGCACGCAGGTACTCCAGTCCGTCGGCAAGGGTGTAGGCGAGCTCGATGTCGGCCGTGGCACCTGCCTCTTGCATGTGGTAGCCAGAGATAGAGATGGAGTTGAACTTAGGCATGTTCTGTGAGGTGTACTCAAAGATATCGGCGATAATCCTCATGGAGAATGCTGGTGGGTAGATATAGGTGTTGCGCACCATGAACTCCTTGAGAATATCATTCTGAATGGTACCAGCCATCTCTTCGAGTTTGGCACCCTGCTCCAGTCCTGCCACAATGTAGAATGCCATGATGGGCAGTACGGCACCGTTCATGGTCATGGAGACAGACATCTTGTTAAGAGGTATGCCATCGAAGAGCACCTTCATGTTCTCAACAGAACAGATGCTAACGCCAGCCTTACCTACATCGCCTACGACACGAAGGTTGTCGGGGTCATAGCCACGGTGGGTAGGGAGGTCGAAGGCTACGGAGAGACCTTTCTGACCAGAGGCGAGGTTACGGCGATAGAAAGCATTTGACTCCTCTGCCGTAGAGAATCCAGCATACTGACGTATGGTCCAAGGACGGAAGGGATACATCATGGAGTAAGGTCCACGAAGGTAAGGAGGTATGCCTGCCACGAAATCGAGATGTTCCATGCCCTCAAGGTCTTCCTTGGTATAGGCTGGCTTCACCTCGATATGCTCAGGAGTTTTCCACACATACTGTATATTGTTCTGCTTCTGCCAAGCAGCGCCGTCTTTCTTCTCTATGCTAGAGAAGATATTTATGTTTTTGAAATCTTTTCTTGCCATAGAGCTTTATTTTATACCTAATTTTTCGTTAAACATTTTGAGAGTCTCGAGCTGATTGACCTTAACATGGATGAAGTGCTCTATGCCAAGAGCCTTGAGGTCATCTGCACAGGCTGGGGCACCAGCAACAACAAACATTGCCCTGCCATCGAGATATTTGAAGGCAGCAGGAGCATACTCGGCGTATTCGTCGTCGGAAGAACAGATGACAACAATGTCGGCACCTGCCTTGAGAGCTGCATCGACACCTTCCTCAACGGTTGGGAAGCCGAGGTTGTCAATAACCTTGTAGCCTGCACAGGCGAGGAAGTTGGTAGAGAACTGCGCACGAGCCTGACGCCATACCAAGTTACCGATGGTAAGCATAAAGGCAACAGGTTGCTTTGGAGCCTTCTCTGTAGCCAAGCGAAGAGTTTCGAAGTCGGCTGCCAGACGAGTAGTGTTAAGAGGCTGCTTACCCTCGGACTTCTCATTGAAGTTAGGGAATTGGTTAGTGCCAAGGATAAACTCACGACGCTGGGCGGCGAGAGTGTGACGTTTGTCGTTGGTGGCATTGATATCTTCCTGTACCTTGCCTGCCTTTACCATAGCGAGGAAACCGCCTTCGTCCTCTATGTTGAGGAAGAGTTTCCATGCCTCCTGAGCAATGTTGGTGGTGAGTTCTTCGATGTAGTAAGAGCCGGCACCTGGGTCAACAACAGTATTGAAGTGGCACTCTTCTTTCAACAGCAACTGCTGATTGCGTGCTATACGCTCAGAGAAATCATCAGGAGTCTCGTAGGCAGCATCAAAAGGTGTCACCACGATGGAATGCACTCCAGCAAGGGCTGCCGACATGGTCTCGGTCTGTGAGCGAAGCAGATTAACATGGGCATCGAAGATGGTCATGTTGTACTCCGTCGTCACAGCATTGACGCACATCTGGCAAGCGCAGTCGCACTTGGGCTCGTACTGCTTCACTATCTGAGCCCAAAGCATACGTGCAGCACGGAATTTGGCAATCTCCATGAAGTAGTTTTCGGAGATACCCATATTAAACTTTATCTTCTTGGCAGCAAGCGTAGGTTCTACGCCAGCCTCGGTGAGCAGTTGCATATACTCATTACCCCAAGCGAGGGCATAACCCAGTTCCTGAGTGATGTAAGCACCACTATTGTTGAGGAAAAGTGAATTGACCGTTACACAACGGAAGTTAGGATAGTCCTTAAGGATATCAATTATAGGTGCAGCAAACTGTAGCACGCCTTCAGCATGGGTCTTGCCCTTGAGCATCTTCTCGATAGGGTCCCAGTCGATGGAACCCACGACCTTCTCCTTGTCGTAACTCTTTTCCTCAAAATAGTCGGCAAGTATCTGTGCCAGTTCGATGCTACGACGCTTGCATGTGCTGAAATTTACTTCGACGATATCACAATAGATACCCTCGAGCAGTTGGGCGATGAACTCCTTGCTCACATTGTCTCGAGGAATGTCAAAACTGAGTGAGTCGATGCCTTTGTTGAGGACATCGAGAGCTTTAGCATTGGCCACCTTAGCATCAGTAGCATTAATCTCCTGACGTATGTACCATGTATTGTCGTCCTTCTTGTTGCCTCTGACAAAGGGAAATTCACCAGGCAGGGCATTGGGCGTGTCAAGTTTCTCCACATCCTCCTTGCGATAGAAGGGCTGAACATTAAATCCCTCAGGAGTACGCCATACGAGGCGTTTCTGAAAGTCTGCACCCTTAAGATCGACTTCTATCTTATCAAGCCATTCTTGGGTGGTAGGTGATTGAAACTCCGGAAAGAGTTTCTCCTTAGTGTTACTCATATTTTTCTTGTATCGTAATAAATTGTTTAGATCGCAGCGAAAAGGGCATAATGCCCCTGTGGATTGCAAAGTTAATATTTTTTGAACATATGTCAAATAATTTCGCAGAATTTAATACACCTAATTAAAATAATTGATAATTGATAATTGAAAATTGAAAATTATTTTGTAACTTTGCGTCTCAAAATACATTTCTCTCTATACAAGAGACACGCCAATGGACTGGTTACTAAATCTTTTCACCAACAACGAGAGTATGGCACATATTGCGATACTCTATGCTATCGTCATCGCTGTTGGCATATACCTGGGTAAGATAAAGGTGGGAGGTATATCACTGGGGGCCACCTTTGTGTTGTTTGCTGGCATCCTGGCTGGCCATGTAGGTTTCTCTGCCCCACTTCCTACTATCAACTTTGTGCAAGACTTCGGACTTATACTCTTCGTATTTATGATAGGTCTGCAGGTGGGACCAGGATTCTTCTCGTCATTCAAGGAGGGTGGCCTAAGGCTCAACGGTCTTGCCGTATCAATGATAGTGCTCAGCATCGCAGTGATGTTCGCCTGCTACTTTGCCTTTCTTGACACTGACAACCGTCACAACCTACCCATGATGATAGGCACGCTGTATGGTGCCGTGACCAACACGCCAGGTCTGGGTGCTGCCCAAGAGGCTCTGCAGTCAATAATGGGCAATGACACACCTGCCATAGCCAATGGATATGCCTGTGCCTATCCGCTCGGCGTAGTGGGCATCATAGGTGCCACGATAGCCATAAGGTATATATGCCGTGTAAAACTTGCCGAGGAAGAGAAAGACCTTGAGAGTCATGATACCGACCTGACACAAGTGCCACACTTGATGCATCTCATAGTACAAAACCAGTTTATAGCCGGACATACCATACTGGAGCTGCACGACTTTATGCGTCGCGACTTTGTATGCTCACGCATACTGCGCAACGGCGAACTGATATTTCCCAAGAGTGCCACCACGCTGGAGATGGGCGACAAGATATTTATAGTATGCTCAGAGGCAGACAAGGACGCCGTACAGGCCTTTATAGGCAAAGAGACCATCGTACCCGAGTTTGCCGAGCAGGAGAAGACAAAGCAGATGGTAAGCCGACGCATAGTCATCACCAAACCCGAGATAAACGGCAAGACACCCGCCAAACTCCATTTTGCCAGCGTATATGGCGTAAACCTCACCCGTGTGACACGTCAGGGCATGGAGATCTTTGCACGTCAGGACCTGCCCCTACAGGTGGGCGACCGCGTTATGGTTGTAGGCGACCAGGTGTCGGTAAACCGTGTGTCGTCAGTATTGGGCAATGCAGTGAAACGCCTCGACACCCCCAACATAGCAACAATCTTCGTGGGTATCATACTCGGCATCATCCTCGGTAGCATACCATTCTCCATCCCTGGTACTCCCGTGCCCATCAAACTGGGTCTGGCAGGCGGACCGCTGATAGTAGCCATACTGATAGGACGATATGGATATAAGGTACACTTGGTAACATATACCACCACCTCTGCCAACCTCATGCTGAGAGAGATAGGACTGGTACTGTTTCTCGCCAGCGTAGGCATCAAGGCTGGTGCCAACTTTGTCAACACGGTAGTAAACGGCGACGGACTGCTGTACGTGATGACAGGTTTTCTCATCACTGTGATACCGGTACTCATCATTGGAATTATAGCACGCAAGGCATACAGATTCAATTATTTTACCATCATGGGATTGCTCGCTGGCGCCTCTACCGACCCACCGGCACTGGCATTTGCCAATGCCAGCTGTTCCAATGACGCACCATCTATAGGCTATTCTACGGTATATCCACTGAGCATGTTTCTCAGAATATTCACAGCACAGATGATAGTGATGCTATGCTGCGCATAAAATAATCTATTTTGATGAAGAGAGCAATAACGATAATGTTAAGTCTGGTGACCAGTATCATGATATTCGGTCAGGGTGCCAACAACATCAGGATTAACGAGGTGATGACAAGCAACCAGACGAGTCTGCAGGATGAGTTTGGCAACCGCAATCCATGGGTGGAGATTGTCAATACGGCATTTTCTACGTACAACATACGTGGTATGTTTATCACCACCGACCGCACCGTGCTCAATAAGTCGCTTACGGTGCCACAGCGCATGAGCCGCATGAGCATCATACCCAACGGCGATGCACGCACTAACCTCTCTGCTCGCCAGCACATAGTATTCTTTCTCAACAGCAATCATAATAAGGGACTGCTGCACCTCGATGCAAATGTGAGGAGCAACAAACCCGTGTGGATAGCACTATATGATGGCAATGCCATAGACCTCATCGACAGTGTCACCATACCCGTAATACCAATAAACACCTCATACGCACGTAAAAGCGATGGCGCTGACACATGGGTGATGAGGGATGCCGACCATGTGACACCAGGCACTGACAACTACATACAAGCATCAGAGACCAAGATACAGAAACTCAAGCGCGACGACCCTCACGGACTGGGTATCACGGCATTGTGCATGGGCATAGTATTCTTGTGTCTGGCACTTCTTTATGTGTTCTTCCTCGTATTCGGGTGGATAGCTGACCGCCGAAGCCGTATAGCATCGACACAACCCGTAAAACCCGTAGTCAAGACTGCCAAGAAGATAAACAAAGTGCGACACATGACGTCAAACATACTGCAGGAGGGACTGGAGATGAAAGGACGTGACAAGGAAATGTATGTGGCTGTTATATCTATGGCACTGAAACAGTATTTGGAGGATATACATGATGTGGAGTCAGGAGTGCTGACTATCAAGCCCGACCACTCATCGTGGGGAGCACACACCTCTTTTAATAATAACGTTAATCATAACACTAACCATAACCTTAACCGAAACCCTAAGCATATAAAATAACAGTATCAAAAAAAATGGCAAAATACGAATATAAAATACAAGGTGTAGACTACACGGTAGAGATAGAAGAGGTAGAGGGCACACAGGCTAAGGTAAGCGTCAATGGCATAAAGTTTGATGTCGAGATGAAGACCCCAATCTCCACTGGCAAGCGCATAAGCAAACCCGCAGCAGTGAAGCCCGTAGCGGCTCCAGTGAAGGGCGATGCTCCCAAGGCTGCAGACAAGCCAGCTCCCGTACAAGCTGGCGAGGGCACAAAAGTGCTATCACCACTGCCTGGTATTATAACAGGCGTAACAGTAAAGGTGGGTGATGCCGTAGCAGTAGGTGACACCGTCGTGGTGCTCGAAGCCATGAAGATGCAGAACAACATAGAGGCTGAGACTGCAGGCACCGTGACAAGTGTGATGGTCAACGTGGGCGACTCCGTAATGGAGGGTACCGTCCTGGTAACTATAGCTTAACTCCTTTAACTCCTCAAATAGATGAGCATAGGCGAATTTATCATAAGCAATTTCAACGACTTCATAAGTTACACAGGCTTTGCCAACACTGAGGTAGGCAATGTCATCATGATATGTGTGGGAGCATTGTTTGTGTGGTTGGCAATAAAGAAAGACTTTGAGCCCCTCCTACTCGTACCTATAGGGTTGGGCATAATACTCGGCAACATACCGTTCAAGGGTGATGCCGGACTGGAGATAGGACTGTACGAGGACAACTCAGTACTCAACATATTCTATCAAGGCGTGAGACAGGGATGGTATCCCCCACTCGTCTTTCTGGGCATAGGAGCCATGACCGACTTCTCGGCAC
>CAMHQF010000008.1:0-72229 GCA_946187445.1 uncultured Prevotellaceae bacterium
GATAGTCGGTCATGATGACTGGCTTCTTGAAGTGTTCCTCAACGAGGTAGCGCTCATGCTCCGAAGCGAGGTCATCACCCCACTCGCATGGGAACTCAAACTTCTTGCCATTCTTCTTTGCTTCCTGCAATATCTTGATGCCCTCTGTGTAAGGCAGACGCACGAAGGTTTCCTTCAATACACCCTCAAGACGCTCAAGTAATCCCTTGTCAATCATCTTGTTAAGGAACTCAAGGTCGTCCTTGCAGTTGGTGAGCGCCCATCGCACGCAGTACTTTATGAAGTCCTCCTCGAGGTCCATCAACTCTTCCTGATCCATGAAGGCTATCTCTGGCTCTATCATCCAAAATTCGGCAAGGTGGCGAGGTGTGTTGGAGTTCTCTGCACGGAACGTAGGACCAAAAGTGTAGATAGCACCTAAGGCTGTTGCACCAAGTTCACCCTCGAGCTGTCCTGAAACGGTAAGTGAGGTCTGCTCGCCGAAGAAGTCATCGGAATAGTCTATCTTGCCGTCTTTGTCCTTCTTCAAGTCATAAAGGTTTTTGGTAGTAACCTGGAACATGTTGCCTGCTCCTTCGCAGTCGCTGGCTGTAATAAGTGGAGTATGGAAATAGAAGTATCCATGCTCATGGAAGTAGGTGTGGATAGCCATCGCCATGTTGTGGCGTATGCGCATAATGGCACCAAAGGTGTTGGTACGCAAACGCATGTGGGCATGCTGACGCATGTACTCGAATGACTGTCCCTTCTTCTGCATCGGGTAGTCATTGCCACAAAGACCGTAAATCTCAATCTCGTCAGCCTGGATCTCACAAGTTTGACCTGCTCCCTGACTTTCCACCAGTCTGCCTACTACGTGAATACAAGCACCAGTGGTTATCTGCTTGAGCATCTCGGCTTCAAACTTCTCAGGGTCAACTACTATCTGTATGTTTTTGATGGTAGATCCATCATTCAGGGCAATAAAATCTACTGCCTTACTGGAACGGTGAGTTCTCACCCATCCCCTTACATCTATTTCTTCGCCAAAGACCGTCATGGCCAAGGCGTCAATTATTTTTGTACGTTTCATAAATATACTCGCTTTGCTCGCACGAAACGTCACTCCGTGACTACGAAACGGTGCTACGCACCTACGAAACGCTTCGCTACGAAAACTATGAATTGTAAACTGTGAACTACTCAAACGCTCCCATGCGCAGCATGTCAACCTCTTTCTCTGTGAGGAAGCGCCAATCTCCGCGTCGGAGGTTCTTCTTGGTGAGGCCGGCAAACTGCACGCGATCGAGTTTGGTGACATGGTATCCCAGACTCTCAAAGATACGACGTACTATGCGGTTCTTGCCTGAGTGTATCTCTATGCCCACCTGCTTCTTGTCTGTCTGATGAGCATAGTCGATAGCGTCAGCCTTTATCGGACCATCCTCCAACTCTATGCCCTCAGCTATCTGCTGCAAGTCATGCAGTGTGACATTCTTGTCAAGATACACATGATACACCTTCTTCTTAAGGAACTTGGGGTGAGTGAGTTTTGAAGCCAGGTCACCGTCGTTGGTAAGAAGCAGCACACCTGTAGTGTTGCGGTCAAGACGTCCTACGGGATATATACGCTCGGGGCACGCACCCTGCACGAGGTCCATTACAGTCTTGCGCTGCTGTGGATCATCCGACGTAGTAACGTAATCCTTGGGTTTGTTGAGGAGCACATAGACTTTCTTCTCCAGTGTCACGGGCTGATCATGGAACTTCACCTCATCGGTGCGCAGTATCTTTGTACCGAGTTCGGTAACCACCTGTCCGTTTACCGTCACTACTCCTGCCTCTATAAAGTCATCTGCCTCACGGCGTGAACAAACGCCTGCATTGGCAAGGAACTTATTAAGACGTACTGGTGCTGTTGGGTCTATATTGTTCTCCTTATACTCTATACGCTTCTTCATAGAGTACTTGGCATTGGGATCATATCCTGGAGTGCGCTGACGCTGGCCATAGCCACCACGATTATTATTATATCCACCACGCTGCTGGCCATAGCCACCACGGTTGTTGTTATATCCACCACGCTGCTGGCCGTAGCCTCCACGTTGCTGGTAACCGCCGCGCTGACCATAACCGCCGCGAGACTGGTATCCGCCACGCTGCTGACCATACTCCTCGTTACCCTGCTCGCCATTGTTGTCATACTGACGATAGGCAGGACGCTGCTGATAACCACCGCGCTGCTGACCGTAGCCACCACGGTTATTATTATATCCACCACGCTGCTGGCCATAGCCACCGCGAGGCTGGTATCCGCCGCGAGGCTGGTATCCGCCACGCTGCTGATAGCCATTGCTCAGCCCTGCGCCAAAGCCTTCGGGCATAAAGCCGCCATCTCCTGTTCCATGGTTGTAACCTGCATGTCCGCCACCATACTGAGGACGTTCGCCATAGCTGCCTCTCGTACTAATACGCACACGCTGACGTGGCTGACGTGGCTGATAGCCACCGTTGTCATGACCATAACCACCCTCACGGGTAGAATCATTGTTCTGTGCATTACCCTGCACGTTTTCCTTTTCTGTTTCCATCATTGTCTTAGTAATGATAAGTGTTTGTTAATAATGTGTTATATGCTATAAATAAAAAATATGTAAGCCTCACGGCTCATCTTTATACTTTATACTCTATACTTTATACTCAAATTCCCGTATAATTGCTTGGTGTAATCGCCATCAGTTCTGCCTTCACAGCATCGCTGACCTCAAGAGTCTGGATAAACTCATGTATAGTCTGTTCATCCATGTGCTTATTGGTGCGTGTCAACGCCTTAAGGGCTTCATAAGGATGTGGATATGCCTCACGGCGCAGTATCGTCTGTATGGCCTCTGCCACCACTGCCCAGGTGTTGTCAAGGTCCTTTTGCAGTGCCTCCTCATTGAGAATGAGCTTGCGCAGTCCTTTCAGTGTTGACTGTATTGCGATGACGGAGTGACCAAGAGGCACACCGATATTACGTAACACGGTAGAGTCAGTAAGGTCACGTTGCAGACGGCTTACAGGCAACTTCTGTGCCAGGAACTGCAGTATGGCATTAGCTATGCCGAGGTTACCTTCAGAGTTTTCGTAATCTATAGGGTTTACCTTGTGTGGCATAGCGCTGGAACCCACCTCGCCTGCCTTGATCTTCTGCTTGAAGTACTCCATGGAAATATACATCCAGAAGTCACGATCGAGGTCTATGATGATGGTGTTTATCCTGCGTACAGCATCAAATATTGAGCCCAAGTGGTCGTAGTTGCTTATCTGTGTAGTGTACTGCTCACGCTCCAGACCGAGTTTCTCGCTGACAAACTTATTGCCAAACTCACGCCAGTCGTATGTGGGATATGCCACCTTATGGGCATTGAAATTGCCAGTAGCGCCACCAAACTTAGCTGTAAACTTACAAGCCTTAAGCTGTGCGAGTTGTTCTTGGAGACGATATACGAACACCATTACCTCCTTACCCAAACGTGTAGGTGATGCTGGCTGACCGTGTGTCTTGGCGAGCATCGGCACGTCTTTCCACTCCTCGGCATAGTCGCTGAGTTGCTGTATGAGTTCCTCCACCTGTGGTATAAAGACCTCGGTGAGGGCATCCTTTACTGAGAGGGGCACACTGGTATTATTGATATCCTGAGAAGTCAGTCCGAAGTGGATAAACTCACGGCTCTGCTCGAAATAGCCTTCGCCGAGAGACTCCTTCTCCATCTTGTCGAGCTGTTCCTTGATGAAGTATTCCACTGCCTTCACATCATGATTTGTCACCTTCTCTATATCCTTCACGCGCTGAGCATCTTCCTCTGAGAAGTTCTGGTATATAGCACGAAGCTGTGGGAAAAGCGACTTGTCGAAATCCTTAAGTTGTGGTAAAGGTAGCTCACAAAGAGTAATAAAGTACTCTATCTCCACACGGACACGGTACTTTATCAATGCATACTCCGAAAAATAATTTGCCAAAGATTCGGTTTTACCACGATACCTGCCATCAATAGGCGAGATGGCAGTCAATAAATCAAGCGTCATAAATATTTCCTAATTCGAATTAAAAGTGTTGTCTGCTGCCTCACGCAGCACATAATTGCCATGCAAAGGTACTTATAAAAGTTGAAAGATGAAAGGTGAGTATTGAAAGTTGGTGCAAATTTAACTTATTTTTGATTTTTATTTGCATAATAATGGAAAAAGTAGTATTTTTGCCACGTTTTATGTACTGGACAGACAAAATACGACAGGTAAAAATCTCCTTGGTGGTTGCCGCTGTGATTATAGCAGCTGCATCATTGGTGTCCAGTCACTTTCTGGTACGTGACCTCGAACGTGAAGAACGAGGCCGCATGGAGATATGGGCAGAGGCGATGCACTCCCTCAATACTGCCACCGAGGATACGGACCTCAACCTCGTACTGAAGATTCTCGAACAAAACAATACCATACCCGTCATTGTCACTGATGCCAGGGGCAATGCACAGATATACCGCAACGTAGAGATATCATCACAGGACAGCCTTGCCATCGCTGCCGAGAAAGCAAAGACCTTTGCCAACAGACACCAACCCATCAAGGTGCAGATAGGCAACAGGGCGACGGACTATCTGCTCGTATGCTATGACGACTCGCTGTTGCTCACGCGCCTGGCATACTACCCCTACGTGCAACTGGGCATCGTGATGATATTTGTCGTCATCGCCATCTTCGCACTGCTTACCTCAAAGAAGGCCGAACAAAACAAAGTATGGGTAGGACTGTCCAAGGAGACGGCTCATCAGTTGGGCACACCGATATCCAGCCTCATGGCATGGACTGAGATATTGAGGGAGCAATACCCCAAGGACGAACTGATACCTGAGATGGACAAGGATGTGAAACGCCTGCAACTCATCGCCGACCGCTTCTCCAAGATAGGTTCTGCACCAGAACGCAAGAGCACCGACCTCACAGAACTCCTTGAACACGTGGTGACATACATGGGACGACGCACATCCAACAAAGTAAAGATTACCACCCAGTTGGACCAGCCCAATGTCATAGTGTTTGCCAACCCGCAACTGCTCGAGTGGGTGTTTGAGAATCTCTGCAAGAATGCCGTTGATGCCATGGGCGGCGAGGGACGCATCGACATCAGCACCCACACTCAGACGAGCACCGTCATCATCGACGTCAAGGACAATGGCAAGGGCATCGAGCACAAAAATATCAAGAACGTATTCCGCCCTGGCTTCACGACAAAAAAACGTGGCTGGGGTCTGGGACTCTCCCTGGCAAAACGCATAATAGAGGAGTATCACGACGGCAAGATATATGTCCTCACGTCTGAAATAGGCAAGGGCACAACATTCCGCATAGAGCTCTCTCGATCATAATCTTCAACTGTCAACTATCAACCGTCAACTATCAACCATGTCAACAATAATCTATCCTTCCCCCATCTTCGGACCTGTTCACTCACGCAGGTTAGGCATATCACTTGGCGTAAACCTCATGCCTGGTGACGGCAAGGTGTGCTCTTTCGACTGCATATATTGCGAGTGTGGTTTCAACAAAGACTTCCGTCCCAAAAGCAAACGTCCTACACGTCAGGAAGTACGCGAGGCACTTACTGCAGTGCTCAAGCAGCGCCACAATGATGGTGAGGGACTCGATGTCATAACATTTGCCGGCAATGGCGAACCTACCGGACATCCTGACTTTGCAGCTATCATCGACGATGTCGTTGAGGTACGCGACAAGTACTTCCCCAATGCATGCATCGCAGTACTCAGCAATGCCACAAACATTGACAAACCAGAGATACGTCTCGCCCTTATGAAGGTTGATGACAATATACAGAAACTCGACACCGTATCGCCCCTATATATAAATAAGGTGGACAGACCTGTGTCACCATCATACGACGTAAAGCAGGTTATCGACGACCTCAAGAAGTTTCATGGCCACGTAATCATACAGACCATGTTTATGCAAGGCACGTACAATGGCGAGTCGGTTGACAATACCAGCGACGAATACGTCACACCATGGCTGAAGGCAGTAAGAGACATACAGCCGCAGAAGGTCATGATATACACCATCGACCGCGAGACACCGGCACAGGGCATCGAGAAAGCCTCACCCACCATCCTTGACAACCTTATGGCACGCGTAGAGCAAATGGGCATACCATGCTCCGCCAGCTACTAATTCGTAGATTACAGATTATACATTATACATTATAGATTATAGATTACAGATTTTTTATAGTTATGAAAGAAAAGACTAAAGCAGGTATCATCGGCATTATCATCACTACAGGACTTACCCTATTATGTGGATTGGCCTACGCAATCAATGAGAAGTTGGGCGACATCTCTTTCAAAGGTTCTAAAGAAGAAGAAAAATTCTGATGACATACTCCATCTCGCAAATCGCCACACTGATAGGAGCACGCCGCATAGGCAGTACCGACGGCAACATCTCATTTCTCCTTACTGACAGCCGCTCACTGTCATTTCCTGAAGAAACGTTGTTCTTTGCCCTTCGCTCCTCTCGCAATGATGGCCACAGATACATCGAGGAACTCTACAACCGCGGTGTGCGCAACTTTGTCGTTGACACACCTCAGTCAGCCCTCGACGATGCCAACTTTCTCGTCGTCAACGATACCCTTGCCGCACTGCAACGACTCGCAGAGCGACACCGCGATGAGTTTGACATACCTATAGTAGGCATTACTGGCAGCAACGGCAAGACTGTCGTGAAGGAATGGCTCTACCAGCTCCTCATGCCATCCATGCACGTCACTCGTTCGCCACGTAGCTACAACTCGCAGATTGGCGTACCACTGTCAGTATGGATGTTGGGGGAGGATAGTGCCGTGGGACTCTTTGAGGCAGGCATCAGCCAACCTGACGAGATGCGACGCCTCGCCGATATCATACAACCCACCATCGGCATCTTCACCAGTTTGGGACAGGCCCATCAGGAGAACTTCCACTCACTGGAGGACAAGTGCCGCGAAAAATTCCAACTTTTCAGCAACTGTGAAGCTCTCATCTACCCTGCCGACAACGACGTAGCATTCCGAGTACTGAAGGGAAGCACCTTCAGAGGCAAGACACTCAGTTGGTCGCTTAGTGACAGCACTGCCACATTCTTCGTGAGCCACATAGAGACCACACCCTGCGAGAACTCTGCAGGAGGTACCACACAAATCACATATAAATACGAAGGCGAGGAGGGAACATACTGCCTGCCATACATCAGCGAGGCAGAGATTGAAAACTCCATCACATGCGCCGTAGCAGCACTGTACCTCGGACTGAGCAAAGAGGAACTGGCAGAGCGCATGATGCTCCTCGAACCCGTCGCCATGCGCTTGGAGGTAAAGGAGGGACGCAATGGGTGTACACTCATCAATGACTCCTACAACTCCGACCTCGCAAGCCTCGACATAGCACTCGACTTCATGCATCGGCGACCTGACCACAAGGGGCGCCGACGCACCCTGATACTCAGCGACATAGAGCAGAGCGGCATAGCTGAGAGAGAACTGTATCGACAGGTTTCTGACCTCATCGTCAGCCGAGGAGTAGAGAAGTTTATAGGAATCGGCAAGGCACTAAAGGACAATGCCAACCTCATAAAGATTGACGACAGTCGTTTCTACGCCGATACTGCTTCATTCCTCGACTCAAGCGATTTCACCAACCTTCACGACGAGGTGATACTCATCAAGGGCGCACGACGTTTCTCCTTTGACACCATCACTGACCAGTTGGTAGAGAAAGTCCACGAAACCACCCTTGAGGTAAATCTGTCAGCTGTCGTAGCCAATCTCAACTGGTATCGAAGCCAGATGAAGAGAGGCACCAAACTGGTATGCATGATAAAGGCCGACGGCTACGGAGCAGGAGCAGTGGAGATAGCCAAGACACTGCAGGACCACCGCGTAGATTACCTCGCCGTGGCAGTGGCTGACGAGGGCGTAGCACTACGCAAGGCTGGCATCACCGCCAACATCATGATTATGAATCCCGAGATGACAGCCTTCAAGACCATGTTTGACTACGACCTCGAACCCGAGGTCTATTCCTTCCGCCTGCTCGATGCCCTTCGCAAGGCAGCACGCAAGGAGGGTATCACGGGATGGCCTATACACATCAAACTCGATACGGGCATGTGCCGCCTCGGTTTCCATCCCGTTGATGACATGCCTCGCCTCATCGACTATCTGAAAAATCAGAATGCCCTCATCCCACGCTCCGTGTTCTCACACTTTGTGGGTAGCGACGACGATGACTTTGACGACTTCTCAGCTCATCAGTTTGAAATCTACACCAAGGGAGCCGATGCCCTGCAGGCCGCATTCTCACACCATATCTTGCGCCATATATGCAACAGTGCCGGCATAGAGCATTTCCCTGAGCGTCAGATGGATATGTGCCGACTGGGATTAGGGCTCTACGGCATCAACCCACGCACCAACGAGATTATACACAATGTCTCCTCGCTCAAGACCACCATACTGCAACTGCGCCACGTCAAGGCAGGCGAAAGCATAGGTTACTCACGCCGTACCATACTCGATCGCGACAGCATCATAGCAGCCATACCTATCGGCTATGCCGACGGACTCAACCGACATCTCGGCAACCGCCACGGATACTGTCTCGTCAATGGCAAGAAGGCAGAGTATGTGGGCAATATCTGCATGGACGTATGCATGATCGATGTTACCGATATCAACTGCAAGGAGGGTGACAGCGTCGAGATATTTGGCACCAACCTCCCCGTCACCGTTCTTTCCGACAAACTTCAAACCATACCCTACGAAATCCTTACAGGTATCAGCAACCGTGTAAAGAGGGTATATTTTGAAGAATAAATGTTAAATAATTGAAAAAATAAAATTGAAAATTGAAAAAAGTTAACGTTAGCGTTCCCGTTCCCGTTATTTTTTTGTAATTTTGCACCCGCTTTTAAGAAAAGCCGCATTCGACGATGTCTCCATTGCTTGAAGTGACTGGGCAGGAAGAGCATCAGAGATATGTGATAGTAATATCAATTACTCACTTACAGTCACACACTCAAAACAACATTATGTATTTAGACAACGCAAAGAAGACAGAGATCTTCGGACAGTATGGCAAGTCAGCTACCGATACAGGTTCTGCTGAGAGCCAGATTGCACTCTTCACCTATCGTATCAAGCACCTCACTGAGCATCTGAAAGCCAATCACAAGGACTATCGCACAGCACGCTCACTGACACAGCTCGTAGGTAAGCGCCGCGCACTGCTCGACTACCTCTATGACCGCGACATCAATCGTTATCGTGCTATCGTTAAGGCTCTCGGCCTCCGTAAGTAATCAAATCATAACGACTAAAGAAATACCCCGCAAAAGCACAATAGCTTTTGCGGGATTTTTTTTCAACCTTTACACTTTACACTCTATACTCTACATTCTCTCCCCCTTGCCCTCTCCTGCCAACATATTCGATAATTTCTTTTCTGCCACATCACAACTATGGCATGGAGACCTCTCGCTACGCAGTTTAGGTGAGTCAGGCGAACTCATTGCCACCCCACTAAACAATGATGACTATATCATCGCAGCCATCCTGCTGATGACCATCATCTCACTCTTCACGGGCAAGATAGCCTTCCCTTTTATACAGTACAAGCTGGACAGTCTGTCGCATCCGCCTTCAGAACAATCATATACCCTGCGCGAGACCATCAAGAAGTCTTCATACCTCAACTACTTCATATTTCAAGGCATGCTGCTGGCAGCACTCCTCACCTATGCCTGCTGCATCGAGATGGGGCATATCACAGCATATCCAGCGCCCGGCAGATACGTCGTTATCGGCATATATGCCATCGCATACTTCTTATATGTGGTGATCAGGGCTATTGCCACACGAGTTGTTGGTGCCACCTTCTTCGCTCTCTCACAACGGCGTATGAGCAACATCGAACGGCATTTTTTTCTCGCCCTCGATAGCGTACTACTGCTTCCCGTCATCATCATGTACCTCTTTCTCGGATGCAGCGCCACAACGTGCCTCTATATACTCCTTGGAGCATTCATAATCACCAAAGTTATCTATTTATACAAGGTGTATTGCATCTTTTTCAAGAAAAATGGCAGTTTTTTGCGATTTTTTTTGTACCTTTGCACCCTCGAAGCGGTACCCATCGCATTAACAATAGGCATATTAGCAATAATCTCTAACACACTAAGCACTAACATTTAAGCACCAACGATGGTAAAAAAGATTCTCGTATCACAACCACAACCCACAAGCAGCAACTCTCCATACTACGAGATAGCCAAGCAGTTTGATGTCGAACTCGTATTCCGCCCGTTCATCAAGGTAGAGGGATTGACTGCACAGGAGTTTCGCCAGCAGAAGGTAAACATCGCCAACTACACGGCGATAGTATTCACATCACGCCACGCCATCGACCACTTCTTTCAACTCACCAAGGACATGCGCATTACCATGCCCGAGACCACAAAATATTTCTGTGTTACCGAAACAATAGCACTCTACATACAGAAGTATGCACCATACCGCAAGCGCAAGATATTCTTCGGTTCAACAGGCAAGATCGACGACCTGATACCCGCCATGCTCAAGCACAAGACAGAGAAATATCTCGTGCCCCTGAGCAGCGTTGCTAACGACTCCATCTCCAAGCTCCTCGACTCCAAAGAGCTCAACCACCAGGAGTGCGTCATGTACCGCACCGTCAGCAATGACTTTACCGAGGAGGAGAAAAAAGCCTTCGACTACGACATGGCACTCTTCTTCTCACCTGCCGGCATCAAGTCACTGAAGGAAAATTTCCCCAAGATGAAGTCCGACAAACTGATGGTAGGCACCTTCGGGCCCTCTACTGCCAAGGCAGCACGCGAGGCAGGCTTTGACCTCCATCTCGAAGCGCCTACCGACCGCTACCCATCCATGACAGGAGCACTGCGACACTTCCTGCAGGAGATGGAAGACTGAGAGCGTTTAAAGGTTTAAAGGTTTAAGGTTTTCATTATGAAACACCCGAATTGTCAATTGTCAAAGAGCGAGAGGCTGTGCAGCCACTATCTCATCGATCAGCTCTTTGAGCCTGGCAAGGGTAGCAGGAGCCTGTCAGCCTATCCACTGCGCATGGTATATCGCATGATAAGTACCGACGATCACGCCACTGCCATGATGATATCGGTACCCAAGAGACAGTTCCGTCACGCCGTGGACCGCAACCGCATCAAGCGACAGTTGCGCGAAGCATACCGCAACAACAAGGAGTTGCTGCAGTTGCCCGAAGGAAAAGCCCTCACTATGGCATTCATATGGCTCGATAGTAGGCATTACCCCTCAAGCTTCATCACAGGCAAGGTACGCAACCTGCTGCAAAGAGTCACCGAGTCATGCGCAAAATCCTGACAGCACTGCTCATAGCACCCATAGCATTCTATCAGACGTGCATCAGCCCTTTCACCCCACCCTCCTGTCGCTTCACTCCCACCTGTTCACAATATGCCAGGGAGGCAATCATCAAGCACGGACCACTCAAGGGCTTATGGCTCGCCGTCAAGCGAATACTAAGATGCCATCCATGGGGTGGCAGCGGGTATGACCCAGTACCATAGAATCCTATAATATTACTATAGTCACTATAGATACTATAGCCACTATAGGCACTATATAAAAATCAAAATAACAATGAAAAATTTCATCGAAGAACTCAAATGGCGCGGCATGCTCGCACAGGTTATGCCAGGCGCAGAAGAGCTGTTACAGAAAGAGATAGTGACAGCATACCTCGGCACCGACCCTACCGCCGACTCTCTACACATAGGCCACCTCTGTGGCATCATGATGCTGCGTCATCTGCAGCAGTGCGGTCACAAACCCATCATCCTCGTTGGCGGCGCCACAGGCATGATAGGCGACCCCTCAGGCAAGTCACAGGAGCGCAACCTGCTCGATTCCGAGACACTATACCACAATCAGGAGTGCATCAAGAAGCAGGTATCCAAGTTCCTCGAATTCGACTCCAAGGAGCCCAATGCTGCAGAGATGGTCAACAACTACGACTGGATGAAGGACTTCACCTTCCTCGACTTCGCACGTACCGTGGGCAAGCATATCACCGTCAACTACATGATGGCAAAAGACTCCGTGCAGCAGCGTCTCAACGGCACCGCGCGTGACGGACTATCATTCACCGAGTTCACCTACCAGCTCCTGCAGGGCTATGACTTCCTGCACCTCTACCAGACCAAGAACTGCAAGATGCAGCTCGGCGGTAATGACCAGTGGGGCAACATGACCACGGGCACCGAACTCATACGTCGCACCCTGGGCAACGACCAGGAGGCTTATGCCCTCACCTGCCCTCTCATCACCAAGGCCGACGGCAAGAAGTTTGGCAAGACCGAGTCAGGCAACATCTGGCTCGACCGCAATCGCACCTCTCCATACAAGTTCTACCAGTTCTGGCTCAACGTCAGCGATGACGACGCAGAGAAGTACATCAAGATATTCACAAGCCTCGACAAGGCAACCATCGATGCCCTCACCGAAGAGCACAAACAGGATCCAGGACGTCGTGTACTGCAGAAGCGCCTCGCAGAGGAAGTCACAGTACTCGTTCACTCTCAGGCAGACCTCGATGCTGCCATAGAGGCATCAGGCATTCTCTTCGGCAAGTCAACCAAGGATAGCCTCGAGAAACTCGACGAGCAGACCTTCCTCGACGTCTTCGAGGGTGTAGAGACCTTCACTATCGATAAGGCTCTTCTCGGACAGCCAGCCATCGAACTGCTCACACGCGACGACTGCAAGGTATTCCCTTCGAAGGGCGAGATGCGCAAAATGGTACAGGGCGGTGGCGTCTCCATCAACAAGGAGAAACTCACTGACCAAAACCGTCCACTCACCGAGGCTGACCTTATCGCAGGCAAATACATCCTCGCACAGCGCGGCAAGAAAAATTATTACCTAATTTCAGTTAAATAATTGGAAATTGTTCCCGTTCCCGTTATTTTTTCGTACCTTTGAATAAGGTAATAATGCACTCGGTAATGCAAAAATAAATTAATTTATTTTGCTATTACGCTCGTTTTTTGTATCTTTGCAGCCGCAAAACAAGAATAGCAGCCCGCTGTCGGCTTTATAGGCAGTCATATTTATAGGATTGTCCTATGGTGTAATGGTAGCACAACAGGTTTTGGTTCTGTTTGTCGTGGTTCGAATCCGCGTAGGACAACACCCCTAATTCGCAAATCGTATACTCATACGGTTTGCGTTTTTTTTTGCATTTAGGGAGAAGCAAGGGGGCACTTTAGTCGGCAGAAGCAATGCCTTTGCAAGCTTCTTGCTTTGCCTTTGCTTCAAATTAACTAGTTAATTCTTAAAATTTACCGGTTAATTCGCGAAATTAACTGGTTAATTTTGTGCAGAAGCTTAGCATTAGCAAATCAAAAACTTAGCAACAACACATGATATGCGTGCGTACCTTGCATTCTTTCCGTAGTTTTTCCCCTTTTTATTTTGCGAAAAGAAAAAATATTGTTACTTTTGTACTCGAACGCCAGAGAGGGTGCTTGGAGCGGTGCTTCGCACCACCTTGCACATAGGGCTTGAGCGCAAGCTGCTGGTGTGATCTTATTGGTTAAACTAAAATAACGGCAATAACAGTTATTTGGATGGTATAGAAACGTGAGAAATTTCTTAAACAAATCAGATAACGATAATTGTGATTGTCTGCGTTTATAGCGTGGACGTCACTTATCATCTGATTGGGCAATCTCACGGCCTCTATACCAGATAAGAGCGGACACGCTTTTATTGTGTATAGAGGTCTTGACGCATATTGACCCATGAAAATCCGATAAGTGCTTATTGTCCTAAGGTTATAAGCGCAAAATGCCCCTTAAAAAGAATCTATCGCCTGGTGATGGCGGTAATCTTTCCTATGTTGACATTAGGGAAGATGATTTGCGTAATATCTCGGAAGAAGTGTTAGAAGCACTTCTGCGTGACCATACTACGCAGAAAAACATATTCTGGGCTACGCACGACTATGAAGAACTTGGCTCGGAATACAGCTACCATTCCCCCATCATGCCTGAACTCATAACAGGCGAGAGGGGAATGGTAATAAGACCTCGTGTGCTAAAATCCAAAGAAGAACAGACTGGCAGAGCAAAGGGAATGGCAGAGGTTTTCACCCCTTCATGGGTGTGTAATGCTCAGAATAACCTGATAGATGAAGCCTGGTTTGGCAGAAAGAATGTTTTTAACACTGAGATAGCATCCTCTCATACATGGCGTGTAAACCATAAAAAGATAGAGTTCCCTGAAGGCAGGTCGTGGAAGGACTACGTCAGGGCTACCCGCATGGAGATAACTTGTGGTGAAGCACCTTACTTAGTGAGTCGTTACGACACCACCACTGGCAAAGCCATTCCCTTGGAGCGACGCATAGGGTTGCTTGACCGAAAGCTACGGGTGATAAGCGAGAATGTTGACCAAAGCACCGAATGGCTGAAATGGGCTCAGACAGCCTACATGAACACTTACGGCTATGAGTGGCAGGGTGACAATCTCCTGCTTGCACGTGAAGCCCTCCTTTGGAGTTTTATAGAATACTACAAGGCTAAGTTTAGTAAGCAACCCCAATTGAAATCCATGAAGTATATAGCCTACATCATTTCGTGGAACCTCTGGCAGATGGACGGGCTGAAGTGTGTAGTGCCTGACAGCTGTAAGGATGGAGTGAAGGAAGTGGAACTTACCCTCTTTGGCGAACAGGAGAAGATGATACGCTGCGCAGGCTGTCAAAATGATGATATGCGCAAGCACAATGGCACCTACTGCCTTATACGCGACTGGGGTAATAAAGACCCCTATACTGGAGAGAATAACCGCAAGATAAGATTTGTTGACCTGATAAACGATTAAGACTTATGGCAACCTTTGAATCTACACTAAAATCTAAGTTAATCTATGTTTTCGCCATCAATGACGAGCGACATAACGACTGCCTGAAAATAGGCGAGACCACCATAGATGAGGATGACGGCACTAACCTGTTTAATAATTCCGAGGCATTACGGGAAGCAGCCAACCGTCGCATACGTCAATACACCAAAACGGCAGGCATAGCCTATCAGTTGCTACACACGGAGATAAGTATCTTCATGCGTAGCGGCATGATAATGACCTTCAACGACAAGCAGGTGCATCACGTTCTGGAGCGTTCAGGTATAAAGAAGAAGGAGTTTGCTGACGTAAAGGGAGCAGACGAATGGTACTGTTGTGACCTTGAAACCATAAAGAAAGCCATACAGGCAATAAAGAAAGGTGAAACGAGTCTGAAACCGTCAGACATCACTCACGGGCGCACACCTATAGTTTTCCGTCCTGAGCAGAGTGAGGCGATAAAGAAAACCCGCAAGCGTTTCCAGAAGGGCAACCACATGCTTTGGAATGCCAAGATGCGATTTGGCAAAACCCTTTCAGCCCTGCAAGTCGTAAAGGAGGAAGAATACACTCGCACACTCATTCTCACCCATCGTCCTGTAGTTGATGAGGGGTGGTTTGAAGATTTTGGCAAGATATTCTATGACCGCAATGACTACAAATATGGTTCAAAGAATAACGGTGAAGAGTTTGGAGCACTTCAAAGGATGAGTGCAAAAGGCATAAAGTATGTCTATTTCGCCTCCATGCAAGACCTCAGAGGCTCTGAGCAGGTAGGTGGTAAGTTTGACAAGAACGATGAGATATTCTCTACCCCTTGGGATTTCCTTATAGTTGACGAAGCCCACGAAGGCACAAAGACCGAACTGGGTCAGAATGTGCTCAAAGAACTTATCAAGCCGACCACAAAGGTATTGCAGTTGTCAGGCACTCCGTTTAACCTCTTTGACGACTATTCAGAGGAGGAAATCTACACATGGGATTATGTGATGGAGCAGAAGGCAAAGCAGGCATGGGCAGTGGATAATCCCTACGAGCCTAACCCATACGCTTCCCTGCCTTCAATCAATATCTATACCTATGACCTCGGCAACCTCATGGCTGACTATGCAGAGGATGAAAAGGCATTCAACTTCAAGGAGTTTTTCAGGACGAGGGATGATGACACCTTTATACATGAGAGGGATGTTGACCGTTTCCTGAATCTTCTCTGCAAGGAAGACAAGGACAGCATGTACCCCTACAGCAATGAAACATTTCGCAGAACATTCCGCCACACCCTATGGCTTGTGCCAGGAGTAAAGGCAGCAAGGGCACTTAGCGCAAAGCTTCAGGCACATGATGTATTTGGCAATTTCAAGATTGTCAACGTAGCAGGTAATGGTGACGAAGACGAAGAGAATGATGAGGCACTGCGTATGGTGAACAAGGCTATAGGCGAAGACCCAAGCCAGACCTATACCATCACGCTGAGCTGTGGCAGGCTGACAACTGGTGTGAGCGTCAAGCCTTGGACTGCTGTGTTTATGATGGCAGGCTCATACAGCACCTCAGCAGCCCAATATATGCAGACCATCTTCAGGGTGCAGACACCATTTGAGTGTCATGGAAGGATGAAGGAACAATGCTATGCCTTCGACTTTGCTCCTGACAGAACACTGAGGGTACTTGCAGAGGCAGCAAAGGTTAGTGTAAAGGCTGGCAAGCAGACTGAGGAAGACCGTAGAGTGCTTGGTGATTTCCTCAACTTCTGCCCTATAATCTCCATCGAAGGTTCACAGATGAAGCCATACGATGTGAACAAGATGATGAGCCAGCTGAAAAAGGCACAGATAGAGAAGGTAGTCCAGTGTGGCTTCGAGGATGCAACCCTGTATAATGACGAGCTGCTGAAACTGTCATCACTTGAGCTAAAGGAGTTTGACGCCCTGAAGAAAATCATCGGCTCCACCAAGGCTATGGCTAAGACGGACAAGATAGATGTCAATAATCAAGGCTTCACTGATGAGCAGTATGAAGAAAAAGAACGTTTAGAGAAAAAGCCAAAGAAAGAACGCACACCTGAGGAGCAGGCACGGCTGGATGAACTCAAGGCAAAACAAAACGAACGCAAGAATGCCATTAGCATACTGCGAGGTATCTCTATTCGTATGCCTCTGCTCATCTATGGAGCCGAGCTGAAGAGTGAAGATGAAGAGATAACCATAGACAATTTCGCATCCCTGATTGACGACCAGTCATGGGAGGAATTTATGCCAAAAGGTGTTGACAAGGAACGCTTTGAAGTGTTCAAAAAATACTACGACCCCGACATATTCCGTGAGGCAGGCAAACGCATAAGAGAGATGGCGCGAGCAGCAGACAAATTCACAATAGAGGAACGTATAGAGCGAATATCAGGTATATTCAACACCTTCCGCAATCCAGACAAGGAGACGGTATTGACACCTTGGAGAGTGGTCAATATGCACATGAGTGATTGCCTCGGAGGTTGGTGCTTCTATGACGAGAAGTTTGAGCATCCATTGGAAATTCCAAGATATGTAACTCAGGGTAAAGTGACAGAAGATGTCTTCCGTCCTGACAGCCACGTTCTTGAAATAAACTCAAAGAGTGGTCTCTATCCCCTTTATGTTGCATACAACATATATCGCAGCAGAGTGGAAGCAGCAAAGGAAAAGTACGGGGAAGTGGGGCACGGCTTTGCCATGCAGCTATGGGATGCCACGATAGAGGAGAATATTCTCGTAGTCTGCAAAACACCTATGGCAAGAAGTATAACCAAGCGCACCCTTGCAGGTTTCCGCAATACAAGGGTGAACGCCCAGTACTATCCCAACCTAATAGAAAACATTTCAGAAAAACCAAACCTCGTTGTCAACACCTTCCGTGATGGCAAACGTTTCTGGAAAATAAATCAAGACGAAACAATGAAAATTGACGCAATAGTAGGTAATCCGCCGTATCAAGTAATGGATGGGGGAGCAGGTGCAAGTGCACAACCTATTTATCAATACTTTGTAGATTTGGCAAAGCGTATTTCTCCAAAATATATTTCAATGATAACTCCATCACGTTGGTTTGCTGGAGGAAAGGGATTAGATGGTTTTAGAGAGGTCATGCTAAAAGACAAAAGAATAAAGTTACTAGTAGATTATCCCAATGCAAAAGATTGCTTCCCTGGAGCTAGTATTGGAGGAGGTGTGAGCTATTTACTATTAGATTCTAAACATAACGGACCTTGCGTTATTGTAAACAAGCAGGGCAAATCCATTAGTGTCCTTGAACGTGATTTAAATCAGTATGATATTTTTGTGCGTTTTAATAAAGCCATTCAAATAATAGAAAAGGTAAGAAAATTGAGAGAAAATACTATATCAAAAATAGTTAGTAGCAGAAATCCGTTTGGATTATCATCATCTACTCGCGGTTCAGGAAAAAAGGATACTAATTCATATATGTTAATAACGAGTGGAGGTAATTATTACATCGATAAAAAAAAGGTTATACAAGGCAAGTCCTTAATCGATAAATATAAGATTCTAATTAGTAAAGTTACATGTGAACATGCTGGAGAACCTGATAAAGATGGCAAATTTAGAGTAATTTCCAGGATGGAAATAATATTACCCTATAGTGTGTCAACAGATTCTTATTTAATTATCGGCGAACATGAGGATGAAAGTTATGTGACTAATGAATTAAAATATCTAAAAACTATGTTTGCTAGATTTTTAATGTTACAGGCTATTTCTTCAATAAATCTTTCGAAAGAAAAATTCCAGTTTGTTCCCCTCCAAGACTTCACAGAGAATAGCGATATAGACTGGAGCAAACCGATAAGTGAAATAGACAAGCAACTCTACAAGAAGTACGACTTAACAGAAGACGAAATCTCATTCATCGAGTCAATGATAAAACCGATGTGACAAAAACAATTATCGCCTCGCTCTGACAATCAAGAGCGAGGCGATTTCGTTAATAGAATGGTTGTTTCACCATAGCATGTTTAATTCCAAAAATTTGGAGGTAATGAAAAAAGTTTGTAACTTTGTAGCAGAAATTCGATACTAAATAAATAGAATATATGGCAACTACAACTGCAAGAAAACATGAGGTACGTCCTATGAGCTACTACTGGAGCGTGGTGAAGAATATGGATGACAGCCAGAAACTTGAGTTGGTGACAATGCTTATTGAGAGCGTTAAGCCTATACATACCACGAAAGTGTTCGATACATCGAGCGAGGTAGAGTTTACCGATATGGACAAAGAACTCTATACTCCTGAAGAGGCATTTGAACTAACTATGAAGGACATTAAGGCTATTTACGACAGAAAAGATGCAGTATAAGTATTTCTATACTAAGCGTACAGTTGCCAAGATAAGATCCTTTTACAGAAATGTGGGCAAAAAGTACCGCAACACCTATTCCTATGAGGATATGGAACGCAATGTGCGCGATGCATTCTTTGCCATTTATGAAATAGAGAGGACACTGCCTCGCCGCCGTCCTACTATCAGTCGATGGGAGGGATATAATATGACAAACACAGACAAGTGGTACTATGCATATACCATTGAGGGCGATACAATTACAGTTGTAGATGCCTGCCACTCACAGAATATGCATGAATAGAGATTCTATTACCTCAACCTAAAAATAGAAGAGGGGGAACCATGCTCTCGTTTTATTACCTTTGCAAAGCATTTGACCATAGGAATAGGAAATGAACAGAAGAATACAGCATATAATACTGACTGCGATATGTTGTCTCACATGGTGCATCATGACAATGGCACAGGACTATGCCAGCATGCTGGAGAGGCAACGTAAGATGTTTCCGCAGGAGAAGGTGTATGTGATGACTGACCGCGACCTCTATCTGGCTGGTGACACGGCGAGGATGAGGGCATGGATATATGACTGCAACAGCAGAGGGGTGACGACATCGCATAGCAAATATGTGTACGTGGAGCTGCGCGATGCAGCGGACAACCTGCGCAGTCGCATAAAACTGATGGACAGAGGCAAGGGAATGAGGGGCTACATCGCTAT
Organism: uncultured Prevotellaceae bacterium; assembly: GCA_946187445.1. GTDB lineage: Bacteria > Bacteroidota > Bacteroidia > Bacteroidales > Bacteroidaceae > Prevotella. The sequence continues at coordinate 20,056 of CAMHQF010000008.1, forward strand.
GCCTCCCGACTTGACAAGCGGCGACTACACCCTCGTTGCCTATACATACTACATGCTGGGGACTACGGAGGAGATGTTCTTCCGGAAACGACTGCATGTGATGAACCCAAAGGATATATCACGGGGATTGCTGCCGAGGAATCTAGACTCACCCCCTACCCCTCTCTTGGAGAGAGGGGAGCAGATACATGATACACTTCCAATAACAGACGTTGTCCCCATCGGTTCTAACGTGGCGATGTCGATTACCGCCGACCGACTGTGCAGGGCCGACTCTACATCAAGCATTGTGTGGTCATTAGAGCATCAGCCGGACCTTTTTACTCTTGACGATATAAAGAAGTCGCAGAGGCTGTACTCACCCACTATGCCTTACGAACTGGGACAGACAATATCTGGCACGGTGTATGGCAACATAAGCACCAAGAAACCGCAGGAGGGAGTAAGGGTGAGCCTCGTGGTGCCAACGAAGAAGATTACGGAGGCACGCATAACGGGAAGCGACGGACGATTTGAGTTCTCTGGCTTCGACCTGCCAGACAGCACGTTGGTATTTCTATCTGCCAAAAAGGGTAAACGTACACGAATGGAGAATATCAAGATAGACGGCGACAGCCTGCCGGAGAGGGTGAGTCATCTACCTGCCCTACCCCACTATTTCAGCCGCGAGAGCGAGGTACCATCGGAGATGAAGATAGTATCGAGCACCATCGACCTTGCCAATACGCAGATGCTTGAGGAGATAGAGGTGAGGGGAAAGAAACGTGAAAAGATTACGGAGACTTACCAGCATTTTGCAGAGAGGACGATGATGGCTGACGAACTGATGAACCGAGGTATATATGACCTGGAGTCGGCACTGATGCGCATGCCTGGAGTGAGGATGATAAACGGGGTGCTGTGCTACCGCAACAAACCGCTGCGCTTTTTCGTTGACGGCATAGAGGAGGGTTTTGACGATGATGACGATATGGACGGCATGCCATCGGTAGGCAGCATGGTGGCGATGTCGTATCCCATGGAGATAATAGAGCGCATAGACCTGCTGAAGCCTGAAGATGCCATGATGCTGACAGGATTTGGACGTGGCAATGCTGCTGTCTGCATCACTCTCAAGGAGGGTGCCGACCTACGCAACACATCGCGCTCGGCTGCACTGAAGATGGTGTTTCCACTGGGCTACCAGAAGTATAAGAAGTTCCATCAGCCTGCTGCTGACCAAGCATGGCCTGTGGTATATTGGAACTCCAATCTGACAATAAAGGACAAGACAACCCTCATGGTTATCGTGGCAAAGGTTATAGGGGAACGCAAGGCAAAAGGCGACGACGGCAGTTATACCGTGCACATCGATGGCTTCACGCCCGAGGGCAAGCCGTTGCACGTGGAGAAAAGTATTAGGTAATAATGACAGATTATAGATGACAGATTATAGATTATAGATTATAGATTAAGGAGTAAGGATAACGGATGAACAAATTTATTATAATTGCATTATTGCTTCCACTGAATGCATGGGCGCAACATGAGCACAGCTCATTAGACACAGACAGCATAGACCCCCTGAAAGAAGCTATATTATCAGAGGTGACGGTGCAGGGCATAACAGGCACTCAGAGGCTTAAGGACAGTCCTTCACCATTCATGGTTGTTACACCTCGTGAACTAAACACACTTTCAGGCTCAAACATAGTTGACCAAATAAGCCACAAGCCTGGACTGGCACAGATAACAACAGGTGCCGGCATTTCCAAGCCCATCATTCGCGGACTTGGCTACAATCGCGTGGTGACAGTAGAACAGGGCATCCGTCAGGAAGGTCAGCAATGGGGTGACGAGCACGGACTGGAAGTTGATGACGAAGGAGTACACTCGGTGGAGGTCCTAAAAGGTCCTGCCTCACTGATGTACGGCTCTGACGCCATAGCCGGCGTGATGATATTGCACCCCGAACCAAGCCTCGATGCTGGCACTATGCAGGTGAAGATGGGTGGAGAATACCAAACCAACAACAATATGCGCAACTACCACATTGGCTTTGCTGGCGCATTGAAAGATGGCAACAACGGTGGTAAATGGATATGGAACTGGCATTACAATAGCAAGGATGCCCAAAACTACAAGAACGACCACGATGGCAAGGTAATGAACTCATGGTTTGATGAGAGTAACGTAGTAGGCATGTTGGGCACTGAAAGACAGTGGGGGCACTCGCTGCTGCGCTTCTCTAACGTAAACATCAAGCCCGGCATAATAGGTGAAGAGAACGCCTTCCAGAAGATAAGACACACAAAGGTGGTAAGCGACAACAAATGGAGTATTGGCACTGGCAGACTGCTCGCCATAGTGGGATATCAGAACAACTACCGCAGGGAATTTGAAACAGCCGAGGATGTTGCCATTGCCATGCGTCTCAACACCATCAACTATGACATAAAATACCAGTGGAGCATCGGCAGAGAGACTCTTACCGAACCTTGGAAACTTGCCGTAGGCATAGGAGGCATGTGGCAACAGAACAAGAATGAAGGCGAAGAAGCACTGATACCTGACTACCGTCTCTTTGACGTGGGTGGTTTCGTAACAGCAGGCAAGAAACTGGGCGATTGGCACATCTCTGGCGGTATGCGCATAGATCGTCGCTGGCTCAATGCCTTCAACTCTGACGAATACTGTTTTGAAGGAATAAGGAAGAGCTTCAACGGCATGTCTGGTAGCATAGGCACTGTGTGGAATGTTACCGACCAATTAAACCTGCGCCTCAACGTAGCAAGCGGTTTCAGAGCACCAACGGTAAGCGAGCTGTGTGCTGACGGAGAGCACGAGGGCACCTTCCAGTATGAAGTAGGCAACCACTATCTTAAATCAGAGCACAGCTTTCAGACCGACTTGGGACTGGACTACACCACGCAGCACGTAAGCCTGCAGGCATCACTATTCTGGAACAGAATAAGCAACTACGTATTCCTGGCTCGCACAGGCAACTGGCGAGATGATGTGCCAGAGTTCAAATATAATCAAGGCAATGCCAGCCTGATAGGAGGTGAGGTAGGTATAGACGTACACCCTATAGAACAATTACACATCGAAAACACCTTCTCTTTCGTAAGGGGTAGATTCTTGGGTAGTGCACTTGAGTGTAAAGACTTACCCAAGATGCCTGCTCCACGATGGAACGTCAGCGCAAAATACCTCTTCCATGACTTCGCACACGGCGTATGTCGCAGGACATACGTATCTGCGAGCATGGAGTACAACCTAAGACAAGACAAGTATTACTATTCCGATGATACTGAGACACCAACCCCAGACTACGGCATTGTCAACCTCTCGGCAGGGATGGACCTCCACATATTGGGACACAACTGCATACAGCTGTCGCTCACCTGCCAGAACCTCTTTGACAAGGTGTATCAAAATCATCTCAGCCGACTGAAGTATGTCATAGATGAGGAAACAGGCAATCGCTACACCATACATGCGATGGGGCGCAACATTTGTCTGAAAGTCACTGTGCCGTTGGATATACACCTGTAAATAATTCACAATTCATAATTCATAATTCAGAATTATTTTGTACCTTTGTGCTCAATTATGAAGCAAAAGACACTTAAAGTGGTGCTTTGCGGCACTGGTACCGTAGGCGGAGCACTCCTGCAACAGATGGCACAGCAGCAGGAATGGCTGCTCAGAACACGCAACCTCAACATGCAGATTGTGGGCGTTGTGGATATATTCAACATCCTTATGGACAAGGAGGGGCTCGACCTCACGGACTTCTCGATGGATAGGTTTCGCGAAACTTTCAGCAAAGCTCCGAAGTCTAGCATCGATGCCATCCGCAATGGTGTGCTACAGATGCGCCGAGAGGTGGAGGGCAACATGGTGTTTGTCGATTGCACCGCCAGTCATGAGATAGCCGACCTCTACCAGCCATTCCTCGATGCCAGCATCTCCATCGTATGTGCCAACAAGGTGGCTGCTGCAGGTGACATTGATGCCTATCGCAAACTGAAGGAAACAGCCGTAAAGAACGGCGTGAAATACAACTATGAGACAAACGTAGGCGCCGGACTGCCCGTGATACATACCATCGACGACCTCGTAAAGTCTGGCGACAGGATAGTAAAGATTGAGGCAGTGCTCAGTGGCACACTCAACTTTATATTCAATACCATAAGCAAGGACATCACATTCTCTGACGCTGTCAGGAAAGCCAAGGAACAGAGATTCTCCGAACCCGACCCGCGCATAGACCTCTCAGGTATCGACGTGATACGCAAACTCGTAATACTGGCACGCGAAGCAGGATATGAAGTAAGTCAGGATGATGTAGAGCGACATCTGTTTGTACCACAGGAATATTTCAACGGCACCATCGATGACTTCTGGCAGAACCTGCCCAAACTCGACCCCTACTTCGAGGCATTGCGCAAAGAGGCAGTGGAACAGGAACAGTGCCTGCGCTTCATCGCGAAGCTGGAGGTTAACGCTTCGCTGGTTCAAGACGAGCTTCGCTCTGGTTCAAAAGTTCAAGACGCTTCGCTGGTTCAAGAGGATAGTTATCGTAGCGCAGCGTATCGTAGCGAGCCAAGCTCGCGTATCGTTAACGTTAACGTTCCCGTTCCCGTTAAATGCTCTGTAAGCCTTGAGAAGGTTGGACTTGACACTCCCTTTGCCAAACTCGAGGGAAGCAACAACATCGTGATGCTCCACACCGAGCGCTATGCCCCCCACCCCATGATGATACAAGGTTACGGCGCAGGTGCCGGCGTCACCGCCGCAGGTGTATTTGCCGATGTGCTCGACATAGTCAACGTATAAAATAAATAAAGCCTCCCTTCGGGGAGGCTTTATTTGTTACTTTATCGGATAATACTCTTCAAATGTCACCTTTGTGTCGGCACGCTCAGCCTTTGTGATGTCCTGTACAAGGTAGTTGGCATACACCTCAAGGTCGGTGTAATAGCCTTTCTTGTCGAGGGTGAAGGATGCTGCATTATCCACATTTGGATCAAGGCCGTGAGCCTTCTCCCAACTGTCAGGTATGCCGTCCTTATCACTGTCCACCTCTGCCGTACCCTTCAGCACTGGCCATCCGCCTACATCACTTGGGGTGTCAATCATACCACCAGTAGAACCATGAGAGCCTTCATACTTATAAGTACCCGACTTCGCCTCGCTCGTCACACGCTCATCCACAGCATCACGCTTGTATGATGCACCAGCGTAGGCAAGCACCTTCTCGTAGGCTTTCTCTGCTGTCTGCGTGCTCACAGTGCTGTAGCCGAACTTAGCGGCGTCAATAGCAGGGAATGGAGCGTCACCATGCGCAAAGAGCTCATACATCTTGGCAATAGGAGGCACGCCGCTCTTTTTGTCGAAAGCTATAGCAGCCGTAGCATAGTTGTTCTTAGCTACAATGGGGAATCCCTCAGCCACGTTGCCCTTCATATAGAACTGTCCTGGCTTTACGTCAGCAGGCTTCGCCTTGTTGCAGTTGCCACAATATGCCGTAGGGTTCAGCAGGCGTGACTTGGTGTTCTGCTTCGTGGCAGGACCCGCCTTGTAGTAGTTGTTTACCATATTAAACTTCTTTGCATCGCTGTCAGCAAATGTCTCGCCGCCGTAGCTGGAGTTGCTGCCCCAGTTATACACCACATTATTAATATAGTCCACAGGACCAGCCATGGGGTTTACGTAACCATGGTCGAAGCGCGGGTTGCGTGAGTCATGGTCAGCAAGCAGATTGTGGTGGAACGTAGCCTGCTCTCCGCCCCATATACCGCCGTAGCCGTGAGCACCCTTGTCATGCACTGACATGCGCAGCGACTCCGACAGTATGCACCACTGCAGTGTGAACTCCTTGTTGCCATAGAACGTACCGCACTCATCGACGCACCATGACATGGAGCAGTGGTCGATGATGATATTGCTGCACTCCTGACCGTCCTTGTGGTATGAGTTCATTGCATCATCCTCAAAGGCAGGGTTTGCAAGCTTCTCGTCACCCTTCCAGTAGCGCTTTCCCTCGTCGCCCATACGGCAACGTATGAAACGTATTATAACGTTGTTGGCATTGATGCCCAGCGTATAGTTCTTCAGACATATACCGTCGCCAGGTGCCGTCTGTCCCAGTATCGTCACGTCGTTCTCCTTTATGCGCAGCGGGCATTTCAGCTCTATCGTTCCAGCCACGTCGAACACCACTATGCGTGGTCCCTTCTCGCTCAGCGCATAGCGTAGCGTGCCCTCGTACTGCTTGCGGTCGTCCTTCGTCTTCGCCTCGCTGTACTCCGCATTGTCTATGTAGTCGTCCAGTCTGGTAACGTGTATCACCTTACCACCTCTGCCCCCCGTAGTGTAGCGTCCGTAGCCCTCAGCGCCAGGGAATGCCGGTGCCGATGCAAACTGTGCCTGAACACCCTGGGTCATGACACATAGCACCGCTATCAAGATTGAAAGTCTCTTCATATTCTGTCTCATTAGGTTTTACGTTTTCGCCTGCAAATGTACAATCTTTTTTTTACACTGCAAAGAAAAAGTAACTTTTTTTACTCCGACTTCCTTCCTATGTTCACTTTGGTGTCACCAGTTACCTCGGCTGCATCACCGCCTCCATAAACGCTGCCACGGATGTCAGCGCCGATTACAGTAACACCTGTGCGTGGTGTTACCTCACCTGCACCAGTCGCTTCAAAGTCTATGGTGCTCATATTACCTACATTGACCACTGTATTACCGATAACCTTTGCAGCATTACCACCGCCGAATACGTTGCCTATGGCACCGATCTTCGTCTTTACGTGAGCAGGCAGCACAACCTGGTGACCGTCCACCGTGATAGTATCGCCCTTATAGCCTGTTGCATCGAAATCGCCTGTAGTAGGATAAATGTCCGGTGTGCCCACCACCTCATTGATGTTCACAACAGGGTTACCCACCATAGTCGCAGAGGCACCATATCCACCACCATATACATTGCCTATGCTGGTGAAAGCCTTGAGGTTTATCTGTGGGTCGTTGTATAGCGTGTCGCCTACTTCCTTGATAGAACCGTCGTCGTTATATCCCTTTATGGAGTAGCCAGCGAGGTTTCCGCCACCATAGAGTTCGCCAATAATGATAGGACGACAGCCTACCTCTTCGATATTCACCTTTATTGAACCATTGATGGTACCGCTCTTATTATTACCACCAAACACACGCTTGAATGTTCCGTTGGTAATGTTCAGTGTCACATCGCCATGCACGTCAGCGGCCTCAGCACCACCATATACTGCCTGCAATCCAGGGATACATGCCATCAGCAGTCGAGCCTCAGCATCCATCGGAGCACTCTTACCGCCACCGTAAGCCTCGTCCACGCAGAAGTCACAGCCACTGCTTTCGTCAAGCAGCGTTATGGCAGTACTCTTCACGTTACCCTTGGTGTTGGAACCACCAAACACACGGTGTATCTTTCCGCCGTAGATGTTGACTGAAGCAGCACCAGTGCCATAAACATATTCGCTTACAAACTCCTCTGTCTCACGCTTCTCCTTGGTGTCATACACGTCTTCCACGGTTGAATAGTCATAGAATCCTACGTTAGCACCAGGATTCGGCTTGGTGACACCATCGACGATTATGTCATCCTTACCGTTACCGCCACCAAACACCTCATCAATTTCATAGGTGCCGTTCACGGTGACGCTTGTACCAGGTGTTGAAGCAGCATTACCACCGCCATACACCTGTTTGATGCTGGTGAGGGCACAACCGTCTATTATCACGTTGGTAGAAGCCGTTTCGAGCGTGTCAGGAACGTATGCTGCCATGTTACCACCGCCATATACTGCCTGCACGTCATAGCGTCCGTCAACCTTGGCATTAGTTACGGCAGGATCAGCAGAATTTGCAATCTGCGTAGCGGCATCGTTCTGCGTAGCATACACATGTACCGTCACCTTACCCTTTGGCGAGGTATTCATATTGTTACAGCCGAAGATATTGCCCTTCACCACGCAGCCCTTAACTTCTGTGGGTGCCACGTCCTTGTTAAGATTCAGCCATACGTTTCTTGAGATACCTAATCTGTCCTTATTATCCACCTCTTCTTGGGTACCCATACCGCCGCCGAATACGTCATGGTGTATCGTGCCACCTGTCAGGTTCACTGATATATTGCCGTGCTTACCTACGCCGCCATCGTTATTCAGTTCACCATAGTTAGGATTGTCAGGAGCCTCGAAGTGGGTTCCCACAGAAGCCAGTCTGCCACCGCCATATACGGAGCCCTTCATCGTGCCGTCCAGAATGTCCAGTATCACATTGCCACCTACCACACCAGCGGTAAGTGCAGTAACAGAACCCTGTCCACCACCGAATACATTGCCGTCATAGCCCGACTTGCCATCGCAGCCAATCACTGGTGCAATCTTTCCTTCACCAGTTTCCTTACTGATAGTGGTTACAGCATCGCCAAGCACGTGACCATCCTCGCCACCGCCATATACAGAGCCATAGATGGTGCCGCCCTTGATGGTTACGTTAGACTTCGCCACGTTCGTCCATGTGTTGAACGCAGTACGTTTATCACCCTTACCTGCACCAAATACATAACAGATAGCAGGGTTAGTCATTATGGTTGTACTGTCACGAGGCACACCCACTGTGCCACCATTCATCTCGACAGAAGTCTCGCCAAGTACATCTGTCTGCTCATTACCTCCATAGACACTTGTTAGGATATGGCCACCGTTAATAATCACCTTGGTAGAGCCCTCTACCAGTCCAGAGGCACGCTGCCATTCGCCTGCTTCAACAGGAATTACGCCAGAGCCTCCACCGAACACATTACCATAATAAGTATGTCCGTCGGTAGCCGTCGTATTACCCGGCTGCAGTTTCGGATCGCTCCATCCTCCTTCCGGAGCGTATGGGTCATACACATCACCATTCTCTACGTAGTCCCAGCTTGCGCAAGGAGCCAAAGTGCTACCACCACTCCACTGTTCTGCAGTATAGCGAGCAGTAGTATTCTTGCCCACACCTATCTGACCACTGTTTATCACTACCTTTGTGCCATGCAGCACGTGACCGTTCTCACTGCCGCCATATACAGAAGCCTTGATGAGCGGTGATGCATCAATAGCAGCATTCAGTACGCCTATTGTCACCTCAGTAGTATCAACATACGCCACATGGTCGATATTACCACCTACCTTTTCAGCAGCCTCATGACTTGTGGTACCTCTACCAGCACCAAACACGTGTCCCCAGTCATCAGGCATCGTCATGCCGTCATGACCTATATTGGCAGCGCCCTTAATTTCCACTGTGCACTTACCACCGGTTGTACATCCTGTAGGCTTGCCTGCATCATCTTTAGTAAACGTACCCACAGAGCCTATATCACCTCCACCGAATACGCTGCCATATATATTGCCACCAGAGATAGTCACCGTAGTATTACCTCCTACGCTTGACTCCTCTCCGCCGCCAAAGACGTTACCCTGATCCAGAGTGGTATCAGCATTACTGCCCACCGTAGTGTTGTTAAGAGTCAGAGTAACATTACCTGTCACTGCGCCGAGACCATCCAGATTCTCTGTTGTATAGAGGATGTGCTTAGTCTTGTCAATGCTAATTGCATTACCATGTTCCCACTTATAGGTTGTAGTCTTTCCCTTAACACCAGTACGATATGTACCATAATCGGTATAGTAAAGTGGAGTAGTCCTAAAGCCTATACTGTCAACCTCTACTGTTGGAAGTGAAGCAGAGTATCCTGCTCCGAACACATTACCCTTGACCGTACAGTCCGTAAGAGTAGAAGTGGCAGGACCAGCAACCATACCCAAGCTACCGCCACCATAGAAGTTGCCCGTTATGGTACAGTTTGTCAGAGTAGAAGTAACATTGCGTGTAGTAGCAAGCGAGAACAATACATGTTCCACAAACATACGCGCCACGTTTGTTACATTATCAGACATTGGAATAAACTGATAGCTGAATTGGGTAGAAATTCCTGGGAATCCCGATGCAGATGCTTGCGTGTATTGTTCACTTACCCAATTATTCCAATTTGTATTTACAACACCACTTTTGTTATTCGGTGCACGACGGCTATAAGAACTACCGCCAAAGCCTGCACCAAAGAATGTACCAAATTCACAACCTGTCGCAGTGGTGGTTACGGTCTTACCTTCATTCATATCACCAAACTTCGGTCCACCGCAGAACAAGTCTATCTTACCACCAGTAATGGTTGTTGTGATGTTACCTTCTACACGGTGATTAGAATCAGCATTGAAACCACCTCCATAGAATTCCTTGATATCAGCATTCTGTATCTGCCAGGTAACATTACCAGTATTATCTCCACCACCAGATGTGCCTATACCCTCCATAGCCGCACCAGCTACTATGCCAAAGCGACCACCATTGATATAACATTCCGCATTATCAGCATAGCTTGCCACATCAGCACGATACATACCCGTGAGATAGAACTTATCAAAGTCACCACCAGTTACTGAAACAGGGGGATGGTTAGTATTTCCCGTGTTATCCTGGTGCGTACCTCTATGGAATTCCTTAAACCATACATTACCTCCAACATGGAAATATGTAGTATTCTTGGGATCTGTATCACCATTATTCTGTCCTGTTACCCACTGCTCCATTACACCACCTTGTAAAATATATGGTGCGGCTATAGTATGACTAGTCTTCCTTGAATACTCAAACTGAGTAACTCGGAACAGTGAAGTGTTAGTTGATTCAAACCACCCTTTCGGTACTACGATACCAAGATTATAAGAACCTTCGCCACCAGTGGACTTTTGTGCCATACCCAAACCAGGAATGTTTATAAAGTCCCATTTTACAGGATGCCACTCGTTTCGTCCGTTATTACGCAGCATAAGAGAATAGTCAGGCTCGTCATCACCGTCCATATCAACTGAAGTAACGGTATATGGACTACTTCCATTGACACCACTATTGCTACCTACAACATGATGATAATTACCTACCAATACCACAGCATAATCATTGACAGTATATGAGGTGTTAACACCAAGGTTACCATAAGCACCACTCAAAGAAGTAAAAACTTTCTGATTATTGCCTGCTATTGAGTATTCGCTATTATTAGTATAGATATTTCCACCGCCGACGTTTGGCACATCATATCCAGTTGCCATATCTGTATCATATACCTTATCGGCATTGGCATCAGCCAGATAGGCAGCCTTAGCCCAATAAGGCTCAATAGTGATTGCTGTCACACCCTCTGGCACATCCCAGTAAGCACCCTGTGAGAACACACGACCACTTACGCTATACTTATCCTTATTGGTGCAGTTGCGGTCGGCAAAGTTGTAACCGCCCCAATTGTCAGCTGCGCTATATGTACCTGGAGTACCACCCGTGATGCTGACAATCTTCCAGCCTGTCACTACACGGTTGTGAGTATAGTTCTTTGTACCTACGTCATTATAGTAAGGTAGTTGTACCTTATAATAGTTGAAGTTAAAGTGCTCTGGGTCTTTATCAGTAATATTCAGCGTTATAGAAGGATAAACGATTTCTGCTCCAGAAGGTTTTTCAAAATGAGCACCATTTCCCATTTGTATATTTACGGTTAACGTACCCATTTTGGCTCCCATGTTACGCTCAGTATAAGCAGGTGCGTTTTCTGCATCAATATTCACTACTGATGGGTAGTAACCTGGTTTTGCTAATACTGGGTAAGGAGTAGATGAACCTATCTGGGAAGGCAGCAATACCCACTTAGCCATTTCGTCCTTCTTTGCTCTGTCTCCTGTAGCCCACCATGCTGCAAGTTCACGATGGCTGTTCTGCAAATTACGGAAGAACTCAAAACGCTGCAGGAAACGTGTCTCTGCCATCAGAGCACAGTTAGAGGTCTGCATATCCTGATTTATCACATAAGGAGCCTCCGCATAGAAATAGTTGTAGTTACCTACACCGTTATCATCCTTATTTAGGATGTTCTCACCGTTATATATCGGTGCTTTATTGGTTGAACCAGTTATATTACCGTAGAACATACAGTTCATCACCATCGTCTTGAGGTTGTTACTGGCAGTTGCCACATAATTGTGACCAACAATACCACCTACCTCTGCGCCTCCAGTGATGTCAGCATAACTATAGCAATTGATAACGCGAGATGAACCGTCAAGCAGACCTACGATACTGCCGACGTAGTTTGAGCCGCTAATGCTACTGCTACAATTAGTGATGTGGGTGTAGCCGTTTTCATCCGTTCTCACGGTACTGTTTGTAGCAAGAATGCCACAGTTGTATATTCGTGTGTCACCTCTTGCCTCGTTACATATAGCACCTACATTAGTGCCTCCACTAATAGTAACATTATCAAGAAACAGGTTACGTATCTTTGCGCCATTAGCGTATGCCACAAGTGGCGTGCTCAGACCGCTATAAGTGTTATACTGTCCGTCAATCACACCCGTGAACGGAGCATCTGATGTACCAAGAGAGGTGAATCCTGCAAATGTAAAGTCAGAAGCAAGAACATAGTGACCATTCATGTCAGTTATCTCAGAGCGACTGTGTATCTCAGTAGCAGCATCCTTATGCTCGAGCCATAAAGTCTGCGTATCAGTGCCCCTGTCACCTGCCGTCGCTGCCTCATGCTGTGCAGCAAGTATCGTGAATGGGTTGTCGTCTTCATCGCTGTTAGCCACCTTGGTATTGTCGAAACGTGGCATGAGGCGCATATTGCCGTTGGCATCACTCACCACCATGAAGGTAGCATTAGTAATGTTAAGCGTCGTCTGGTCATTACCCGTAGCGTGTTGCTTAACGCTAATATTCTGCAGACTCACCTGAGATGATGTGCCTGTCCACACACCGCTCCTAAGTGCTATTGCTGAAGAATTGGCTGTAAAGTAACGGTTAGTATTATACTTACTCTGTATCTGAACATTGTATGGGTCGAAACCGTTCTTGCCAGCGAGGTAATAGTCCTGCTCTGTTGCGTCCTTTGTCTTTGCCTCATCATAAGCACCAGTCTCGCCCTCATAGAGATAACCCATCTCCTTATCAATGTTGAAGTTAGGTCTCAGATACCACTGTATATCTTCAGAGGGGTCTTCAACACTAACATCCTCCACCCCTTCAATGATTGAACCAGAGGTCTTAGCATATTTACCTCCCTGCTTCAGCAGGAATGCTGTAGGCTTTGTAGCAGCAGCCGTTGCTGCTCCTGTGTATGTGGAAGTATAAGCAGGTTTTACTGTGTAGGTGACATAGAAGTCGTTACCTGCCTTAGCACCTGTTGGCACAATCGCAAGCGAAGTGCTGGTATGATAAGGTGTACCGATTACCGAGTACTTATGGTAGCCTGTCGTTTTCACCGATGCAGAGTACCACTTATACTGCTCAACCATAGGGCTGTTATAAGAACGCAGCACATCAGTCTTGGAAAGTGGCACACGCATAAGTTCCCAACCGTGATTGTCCAAAAGAATCACCAGTGGCTCAAGACTTATCTCCTCGAATACGAAATCGCCAGAACCCATATTGATTGTCTGGAAAGCATGTTCCTCATTCAGGTATTGCTTATTAGTCTCTGTAGTACCAGACTTATTGTTTATCCATGGAGCAGAATATGCCCATGCTGTATAAACATGCCAGCCTTCTTCCGCTATCTCTGTCTTCTGCGCAGATGTAAGTGTCACATTACGTCCTTCTGTCGTCACCTTATTAGCCTCCGACAATATTCCCTGCACCGTAGGTCTGTTCTTCCAATATTGCTCGAAGCTGTTGACGGTACGACGCTCATTGCTTGTTCCATCATCAATAGGATTGAGCGTAACGAGACGAGTCTGGTGCGCTGTACCCACAATCATATATTCTGTGGCAAGATCGGTATAAGGGTCGTCACCATAATTACCTCCTTTAGTAAGAGGATTGCTGTTGATTACGCTTGTCACAACATTAGCATATCCTTCTGGCTTATATGTGCGCAGATAAGAATGGTATCTACCTAACTCATTACCATCTTTATCTTTAAAAATATGATCTTGATAAGATACTATATTTACATGATATGGGTCGAGTTCTTCATTTGATGCAGGATTGTTAGCTGGCACTATATACCACAGCCAGCGAGAACGTGTGCTGGCACCTTTTGACAACTGCGTTCGCCATTGCTCTGCACCATACACATAGAGGGTGACATCACCATTGTTGTAAGGATATACAGCCTTGGTCGCCTCCTCGGCGATGCCGTCACTACCATTCTCTTGATTAAAGTTCACACCATTAAGGAACCTCAGCATGTAGGTTTTCTTGGTATTCTTATTATCCTCAGTGAGTTCTTCCAGGTCTATCTCATCGCTGACATCATAGTTGACATATATCGGATCACCACTTTCCACATCAAACGTACTGGTGATAGGTTCGCTGAGGGTATATTCGTCACCAACAACGCTTGCCGTCTTATAGAAATGGTATGCTGAAACCAATGGGCTCATCCATTCATCAGGCAGTTTAAGCTCTGACTCTGTGTTTGTTACAGTAGCAATGAGCTTCTTCTGACGGTCGATAAGTTTGTAAGTAACAGAAATGTCAACAGGATACACCCTTACTTCTGCCTTTGAGAAATCGTTGGCGCCAGTACCAGTAGCAGCCATAAGGTTCAGTTGTTCGTAGGTAGTAAGGTCGCCTGGCACGCTGCCAGCCATAAGAATGAACTTAGTGGTGGCAGTAGCAGCAAGAGCGAGCGTGGGAGGTGTGGAGAACACCATATAACGGTGGTCTGTGCCTGCATTCTTTATTTCCACATCATAAGGGTCTTCACTGCCACCTATGTCCCACAAATGAGAAGGCTGGGTGTTGTTAGCATTCTCGTATGCCAGAGTGCCATTATCGTCATAAGCACAATAGTTGTCAGACGTTCTCTTGATATTGAAGGCACGGGCGCCACGCAGATGTAAGAATTTCTCTGAAAGATGGTCTGTGGTATAACGGACATAAATATTTGCACCACTCTCTAATGGTGTATTATCTATTTTGTTCTCATCTGTAAGTTTGTTTGCATCATAATCCCCACTGAAGGTGTAGAAGGTCATGGTCTCATCCATCAGATACGAACTGCGGATAGGCTCAGGAATATCTGTATAGCTCGTAAGTTTCTTTCCTGCGAGTTCTGGTGTCGTGGTAGTATATTTGACAGCAATCTGGTTATTCTTATTAACAATGTTGTAGGTATAGTTGTATGTAAGTAGCGTCAATGTAAGGTCACACTTGTTGTAACTACTTCCACCATAATTATTATAACGTGACTTTCCACTACCACGATTAATATATCCATGACCATTCTGATCCATACCACCGTCAGAGCCAGTAGCGCCATCAGTAACGATGACGCGGTATGTGCCTGATGTACCACCAGGAAGCAGTGCAAAAGACCATGCTCCAGTGCCCTTTGCTGTTTCAATATCACTTCTCAGACGAATGTCACCATAATTGGCTCCCTTGCACAAATAGAAGTCTGTTAGCAAACCATAGCTGCCAACACTGTTGCTACTCTTGGTCTGAATCGTTATCTGATAGGGGTCAACGATATTGAACCTCCAACAATAAGCTGCTGTAGTAGGGAGAGAGTTATTGCTCGTAAATGACGTGTTGGGGTCACCATTATATTCTGTTTGTTGCAAGTAATAATTACCATCTGCCTTTATGCGATATATGCCACCATCATATATATTGTTAGTGCTGAAGGCGTCTTCGTCTATCTCGTATGTTACATAAACATGCGAGTCGGCAGTTACGTCTGAGCCCTCGCTCAACGATGCCTCTTCATTGAAGATGCACACCTTGGTGGTGGTGTCGTAGGTCACATCTCCCTCAGCATAAAATTTCCAGTTTTTCGCCAGTGGACTCTTGTATTGCTCAGGCAAACTTATGGTTCCTGCCGTGCTGGTAAACTTCAGTGCCTCAGTACGATTGGTCGTCATCTGGCCATTATTATCCAATCTACCAAGGTTTATAATATGATAAGTGGTGGTATATCCCCACGCCTCCATTCCTGCAACCAGAAGGAGCAGGGTGAAGAGGATATGTTGTATGTTTCTTTTCATCATGGTTATATTGTTTATCATCTTACTAACAGCTTGCTGCTGTAGTCGCCAGAGACTGTGCGGATGGCATATACCAAGCCTGAAGGCACGTAGATGGTGACAGTAGCGTTAGGCTTGATGTCGAATGCCTTGACAAGTGCACCACTTACACCATATACGAGTATCACGCGTGGTTCGTCGAGGGTTGACTTTGTGGTGATGGTGCCTACGCCAGGAGTGAAGGTTATGCCACGCTTCACCTCTCCCTGCGGAGTGATTTCTGGTTCTGGGTTGTCAGGCGTCACGTCTGGCATATCCTCTGCATCGGTAAAGAGGATGCTGATTGCATCACCGCTGTTACCAGTCTTAGCGAAGTAAGCACGGAATGGTAATATAGGTGTTGCATCACCTTCTGCTGGTACCTTGACGTACTTGCTTCCGTCTGAAGCCATCACGTAGTTTGGTGTGCCTGCCTCAAGGTCCTGGTTGAGATAACTTGGCGTGAAGGTGTAGTCACCCTGCGTCACGCCGTCCATATCATCTTTGCTCTGGCGTATTGTTGCACCGGTATGTGAAGCGAAGGTTACGGTCTGACGGTCGAAGCCTGTAGGACATGCTGCTGCCGTCCACTGTCCACTGAGGTCAAACTCATAGAAGTCCTTGCCTGGGAAGCCTATGATATAAGGTGTAGCCTGTTGCTGCAACGGATAGTCCTCGTAGGTGTGCTCAGTCTTGTAATACTGGTTCTGTCCGTCGGAGAGACCTTCGTGCAACTCATCCCACAGGAAGGTGTTGGTATATACCTTGTCGTAGGCATCGGCGCCCTCGTTCTTTGCCGGACGAGTGAAGGTGGCCTTCATGGTGTTAGCCTCGTCACCTGTCTCTATAGCCGTATATTTACGCAACCAGTATTCATGGCCTATCTTGCCGTCTATGTCATTGCCGTAGAAGTGTGTGATCTCACCCTTCTGGTGAGTGCTTACCATCTGTACGGTGAATGGCAGGACTACAGACTCCCAACCTGTGTTGAGACCTGCAAATGTGTCAGGTGTACGCTGGTACCACATACGTGAACTGCCATCGAGCTTGTATTTCATAGGAGCCCAGAAGTCATTCTTGTCTATGAGCAGATGGTCTGTAGATGCTCCGTAGGTAGTTGCTCCAGTTCTATATACCCAGTGACCATTGACGAATGCCTCGTCCTGAACAGCTATTCTGCCGTACGTGTCTTCTACCGCTGGATATGCCGGTTCAACGAGTGACAACTGTGCTGCCCTACCCGTCTTACCTGCCACAGAAGCACTCTCGCCAGTCTCTGCCTCCTCTGTATATACGAGCAGGTTCTTGGTGAGGCCGTAGTTGCTGATGTGTGATACCTCGTCAACATCGAGCAATGGCGGGAAGAACTTACCATCTACTGTACCGTTGCCGTATGACTTAGCAGCACCCGTAGAACCGACGAACGCATCGTCATAGCCTGTGAAGTCCACTGCCGTCAAGCCCTGATGAATGACTTCTGATTCGGCTGCATTGGTCTTTGCAAAGACAGCGTATGGATTGAAATATACCTTGCTCATGGTGCTGTTGCGGAAGTAAGCAGGAGCACGATATACCCTGTTACCCGTGTCGCCTGTCTCAACCACATCCTCCTCCTTCACTATCGGTGATGGAACATCCTGATGTGCGAGAGCATCCAAGTGACCGTAGTTCAGAGCCTGTCCGAAGAACAGGTAGTCGTATGGATAGAGAGGCACATAGAGCTGTTCGCCAGTAATCGGGTCTTTCTCTGGTTCACCCGTTTCCGGGTTCTTCTTCTCACGATCCGTATTCACCTCTTCAGGTATCGTGCCGTCAGCATAGAGGAAGTCAGGATTACCATAGCGGTTTGTCACGTATGTGGTGTCGGTAGCCACCTCCTGTCCTCCACGGTTGAGGTTGTAACGTTTGAGCAGATAGAAGCGGTTCAGACGGTAAGCCACGTCACCATAGTAGAAGTCCGTCTTCGAAGCTTTCATTGCAGCGCCAAGAGTGAAGGCTTCATTACCTGGGTAATAGCAGTTCTTCACCTGAGCATCGCTGCTGTAGCTGCCGATTACTGCCTTGGTATTGGCTGCCGGTGTGCCACTGGTCTTTATCCAGCAGTTCTCTGCAGAACCACTGTTATCAGCAACGTCAGCTATACCGCCACCCGTAAACGTACCCATCACGCCAAGGTTATAGACATGACCGCAGAGCTTGCCGAAGAGTGAGTGGTCAAGTGCGCTCACATAGTGACCGTCACCATGTATGTTACCTCCGAAGCAATTGGTATCATCACCGATTGACGTCCATGGGGTATCATGTCTGATGTTGGTACGGAAGATAATGTCAAGGTCATTGGCACCTGCCACTCTGCTGTTGAGCAGCAGATGACCGTTGAACGTACCACTCTTGATGGTATCGCCAATGAAGGTAGTGCCAGGCGTTGACTTAGTGATGAGGCTCAAATCATAGAGATTCTTCAAGAGGTCGAGACCGTTCTCACTTGTAGCGCTGTAGTCATTGATATAAATCTTTGGACGACGCTTCTTTCCTCCGATGTGTGCATCCTGATGGTCGATGTAATAGTGATGCTCCTTAGCCTCCAGCACGGTCTTTAGGTCGTGATAGTTGGCAACAGAGAACTGCACTGGGTTAGAGTATGTCTTACCCATGTAGCTCTTAGCGTAGTAAGATACGTAGTAATCATCCTGATACCAGTACATAGGTGTGTTGTTGTTGATATACTCCTGACCGTTGCGATGCAGGTTAGCATCCGTCTCGTTGCTGTATATCTCCCATCCGCCACCGATGAGTTCGTAAGCTCCCGGTGTTACCTTTGGCTGGTTCATACCCACTGTAGTGCCAGGCAATACTGTTGCTGGTGGCAGCAGCGGCTCGATGATAGGTGCACCACTCTCAAACTTGATGTGAACATTGACGATGTGCATCTCGTTGACGAGTGTTGACTCGCTGCTGTCGTCACCACTCTCATTGTAGGTGTACTGATACATCACGGAGATAATCTTCTCCTTAGAGAGATCCTCAATGTTGCTTTCGCGGCTAACATAGAGAGTAGAAGACTCCGTAGGCTCTTCACCCTTGATGAGATAGTTCAACTGGTTGTTCTTCAAATTACCAAAGTCGGTAGAATCGATTACCCAACCAGCTGACACAGATGTACCAGAACCATGACTACCTGTATCAACCGTTCCACCATTATTGCGGTTGGTTACTGATGTTTGACCAGTATAGTCCTCACGACAATAGTAATAGGTGACAGGATTCTCGGTCAAGTTAGTAAACTTGATAACCTCAATCAACTCAGTACGCTCGTCTGCTGAGAGGGCGCGGTATGTGCCAGAAGGTATTACCTGTCCCTTAGCGTAAGCTATATTACCACGGGCGAAGTCCTTCTTGGCTATATAGTAGTCATCACCCGTTGACTCGGTCGTTGATACAACCACAGCAGTGTAGTGATACTTCTCATTCCATAGATGCTCATAATCATCACGTGACAGCGTGTCACCCTTGTTGATTGTTCTGCCAAGCTCTGCTGCTGGTGAAATGTAAGGAGTGTTGCTATTATAGATAGCCACATACTCTACATCCTGTGGATCTTTATACGGACTATGATACAGATTCAAGTTACCAGAGTAAGTAGGATCTATAAGCACGTCAAGACCGTCGTAGTTGAATGAGAACTTATTCTTTGCACGATCTCCTGAGGTCAGTGAAGCCCAACCCTTGATTGCATCATACTTGTTTCCTGTTGTGTAGCTTGTACCTCCATAGAGTCCTTCTGCTGAACATACGTGAGCAGGAGTGAGTGCAGCATCTATAGCCGCTGTCTGGCTTGGGAATGCCGTCTTCAGCGTAGCAATGTCTGTAGCATTGAGCAGGTCACCATATACTATGTATGTCTGTTCATTCAGTCTCAAGGTGCTGATACACATCATGGCTGTGCCGAACTTATTCTTTACCGTAGCGTCAGTGATGGCGTCATACTCTGAATAAGGGATAGGTGTTCCGGCACTTACGCTCTTTGGAGTATCATTATATGTATAGCTTACAGCCTCAGATGCCACATAAGCAACTTCTATCGTTGCCTGGTCACTTGTGCCAGGGTTACTATAGGCTGAAACTACATCTTGAGGAACCACCTCACCTACTGTATAGGTGCGCTGACCGAATACTCCACCCTCGCTGGTGCTGTATGTAGGACCTGGAATATAGCGAGCCTTTGTGGAAGCATCCATACCGTCATATCTTGCAGTACTAGCCGAATCCGTGCCTTCTATCTCTGAGTACCATGTATTCCAAGCAGAAGGTGTATCCATCTTGAAGTCGAGCACATAACCAGTGTTGTGGCTAATGTTGTTAGACATGTGCCATCCTGTACCCTCGCCTGGCTCCAATGCGACAGCTGTCACCTCGTTTTCTACAATTCTCACGTATGTAGTATCTACGAAGAGATGCTGCTCAGTTGCTGGCAACTGGCTCCAGTCCCAATAGCTGATAACGTCGTTTCTGCCGAATGACACACTATTATTGTTTACCTTGATAGTGTCACTTGCACTAAGAGGAGTAACACCGTCAGTGTTGTAGTAAGCATACTTGTTCTGCTTAATGTCAACCAGTTTCAGCTGACCGTGAGCGCCAGCAGTGATGGTGACAGGTATATGAGTCTCCTTAGTATATGCTGTTGGTGCACCTGTATATGCGTTTATAATCTGGTCATAGATGTATATGCTACCCTTGATATACCAGTAGTGAGCCGTAGAATATTTCGCTGTTCCTGGCGTATATTCCAAGTTGTGTGGATAGCAGTCGTCGATAATAGTCTTCTTCTTACCATGTATGAAGTTACCTGATGTCTGTATATCCTCAAGAGAGTTCTCATTATATGTGTACATCCTATATGTACGAAGACCTGCACTTGTGTTATATGGAGACAATGTTGTCAATGTCTCGCCAGAGTCAGAACGTGCACCATGCTCATTCTTAGCATATACATAGCCACCACCTATAGCGTCAGCCTTAGCATTGATAAGGTCGAGCTCTACCACACCAGTGATGTAGCCGTAGTCCTTACCTTCCGCTGGTGCGCCTACGCGTCCTGGCTCATTGACGAGTTCGAGGAACACACCTGAAGCCAATGCCACCTGGTTGTGACATGTAGCAGTGTTACGTTTTTTGTTGGTCTTGTTGTCTGCCTTCCAGTCGTGATAACTATTGCCATCAGCATCGCCTGAGTCTGTAGTACGTGTCTCACTCATCAGCACGTCACTGGTAAGGTTACCTAAGTAGTTCACCATACTGTAGATGCCGAAGTAGTTGCCGTGCTTACTGTTAGTAGGATCAGTCTCGCCAATAGGTGATGTTGCCTTTTTCAGTGACAGCTCACCTATACGGTTGATGGTATAGTTCTGCTTATCCTGCACGTCGGTTACACGGTCAGGAGCTCCCTGCAGTACCATACGCGAGCCAAGCACACCTACGAGGTCGGCACGCTGCAAGGTGTTAAGCAGTCTGCCTGCATAGATAGAGCAGACACCATCCTGACTCCAGTACTCCCCAGTCTTAAATCCTTCAGGCAGCATGTTATATTCTTCATCGAATATCTGTTCGCCCACACTGTGTCCCACGTAAGTGATACCCTGAGCATCCTTGCCTCCAGGATATGTCTTCTTACAGGTATAGCGCAGACGGAAATAAGCACGCTCACGGTCAGTCAGGTTGTTATACTGATCCATTGAGATTTCCTGTTGCAAACCGTAGTAGTCGGTACCATAGTTGGCTATATGCAGCTCACGATAGCCGTCAACGAGCGAGAGGTTACCACCGCCATAGAGTCCGCCGACGTGCTCAGTACCTATGGTGATGAGGTCTCTACGATATACGTCACGCACTGCTGCAGTCACATTACCGAAGACGGTCTTGGTGTTAGCATACACCTTTTCAGAACCGTCTGCTACGTTACCACCACCAAAGACAGCGTTACGAATGATAATACCGCTATCGTCGAGCTTAGCCCACTTAGCGCCATCTGTTATGTCGTTTTTACCCTTCAGGAGGTTCAACTTGTCCGTTGGCACATATTCGTACTCATTGTAAGTGTCACCACCGATGGTTACGCTATCTGCCTTCACCTGTGCCCAAGGCTCTACTACCACCTTACAGTCCTCAGTCCAGTGACCTTCGTCATCAACATAGTAGAAGTGGTCAGGTGAAGGTCCGGTATGCACGGTGTCACGATGACCTTTACCATAGACATAGCCGAGGTCACCACCGCCGAATACGTTGCCGTAGCCTTCGTCATAGTTTTCTGCAGTACCTACAATACCGCCATGAATGTGAGCCTCAGTCTGTCCGAATACATAGCCGTCGGTGTAGAGTGTACCTACCCTACCGAGGTTGTCGTAACCCTTACCGCCAGCGAAGACGTCACGCAGCACGTTGCCGTTAATCAGCTCCACCTGTGTCTTACCATATTTATATATCTCGTTGAGGGTGCGCTCACTGTTCTGGTAGCCACCTACGTTGACATCGCCACGTCCGATGGCAGCAATCTCGCCACCACCGAAGAGGCTGTTACGTACATAGCCGCCATACATCTTTACGTTGGTGAAGTCAACACTACTATTGTCGATATATCCGCCGCCGAAGATGTTACCACTGCCGAGCAGACGGTCCTTACCTACGTGGTCAGTCCATGTCTCATCGTCGAGTTTCTCCTCGTATTTATCCTCTGATTCATTATATACATAACCTATATAGCCATAGTTCTGTTCTACGTTAGTAGTGCCAAACACTGCACCACCTTCACCACCGCCATATACGTTACGCTGAACGGTTGGCACACCTGCATAGAAACCGTAGTCGCTCTCAGTAGCACTCTCACCCAATACAGCCTTCACTGCAGCGAGTTTGTTTGCATCGCTCTGGTCATTGCGTATGCCCACATATACGTGGGTTGTGCCTTCTATATCCACTATTGTAGTGCCGTCAGGTATATCGCTGATAGCAGCATCTACCCATACATCTCCTTCCTGCTTCTTATGCTTACCTACGCTGCCCTTCCAGCCGCCGCCATAGACGTTACGGGTAGAACCGCCCGCTATGTAGGCTGTAGCATCGGCTACGAATGGTTCGTCTCTATAGTCGGTGAGAT
The DNA here is from genome assembly GCA_946187445.1 of uncultured Prevotellaceae bacterium. Classification (GTDB taxonomy): domain Bacteria; phylum Bacteroidota; class Bacteroidia; order Bacteroidales; family Bacteroidaceae; genus Prevotella. Next base: position 43,351 of record CAMHQF010000008.1, read on the forward strand.
TGCCGAACTCGTCGAGCACAGCACCTATTGTACCTGCTGCATAGATATCCTTCTTCACCGTACCACCCATGAGGGCTATGTATGTAGTACCGTTTACGTCGCCGTCGCCGAAGTTTTCGTCGTCATAGCCACGACCGCCGCCATAGGCGTAGTTCTCTACTGTAGCGCCCTTATGGATGAGTACGTTGGTGTTATGCTTCAAGCCGTCGAGGCGCACTTTCGCCATATCGTCCTTCAGACCTATTGCGTGGTGATTTGTTGGGTCACCATAGCCGTTAGGGAGCTTAGGCAGGGTGCTCTCACTGGCCTCAGCAACCTTTGCTGCAGTTGCTATATTGGCAACGCGTCCCATCTCGCCACCACCATACACCTCATTTACTATTGCGCCATCCTTGAGGTTCACCTCGGTGTAGTTAGCCCATGTGTCGAGACCGTAGCCTGCACCATATACTGTAGCCTTGTAGCCCTTAGCCTTGTCAGACCATACTGGTGTGGTTACGTCAACGTGAGCATACAGTGTCTGGCGGAAAGCATCGTTACCACCATAGAGAGTGCCTGCTGTAGCCGTCTCACTATTGTAGTTTACATGACTCTCATATACGTCACACACTTTGTGAACCGATGTTCCCTCAGAACCACCGAATATCTTGTCAGCCTTGACGATAGAGCCTTCAGGCACGTTGACCACTGTTCGGCGTGTGAGTCCCTCTTCATAACCACCACCATGGGCTGCGCTTATATCACCACTGATAAGATCAACGATAGCCGAAGCCTGGTCGGCAGTAGCAGGAGCGTCGGCAGTAGCCTTAGGAATCCACATACCTACTCCGTTGTACGAGCCGGCACCATATATATCTGTGCTCTTGAGGTTGAGGTAGCCCTCCGGGATATCCACGAGCACATAGCTGCGGTCTTGCAGCATGTCGCCTATCGGGTCAGCACCCTTCGGAGTTATTCCGTCATAGTTGGTATCGCCCTCACCTGCACCGAATATACCAGCTACGCTGTTGTTGACATTCTGTTCTGGATGCACATATACGAAGGCATTTGGTATGTAAGGAGCGAGGACTTGTCTTACATATCCATCAACGTCAACATTGATTGTTCCCTTGTAAGGAGCTATAGGAGTTGGGGTTGTTATAGCAGAGTAATCGTACTTACCATAACAGCCGCCAAAGATGTTGCGGACCCGTCCCTGCAGGTATTCTACGTAAGCGGATGCCGTGGCAGGAGCACCACCGTTGTGCATCAACGCGCGCGCGCCCTCGCGCACCTTAGATTTAAAGTCAGCCTCACCCCTGATGCGTCCGCCGAGGTCGTTAGCTCCATATACGTCTTCCACTACGTAAGGGTAGCCGCCCTTACCAATGATGGTCTCAGCATGACCGAGAATGTCAGCGTTACATGCTCCACCGAATGAAGCGTTGACGCGTCCGTTGCCAAGGTTCATGTAGGTGTCGCCAGCCACGAGCCCCTCGAAACCGCCTGCATAGATATACTCTGCTGCAGGGATGTCGGTACCATCGGCTGTGCCTGCGTTGGTACCCTTCAGGTTGACGTATGTGCTGTAGTCAGGGTTATAGGTATAGACGCCTTCTTCTTTCTTACCTACAGCGCCCTTCTCACCTCCGCCGAATACGAGGAAGTTATAGCCGTTGTTGAAGTTGAGGGTGGTAGAGCCCCAAATCTCGGAGTCCAAACCATAGCCTGCACCGAAGATGCCCAGACTGGTGATGAATATCTCCTCGCGCTGCTCATCGAAGCTAACGCCTGCACTGTCTAACTGCGCGTCTGTTTCTTCGCCAAAGATATTGAATTTAGCATCCTTAAAGAGTTTCTGCTTATTTACGGTAGATTCATTGATGTTGATTACCACATCGCCGTTGATATGTCCGCTGTTGTAGCATCCGCCATAGATATTGGCACCTACGTAACGCTTCGTACTGTAAGTAGTATTATCAAGATTCCAAGCCAGTCCTGTTGGCTTGCCGTCGCCGTCTCTTTCGAGCTTAAGCGGGCAGAGCTTCAGACCGTTAAGGTTTACATTAATCTTAGGATGAGACTCTACGGTGAATCCGCCGTTACACTCTGCATTGAAACCAGCGTGGGCAGGTACATAGGCATCATTACATCCGGCTACGAACTTATTATATATACGGACAGTGTTGACATCGTTGAGGTCAATGGTGCCAGGAGCCGACATACTACCCACGTTACCACCGCAGAAGAATGAGCCGATGAGCGCTGTATAAGGGATGTATGTCTCTGGGTCGCCCTTAGCCTCGTCGTCAAACACCACGTTTGGCAACAATGGCATTGCCACACCCTGCATGTATGCTTCGAAGGTGGCAGGAATCTCAAGGTTGAGCGAACTGAACTTGGTGCCTTCCAACTCTGGGATGTCGGTTCTCTGCATGGTGTAGAGCACACCCTCTGGCGTACCAGGAGCATCGTGACCTTCCTCGTCCTTGTCTTTTGCATTATACTTTATGATATTCTCTCCGTTATTGCCAAGGAACACATTCTCGGCAACAACGTAAGAGCCTATCTTCAGCTCCACCTTTGGCTTAGACTTGTTGGTCTTGAGTGAGGCACTATTACCACCGCAATACACGGAACCGCCGATGTAGGTAGGATTTTCAGCACTTTCACCAGCCAGACGTATAGACACCTGCTCGGCATTAGGACGGAAGTTGTTAAGAGCCTCTGCTGAGTTAGCGCCCGGCTCATAGTACAGGTCACCATATTCGAGGGTGTTCTGAAGCTTATCGTTGTCGGTATAAGGATAAGAACCGTTACCTCCGCCATAGACGTCGCCACGCACTGAGGTATAGATACCTACGGCACTACCGCCATATACTCGGCCGGTGATATCGTTGCCGCCATAGACATGATTGATGTCTCCACCCTTGACAAGCACACGGGCAGAGAGCTCAGGCGGGAAGTTATAGCCTGGAAGGTTGGCAACAGGCTTGTATTCGCCGTTGACAGTAGGTTTGACATCAGCCATACGACAGCCGCCATAGACCTCATCAACCTTGATATTGGAGGTGGCTGGAATCTCGAGCAGCAGACCATAAGGACTGGTCATATTGCCACGGTTACCACCGCTGTAGAGACGGCGTATGCCGCCACTCTTGAGCGCCCACTTAGGACGGATATGCATTTCTGCCAGGTTATTACCACCATAGCAGCGTCCTACCTGGAATTCATCACTGCTTATGGAGGACGTAACGGTATTGACCTCCATCTTTTCCTGCAGACGCGTGTCGTTGAGGAGTTCGTTATCGGAAGCATCCAATATACTTGTCACCACCGTACTGGTGTTATCGAAGCAGATAACCGTACTGTCAGTGATTGTGGCATTATTGCCACCAGCATAAAGCTGGTCGATGGTACCGCCAAGAATCTCCAAATAAGTCTTCGCAACATCAGGCACATAGAATTCAGCATCCGAAGTTGCTATCACTTCACCCGTCTTCTTGTCCGTGATAGAGTAAATACCCGTCGCGCGCGTAAAAGAATAGTTATAGTCGCCATTGCCGCCGCCAAAGACACGACCGATGAATATCTTCGGAGTACCGGAAGATATGCGTACGAAGGTGTTCCAAGACGTATCGATGCCGTTTTCCGTCGTCTGCGTCAGCTCCTCTGGCAATGTCGCAGACGAGCCTACGCTACCCGATATATCATTACCACCACAAACCATGTCGATAACGATATAAGGCGACAGACTGTTAGCGGCGTCGATGTGCACAAAGGCACTGCCGCCGACGTCAGCCATTCGTGCTCCGCCATATACATGATGTATGTCGCCACCGTAGATGTTTACCTTACTACTGCCGCCAGTATCACCGTTGTTACCTCCTCCGTAAACATTGCCGCCTATTACCAGTGTGCTCTGAGCGTGCACCACAGCGGCGATGATACCACAATATAATATCGCCAACAGACGTCGCATTCTCTGTGTTTTTTTTACTTCGTGTCTATTCAATGCCATTTGATTACACTGCAAAATTACACATTATTTATGATATATTAGCATAGGGGGGGTGATTTTTATTAAAGAATGTTAAATAAATGTGTTTTTTTGATAAAACAGGGTAAAATAGCCCCGAAATATTGAAAAACTTCTATCCGTTTTTTCGTTCTCGTACCATAATCCGTCTCAATTTCAAGTACTCATGAAATGTCAAATCGCGGCATTTCCTTGTCGCATAAAAAATGCACCGAGCTCCACAGCCCAGTGCACCTATCATTTTGTCAATATGGTAACTGAAATCATAATTTTTATTCTCATTTTGTCAATTTGATAATTTGCTAAAGCACCCCGTTTCCGTCATGCGGGTACATTCGACATGGCGACCTGAAATAACAAAATTAAAAAAATTACACCTTGAACTTCCAAGTGCAGATGCAGTGCCTCCACATGCAGAAGCAGTGCCTCCACATGCAGAAGCAGTGCTCCTGCAGACTGTGTAAAAGTAACCACTATCACCCCATGTAGGACATGAGCCTGCATGGGGTGATTTGCTGTTGTTGGTGAGCCTGGAAATCGGCACGCTTATTACTCCTGGATAAGGTTCGTTTCTTCTGGTGTCTCCTCGAAATCGAGGTCGAGAGAGGCGCCTTCGCCTTCTCCGCTCTCGTTTCCCAACATGCAATGCGAATCAATCTTTACGACCTTCGCATCTGGACTTACATAATCTTTCTTCATCATAGTCTTAAAAGGTTTTATTTAACATATTTCTTGCCACTTATGACATATACTCCCGGAGCGAGTCCGTCGAGTGCTGACTCGGAAGACACCTGTCTCCTTACCAGTCTGCCCTCTGCTGAATATACGTCCACCTTGCCGACTGCTGCTGACGTGACGCTGTAAACGGATGTCACACCATCGTACACCAGTTCGATGTCTATAGCATTGTTGTTAGAGGCAGAACTTGATACGATGTATGCACGGAAGGCGGCGATGGTGGAAGCGGTGTGGTCGCCAAAGTCGCCCTTGGTGTTGAACGACTTCATGCCATCTACAATTGGAGTGGTCACGTAAGTGCCGTTCCACGTCACGGTGAGGTCCTCATTCTCAAGCAGTGCGCCGTCAGAACCATCTGTGTTGAATACCCTAAAGGTCTGTGCAGGAGGATTGCTCATGGTGGAGGCTATGGTAACCTCTGCGCTATTGGTGATGCTCGTGGTACCATTGAGAAGGGCGACGAACGGAGTGCCTGCCGAGATGGTGCCGGTAGCATTCTTGAGGAATATCTGCAACTTGCCTGTTGTGGTGTTATACAGGGCTATATCGACTGGTACGTACACCTTATTGATACACGTTGCCTCAGAGATGTTGAAGTCGAACGGCAGACAGAAGGAACCGTACTTGCCACTCGCGGTAACGCGAGAGTAGGTTACGTGACCTGCTGCATAGGTACCTGCCACGTAGTTGGCATCATCGGTGAGCTCCAGTTCATTGCCTACTTCTGAAGTATTCTCCGTCCAGATAGCGTAGAAATTGGTTGCAGCGGTGATGGCATAGGTTGCTACGTTGACTGCGGTAGGACCGCCGTCTGTTGACCAACCGCCGAAGGTGTAGCCCTCACGTGACGGGTCAGCAGGTGCAGTAGCGTAAGAACCACTTGCAACAGACTGTGTAGAACCTATCTGCGAACCCTGGCTGTAGAACTTGACGTCGTAAGAGTCAGCCTCCGTAGCTTCTGCCACGAACTTGCTGCCATCGACGTTGTAGCAAGAGTATGAACTATTAGCTGCTGCTGCCTTGAACTCATCGAGGTCCTCAGCAGGTATGTTGGTTGTGTAGGCATCCCACAGCACCACCTTGCCTGCGCCGGAGTAGTTCTGGCAGACGGTAGGAACGTCAGCCACAGGGTCGTGGTTGTTGACGAAGTAGCTGCTCCATGTCTGCGTTGGCACCCATGTGTTGGAGTTAGTGCCGCCACCTGCTACCCACGTATATTCCTCGTCGTACTTTGACGGCGCATTGGTGTAGGTAAAGTTGCTGTTGTTAATGACACGCTTACAATTGTCATAGACGATGCTGTACTGCACATTGGTATTGATATTGGTAGTACCCTCACCACGCAGTCGCAGCGGAGCCTTTGAGTCCTTGAAGTAGCAGGCATCGACATAGCCTTTGGCACCAGTACGCAGGTCGTAACCATCCTGAGCATTGTAAATGTAGTTGTTCATGTAGTGCAGATGGCCGTAGCGCTGCAGTGGCAGACGTGAACCCACGATATTGTCAAAGAAATTGTGGTGCATGGTGATGGTACGGTCGTAGTTGTCGCTGTCGCCCTTACCAAAGAGACATGCCTTGTAGTGATCGTGGAAATAGTTATATGAGAGGGTTACCCACTGCACGTTATTCTTGATATCGACAAGTCCGTCATAACGGTCCACGTTGGTGGCATTGCCGTTGAAGAACTCACAGTGGTCAATCCAGATGTGTGAGCCGGAGTCGGTGGATGCTGAGTTGGCATCAGCCTGTATGCCGATACAGTCAGGGTCGCCCACCTGTGTAGCCACTCCTTCGCGCATTGCCACAATCTTGTTCTCACCGCTCTTGAGGATAGGCACACCATTCATGGTGAAGCGGCAGTTGCGTATTATCACGTTGTGAGCACACTGCAGGTTGAACGTGATGCGTGAGAAGAGCGGAGCATTGCCGTTAGCGTCGGCGATACCTATGAGAGTCTTGTTACTCTGTACCATGATACGCTCGCCGTAGGTGGAAGCAACCCCCTCGGAACCATCCTGGCTGTCGCACAACTTACCTGTAGAGAGGTCATCGACGTAAGCCGTGACACCTGTGGTGATGTCGTGGTCAACGAGGATGATGTAGGGGTTGTTGGACTGCAGGTAAGCCTGCAGCTCGGTGAAGCTGTTGGCATATACCACTTTGCCGCCCGCACCGCCAGTGGTACCACCCTCGTGGTAGTGGGCTGTGCTTGGTGTGCCAGCGTATGCAGCGAAACCGTCAACGTTCCAGTTCCTGCCTGACGTATCACTCTGCTTGGTGAAGTTTGCCGTCAGTGCGAGGTTGGAGGTTACGGTCGTAGAATAAGAAGCCGAAGAACTAACCACATTAGAACCGCTGGTCCAGTTGGCGAAGGTATAGCCGGATGAAGCCGTAGCTGTGAAGGTCACCTGAGAACCAGAAACGACAGTGCCAGAAGGCGATACAAACGCAGAACCGCCAGCACCTGCAGTAGCTGATACGCTGTAGGTGGTAATCACTACTGTCTCAGCCACGGTATAATGGATAGAGTATGTCTTTGTCGTAGTGCCATCCTCTGCAGTCACCGTAACAGTGGTGGTGGCAGCATTGTTGCTGATATTGCCGTAAGACACTGATGCAGAAGCATTGGAGTCGGTACATGTAGCTACGACGGCAGGCACTGACGTGGTGCCCTCAGGAAGCTCTATATTATAAGAGGTGGTGTTGGCAGAGAAACCACTGACCGTAGTGCCACCGCTCTTGAGGTCAGACAGCGTGCACACACTGCTCTTAGGAGTGAATGAACCGCCTGATGTGCGAGTAACGGTCACCTTCTGCAAGTAAACTGAAGAAGTTGAGTTTCTATACAGATAGAATGTAGATAAACCATTCAGATTAGAGCCTACGGTAATTGTGCCAGAAGTAAGATTCTTACCATCAGAAGAACCAACATATACCGTACCGTCGGCATGCTCTGTATCTGCTGCAGAACTTGCACTAATACCATATGTATCTGCTGCCGGGCTACTCGTTGAATTCTGATACAGATAGATAGTTATAACGTCACCTGTCTGGAGAGTATTGCCTGTAAGAACTGCTGTACCATACCTGTTTGTAGAATCCAACTTGTAAGCAATCGGATTTTCCGAAGCTCCCTTAGTCTCAATCGTTCCTGTTACAAGCGTCATTGTACCACCAGTGCAGTTCTTGGCTGTTCCGTCAGCATCACCTGCTACTACAGTGTAAGAGTATATCTCAGAAGCATCTCCACCTCCACTGCTTTCAGCAACGGTGAAGTTGATGGTATATGTCTTGCTCGAACCATCCTCTGCGGTAACCACAACGGTGGTAGAGCCTGGCAGTGCAGAAGCAGCATTGATGACTACACCCTGCGCATTAGCGTCGTTGGCTGTAGCTGTGACGGTAGGGACAACGGTGGTGCCTGATGCCAACTCAACATTGTATGTAGTGGTAGCAGCTGAGAAGCCTGTCACGGTAGTGCCACTGACCTTGAGGTCTGACAGTGTAGCGTCATCACTCTTGGTAGCAGCGGTCTGTTCTGGCACTGGTGTCACCTCAAAGTAGTAGAGGTGCGAATTACCACTAAAGTCTATCGTAACTGTACTACCCTGAGCTACTTCGAGACCAGAGATTGTCACACGATACACAGTTGACTTATTCTCTATAGTTCCCTCTACGGTGTAAGCACTCTCATCAAGGGCTACGCCATCAACGCTGACACCAGTGACCGTGCGCTCAGAAGAACCAGATGAACAGGCACCAATAACAATCTGTGAAGCAGAGGTGCTCACCAACCCGAGAGTGATGGATGTAGCGTCAGAAGAACGATATACTGTACCAGAAGTAATGGACAACGGAGACTTGTCAGAACCATCGCTGACCTCTGTACTACCTGCGAACTTAATGTTCGTAGTACATGTGCTTCCTGTAAAGGTGCCACCAGCAGATACGCTTGAGCCATTCGCCTCAAGCAGCGTAGCATCAGCTGCACGCGTCAGTGTGATGGTGTATGACTGCGTAGTAGTGCCGTTCTTTGCGGTCACGGTGACTGTTCTACCTACTGTAGCACCTGCATCAGCAGCGAGATTCATAGTGAAACTTGTGCCTGCATCACACGTAGCACTGCTGGACAGCGTCAGTACAACAGGTATAGTAGTACCCGCAGTGTAAGGTATAGTAGCCTTAATGGTATTGCCACTTATAGTCGCTGTACTACCATTGATAGTAGCTGAGGTGATGTCACAAGCTGTGTTGGACACGAAATTGGCACGCAGCGAGGTATCATCCGTAATCGTAGCTACGTATGGGTTAGCGGTACTCACCTGAGAGCCAGAGGTGTTAGTCCAGTTGACAAACTCATAGCCTGCGGAAGGAGTAGCCGTGAAGGTCACACTCGTGCCAGACGTCACACTCGTAGCAGAGGCTGAAGCCACACCACCAGTGGTAGATGATACTGATACTGTCTTAGTGTCAGAAGGAGTTGGAGTACTGCCACCACCTGAACCATCGCCCTCCGTTATTACACCTGCAGTGGTGACATTAAGCGTAGCACCTGCACCATAGGTAGAGTTGGTTACGTTAGAATAAGCTACAGATGGAGAAAGTGTCTGATAAGAATATGAGAAATTTGCAACACTCGAAGCGTTAGTATTAGTCAAAGTAGCACCCTTAGCGCTATAGCAGTTGTTATAAATGGCTGCATTAGTACCACCATAACCCTTGAAAATCTTGCTTGCATCGAGAGAGCCGAAGTAACAGCCGTCGAAACGTACGCGAGCATTCTCAGGCCCTACGTAATAGTTTGCTACAGAGGAAGTCCATACGCAGTTGAGCATGTGGAGGTCGGCATTACGTACACGAGGCATACGCTCCCTACAGCCTTCATCCCACCAACAGTAAGCCCATGTCATGGTGTAGGCACCATCAGAAGGTTTTGCCGAACTGGAAGAACCGATAAGGTTAGTGAAACGGTGGTCATTACTACCACCTGAGCCACCAGCCTTAGGAGCCTTGAGGTAATGGAAACGACACCACGAAATGGTGATATTATCGGTATTGCCCTTATTGTCGAAGTTACCGTCACAACCATCCTGGAAATCACAGTGGTCCACCCAGATGTTTGTTGCACCATCAAAACAAAGGTTATCTCTACCATCACAGTCGTATGCGCCAGGACCTTCAAAGGTGAGGTTACGCATAATGACATTGTTAGAACCCGACTTAAAATAGAGTATGCCCGATGTAGAAGCTGTCTGCTCATTAGAATACAGTTTCACGCCAGGAAGAGCAAGGATAGTCTTATTTGTTACCTTGACACTGGTGTAAGGCATCTCTATGTTCTGGGTTATGATAATAACTGCAGAGCCACTGGCACTCAATGCGTTTGTTAAGGCTGATGCCGTAGAGACAAGCGTAGGGGTAGCATTACCACCGCCTGTAACGGTACCACACTGTCCGAACGAACTTGACTTATAGCCCTGTGCACCTGCCACAGCAGTCAGAGAATAGACTGACAATGCAATGATGCAGAACAAGGAGAATATGTTATACTTAAATGATTTCATACTCTTATTATGTATTGTTGATTATTTTACGACCTTATTACCATTGACAATATATACTCCAGGAGCGAGTCCGTCGAGTGCTGACGTATATGACACGCCCTTCTTGACCAGTCTGCCCTCTACAGAATATACATTCACGCTCTTTTTCTTAGCTGCTGACATAATGCCTGCTATTGCAGTTTCATCAACAAGGGTGAGTTCGATGTCTATAACATCGTTGTTAGAAGCAGAACTTGACACGATGTACGCACGGAATGGGGCAAGTGTGGAAGCGGTGTGCTCGCCAAAGTCGCCGTTGCTCTTGAACGACTTCATGCCATCGACTCTTGGAGTTGTCACGTAGGTGCCGTTCCACGTCACAGTGAGGTCCTCATTCTCGAGCAGTGCGCCATCGGAACCTGTAGAGTCGAAGATATCAAGTACGGTGGGAGCAGGATTGCTCATGGTGGTGGTGAAGGTCACCTCAGCACTATTAGTGACACTTGTCGTGCCATTGAAGAGAGCAATGAACGGTGTGCCAGCAGGAATAGTGCCACTCTGCAGAGCAAGGAATATACGCAACTTGTGGGTAGTAGTATTATATATCGCTATATTGATAGGTGCATAGAATTTTGCTATGCCTGAAGCAGCCTCCGTATTGAAGTCTAACGGCAGACAGAAGGAACCGTACTTGCCGCTCGAGGTAGAACGTACGTAGGTGACATCGCCTGCTGCGAAGGTGCCAGCCACGTAGTTTGCATCATCATTAAGAGTAAGCTTTGTTGACACAGAGAAGTTTACCACATAGGTCTTCTGCGTAGTGCCATCCTCTGCTGTCACCACTACAGAAGCGGTACCAGAGGTAGAAGAAGCCTGAGTAATGCTTACGCTCGCACCGCTATCGTTCTTTGTAGCAGCAACGGTAGGAACACTCGTAGTGCCTATGGGAAGTACCACATCGTAGATAGTCGTAGAAGCAGAGAAACCGTCAACCGTCGTTCCATTGACCTTGAGGTCGAAAAGGGTTGCATCAGTACTGAGAGCAGGAGAAGAACTTTCACGGGTGATGGTGAAGTTGTTGAAATTGGTAGTTCCGGAACCTACATTACGCCACACATAGATAGCAGTCTGACCTACCAACGCATCGGAACCTGTCACAGTATATGACTGTGATGAGGTGGTGATACCACCGCTGGAAGAAGAGCTGCTGGTGTTGATATTCAATTCGTGACTGTCAGGAGTGGTGAAGGATATGACATCACCCTCAGCCAACGCCGAATTGAGCGCAATAGCGAAATAGTTCTTTCCTGAACCAACACTCATATTGGTAGCGCCTGCGACAATGACATCCTGAGATTTGTCGGTTCTCTTATTGTAGAATGTCATTGTGCCACCCGTTATCGTAGCATAGGCAGACAAATCAACGGAACTTGATGTGGCAACAGTAACCGCCTCACTCGGAGCAGTCGTGACACTAGCCGAGAACAGGGTATTGCCTCCCGTACTCTGTGCCGTAAACGATGCAGTGAGCGTAAGGTCGCCAGAAACCGTCACAGCATGAGGGTTGTCAGTGGAGTTGTCGCTCCACTGAGTGAAGACATAACCTGAGTTAGGCGTAGCGGTGAAGGTCACCTGAGTGCCTTCGGCAACAGAGCCAGAAGGTGAGACAGATGCCGTACCGCCAGCATCTGCTGCAGCAGAGACATTGTAGTAGGCAGTAGCTACGGTTACATTGATATAGTAATTCTTGGTGTCACCATTCTCTGCCGTCACCTTTACCACTACCTGACCAGCAGGAGTGCATGACTCGGTATCGACCGTCACTGTCGCTTTGGAGTCGTTAGCCGTTGCCGTAATGGCTGGCAATTCTGTCGTCCCTGCCGTCAGTTCGAGAGAATAAATCGTCGTCTGGGCAGTAAACGCAGGGTCGAGAGAGTATCCTGCCACACTGAGGACACTCAGGGTAGCATCATCAGACTCCACGACGGGATCCTCCTCCTCTTCCACATCGGCAAAGTCGAGGAAGCACATCTTTACCGCACCACTCTTGGTCAGCGTATGAGCGCCTGATGCAACATTTACCGACACCGTATTGCCAGATGATGCTGCTACGGTAGTGCCATCGAGTTTGAAGCTCGCCGTCTGACTGGCATCAGCCACAAAGGTCATGGTGAATGCTTTGGTAGTGGTGAACGAGATACTCGTTGATGACTCCATCTTGATACTGAGAGAGGTATTGCTTGCACTGCCGTAGGTGGCACTGCATGATGTAGAGGTGTTGTAGGTGCCTGTGAGGTAACTCTTGTAGGCATTGGTGCCATCGCCGATATTAAGCGTCATAGCGCTGGTGATGGTAGAGCCAGAAGGGGCTGGTTCAGAACCGAGAGAAAACTGCACCGTATAAATCATCTTGGTGGTGCCATCCTCTGCAGTAACCGTCACGGTAGCGCTGCCTGTGGTAGAGGTAGCCTGCTTAATGCTTACGGTAGCATTGCTGTTGTTAGCTACAGCTGACACGGTAGGAGCCGACTCAGCATCATAAGGCAGAGTCACGCTATAGGACGTAGTACTTGAAGAGAAAGAGAGAGAATAGCCTGTCACAGTAAGACTTGACAACGTAGCATCAGTAGAACTGGTAGGCGTCTCGGGCTCATCTCCTCCACCGCCAGAAGAAGTGTCGTCGCTGAAGAGACCAACGTATGAAGAGTTGGTATAGTTGGTGAGTGCCGACTTGAGAGCGTCATTAACGTCATAGGATGTGTCATCGGAACTTGAGAATGTCCATGAGAAGTCACCATGCTGCATACGTCCTGCTCCGTATGTGCCCGTGATTGTCGACATGGCAGCGGCAGGCTCCTGGGCAGTGTAAGTGTAAGGCAGTGACGTATCAAAATTAGAGTAGTAGTTGCCACCTGCGTAAGAGGTGATGTTGCTTGGAATCGTAGTATTACGGCTTGTCACCACATAGGCATCAAAATCCTGTGAAGTGTTGATACTGCCAACGGAGGTAGAAGAACCCTTCAAGGTGTATGTAGAAGCACCATAAGGGATGAAGGTGTAGCTACCCGTCATGTAGTTGTTGTATGCCTTGATAAAACCACCATTCTCGCTTGAGAAAGTAGGGTTGTTCTTGGTATCACGAGTAGTACCGCCTGCATAGACATCAGAACCCTGCATGGAGGTCATCATTGGGTACTTACAGTTGCGGAAGTAGTTGCCCTCCATGAAAACTGAAGAACCGAGAGTAGAACCTGCGCCGTACTTGGCATTTCCATCGTAGTAGTTGTTATACACGTGGGCGTTGTAGTAACGGCAACGTGGATGACGTGAGTCAGAGTGGTCATACCAGTTGTGGTGGTATGTGATATAATAAGGTGAGGAAGCATAGCTCACGGTGCCCTCAGAGAGTCCGAGCAGGTTACACTTGCCACAATCCCAGAAACGGTTGTAAGAGAAAGTGATATAGTTGGACTTCTTACAGTCAAGTGCGCCATCACCCTTTACCTGGTCCTTATCGGAACCAGCATTGCCATAGAACATATCGCAATGGTGCACCCAACAATAGTTATTGTCCTGCTGCAGGCCTACATCGTCACCCTCGTCAGAGTTACAGTTCATGAAGCCGAGGTTGCGTACCTCACCATAGTTGAGTCCTTTGAAACGAATACCCCAGCCATTAGCAACGGCATCCTTACCTATACCCTCGATGGTGACACCGCCAAGGTCCTTTTTGTTGGATGTGATCATAAGGTCACCCTTGTAGTCGGCAGCAGCATCGATGGCTGTTGCAGCATTGCCGTTGGTAAAATCGAGGAAGTTGAAGTTGTTGTCCGTAACATTGCCTATGACACGAATACAGAGCGGACGTGTCTCATAGCCCTTCTTGTAAGCCGTGAGGATGGCGAGGATACCCGTCGCCGTCTGTGCTACACCCTTACTGGTATATGTGATACTTGCCTCAACGGAGTTTTTGTTTGTCTCGGTGACATAGACAACTATGGCGTTGCTCTTAAGAGTACCGTTAGACTGGTAGGCACCAGGCATCTGAGAACCCGTGAAAGCAAAACCAGAACGGTCGTGAGCCTGCACGGAGAGCTGGCTGGAGATTATAGCCTTGGAGGTCTGTTCGGTACCACTCTTTGTGGGCACTACCTTAACATAATAGTTTCCTGCAGAAAGGCCTACAACATCAGCACGTCCGTAAGAGGTGTACCTACGCACGAGTGCTGCATCAATCTTGGTCCATGATGACTGGTTGGTAGAATAATAAACGTTGTATCCGTCACAAGTGCTGTCAAGAGTAAACTCGACATAAGCAGACTCCAACCATCCGGCTTGTGCATTGAACGAGATGGCATGAGCTGAGAGTCCCATTAACATCAGGAGTAGCGAAATGACGCCTGAGAGAAAGAAACGTTTCATAATGTTCTTATATAGATTTTTGTTTATCGTTCGGTAAGTAGTATCAATGTACAAAGATAAGAATTTTGTATATACTTCCTAACTTTTGGGCAAGAGTTTTATATTTTATTAACTGTGAGAAATGTAAAAATACGGGACAACCGTATAATATTTCGGTTGCCCCGCCTGTTAAACGTATGATAGAGAGTTTTTACATCTCCTGTCCTGCAGCATTAAACTTCTTACCGTCCTTGAAGATAACGAGCTTGCCGCCAACGAATACCTTCTTAAAGCTTTGAGTTTTGAGGTTTGAGGTCTCGCCAACTGCGTCGATAGCTGTAGCATCGTCGAAGTCAAGGTCGAGAGCGTTGGCTGTTGCACCAGGAGTCATGGTGATGCTTTTGATGGTCTGACCACCGCTTACGAAGTAGATGTAGTAGGTGGTGCCTGCTGTTACGTTGCACGTCATGGTGCCTGCTGAGCAAGAAGCAGTAACGAGTGGTGAGCCTACCGCCGTGCCTATTGCAGATGTGCGGTTGAGGTCAGAAGTATTATTTGAAGCAAACTTCACAGTGAGGGTACCGTTAGATGTCGGTGTATATTTGATGTGACGGATGCTTGAAGAAGAAGCGCCATTGCAACGGAAGCCGTTCTTGTTGACATAGTCCTTGGTGTAGCTTGAAGAGGTGTTGCCTACGAGAGTCAAGCCATTGTAAGAATATGTATAGTTGCTGCCTGCGAGTGTCACAGTAGAGGTGAACTCAGAGAAGTTCCATGTGGTTGGGTCCTCGGCTGCGTAAGCGAAGTCGATGGCAAAGAGGTTGATGGAAGCGCTCTTGGTGATGGTGTAGGTACCAGCAGAGAGTGTCTTGGTGAGTGTGCCGTCAGTGCCGAGAGTGTAAGCAGTGCCGTTGAGCTTGAATGCCTTGCTTGCGGCAGATGTAGAACCACCGAACACGAAGGTTACGTCAGCCTCAGCAGAGAGGGTGAATACGACCTTTGTGCTTGACTCCATCTTAACGCAGGTCTTGTAAGTTGTGCCGTTGTAGGTCACGCTGCCTTTAGAGGTTGAGTAGTTGCCGCTTACGGTAACATAGCTTACAGAAGGAGCAGAGCCTGTGAATGAGCATACCTCGCTTGTGGTTGAAGAAGAGCTGCTGCTTGAGCTTGAAGAAGAGCCAGAAGAAGCCTGCTGAACAGTGATAGACTTAGAAGCTACTGAAGAGTTCTCCTTGTTAGATACTACAGCGAGAGCCTTAACGGTGCAGCTGCTGGTGATTGTGAGAGCTGAGCTGTACTTAGAGCTGCTGGTAGTAGGTGTAGAACCATTAGTGGTGTAGTAGATAGTAGCACCACTCTCAGAAGTGATGGTAACAGTGTACTGTGTACCAGCGCTGTTAGCTGTTGCTGTGATAGTAGGAGTAGTAGCGTAAGGTGCGCTTGAAACAGTCTTAGATACTACGCTTGACTTGGTAGAAGAGCTGCCGAGAGTAGCGTAAGCATATACTGTGCAGCCTGTAGCATAGAATGATGTGCCCTGAGTGTAGTTGCTGCCATCGGTAGAGTAGTAGTAAGAAGCACCAGAGTCAGAACCTGAGAGTGTTACAGCATAACCCTTGCCAACTGTGTAAGAACCTACTGAAATAGATGGAGCAGAAGCTGCTGTTGGAGTTTCAACTACTGTTGTTGAGCCAGAAGAAACTGCTGAGTCTGTGATAACACCGCTCTTGAAGTACATGCTTGATGTAACACCTACGTAGTATGAACCGCTCTTATAGTTCTCAACAGCGCTCTTGAGAGCTGTGATAACTGCGTAGTTGTCGTCCTCAGAGCTTGAGAATGTATATTGGTAAGAACCGTGCTGCAGACGACCAGCGCCGTATGTGCCCTTAACGGTAGTAGGAACGCTTGAAGCATTCTCTGCGCTGTAAGAGTACATAAGTGAAGAGTTGGTGTCGAAGTTGTCGTAAGAGGTGCTGCCCTTAACAGTCTTGTAAGAAGAAGGCACTGTGGTAGATGGGCTTGACACTACGTAGCAGTCGAATGACTGAGAAGCGGTGTTGGTGATAGCTGAAGCCTCTGCAACGCTTGAAGAATAGCCAGACTGAACATAGAGAGACTTCGCACCTGTGATGTAGTTGCCGTAAGCCTTAATCATACCGCCGTTCTCGCTTGAGAATGTGCCGTCGCCTGCTGCGTCAGAACCCTGCATAGAAGACATCATTGGGTACTTACAGTTGCGGAAGTAGTTGCGGTCAACGAAACAGCTTGAGCCGTATGTAGCACCGACACCGTACTTAGAGTTGCCGTCAAAGTAATTGTTATATACGTGAACAGACATGGTACGGATACGTGGGTGACGTGAATCAGAGTGATCGAACCAGTTGTGGTGATATGTGATATAGTTAGGACCTGTCTCGCTCTTCATACCGCAGAGTGAAGACTTACCACTATCCCAGAAGTGGTTGTAAGAGATTGTGATATACTTAGAGTCGCCCTTGAGGTCAACGGTGCCGTCGCCTTTCTTCTGGTCTGCATCAGAACCTGCCTGACCATAGAAGAGATCAAGGTTGTGAACCCAGATGTGAGAGTTGCTTGTATCCATTGAAACACAGTCGTCAAGACAGTCCATGATGGCAAAGTTGCGCAACTCAAGGTCGGTGAGGTTGCGAACGAGGAAGCCGAAGCCGTGGACTACAGCGTCGTTACCCACACCTTCGATGGTGATAGGACAGTCTGCGTATGCAGAAGCGCCCTTGATCTGTATGCCCTCAGCAGAAGAGCTGAACTTATCCATGTCAGCATAAGAGAGTGTGCCAAGGATACGGATATCAAGAGGAGCAGAAGACCAACCCTTAGAGTAAGCCTTGGTCCAGGCATCGATGATGGTCTGGAGACCTGTGAAAGAAGCTGTCTTGTTAGTAGCCGTAGGCACGGTCATGGTGACTGTCTTGGCATTGCTCTTGGTGATATAGAGAATGTTGGCGCCACTCTTCAGTGTACCTGAGTTACTGTAAGCACCAACACCCTTTGACCAGTTGAGATGAGCAAAACCTGCACGGTCGTGAGCCTTTACGGTGAGAGCACCAGAAACAGTGTTAGAAGTCTCAGAACCGCTTGAGTTTACTGATGCCACCTTTATATAATATGTACCAGCAGTGATGCCCAATACGTCAGCACGTCCCTTAGAAGAACTATACTTGCGCACGAGTTGGTCGTCAATCTTTGTCCAAGATGACTTGTTGGTAGAGTAATAAACATTGTAGTAAGATGAACCATCTGGCGTGAACTCCACGTAAGCTGATTCAAACCAACCGCCTGATGCGGTGATTGTAACACTTGCCTTAGCTACTGTAGCTACAAGCATCAAGAGCATAGTCAAAGCTCCTGAAAGTAAACACTTTCTCATACGTCTTAAAGTAGTTAGTTAGTAAAAAAAATATTAATGTTAGTTGTCGTTAGCTTGGTAAATAGCCTCAAATGATGAATGTAAAAATAGTAGTGTTACCTAGTTAGCGATTGTAAAAATAGTAGTGTGTCCTAAGTTAGTAAAAGTATAGTCTGTAGTCAATCAAAGCCTGGTTAGCTTATTTTCCTGTTAAGGAAACTGTGCTCGCGCACAATTTTTAACTAATTTGTGGGCAAAGTTACCAAAATTAAATGTATTTACCAAACATATATCAAGAAAAATTAATGTTTTCGTACACAATTAACTTATTTTTAGATTTCGAGCAGAAAAACAGTAAACTCTAAACTGTAAACTGTAAAAAATAAAGTAACTTTGCACTCAATGAAGATTATACACATATCGTCACTGCCGCTGATGAAGGGTTACACTGCTATTAACCTGTGCGGCGTGATCTTTTCCCGTAGCAAACTCGATGATAGGGAGAAGCGTCACGAATATATCCACTCCATGCAACAAAGGGAGATGCTGTATATACCTTTTTATATATGGTACCTTGTGGAGTGGGTGGTGAAACTCATCATATACCGCAACAAGGATGCGGCTTACCGTAATATATCATTTGAGCGCGAGGCATACGAAAAAGAGAGGGACATAGACTATCCCTCTCTGCGCCGTCACTATGCGTGGCGTAAATATATCTTCGCTTAAGAAAGCAGCTGTTTACCTCATAAACAGCATCTCGCGATACTTTGGCAGGGTCCACACCTCATCGTCAACCTTTGCTTCGAGTTTGTCGATGTGATATCGTATCTCTGTCATAAGCGGTGCTACGGTGTCATGGTAGCAGATGGCACGCTCACGAGCTCCCTCTATCTTGTTTGCCACCTTGCGTGCTTCGGTAAGTGCCGCACAACCTTCTTCTATGGCTTTTATGCGTTCTGCAATTTCCGAGATAAGGGCAAGGTTGGAAGCTGCAAGATTCTGGAACTGTTCCGCAGGTAGTATAGACTTCAGTGCAGCAACATTCTCAGCGAGTTTGGTTTGATAGCCCACCACCTGTGGTATGATATGATTGATAGAAAGATCACCAAAGATGCGTGCCTCTATCTGTACTTTCTTGGTGTATGTCTCCCACTTTATCTCGTTGCGAGCCTCGAGTTCCTTACGTGTCATGACATTGAGCGACTCAAACATATCGATGGACGACTTGTCAAGGTAACGGTCGAAGATAACGGGACATGAAGTCTCCACATCGAGACCACGACGCTCTGCTTCTACCTTCCACTCGTCACTATATCCGTTGCCATCGAAACGTATCGGTTTGCACTCCTTGATATCCTCTCGCAGTACTGCTATGATGGCTGCATTTTTCTCTTTGCCACCTACTATCAAAGCATCAACACGCTTCTTGAAACTTACCAATGCCTCGGCAACGGCACTGTTTAGGGCTATCATAGCCGAAGCGCAGTTGGCCTCACTACCTGGCGCACGGAACTCAAACCTGTTACCCGTAAAGGCGAATGGTGAGGTACGGTTGCGGTCGGTATTGTCGATAAGCAACTCTGGGATGGATGGGATATCGAGTTTTAGTCCCGCCTTGCCTGCTATGGCAATGGTGTCGTCAGAGGAATTCTCGAGGTGATCGAGTATCTCAGTGAGCTGACGGCCGAGGAAAGAGCTGACGATGACAGGAGGTGCCTCGTGACCACCCAGACGGTGGGCGTTGGTGGCACTCATGATGGATGCCTTAAGCAATCCGTTGTGCTTATACACACCCATCAGCGTCTCCACTACAAAGGTGACGAAACGCAGGTTGCTGAGGTCATCTTTGCCTGGTGCATGGAGCAGTATGCCCGTGTCGGTGGCAAGAGACCAGTTGTTGTGCTTACCAGAACCATTGACGCCGTCGAATGGTTTCTCATGAAGCAGGCAACGGAATCCATGCTTACGCGCCACCTTCTTCATGAGTGACATGATAAGCATATTGTGGTCTATGGCGAGATTCATCTCCTCATAGATTGGCGCAAGCTCAAACTGGTTGGGTGCCACCTCGTTATGACGTGTCTTGCAAGGTATGCCAAGTTCGAGAGCCTGTATCTCAAGGTCTTTCATAAAGGCAGCCACACGCTCTGGTATAGAACCAAAGTAATGGTCGTCCATCTGTTGGTCTTTGGCAGAGGAGTGACCCATCAGTGTCCTACCTGTGAGCAGGAGGTCAGGACGTGCTGAGTACAAACCCTCATCGATGAGGAAATACTCCTGTTCCCAACCAAGGTTGGAGATAACTTTCTTTACCTCAGGATTGAAATATTCAACGACAGCTGTTGCCGCCTCATTGATGGCGCGCAGTGACTTGAGCAATGGTGTCTTGTAGTCAAGTGCCTCACCAGTATATGATATAAACACGGTGGGTATCATCAGTGTATCGCCGATGACAAATACTGGCGATGTTGGATCCCAGGCAGAATATCCGCGTGCCTCGAAGGTAGAGCGTATGCCACCAGAAGGGAAAGATGAGGCATCAGGCTCCTGCTGCACGAGCGACTTACCCTCAAAACGCTCTATCATACCACCCTTGCCATCATGCTCCACAAAGGCATCGTGCTTCTCGGCAGTCGTGTCGGTGAGAGGCTGAAACCAGTGTGTACAATGAGTCACACCAAGTTCCATAGCCCACTTCTTCATACCCTCTGCCGCCATGTCAGCTGTAGCACGGTCAAGAGGAGCACCATTGTCGATGACATCCATCATCTTGTCATAGGCCTCCTTGGGGAGATACTTCTGCATCTTTGCTTTGTTGAACACGTACTTCGCAAAGAATTCGGAGGGGCGTTCTGATGGTGTGGGAACGTCAAGCGGCTGCTTCCTGAAAGCCTCGCCAACCATCTGGAATCTTAGTTTTGCCATATAGTAATGCTAATCTTTTTTAAAAATTTGATGCAAAGGTAACAATTTATTTTGGACTATGCAAGAATTAACACCTTAATACTCAAAACTACTGCCACCAAGAAACTCTCTAAGAAGTGAGGTCGGAGGAACCTGTTCCTCCGACATGGGGACAACATGGCGCAGGAAACTTCTGAGCCGCTTTGCCTCATCGTACATGGGTGAACCCTTATGAACTGCTGCCAAGAGAGGCTCTGCCTGAGGTTTAAGCACCGCAAGTTCAAACAACAATGCGGTATTAAACACGGCATCGGCATTCTCTTGATAAGGGAATATCCACTTGTCTTCTCCCCTACGCACTGACGACCAACGCTCCAACGTCGTCTCAGCCGATGTACCACGATACTTATGATCACGAACCATACGACGCAAGAGACGATTATCCGTCGTGGGTATGTAGTTGTGATCATCAAGCGTTATCGTCGTTAGCGCTGATGCGTAGAGACGATATATCTGACGTTGAGGTATATCAGCAGTTAATTCGGGATTGAGGGCGTGGATGCCTTCTATCAGGAGCATCTCGTCTTTCTCCAACTTCATCATCTTACCTGACTTCTCGCTCTTACCAGTCTTAAAATTGTAACGTGGCAGTTCTACTGCCTCTCCGTTTATGAGAGCATTGACATGTTCATTGAAAAGGTTAAGATTGAGAGCATGGATGGACTCAAAGTCGTAATCTCCGTTTTCGTCACGAGGTGAGAGTTCACGGTCAACATAATAGTCATCCATTGAAATCTGTTTGGGATACACGCCGTTTACCACCATCTGAACGGACAGTCGTTTGCACGTAGTGGTCTTACCGCTGCTTGAAGGACCAGCTATAAGTATCACCCTAACATCAGGACGAGAAGCGATATCATCGGCTATCCTGGACAGATTCTTCTCCTGCATCGCCTCAAATACCGTTATAAGTTGTGAACTATATCCGGCCTCGATGGCTTTATTAAGCGTACCGACATTGCTGATACCCATACGATCCTGCCATCTGTGGTTTGACATAAAGACATCAAACATCTTGTCCTGACGTATATACTTGCCCAGTTTCTTTGGGTCATTAGAATCAGGCACACGCAGCAGCATACCATTATAGTACAACTCCAAACCAAACAACTTCACCTCACCCGTACTCGACAACATATAGTTGTAGAAGGTGTCGTTATAGCCGTCAAGCGAGCAATAGCGCAACGTCTTGGTATTGAGACTCTCCATCAGGCGTATCTTAGACTCATCTCCCTCAAAGACCTTGAGAACCTCCTCTTTGGGTTTCTTATGGGCAACTATCGGGATATCCTTCTTTATTATATCACGCATACGATGGCGTATGTCGGCAACAATCTCCGGACTCAGCACTTCGCCTATCTGCAGTTCGCAGTAATAGCCGTTGCTCACAGGAAACATTATCTTTATGCTCCCCTCTGGATATAGGTCGTGCACAGCCTTACAAAGTATAAGGAACAAGGTGCGAACGTACTCTCTTCTCATAACTGTGAACTATGAATTGTAAACTGTGAACTAATTATGCACAAGAGTGCCAATTTCTTCACCTTCCATCACCTTCTTGAGGTTGCCTACAATGTCCATGTTGAACACGTAGATGGGCAGGTTATTCTGCATACACATAGCGGTGGCGGTGACATCCATCACCTTCAACCCCTTTGCTATGACGTCCTGGTAGGTTATATCATGGAACTTCGTTGCCGTAGGGTCTTTCTCGGGGTCAGCAGTATAGATGCCATCAACACGTGTACCTTTCAGCATCACATCGGCCTCTATCTCTATGCCACGCAGAGAGGAACCTGTATCAGTGGTGAAATATGGATTTCCCGTGCCACCACTCATGATGACCACCTCGCCCTGTTGCATAGCCTCAATAGCCTTCCACTTGGTATAAAACTCGCCTATGGGTTCCATACGGATAGCTGTCAGCACGCGGTTCTTCTGACCTATGGCACCGAGGGCTGATGACAGGCCGAGCGAGTTGATTACCGTAGCACACATACCCATCTGGTCGCCCTTCACACGGTCAAAGCCCTTGCCTGCGCCTGACAGCCCACGAAAGATATTGCCACCACCGATGACGATGCCTATCTCAACGCCCATATCGGCTATCTCCTTAATCTGACGAGCATAGTCGTTGAGACGGTTTACGTCGATACCATACCCCTGTTCTCCCTGAAGGCTCTCGCCTGAGAGCTTAAGTAAAATCCTTTTAAACTTCATAGTGCTTTCTTTATTTTTTTTGTTTTGTTTTGTTCGTTATTGTGTTATTTTGATATTTCAGTATTTCGTTATTTCTACATTAGGAATCTCACCTCTTTAAATTCGTATGAACTGAGAATGCCATCTTTACGTCTTAGCGTCATGATGCCATTTGCGGAGACCTCGACCAGTTCGGCCTCAAACTCCCCCGCTCCATCCTCATATCTATGGAATCCCTCACGGCGATACAATTTCTCGTGATATTTGCGTATAATATCTTCTTTTCCGCCATTATGTAGCAACTCGTGATACTCGTAGAAGTTTGCTAATATGCTGTCAAGAATTTCCTCGACGTCATACGTCTTATTTGTCACCTGTTTGAGAGAAACAGGATTGGGCACTTTGTCTGAGAAGGTGGTTTGATTGATGTTGATACCCGTGCCGATAACCATATCACGTATCGTACTCCCCTGTAGATTGGCATCTATACGTGTGCCACTGAGTTTTCTGTCGCCCAGGTAAATATCATTAGGCCACTTGATAAGAACCTCGGCACCAGTCCCCTCCACATATCGTCGCAGAGAAGCCACCACTGCCAGAGCCTCTGCCATCGACATGATATACTGTTCCTGTATGGGAAGCCAGGTAGGGTGAACTAATAAGGAGAACAGCAGGTTTTTGCCTTTCTCACTCTCCCACGTATTAGTATCCATGCCTTTGCCAGCAGACTGATAGTCAGTCACGGCACATATTTCCCTGTCAGTGTTAAGCTCCAGCAGGTAGTCATTGGTTGAGGGTATGTCGGTGAGTTTTATAATCTCCATTTCTCTATAAAACGTTGCTCGTCGTTCTTGGCTTTTTCGAGAAAAGACCTATACTCTTCGCTCTCAGGACTGAAGGGGCGGTGCCTCAGTGCTTGGCTGATGGGTTGCCATTCCTTCTCCATTTGTGTAGCATCTTTGCTGAAGAATACCTCCTTAAATCGTTCATAAATGTAGTCCACTGCCTGAGTGGATGGATGAAGCATGTCCGGTTCATAAAATCTGTAATCTCTTAGTTCATCGTTCATTATCTCATAGGCAGGGAAATACTCCACCCCACCGTCTTTCACCAGCCTCTCTGCAGCGAGCAACAAGGTCGCCTTTGACAGTCTGCTTCCGTGATACCCATACTTTGCATATCTGATAGGGCTGACGGTTATTATCACCTTCACGTCAGCATTCCGCTCCCTTAGCCTCTGCATAGCCTTACGGAGATATCCCTCACACTCATCCACTGTCAGCTCGCATTCTTCAAATAGTTTTTGAGGCATTTTCCTGCAGTTATCTACTATCTGCCCCGTCTCTTTGAGTATATACACATGGTTGGTACCGAGGGTGAGCACCACCACATCAAAACTCTCGCTCACCTTATCTATAGTGTGCATGATACTCGCTGGGTTGTACATCACGCCATATGGATTCGTCACGGCACGAAACATGTTGTCAACGAATCGTTTGCCCATATTATCGGCAAAACAAGAACCGACGAACAACAACCTATCCGTCGGCATTATCTCAAATGATGCTTTGCGTATTTCTACCCTTGTTTGAAAAATCATTTGTACAAAGTTACAAAAACGATTGCATATAATTTATGCAAAGATAATAAAAAACAATTGATATTCATCAAAAAACAAAAGAAAAATACAAGAAAATATATAAATTGTTTGGTGTGTACGCACACAATTGCTAATTTTGCATCGTACAACACAGCTCACATCATAGTGAGTAAGAAGAAAAGTTCCAACCTCAATAGAACACGTTTAGGTAAAAGTATAGAAACACAAGGATAAACAAAAAGGCTCCTCTCGTGATGAGAAGAGCCTTTTTTGTATTTTCTACCATTCTTATCAGCTATAGTTACAAGACTATTATTCTTCAGTCAGATAATCCTTGGCATACTTTGCATAGTGAGCTGCAAAGCTCTCTGCCTGGTCTGGAGCAGTCTTCTTGATAAACTTTGCAGGCACCCCACCCCATATCTCGTGGTCGCCCACCTTTGTGCCGCCAAGCACCAAGGCACCTGCAGCGATGATGGCACCCTCGCCAACATCGGCACCGTCAAGCACCGTAGCTCCCATACCTATGAGGCAACCTTTCCTCAAAGTGCAAGCATGCACCGTAGCATTATGACCTATGGTGACATCATCCTCCATTACTGTAGGACCTGTAGTATTTGTTACATGCACACAGGCACAGTCCTGCACATTACAACGATTGCCCATAGTGACAGGAGCCACATCGCCCCTCACCACAGCACTAAACCATATTGAGCACTCGTCACCCATCGTCACATCACCCACTACAGCAGCCGTCTCGCTGAAGTAGCATCCATCACCCCATTTGGGGGCCTTACCGTATATCTTCTTTATTATTGCCATATCTTACTTGCCACGCTCCATGCGTAGCCTTTTTCCTTATTTATACCACTCTCTATCTCAACCCCCTCAGCACGTGAACTGGTGAGACAATTTTTCATGTCGTCGGTTATCCCCTCTCCCGTCATCTTTAACAGCGCTTCCTTCTTGGTCCATAGCATAGTAAACTCACCATCTGGATCGTCAGACTCAACTATCTGTCTCTGTTCCTCGTCGCTCATGCAGTATTCCGCCAACTGCGGTTTGTATCTGCCCAGACTCTCCACATCAATGCCCACTTCACCATCATCGCTTACGATACAAGCCACAGCCCGTTTGCAGTGTGAGAGATTGAAATTAACATTATGGTTAAGGGTAAGGTCACCGTTAATAGATGGCTTACCATGTTCTCCTCTCACAAAAGCGGGTTTGTAGCCCACCATCTCGCTCAATAGCCAATACGCCAAGGCATTCTCCATCTGTCCCTGTCGCTGCTTGAAACGCATACACTCCTCCCTACGCCATGCAGGCAGTGTGGCGATAATCTCGTCAACTTGCTCGGCAGAGTATTCTTCTGGGTGTATTATTTTGTAGCGCATCATGATGTGGTTGAAGAAACCGAATGCAAAGTTACAAATAACTTATTTAATGTTACACAAAAAAGTGAGAAAGTTTTGTGTAGTTCAATGTTTTTTTGTATTTTTGCAACCGCATTTAGTGCACAGACCTCCCACCTTATTTATAATAGACAGGCATTTTTTTATATTATCAATAGCATGGCATACAATTTATTGAAAGGAAAGAAAGGCATCATCTTTGGTGCACTCAACGAACAGTCCATCGCATGGAAGGTGGCAGAACGCGCTGTAGAAGAAGGCGCTGAGATAGTACTCACAAATACAGCAGTAGCTATCCGCATGGGTACTCTCGACGAATTGGCAAAGAAAACCAACGCCAAGGCAGTGATACCTGCTGATGCTACCAGCGTGGCAGACCTTGAAAACCTCTTCAAAGAGGCGATGGAGGCACTCGGCGGACAGGTGGACTTTGTGCTCCACTCTTGCGCCATGTCTGTCAACATGCGCAAGAAGCGTACATATGACGACCTTGATTACGGATTCCTTGACAAGACCCTCGATATCTCAGCAATATCATTCCATAAGATGATACAGGTGGCAAAGAAACTCGATGCCATAGCAGAATATGGAAGCATCGTGGCACTCACCTATGTTGCGAGCCATCGCACCTTCTTCGGTTACAATGACATGGCCGATGCCAAGGCACTGCTGGAGTCTATCACACGCTCGTTCGGATATATCTACGGCAGAGAGAAACATGTCAGAGTCAACTGTATATCACAGTCACCCACACTCACTACGGCAGGTGGCGGCATCAAGGGATTTGATGGCATGCTCGACTTTGCCGACCGCATGTCACCACTCGGCAATGCCAGCGCTGATGACTGCGCAGACTACTGCATGACACTCTTCTCCGACCTCACCAAGAAGGTTACAATGCAGACACTCTTCCATGACGGCGGTTTCTCCAACATGGGTATGTCCCTGCGAGGCATGACACAGTACAACAAGTCATTCATACCAGAAAACACAGATAAAGAAACAGGCAAGATAATTTACGGATAAACAAAGATGGGCGGTTTTTTCGGAACTATACAACACAAAAGATGCGTAGAGGAACTTTTCTACGGCATAGACTATCAGTCACACCTTGGCACCAAGCGTGGCGGTATGGCTACATTCAGCAAAGAGACGCAGGGCTTCCGCAGATCTATACACAACCTGCAGAGCACCTATTTCCGCACCAAGTTTGAAGACGAGCTACCACGTTTCTTCGGCGAGAAGGGCATCGGCGTAATTAGCGATACCGACGCACAGCCATTGCTCATGAACTCACACCTCGGACGATTTGCCCTCGTCACTGTCGGCAAGATAAACAATGCCGAGGAAGTGGCGGATCACCTGCTTGACCAAAATATGGTGCTGAGTGAATTCTCATCAGGCAGGATCAATCCCACCGAACTCGTAGGATTGCTCATCATCAAGGGCAAGGACTTTGTAGAGGGCATAGAGAATGTGTATAAGACCATAAAGGGTTCGTGCTCCATGCTCATACTCACTGAAGACAGTATCATTGCAGCACGCGATTTCTGGGGACGCACTCCTATCGTCATAGGCAAGAAAGACGGTGCCATGGCAGCTACGTCGGAGTCCACAGCATTCCCTAATCTGGGATATGAGATAAGTCACTACGTCGGACCAGGCGAGATTGTACGCCTCACAGCCGACAATATGGAGACCCTTCGTCCAGCAGAGAAGAATATGCAGGTGTGCTCCTTCCTGTGGATATACTATGGTTTCCCCACATCATTCTACGAGGGCAAGAACGTAGAGGAGATGCGCTACCAGACTGGCTACGTCATGGGTAAGGAGGATGATACGGAGGTAGATAATGCCGGCGGCATCCCCGACTCAGGATTGGGCATGGCAACAGGCTATGCAGCAGGCCACGGAGTGCCCTATCAGCGATGCATATCAAAGTACACCCCTACATGGCCACGCTCTTTCATGCCCACCAATCAGGAGACACGCAACCTGGTGGCAAAGATGAAGCTTATCCCCAACAGAGCCATGCTCGAAGGTAAGCGCTGCCTCTTCTGTGATGACTCCATCGTTCGTGGTACCCAACTCAGGGAGAACACCAAGATACTCAAGGAACTGGGTGCCAAGGAGGCACACTTCCGCATCGCTTGTCCACCACTGATATGGGGATGTCCCTTCATCAACTTCTCTGCATCCAAGAGCGAACTCGAACTAATAGCACGCCGTGTCATCATGGATCTTGAGACTGGCAAGGAGAAGGCTACCATGCTCGCCGATGCCGACAAGACTGAGAGCATCAGCATACCAGAAGAGCGTCTGCAACAATATGCCAAGACCGACTCGCCCGAATACAAGGCAATGGTGAAAGAGATAGCAAAGCGCCTCAACATAGACTCTCTCAAATTCTCCAAGCTTGAAACCATCATCGAGGCCATAGGCTTACCAAAATGCCAAGTGTGCACCCACTGCTTTGATGGTTCATCATCATACACCCTGAAATAAGCACCATAAACATTCTATACATTATTATAATATATATATATATAGTAATCACGTATAGAATGCAACTGGAACAATCGAATTATAGCCCTTTCTGCACTTGTTTTA
>CAMHQF010000009.1:0-60334 GCA_946187445.1 uncultured Prevotellaceae bacterium
GGATAACCATCGGCGACCGCTCCGTCATAGGTGCCAACAAGTGGATAACCGAGAACGTGGCTCCTGACAGCAAGATTTACACCAACTTCCGCGGACATCGCGGATATGAGGACGGTACGGGGATATAAAGAGTACAGTCCTCCACGGCATTTGGAGTTAGCCACACCCCATTTTGCCGAAATGTCACAAATGTCACTTTGTTCACCAAAAACCCCGTGCAGGTATTCTCCGCACGGGGCTTTTTGATTATATGCCACAGATTATCACCTTAGAGGTGACTCACGCAACTGGTGGTTAAGAAAACTGGTCTATGATGTCCTTTATCTTTGTAGCATTGACCACTCCAGTAAGGCGATGGAGCACTTCTCCGTTTTTTATGAAGAGGATGGTAGGGATATTACGCACCCCGAACTTATCGAGCAGTTCTTCGTTGTTCTCGGCATTGTATTTTCCTACAATAGCCTTGTCGCTATATTCCTCAGCTACCTGTGCTATGATGGGTGAGAGACGCTGACATGGTCCGCACCACGTTGCCCAAACATCTATTACTACCAGTTTCTGTTGTGCTAACAACTCCTGGTAATTGTCGTCGGTAATTTTTATTTCTGCCATAATTTATAGTTTTTTTTTATTTGTAGTCTTTTGCGAGTTTAACTATGTGGTTGAGTTGGTCGTCAGTGTGCTGTAGGGATATGAAGTCTGCCTCAAACTGCGATGGCGAGAGATACACCCCATTGTGCAACATATAGCGCCAAAAGCGTGCGAACTCATCGAGGTTACTTTGCTTGACATCGCTGAAATTGCGAGGCGACTTGCCACTTGTGAAATATGGTGTAAACATGTTTCCTACATGGTTTATCACCACCCCCTTGGGAGCGAGTGCCTCCTGCAGACGATTGATAAAGCTTTCAGCCTTGGCATTCAGAAGCTCATACACTCCGGGCTCACTCAAAACGTCAAGGGTTGCCAGTCCTGCAGTCATCGCGACAGGGTTGCCTGACAGCGTGCCAGCCTGATAGACAGGACCGTCAGGTGCCAACAACTGCATTATGTCCTTTCGCCCGCCAAACGCTGCAGCTGGGAATCCTCCGCCCACAATCTTGCCGATGGTGGTCAGGTCGGGCTCTATGCCGTAGTACTGCTGTGCCCCTCCCAGTGTCAGGCGAAATCCCGTTATCACCTCATCAAACAGCAGCAGACTGCCATACTCCCTGGTTATGTCACGCAGGAACTGCAGAAACTGCTCTCTCTCAGGCACCACACCCATATTTGCAGGCACGGGCTCCACTATCACTGCTGCTATGTCGCTGCCCTTCTCAGTGAACAGTTCGCTGACCGCCTCCTTGTTGTTGAAGGGTGCCACGAGGGTATAGCGAACGAAGTCATCAGGCACACCAGCGCTGCCGCTTCTGCCGTAGGTTGCCACCCCTGAGCCTGCTGCCACCAGCAGGTGGTCGGCATGACCATGATAACACCCCTCAAACTTCAGTATGTAGTTTCTCCGAGTATATCCCCGAGCCAACCTTATAGCCGACATCACAGCCTCTGTGCCGGAGTTGACAAACCTCACCTGCTCCATACTCGGAATAAGGCTGCTTACTCTCTTGGCCAGCGCCGTCTCCAACTCTGTGGGTATTCCGTAGCTGGTGCCACGTTCTATAGCCTCTCCCACAGCCTGGGTAACCTGCTCGTTGGCATGTCCTGCTATGAATACCCCCCATGACAGACAGAAGTCAGTGTACTGGTTTCCGTCAATATCGGTAATGGTGACACCCTTGGCGCGGTCTATGAACAGTGGCGTTTCGCCAACAGCCCTGAGTGCCCTGACGGGTGAGTTTACACCGCCAGGTATGTATTTCGTTGCCTCGGCAAACGCCTTGGTTGATTTTTCTCGTGTCATGCTGTTGCCTCCTTCCTTGCCTTTGAGTTCCTATACTCCTCCCAGCGTTTCAGCTCAGCCAGTTCCTCTTCTATGATGCGCTCGCAGTCGGCTATTGCCTTGCTGCGCGCCTTAAGATTCTGCCGGGCACTGTGTTCTATCTGCTCAAGAGTAAACACCTGCACGCCGCTTAGCCGTTCAACCCCCTCGTCTATGTCACGTGGGCTTGCCATGTCAAAGAACAGCAACTCGCCGCAGCGCGGCACCACGTCCTCTTTCCTTATTATGCTATGTGGGGCTGACGTAGCACTTATCACCACGTCACTCAGTCTGAGAATCCTCCGTTTGTCGCTCAGCGGCACTGCCACGGCATCATATCGTGCTGCCAGGCGCTGAGCAGCCTCAAAGCTACGGTTGGCAAGTATCAGGTTCGTAGCACCTCGTGCCGTGAGGAAGTTGAGTATCGATTCCGTCATCTCATTCACCCCGATTATGCTCACCACCTTCTCACCAAGATCAGGCACCAGTCGGCTCAGCATGTCAACCGTCACCTGCGAATATGACACCGCTCCGCGTGATATCGTCGTCTCAGTGCGCACACGGTGTCCCACGTGTATTGCCGCCTGGAACAACTTGTTCATATTCGCTGTCAGTTTGCCCTGCTGACGGGCCTCGTCGTATGCTCTTTTTACCTGCCCTAATATGGCTGTTTCACCCAGCAGTGGCGACTCCAGCCCTGCAGCCACCCTAAACAGGTGACGTGCCTGGGCTGTGTCTATGCGTCCCTCGTCACGGTATTCCTCCGTGCGCTTGCATGTTTTAAGTGTCAGTGTCTGTACCATTTTGCATTATTAGTTTAATTCTTTCCTTCGGAAAGCGTAGCACCTTCGGTGCGTCCGATTACCTGCTGCAAAGGTACTGCTATAACCCTTCATGGGCAATCGCTGTCACGAGGTAATTATATCACTAACGTTTGTCATATATACTGCGAGGGGCAGGAGCGTTTTGTTCTATCAGGTCGAAATTCTCGGCTATGGCATCACGAATCTGCATACTCCTTCTCACGTCCTTGGCATCGCTTGCCACTGATACCGTCAGGTTGTCCTTGCGAAAAATGGCAGGCGAGGTGAAGTCGCACAGCGCGGGGCTGTCGCACACGCTGGCAAGCACTCCCCTCTGCAGGGCATCCTGTTTTATCTGCCTGTTCAGCTTGCTGTTCTCGGTACATATATATACCATGAAGGCACCATCCAGATCCTCTGGCTCATACACCTTCCTTACCAACGTGAAGGGCAGCCCGTCGAAACCCTCCTTGAAGGCAGGCGATATCACCGTGGCACTGTCAGTAAAGCGCGCCAGTATCTGCGCCTTGTGCAACCCCACACGTCCACCGCCTATTATCAGTAGCCTCTTGTTCTCTATGTTAATGTTTATTGGCAAGAAGTGCATAACGCTTAGCATAATAAGATATAATGTACTGTGCCCCGGCACGTCTTATCGCCGTGAGACTCTCATGAAATATGCGCCACTCGTCAAACAGTCCCTGCTGTGCCGCATTCATCAGCATGCTATATTCGCCCGACACCTGGTATGCCACCATCGTAGTCCCAGAGAATCTGTCTGTTGCCCTCTGTATTATGTCCAGGTAGGCAAGAGCTGGTTTCACCATCACCCAGTCGGCACCCTCGCTGATGTCAGCCGCTATCTCCTCCAGTCCTTGGTTACGGGTGCGATAGTCCATCTGATAACTCCTGCGGTCGCCGAAACTTGGTGCCGACTGCGCTGCATCCCTGAATGGTCCATAGTAGGCACTGGCATATTTTGCCGAATACGCCATTATGCGGGTGTGCTTGGTGCGAGGGTCGCCATCAAGCCTCCTGCGTATCGCCTCCACCTGCCCGTCCATCATTGCCGATGGTGCCACGAAGTCTGCCCCCGCCAGTGCGTGTTGGTATGCCATCTCAGCCAAAAGGGGCAGCGTGGAGTCGTTGTCGACGAAAGACTCACCCCCAACCCCTCTCTTCAAGAGAGGGGAGGAGTATGCACTATCTGTCTGCGAAGAGTTGCCGCTATTATTGCCGTTAGTGGACGCATTCTGTCCCCCTCTCTTCAAGAGAGGGGTTAGGGGTGAGTCTAACAGCCCACAATGCCCATGCGAGGTATATTCGCACAGACACACGTCAGTCATCACCGTCACCTGCGGGAATGCCTTTTTGACAGCCCTTACAGCCCTTGCCACTATGCTGTCAGGACTGTAGCCACGAGTGCCCCGTTCGTCCTTCTCCTCCTGTGCTACCACTCCAAAGAGCAGCACCTTGTCTATGCCCAGCGTCAGCAGTTCGCCTATATCCTCAAGCAGAGTGTCAATCGAGAATCGGTAGATGTTTCTCATCGTTCCGATCTCTTCCTTCACACCGCTGCCCTCCACCACGAAGTAGGGGTAGATAAAATCCCGTGGCATTACCTCCGGCACGTCAGCCCAGTAGTCGCGCACCGCCTGTGTAGTTCTATATTGTCTGAATCGCTTCATACGTCGTTTCTCCTCGTGCTATTATCAGTCCTTTATATTCTCGTCTCTCCTCCTCAGTGTAGAGCGTGCGGAACACCTCCACCCCTGATGGCGAGCCAAACACTATCTTGTCATACTGCGTGAGGTCTTGCTTCACAGCCTCCTTGTTAGGCGTGTTGCTATATACGGCAAGGTCTGTCACCTCATGAGCCTTGAGTCCGTCAGTCAGTTTCTTCAGTCCCTTGTCCGACCGCGCCAACAGTATCCTACTGCCTCGCGGCTTGTCCCTGAAGAAGTCTATGATACCCCTTGCCGACTGCGTTGCCGACTCAAAAAACGGTGTCAGTCCCCTCTCTTTCAGCGCACCCGTCGTCACCGTACCTACGGATATTATCTTAGGCAGCGACTTCTGTCTGTCACCTATCTCCTCAAAGAAATGCTGCACACCGTATCGCGATGTGAACACTATGTAGTCGTACTTTTGTAATTCTATATTCATTTTCTTAAAAGGTAAGTGGGTTATCTTTATCAGTGGCGTAGCCGATGTCGAGGTTGTGTCATACACCCTCCCCAATTGTGAACTGAATCTCACCGTCTCGCCAACCATTATCAGCACGGGGGTGGCACGTATCGTTGCCCATCTCAGTTCTCCGAGAGTGGAGTATATGCTGTGTTGCGTAGGCAGCGACACATTACTCACTATAGCCACGGGGGTGTCAGCAGGACGTCCGCTCTCTGTCAGTCTGCGAGCTATCTCGCTCACCCTTGCCCCTCCCATGTAGTATATCAAGGTGTCGGCATTGGGAGTCTGTATTTCCTCAGCATGACCGAGCACGAAGGCTACCGAGCGGGCCACGCCCCTGTGCGTCAGAGGTATCTGAGTAAGTGAGGCGAGCGCCACCCCACTGCTGATACCAGGCACCACCTCCACCTCCACCAGTCGCGCTTTCAGGTAATCTATCTCCTCCCTTCCGTGGGCAAATACCATCGGGTCGCCGCCCTTCAGGCGCACCACCTTTTTCCCCTCTGTCGCCGCCCTGTACATCAGTTCGTTAATCTCCTCCTGACTATGGCTGTGCCTGCCCGCGCGTTTGCCCACGTAAACAAATTTCTCCCCTCCACCTGTAGGGGCTAAGTCATCATAAAACACCACATCCGCCTCCCTTATCAGTCGCTGTCCCTTTACCGTTATCAGTTCAGGGTCGCCGGGTCCATAACCCACCAGCCAGACCTTGCCGTAATTCTTGCGAATGTCTGCCCTCTCTAACTGTGCATTGAGCATTGTGACAGCTTCAGCGAATAATTGTGAATAGCTTCTCGTCACCGCCAGGTTTCCTTGTAGCGGATGCGTCTTAAAGGGCAGCACCTCCGTCCTTCTGTGCAGCAAACCGAGGCGTTCCAGTGCACATGACGCCACAATGAGGGCATCCACCGTGCCATTGTCCACCTGCGCTATGCGTTCCTCTATCGTGCCACGTATGGGCACCACCACCAGGTCGGGGCGCAGGCTCAGCAGCTCATCTTTGCGCTGTGCACTACTCGTGCCCACCCTGCTCCCTGAGGGCAGTGTGGCAAGCGTCAAGCCGTCACGTGCCACCAGACTGTCCGTCTTATCCCTCGCCTCAGTCAGAGCTATCACCTCTATGCCGTCAGGCAGTGGATAAGGCAAGTCCTTAGCCGAATGCACCGCAATGTCAGCCCTGCCGCTTAGCAGAGCCTCATCCAGTTCGCGAGTGAAGAAGTCCTGTGCCAGTCCCTCCTCCATCAGCGAACGTTCCTTATGCCTGTCACCATACGCTGTCAGCTTCACCAGTTCGTAGTCTGTTATGCCAGCCACCCTCACCAGCTCCTCCACCTGTCTCAGCGCCAGCGGACTCTGCCTTGTCGCTATTCTAATCGTCCTTGTTGTCATCAGTATATTAGTTTAAAATTCCTTTTTTTTAATTCCCGACTGCAAAGTTACTTCCATTCTCTCATGCGGGCAATACCCTTTGTTAAGGTTTCGCATCACATACGTTAGGGATGCATGGACGCCGCTGCATGAAGTGTGGGGCAAGGGTATGAAAAATCAAAATGTCAGCAAAACATGGATTTTGCTGACATTTATTACATAGACTCAAATAGAGAGTGTGTGTGTTATCATTTCAATTTGCCAAGAGCCTTGTCGAGCTTCTCCTGTGGTATCTCGATATAGCCAACGGGGGCATTGAGTTTCTGACCATCGGTGAGCACATACTTGAGGAAGGCTATCACGACGGGGTTGGTGGGCAGACCCTTGGTGACGAGATAGAGGTCACGGGCTGGTGGTGAGGGATAGCGTCCCTCAGCGATAGCCTTGGTAATCTGGTCTTTTGAGCCATAGAACTCTTCGTCAGGGTCTATTTTGCCATTGTCGTTGCCGTCAACAGGGAGCACACGGATGCCATCGAGAGGCTTGAGGGTGTTGTTGTCGTAGGCATAGCCTATGTTGTTGAAGCCGATGGAGAGTTCGTTCTTGCTCACCGCTGTTGCTACGCCTGGGTCGCCATTGACGCCCTCGCCAAGGAGGTCTTCCTGGTGTTTGCCGAGCCACTTGGCGAAGGTCTCTGCTGCACCGCAGGCATCAGAACGTGTGAAGAGTGCTATCTTGGTCTGATCCTGAGTGCCGAGCAGCTGTCCCCAAGTCTTTATCTTGCCTTCTATCCAGAGGTCGGAAGCTGCCTGCTTGTTGATGCCGTGCTTCACGAGCTGAGCATAGAAGGGGTTGTTCTGATTGATGGTAGGCACTACGGCATCCTTGGCTGTAGGGAAGCCTATGGCACCCTTCTGCGCCTCTTCGGGGCTTACCTCACGTGATACCATGGCGATATCTACCTGCTCGGCGAGCACATCGGTCATGCCCTTGCCGGCACCGCCGCCATCTACCTCGATCTTCACGCCTGGGTTGAGTTTCTGGAACTCTTCTGCCCATTTTACTGCGAGGGGATAGAGGGCGAAGGCTCCTGAGATGGAGATACGGCCTTCGAGCTGTTCGCCGTCGCCTGATTTGTCACTCTTCTTGCCTCCGCAAGAAATTGTTGAAATAGCGAGTGAAACGATCACTGCTAAACTGAGTACTGAATAAATTGTCTTTCTCATTGTTTTTATCTTTTATCTATAATCTGTAATCTATACTCTATACTCTATACTTTAGAACGCTACGAGCAGCTGTGTCTCAAGGAGGTTGCTGTTCTTCTTGCTTGAGGCTGTGTAGTCGGTGTGGGTGTAGTCGAGCTGCAAACGAATCCACTTGTTGACTGACCAGTTAATGCCTACGGTGTAATCGCTCTGGTTGTCTGCCTTGAGTTCGGTATCCTTCTGGTAATAGCCGTAGCTGAGTACTGGCTGCAGACCGTAAGGCAAGCGATAACCTGCTGTGGCATAAAAACCCTGCTGGTTGGTCTGCCCCGTCTTGCCGTGCAGATATTCTGAGCGCAGGAAGAGTTTGCCTGGCTTATAGGTGAAGCCTGCCGAGAGACGGTTACGGGTGATGCTCTCCGTGCCGTTGTAGTAGCGACCAGCGTAGTTGCCGAATGAGAGGGTTAACTCCTTGAGAGGGTTGATGGTGACATAGGTCTCAATGTCCTTATACTTGTCTTTATCCTTCACATTGATGCCCTGACCATTGTAGATGCCCACTTTATATCCTATGACGGAATAGCCCTCGCGGTGGATGAAGCTACCATAGAGGCGCAGACCTACGTCACGTCCATTGGCACTGATGCCACTGATATCGCTATAGCCGTTGAGCTTTGCTACTACGGTAGGGTTCTCAATGGTGAGCCAGCTGGTAGGACCGTCGAGGGTCTCCTGAGAGTAAGCCACCTTGTATTCACCCACCTGCAGGTTGAGTTCCTTGGCAAACTTAAAACGAGCGTAGGCATCGAGGAGTTTCACGTTGGAGCCTGCGAAATCTGCCTGCACCTTGTAGTCGATACTCTTGCCAAAGTCGCCACTTATGCTTACGCGTGCACGGCGGATATCGAAACCGTTGTAGCTGTCGCCGTTACCGTCCTTGGAACCTGTGTCGTAGGTGTAACGACCATTGATAAGTCCGCCGACCTTTGGAACAGATGGTTTGAACTGGCTGAGGTCAACCTTTACCTTGGCTTCATCGCCAAGGAAGGTTTCCTTATCAGCATTTGTCTCTGCGCTCACCGTGCCTACTGAAAGTATCAGCGCTGCGGCTGCGATGGTTGTCCTGAAATTTTTCTGCATAATCTTTTTACCTTTCTTTTTTCTTTTTTTAATATGTTATCTGACTGAATGAAATGTTGTGTTGATTTCTGAGTGCAAAATTACTGCGATTACCCGAGGTGGGCAATCGCAGTGAGTGGGTAAAATTATAACAAGAGTAT
The DNA here is from genome assembly GCA_946187445.1 of uncultured Prevotellaceae bacterium. Taxonomy (GTDB): domain Bacteria; phylum Bacteroidota; class Bacteroidia; order Bacteroidales; family Bacteroidaceae; genus Prevotella. The sequence continues at coordinate 8,765 of CAMHQF010000009.1, forward strand.
GTGAGAGGGATATACCCTACTTTTTCTTTATGATGACCTGCCAATAACCATCCGAGTGCTGAGTCTGTGACAGTATCTCGTGGCCTTCGAGCCTGACAGAGCCTGGAACATTCTCAATGGGTTTGCCGTCGTCAAGCCATATCTCAAGCAGGTCGCCACTGTTAAGCGTTGCCAGCTCCAATTTTGTTCGAACAAAGTTCATCGGACAGAGCACACCACGGAGGTCTTTGACCCTCTTTGGCTCTTCCTTTGAGGGAGAGTTCGTTTTAGGGAGGGAGTATTCCCCCTTTAAGGGAGAGACGGAGCGGGGGGAGCTAAAATTCAGGCTCTCATCCATACCTCGATACAATTCTATCACTGCATCGGCAAGGGCATTGGCACGGTCACCGTCGTAGCTGCCCTGTTCACCATACCTTTTTGCCTGGTTGATGAGGTCAGTGAAACCAGCGTCAACATATCCCGTCTTTATAAAGTGGTCTATGAAGGCATCGAATACTCCAGCAGCATCCTGCGGATCGAGACCGCGAGTGACAAGCAGCATACGCGAAGCATGGAAAATCACGGCATAAGGATTCTTGTCGCGTGCTTCATTGATGCTGTCTTGGTCAACCTGAATCATATCAAACAGTCCTGCCGAGCACTCGGGTTTGCCACGCTTGGTGACGTTGAACACTTCATCGCTGCCCCAGTCGAAGTAGTAGTTCTTGTCTTCAGAGAACAGTGGCACATGACTGTATTTGTCGATAAGCTGAAGGGCCGCCCCCTTGCCGCTTTCTGAGCGAAGCCACTCACCAAACTGTGAACTGTGACACGAATGTGATGAGCTTTCGCGAACTAACTGTGAACTGTACTCCCTCACCAAATCCACCACAAACTTAGGCACATCGTGCGCACTGATGGTGCCGATGCTCTCGGCGAGAGCAGGCTTGTCTGTATAGTTAGCGCCAATAAAAACTTGGTATGCTGGATATACATGATCGGTATGCAACACCTTGCCTACAAACCCGAGGTCGCTCCACAGGGGCTGACCACAAAGGTTAGGACAACCAGTGACATTGATGCGTGCCGACTGCAAGATATCGAGGTCAAGTCCGCTGTCTGCCAGTGCCTTGGTGATTGCCGACGTGAGCCCTTTTGACAGACAGATGCCCAAGCGGCAGGTGTCGGCACCAGTACAAGAGACGATATTATTGAGTATGGCAGGCTTGTCAATATTCTCTGGCACATACTTATATATTAAGGTATAGAGCTCATCAAGCGCACTGACGGGAATATTCCTCAGTCGGATATTCTGCTTAGGAGTAAAACGCACCGTGTCATCACCAAACTTGCTGACATACTCCAGCAGCGCCCTGAGGTTTCTTACACTCTCTGCGTCGTTAAGCCATATATTACCAAGGGTAATAGGAACAACCACTGAGGCATAGCCCTGCTGACGCTGGAGGGTGGCGTAACGAGAGAGCCACTTTTTTGATTGAAGATTGAAAATTGAAGATTGAGCGTTTTTTTCGTTATCGTTTTCGTTAACGTTAAGGTCAACGTTAAGTTTAACGTTGGCGTTAGCCTTTTCTTTCTCAAAATATTCGTCGATGAGGCGGAAGGTCTCTTCCTTGCCCAACTTATAGAAGATGAAGCGCAGGCGTGCCTTGTACTTATCCTTGCGATTGCCGTGGGCATTGAAGAATGTCTTGACGGCCTTGACGAGTGCATAGAGGTCGTCGGCGGGCAGAAAGTCGCGCCACAGCCATCCTACAGAGGGTTTGCTGCCAGCGCCACCACCTATATACACACGGAAGCCTCGCTTGCCGTCTTTTATTTGTGATACGAGTCCGATATCGTTAACTCCTGCATAGTCGATGAAATTCTCATCGCTTGAGAAGGCTATCTTCAACTTGCGGGGCATGAGATAAGAGTCGGGCTCAGCCACCATAGCACTGGTGAGTGCCATAGCGTATGGCGTAGCATCAAACACCTCACTCCTGCCAATGCCCGAAAACTCACTGACGATAATGTTGCGCACTGTGTTGCCACCGCCGCCCTTGGTTGCCAGCCCCTCCGCCTGCAGACTGCGTAGCACCTGCTCCACGTTGCCAGCATCGAGGTTGAGTATCTGCACCTCGCCACGAGTGGTGATATGCAGCAGGTTGGAACCTCCCTTTTGGGCTATATCGATAACGCTGAGCAACTGACGGGGCGTGATCACTCCACCCGTAGCACGAATGCGAGCCATATAGACCTCGTTCTTACGTTGCTCGTAAACACCCAGTGGCACACGGAATGCCTTAAACTCCGTGGCACTGACACTGTGCTCCTGATAGCCCTTGGCTAAGGAGGCAAACTTGTCTATGTCCTTTGACAGACTGTCTGGTAATTTATATCCTATCATACTTTTTTTATCTCTTATGAAGTCCACATTCTTTATGTTCGGGTGACTCCCACCACCATCTGCCGGCACGAATATCCTCACCGGGTTCTACAGCCCGGGTGCATGGCTGACAACCTATGGATGGGAAACCCTGATCATGGAGTTTGTTATATGGCACCTTATTGGTCTTGATATACTGCCACACATCGTCCTCACTCCAACGTGCCAGGGGGTTGACCTTTATGAGATTGTTGTTGGCATCCCATTCCACCACCTGCACACCAGTACGTGTGACAGCCTGCGAGGCACGCAGTCCGCATATCCATACATCAAGAGTGGAAAGAGCACGGCGCAGCGGTTCGAGTTTTCTGCAATGGCAACATGCCTTACGCAGTTCTACAGACTGGTAGAAGGCATTCACACCATGTTCACCCACATAAGCCTCTACACCTCTGTGGTCAGGAGAAAACACCTCGATACGGATGTCATACTTGTCATTGGTGCGGTCGATGAGATTATAACACTCTGGAAACAGGCGCCCCGTATCAATGGTGAAGATGCGAGGATTCTTTACCCCCGTGCGTCTGGCACTCTTCACTATCAGGGACGTAAGGACCTGGTCTTCAAGTCCCAAACTGGATGCAAGGGCTATACGGTCGCCATACAGGGGAAGGAAATAGTCCAACACTTCTTCGGGACTGCTATCCCTGAAGCGGTTGTTTAGTTCGTCAATGTTCATTTTTTTGGGGGGGGAGTTTGAAGGAGATTAAAGGAGTATCATTCCTGCACCAACTGTCTCGTTGGTACCTTCAGCAATGAAGATGAGAGAGCCTGTGGTGCGATTCGCAGCATAGAGGTCGTAGGCAAGGGGTTTGGAAACCTTCAGCGTTACTCGGGCTATGTCGTTCATGTTGACAGTGGTATCGTCAGTAACGTTCTCAAGGGTATTGATATTTACCTTATAGTCTATTGAGGTTACTATACCCTGCAGCTCTGCCGTGGTGTGGCGAATGATGTATTTCTGTCTGAGCTGAAGCGGACGATGGTTTAGCCAACACAGCAATATCTCCACTTGCTGACCTACACGGGCTGGCTCGCTGGTCTTCACTATCTGACTGCCACGACTGACGTCAACATCATCCTCAAGACTGATGCTTACACTCTGTGGGGCTGCTGCCTCCTGCAGCTGCTTTGTGCCCTCATCGATGCGACTGACCTTTGAGGTGGTGCCTGACGGCAATATCGTAACCTCGTCACCCACCTTGATGATGCCAGAGGCTATCCTGCCTGCATAGGCTCGGTAGTCGGGCCACTCAGCAGTCTGAGGGCGCACCACATACTGCACGGGGAAACGGAACGGCTGTTGGGTTATGCCTTCCTTCAATGGTATCTGTTCGAGAAGATGCAGGAGGGTTTCACCCTTGTACCATGGCGTGTGTTCTGAAGGATTTACCACATTATCGCCCTTGAGAGCCGAAATGGGAATGAAATAGACATTCTTCAGTCGCAATAATTCAGCAATACGGGCGTATTCCTGCTTTATATTGTTATATACCTCCTCGGAGAAATCCACCAAGTCCATCTTGTTTATAGCTACCACTACGTGGTCTATCTTGAGCAGTGAGGCTATGTATGAGTGGCGCTTGGTCTGCTCTGTGATACCATTGCGGGCATCGACAAGAATGATTGCCGCATCGGCAGTGGATGCTCCTGTCACCATGTTGCGGGTGTACTCTATGTGCCCTGGGGTATCGGCAATGATAAACTTGCGCTTGGGGGTGGCAAAATATCGGTATGCCACATCAATCGTAATGCCCTGCTCGCGTTCTGCACGCAGACCGTCAGTAAGCAGCGCCAGGTTCACCTCGGCATTACCCAGTCGCTCTGATGCTGCCTCTACAGCCTCTAATTGGTCTTCAAATATTGATTTTGAGTCATATAGCAATCTGCCTATCAGGGTGGATTTGCCATCATCAACGCTTCCTGCAGTAGTGAAGCGCAATAGTTCCATATCTAAATATCCTCGTTTGTTCATAAATTGAAAATTGAAAAATGAATATTGAAAAACTGTGACACTGTTCAAAAGTATCCTTCTTTCTTTCTGTCTTCCATCGCAGCCTCTGAACGTTTGTCATCAGCTCTGCCGCCACGCTCTGTGATGCGCGATGATGCTATTTCATCAATAATATCCTCGATGGTGTGAGCTGTGGAGAGGGTGAGTCCCGTACAGGTTATGTCGCCTATGGTGCGGCAGCGCACTTGCCTTGTCTCAACCTTCTCATCGGGCTTCAGTTTGATGAACGGATATTTGGCGAGCCAAACGCCGTCTCTGTTGAACACTTCGCGCTCATGAGTGTAGTATAATGAGGGAAGGGGGATGTTCTCTTGCAGTATATACTGCCACACATCCATCTCCGTCCAGTTGGATATGGGGAACACTCTGAAATGCTCACCCAGGTTTTTCTTGCCATTGAAGATGTTCCACAACTCTGGGCGCTGGTTCTTAGGATCCCACTGTCCGAACTCGTCACGATGAGAGAAGAATCGCTCCTTGGCACGTGCCTTCTCTTCATCACGACGGGCACCACCTATGGCGGCATCAAACTTATACTTCTCAAGGGTATCAAGAAGGGTGACCGTCTGCAGTTTGTTACGTGAGGCATTATAACCTGTCTCTTCCACCACTCTGCCCTCGTCAATGCTCTGTTGCACACTGCCAACGATAAGCTTCACGCCCAGACGTGCCACCAGCTGGTCACGATAGTCTATGGTCTCGATGAAGTTATGCCCTGTGTCGATATGAACGAAAGGAAAGGGGATAGGTGACGGGTAGAATGCCTTATAACTAAGGTACGCCAGCACTATGGAATCTTTTCCGCCAGAGAAGAGCAGGGCTGGTTTTTCAAATTGTGATGCCACTTCGCGGATGACGTATATTGCCTCCGACTCTAATTCTTTTAGATGTGTTGTCTTGTTACTCATATCAGTCTAATTACCTTTTTATTTATGCTATTTTGTTTTTACTGAAATATCTCATTATTAGTCTGCCTGAGAGGCTAAGCACCAGCACTATAAAGGTGAGCACTACAGCAGCTGCGTAGGCACGATTCTGAACTTCTGTCTGTGGCACTGACAGTTGGAAGAATACCGACAGCGGGAGTGTTGCTGCCTTGTCGCTCAGCGATTCGGGTATATAGTCAGTGAAACCAGCGGTAAACATCACGCCTGCTGCATCGCCCATGGCACGCCCCACGGAGAGCAGCGTGGCGGTAGCTATGGCAGGGGCTATCTGACGCACTACCACCCCTATGGTCTCTATCCTCGTGGCACCCAGCGAATAGGCTGCCTCCAACAGGTCTTTGGGTATGGTGCGAGCCACCTCGTCCATGCTCCTTATGAGTATCGGGATTATCAGCAGTGTCTCTACTATTATACCACCTAACAGCGATGCCTTGATACCCATGACTATCATCAGCGTGAAGGCAAAGGCACCATACACTATGCTGGGTATGCCAAACAATACGTCGTAAGCCAGACGGGCAAGATAACCAAACCTGGAGTCTTCCTTCAGATAGACGTTGAGGAAGAACACCACCGGTATGGAGATCACGAGTCCTATCACGGTAGAAGCCACAACGATATATACCGAACCCACAATGGCATTAAGAAAACCACCATCCTTGCCTACATAGAATCCTGAGCCTGGCAAACTGGTCACCATCTCCCATGTGAGCACGGGCAGTCCCTTGCTGAATATGCTCCACAACACGCTGAAAACAAATCCTGCCACGATGAGCAGTGACAAGTACATCAGCACCTTGAATATGTATTCTTCTATAAACTTCATTTTATTTTTAATATTTCGTCAGACTCTTAAGATATATTCGTGCCCCCAAATTAAATAGCAGTACAACGAAAAACAAGATGAAGGCCGCAAACATCAGTGCCGACTCATAGAGAGGAAGCGACAGCATTTCACCATAGTTGTTGGCTATGAGTGCTGGTATAGGGTAGCAGGCATCAAGCAGCGAATGGGGTATGATAATAAGATTGCCGCAGACCATCAAGACCGCTATAGTCTCGCCCAGTGCGCGGGAAATGGCAAGTACCGTAGATGCTACGATGCCTGGCAGACCTGCCCGGAGCACGATGTGTTTGGTTGTTTGCCACCTTGTAGCCCCAACAGCGAGGGATGCCTCACGCAGTTCGCGACTCACATTGTCAAATATCTCAATAAACAGACTTACCAACAGGGGCAGTATCATCACACTCAACACAATGGCTCCTGAAATGAGGGTGTAGCCCGATGTTGCCGTTCCTACTGCCGGACCCACCACATCACTTATCAGCGGTACAATGACCAGTGTGCCCCATACACCATATATCACTGAAGGCAATGAAGCCAATATGTCAAGCAGCGGATAGATATAACGTCTGATTGCCGAGCGTGAGTATTCCGTGAGAAGCACCGCCATGAGAAGCGATATGGGCAGGGCTATGACGATAGACACACCAGTGACATAGAAGGTGCCTACTATGAAGGCAAGAAAGCCAAACTGATTCTTCATCGGTTTCCATTCTGATGCCGTGAGCAAATCCCATAGGGAGTGCTCCTGCAGTATGTCAGCAGACTTCATGTATAAGCCTATAGCCATTGCCACTACCAGTATCATGGAGAATACCGTGAAGGCTGTCATTATGCCACCTGCTATTTTATCTTTTGCTATCCTGTAATTCATTGAAACTAAAAACTGTGAACTATGAGAACGCTCCGTCAAGATATTTCTGTGTCAACTCGTCCTGTGGGTTATTAAATATGTCCTTTGCTGGTCCTGCCTCTATCACCTCGCCAAGATACATGAAGATGACGTAGTCAGCCACACGTTGAGCCTGTTGCAGGGTATGGGTTACCATAACCACCGTATAGTCTTTTTTCAAATCCACAAACAGCTGCTCCACCTTTTTTGAGGATATAGGGTCGAGTGCCGAGGTACTCTCATCGGCTAACAGCACCGTGGGCTCTACCGCTAATGAGCGTGCCAGGCATAGTCGTTGCTGCTGACCACCCGACAGTCGTGAGGCTGGCTGCTTGAGGCGGTCTTTCACCTCGTCCCACAGGCCTATACTTTTCAGGTAATGTTCCACCACTGCCCCAAGTCGTTCCTTGCCTCTTATGCCATGAATCCTACATCCGTATGCTATATTGTCATATATTGACATAGGTAGCGGACATGGGCGTTGTGGCACCAGTCCTATGTGGCGACGCAGTTCTATCTTGTCAGCACCGTGCGAGGTTACTATATTGTGCTCGCCGAGCCAGATGTTACCATCTATCTTCACTCCCTCTGTAGTGTCGATAATACGATTGAAGGTGCGCAACAGGGTTGACTTGCCACAACCAGACGGACCTATGATACACGTTATCTTGTTCTTGGGTATCTCTGCCGTTACGTTCTTCAGTATGTGGGCATCACCTATATGGATGTTCAGATCCTTTACCTTGATGCCGTCATGCTCTATAGGAGCGAATTTATGAATAGGGTCAAATGTTGCCATATTTTCCAAAAGGGTTTATGTTTCTTTACTATTACTAATGGTTCTGTCGTTTCCCTGTGAATTACGGTAATACGGTGAGTATAGCCATAATCCAAGTCGCGCCATGACTCAGGCAGATGGGCTATCTGGCGTGCCAGCAGGGCGCTTCCTGTTACTACCCCGAACCGTCCCTCTGTAGCATCCTTGCCTCTGTATCTCCCCTCTTTCAGGAAGTTGTCTGGATGCTTCTCGCCATTTTTTTCTACAAAGAAATTTCCCGCAGCTATCAGCGTACCATACTTTTTCACTGTCAGGTAGAGTGACTCCAGCGCATTAGGTTCCAGATAGTCCGCTCCGTCAAGGTACAGCACCCACTCTCCCGTGGTCAGTTCCAGTCCGCGTTTGCGAGCCTCCTGTACGCTTATCTCCTCGTCCACCCTCACGTAGCGCATTCGCCTGTCTATAAGATATGAACGCACCTGATGTTCGCTGGCGTCACTTGAAGCACGGTCTATCACCACTGCCTCCCATTTCTGAGCCGTCTGTGCCACTATCGACTGCAGAGCCGATATTATACTACTCTCATTGTTATGTAGAGTTACTATTATGCTAATCATCTTGTTGTCTTTTTATTAGTTTAATTTCTCGACTGCAAAGGTACGGGCTTTTGCGATTGTGCCAAATCACTTTTGTTTTGGTTTTTATATCACATACATTAGTGATATTCCATCCATACTTTGGCTATTGCCCATATACAGAATGCATTGTACCTTTGCACCGAATTAATCTAAAAAGGAATTAGACCAGATGAAGAAACAAACTATTGCTACAAGGACAGACTACCAGAGACCTGACGCATACGGAGCACTCAGTATGCCCGTGTATCACTGTTGTGCCTTCGAGTTCGACACGGCGAAGCAGATGACCGACTCCTTTACCGGGCGTTCAGATGCCCCCGAGTATGTCAGGGTGATGAACCCCACGGTGACGTTCTTCGAAAATCGTGTGAAGTCACTAACCGCTGCTGCCAATGTGTTTGCATTCAACTCCGGCATGGCGGCAATTACCAATGTGCTGCTGTGCTTCGTCAAGGCTGGAAAGAATATCGTCACCAGCAACCATCTGTTTGGCAATACCGTCAGTCTTATGCGCAATACGCTCGGTCCCCTCGGTGTCGAGACGCGGGAGGTCAATCTGCTCGACCTCGATGTAGTCCGCAGTGCTGTTGATGAGAATACGGCGTGTGTTTTTCTTGAGATTATCACCAATCCTCAGATGGAGGTGGCTGACCTCTCAGCCTTAGCCCAGATAGCCCATGCCAAGGGGGTGCCACTCATAGCCGATACCACCCTCATACCATTCACTAAGTTTGATGCAAAGGCACTGGGCGTGGATGCACAAGTGGTCAGTTCCACAAAATACATCTCAGCAGGAGCCACCAGCCTCGGCGGTTTGGTGATAGACTACGGCACATTTCCCCAGATAAACCGCAAGACGCGCTTCGAACTGCTCTTCAACATGGGTTACTACATGACACCCCATGCCGCATATATGCAGACAGTGGGGCTTGAGAGCCTTGACGCACGCTACAGGGTACAGTCCTCCACGGCATTGGAGTTAGCCAAGCGCCTGCAAGGAGTGCCCGAGATAAAGAGGGTGAACTATACGGGGCTGCCAGACAATCCCTTCTACGAAATCTCCCGTAGGCAGTTTGGAGAGACGGCGGGAGCAATGCTCACCATCGACCTTGAGGACAAGCAGAGTGCTCTGCGTGTGCTGGAGGGCTTCAGGGTGATACACCGTGCCTCTAACCTTTTCGACAACCGTTCTCTTGCCTTGCATCCAGCCTCCACCATCTTCGCCGCCTTCTCGGGCAGTCAGCGCAGGGCTATGGATGTAAGAGATACCACGTTGCGTATTTCCGTGGGTTTGGAGCATGTGGATGACCTCTACGAGGATATAGTGCAGGCATTGCAATAGCAGTGCCTGCATGTTTTTTTAGAAGTTTTCCTGTCTTTCTTTCATTTTTTTTTGTTACTTTTGCATCTCTGGAACAAGAAAAAAGAGTATGAAAAGGATAGGACTGCTTTCTGACACCCATTCACATTGGGATGACCGCTACGCAAAGTATTTTGCGGAGTGTGACGAGATATGGCATGTGGGTGACTTCGGTACCATAGAGATAGCTGACAAACTGCGGGAGATAGCGCTGCTCAGAGGTGTTTACGGTAATATAGACGGCGACGTGGTGCGCAGGGAGTTTGACGAGGTGCTGCGCTTTAAGTGCGAGGATGTCGATGTGCTGATGAAACACATAGGTGGATATCCGGGCAAGTATGACCGTTCGGTGGCGAGACAGATATACTCCCACCCTCCCAAATTGTTTATCTCTGGGCACTCGCACATCACTAAGGTTATGTATGATCACTCACTGCACATATTGCATATTAATCCGGGTGCAGCAGGACTGTATGGTCAGCAGGTGGTGCGTACGTTGGTGAGGTTTACTATAGACGGGACGGAGATAAAGGATCTGGAGGTAATAGACCTTGCGTGAAATACTTATTATTATTTTAATAAGGTGTTTTGTCGTTTGGAAAAAAAATTGTAACTTTGCAGACAATTCATGGTAGAGTTAAGCGAAAAGACAGTCGACATAGACGCCATATTACGGTCCAAACTCGGTGACAAGTCGAGGTTGGTGCCCCGTTTTCTGGTCCGCTGGTTAAAGAGACGGTTGCATCAAGATTCCGTCAACGAGTTTCTGTGGGAGGCGAAGGACGAGGTGGGCACACCGTGGCTGAAGCATGGCCTGCGCTACCTTGATAATAAGATCGTGGTGAGGGGAGCAGAAAATCTGCCTGACGACAGTGACGGCAAGCGCTACACCTTTGTATCCAATCACCCGCTTGGTGGCATCGACGGCATCGCTATAGGTTCTATCATAGGAGAGAAGTATAATGACAATTTCAGATACCTCGTCAACGACCTGCTGATGAACCTGCCAGGCTTGGCACCACTCTGCATACCTATCAACAAGACCGGTAAGCAGAGCCGTGACTTCCCGCGTATGGTGGAAGAAGGATTCAGCTCGGATGCTCACATGGTAATGTTCCCTGCAGGGCTGTGCTCGCGAAAGATAAAAGGCAAGATACATGACCTGCCATGGACCAAGACGTTTATTACCAAGAGCGTGCAGACGAAACGCGATGTGGTGCCCATATACTTTAGTGGCAGGAACTCCGAGAAGTTTTACCGCATAGCAAACATATGCAAGGCTCTGCACCTGAAATTCAATGTGGCGATGCTGTACCTCGCCGACGAGATGTTTCGTAACAGTGGTGAGACGTTTGAGGTGACGATAGGCAAGCCGATAGCATGGCAGACCTTTGATAAATCACGCAAACCCCAGGCATGGGCAGCGTGGGTGCAGGAAAGAGTTTACGAAATGGCGTAATGTCGAAATGACAATATATCGAAATAACGAAAAATAACCTGATAAATGGACGCAGAAATCATAGCACCAGTACCTCTTGAGCTTATCAAGGCGGAGTTGACCCCCGAGAAGAAACTCCGTATGACCAATAAGAGCAATAACGAGATATATGTCTTTACGTATCACGATTCCCCCAACCTGATGCGTGAGATAGGACGTCTGCGTGAGATAACCTTCCGTATGGCTGGCGGTGGCACAGGCAAGGAACTCGACTGGGATGAGTATGATACCTGTGACAACTGCTACAAACAACTTATAGTGTGGAATCCCGAGTCGGAGGAGATAATCGGTGGCTACCGTTATCTGATGGGTGATGAGTGGTCATACGACAAGGACGGGCAGCCCGAACTTGCTACCAGCCACTTATTTACATTCTCCGAGAAGTTTATCAAGGAGTATGCCCCATACACGATAGAACTCGGCCGCTCTTTTGTTACCCCAGAATATCAGAGCAGTAAGATGGGAGCCAAGAGCCTTTTTGCTCTCGATAATCTGTGGGACGGACTTGGTGCGCTGACGGTCATCAATCCCCGTATGAAGTACTACTTCGGTAAGATGACCATGTATCCCAGTTATATACGTTTTGGCAGGGACCTAATACTCTACTTCCTCAAAAAACATTTTGATGACAAGGAGGGACTGATATACCCCAAGAAGCCACTCTTGCTCGAAACGCCAGAGGAGGAACTGGCACAGGTATTCTGTGGCAGGGACTTCAAGGAAGACTACCGCATACTCAATGGCGGCATCAGAGCGCTAGGATTCAATATACCACCACTCGTCAATGCTTACATGAACCTCTCGCCGACAATGAAGCTCTTTGGCACTGCCATCAATTACGGCTTTGGCGATGTAGAGGAAACAGGTATACTGATAGCAGTTGACGAAATACTCGAGAGTAAGAGAGTGCGACACATAGAGTCGTTTATCAAGGAACATCCAGAGGCACTACATCTTACCAGTGGTGCAGAGAAAGTGGTGAAGGAGATAAAGAAAGTTGAGAGCTGACAGTTATTATAAAGCTCTGAGCACTTCGAGAGTTTTCATATCACCAAACTGTGGTATGTGCAGATGATAATAAAGCAGTGTGATGTCAATGATGCGGTTTCGCTCATTGCGTGACAAGGGGAAAAGATGCAGATTCGACGGCGTCATACGCATGAGGATCTGCATCTTTTTTGCATCCTCGGCATTGAGCACGTCAGGGTGGAGTGGGGCAGAGAGGCAGAAAATGCCCTCGCGCATGTCAAACAGTGCACCTTCGCGATAACTGTCCATGTCGGGCAGAAAACCGAGAAAGAGCGACATGCGTATCATAAACATAAGATGGAAATTGGCTACTCCCCTCTCGCTGGCGTCAAGCCACGCCATGCTTTGTTCTATGAAGTCATAGAGTGGTGCGTCGGTATGTAGGTCGCGGGTGGTGTAGTGTAGAAACTCGGCGATGAAGAACGTTATCGACATCTTGATGCCATCAGTATATAAGGAGGTGTAGGGTATCGCGATGTGTGCCTCCCTTATGGTACCCAGGGACTGGCGTGGATTACGCATGTAACGTATGTCAAGCACCGTCATGGGCTGAAAATACTGATGCCTCACGCCAAAGCGCTTCGATGGGGAGACCTTGCATACCATAGATATGCGTCCCTCCTCCCTCGTTAGGAAGTCCACGATGATTTTGCTGTCGCCATACTTCACCGTCTTTAGTACTATGCCCCGCGTCTTGCACTCCATACTTTTATTGTGCAAAAATAATAATATTACCCGAAAGAAATAGGTAATTACAGTGAAGAATGTCTTAATAAATCTTAAAATGGTAGTATCTTTCAACTTTCAACTTTCAACTTTCAACTTTTCTTCGTACCTTTGCACCCGCTAAGTGGGAGGTGTCCTGAAAGCGCACCGTTAAAAACCACTTAGTCAACTGGTTTGGCGCGTTCGTATATCGGTTAGTACTCAAGATTTTCATTCTTGCAAGAGGGGTCCGACTCCCCTACGCGCTACAAAGACAATTATTCGCCATCGGGCAGTGATGCCCTACGAGGTGGCGAAGGGAAATAAGAAGGAGGTACTTCTCTCGGTCATTTCCCGCCCAGGGCTGCTGTAGTGGCATAAGACCCATAAGCTAATCATTAACAGCCGTCAGAGAACGGTAAAAAAAAGAACTAAAATGGCAAATCACAAGTCAAGTGAGAAGAGAATCCGCCAGACCAAGGTGAGAACTCTCAACAACAAGTACTACGCTAAGACAATGCGTAACGCAGTGCGCAAGCTTCGCGCAACAACAGACAAGGAAGAGGCAGTAGCACTCTATCCAAAGGTGCAGAAGATGCTGGATAAACTCGCTAAGAAGAACGTTATCCACAAGAATAAGGCAGCAAACATCAAGTCAAGCCTTGCACTCCATATCCAGAAACTTGGATAATTGATAAGTACACAAGATTGTTTCCATAATAATTTTTTTTCGGAAGGTTGCAGCCCGTGAGGGGTAGCAACCTTTTTTCTTTTCAACTTTTAACTTTTTCGCCTTTATTTATTATATAAATAATTTTGGCTGTTTCGTTTTTTTTTGCTACCTTTGCAAGGTATATTTAAAAACGAATACTAATCTAATGGAAGAAATTCAGAACAAGGGAAATTATGATGGCAGTAGCATTCAGGTGCTCGAAGGTCTTGAGGCCGTGCGTAAGCGTCCTGCAATGTACATCGGTGACATATCAGAGAAGGGACTGCACCATCTCGTAAACGAAACGGTGGACAACTCCATCGATGAGGCGATGGCAGGTTACTGTACAGATATCCAGGTGGTCATCAACGAAGATAATTCTATTACCGTAGAGGATAACGGACGTGGTATTCCCGTTGACGAGCATCCGAAACTTCACAAGTCAGCATTGGAGGTCGTTATGACGGTGCTCCATGCTGGTGGTAAGTTTGATAAGGGCTCGTACAAGGTGTCAGGCGGTCTGCACGGAGTAGGTGTGAGTTGTGTGAATGCCCTCTCTACCCACATGATGTCGCAGGTGTATCGTGATGGTAAGATTTATCAGCAGGAGTATGAGAAGGGTAAGCCTCTCTATCCTGTCAAGGTGGTTGGTGAGACAACAAAGCGCGGTACGCGTCAGCAGTTCTGGCCCGACGGCTCTATCTTCACCGATACTGTATATAAGTACGACATCGTGGCACGCCGCATGCGTGAGCTCGCTTTCCTTAATGCCGGCATCACCATTACCCTTTCTGATATGCGTCCTAACGATGAGGGACAGTTGCGTAAGCCAGAGGTGTTCCACGCTAAGGAAGGACTGAAGGAGTTTGTGCGCTACGTGGATCGTCACCGTACGTCAATCATCGGTGAACCGATATGCCTCAAGACAGAGAAGGCAGGCATACCTATCGAGATAGCCCTGCTTTACAATAACGACTATTCAGAGAATATACACTCTTACGTTAATAATATCAACACTATCGAGGGTGGTACTCACCTCACGGGTTTCCGTGTCGCACTGGCACGCTCCCTGAAGAAGTATGCTGATGAGGATGACCAGTTGCGCAAGCAGATGGACAAGGCTAAGATTGAAGTAGCACCTGATGACTTCCGTGAGGGACTGACAGCTATTATCTCTGTTAAGGTAGCAGAGCCACAGTTTGAGGGACAGACAAAGACCAAACTTGGCAACAAGGAGGTCAATGGTGCTGTGCAGCAGGCTGTAGGTGAGGCGATGACCAACTACCTTGAGGAGCATCCTAAGGAGGCACATACCATCTGTGAAAAGGTGATTCTCGCCGCTACGGCACGTATCGCAGCACGTAAGGCTCGTGAGAGTGTGCAGAGAAAGAATCCCATGTCAGGTGGCGGACTGCCAGGCAAGCTTGCTGACTGTTCTTGCCGCGATCCTAAGAAGACAGAGATATTCCTTGTCGAGGGTGACTCTGCAGGTGGCTCTGCCAAGCAGGGACGCGACCGCAATACCCAGGCTATCCTCCCGCTGCGTGGTAAGATCCTCAACGTAGAGAAGGTGCAGTGGCACAAGGTCTTCGAGGCAGAGTCGGTAAATATCATACTTCAGGCTATAGGCGTTCGCTTTGGTGTTGATGGTGAAGACTCCAAGGAGGCAAACATCGACAAACTGCGCTACGATAAGATTATCATCATGACCGATGCCGATGTCGATGGTTCGCATATCGATACCCTCATCATGACACTGTTCTTCCGCTTTATGCCAAAGGTGATACAGGAGGGACACCTGTATATCGCTACTCCTCCTCTCTACCAGTGTACCTACAAGAATCACAAGGAGTACTGCTATACCGAGGAGGACCGCATACGTTTTATCGAGACATACTGCGACGGTGATGCTGACGACAGCCGCCTCCATACCCAGCGCTACAAAGGTCTTGGTGAGATGAATCCAGAGCAGCTGTGGGACACCACGATGAATCCGGAGACACGTCTGCTCAAGCAGGTTACGATACAGAATGCTGCTGATGCCGACGAGATATTCTCCATGCTGATGGGCGATGACGTAGAGCCACGCCGCATATTTATCGAGGAGAATGCTACATACGCAAATATCGATGCCTAAACAATAATTGAATAGAGAGCGGGTTGCACGCAGAATGTGCATTCTGCTCTCTTTTTTATCCTAAAACTCCAGGAGTTTATGAGAAGAAAAGAAATCCTGCCCATAAACATAGAGCGAATTGTCAAGACGTATGACGTGCCGCATATAGGTGAAGACATCGCAGTGATAAAATCGTTGCGCCAGCTGCCTGTGATGGCAGAGCCACGCCGTATGTCCTTGTGCCTGTTCCTCGGAATATGCACTGAGGGTATAGTGACGCTGAATGTGAATGGAAAGAAACGTGTGGTAAGTAGTGACAGCGTAATGGTGGTTACGGAGGAGTCGGTCGTCGACAACATTCGTTACAGCGATGACTACAACGGATTCGGCATATTCATATCATACAAGATGTTGCATGATGTGCTGCAAAATGTCACATATATGAGCAGCCTTTTCCTCTTAAGTCACAATCATCCAGTCTTTGAGGTTAAGAAGGAAGACATTGCTACGGCACGTCGTTATTTCGATGCCATAGTAAAACGTATCCTCGCGCCTAATCATCGCTATCGCAAGGAGGTGGTACGACTGCTTATCCTCGCTTTGCTATATGATTTCAATAATGTATTTGAAAACGTAATCAACCATCCCCGTAAGGAAGAGAAGCAGTCGAGGGGTGAGCATATATTCGTTGAGTTTGTGCAGTTGGTAGAGAAGAACTTCCGCCAGCAACGTCAGGTGCAGTGGTATGCTAAGGAGATGAATATCACGCCAAAGTATCTCAGTGAGGTGATATCTTCCGTTAGCCGTCGTACGCCAAACGAGTGGATAGACAAGTTTGTTACTACCGAGATGCGCAATCTGTTGCGTCATACCAATAAGAGGATGTTTGAGATTGCAGCCGAACTCAATTTCCCTTCCCAGTCATTCTTCGGCAAGTTTTTCAAGGAGAATGTAGGAGTCAGTCCTTCTGAGTACAGGAATGGCGTAGAGTGACGGTCTGTTTCTTAGCCCGTACGCCGACAATACAACAAGCAGCATACGATGATAGTACAGATAGACAATGTTCTTGTTTCGTCAGATATACTGACGGAGTATTTTTGTTGTGACCTTGCCAAGTGCAAGGGCATCTGTTGCATAGAGGGCGATGCCGGTGCGCCGATTACCCTTGATGAGTTGGCTTTGATAGAAGAAAATCTCGCTGCCGTACGCCATGACATGTCTGTCCCTGCCCAGTTGGTTGTAGAGGCTCAAGGTGTGGCATACAACGACCGCGATGGCGACCTCGTTACCAGCATAGTAAATGGCAAGGACTGTGTCTTTACATGTTATGAAGATATAGATATTGCCGATGAAACCATAAAAAACTGTTGTCTCTGTGCTTTCGAGAAAGCATATCGCAGCGGTAAGATAAAATGGCAGAAACCTATATCATGTGCTCTGTATCCTATTCGTGAAGATACCCTCAGCAACGGACTGACAGCCCTTGCATATCACCGTTGGCACGTGTGTAAGGATGCAGTAAAGAAGGGCAAGGAGTTGCAGATGCCTTTATACAAATTCTTGAAAGAGCCTCTCATCAGACGCTTTGGCGAGGAATGGTACGAAGCGCTATGCGAAGCAGCGAGAAATCTACCAAATGATTGGCGTTAGTCCCAGACTAGTGAGCCACTTGTTACACTGGCTGAAATGATGGTTACCAAACCACCCACCGCGGTTGGCGGATAGGGGAGAAGGATGGACACTCTCAAGCACGAGATGCTTGGTGGTGTCTATTATTTTCTTCTTTGTTTTTGCCGGTCCTCCCCACAGCATAAATGCTACGTGTTCCTGTTTGTCAGAGACAATATTTATCACAGCATCTGTAAATGTTTCCCATCCCTGGCGTGAGTGACTGTTAGCCT
This sequence comes from uncultured Prevotellaceae bacterium, assembly GCA_946187445.1. Taxonomy (GTDB): domain Bacteria; phylum Bacteroidota; class Bacteroidia; order Bacteroidales; family Bacteroidaceae; genus Prevotella. Next base: position 26,624 of record CAMHQF010000009.1, read on the forward strand.
CGTGCTCTCTGACACTCAGACATGTGTTAAGCAGAAAAACTCCCTGTTCTGCCCATCGGCGCAGCGAACCATCGTACACGCTCTGCCCTTGTGCATCCTTCACTACTTGCGGCACGGTGCCGATGTCAGCCTTCACCTCTTTAAATATGTTGACCAGCGATGGTGGCAATGCCACACCCGTCTTTACTGAGAAGCACAGTCCCTCCGCCTGTCCTGGACCGTGATAAGGATCCTGTCCCAGTATCACCACCTTTACCCTGTCTAAAGGGCAGAGGTTGAAGGCATTAAATATCTCGTTGCCAGGAGGATAGCACGTATGTAGCCTGTATTCGTTTCGCACGAAACTGGTGAGCCGTGCGAAGTACTCCTTCTCAAACTCATCCCTCAGAGCTTCTTTCCAACTTTTTTCTATCTGCACTTCCATGATGGTGTAATTTTGTTTCAGTCAAGTACTAATTTTGTTGCAAAGATAGTAAAAAGATATGGAAATTGCACCCTGTTGCCATATTTTTCAACCTTATAACTACAATTAAAGGAGTAATTTTGCATGCAGAAGAAGCTAAACCGATAATTAACCAAAAACAATAAAACATTATGAGAAAGATTTTCCTAACCCTCATGTCGCTTGTAGCGATTTCTGTAATGGCACAGGATATAGAGAAGTATCCTTGGCTCAATCGTTCCCTTTCTTTCCGTGAGCGTGCGACACTCCTTGTCAAGGAGCTGACACTTGAAGAGAAGGCAGGACAGTTCGGTTCCGTCGTTACCGACCAGGTGACACGCGACGGTGTCATCATACTGCCTCATTACCAGTATTGGAATGAAGCTATCCACGGCTATGCTCGTATGGGCAATGCCACCTCATTCCCTGAGTCAAAGGGTATGTCAGCCACATGGAACCCCGAGTTGGTATATCAGTGTGCCGACGCTATCTCTACCGAGGCACGTGCGTACCATATGTATAAGACCAACCAGCGCAACAGTCTTGTGAAAGGTTGGAAGATAGGTCTCAACGTATGGTCTCCTACTATCAATATGGCTCGCGACCCACGCTGGGGACGTGAGGAGGAGAACTATGGCGAGGACCCATTCCTCTGCGGTGTGCTTGCTACCCAGTTTGTCAAGGGCATACAGGGCACACAGGACGAGACCAATCCTTATTATAAGATTGTGGCATGTGCCAAGCACTTCGCTGCCAACAACTATGAGGCAGGCCGTCACTCCACCACCTCTTTCGTCAGTGAGAAGAATATGCGTGAGTACTATCTTCCTGCATTTGAGATGTGTGTCAAGGATGGTAATGTGCAGTCCCTGATGGCAGCCTATAATGCCATCTCCACTGACCTCAGCGAGGTGAATGCTGTTGGCAAGGGTTATACAGAGGCTAAGGGTGGTCTTCCATGCTCCGGCAACAAGATGCTTCTCACCGACATCCTGCGTAAGGAGTGGGGCTTCAAGGGCTATGTAACATCTGACTGTGCTGCTGTATCTGATGTGTATCGTGCCACCAAGCACCTCTATTTCGGAAACTATACAGCGGGAAGCATCGCTACTGGTGCTGCCGATTGGAAGAATCCATACGAAAACTCTAATAGTGAGGAGAAGATGATGGAGGCACGTGCTACGGCTCTGTGTCTCAATGCCGGTTTGAATTCAAACTGCGAGCAGTACAGCTCTTCTGCAGTATTGCAGCGCGCTCTGCTCAATGCCCTCTCCAACGAGTACAAGACAGCCGACGAACTCGGTTATGTCAATCTCACCGAGGAAACCGTCGATAACGCACTCATCGAACTGCTCACCACACGTTTCGCCCTTGGCGAGTTTGATGAGGACTATGTAAGCATCCCATGGAACAGCGTTGCAGAGGGTGACATCGAGAGTGAGGCAAATCAGGCTCTCGCCCTCAAGGCAGCCCAGCAGTCTATGACGTTGATGAAGAATGAAGGCTCTGTTTTGCCCATTCCATCGAATAAAACAGTAGCACTCATAGGTCCTTACGCCAATGCCATACAGCTCGGTGACTACTCTGGCACACCGACATACACCACCACTCCATATCAGGCATTTGCCAAGAAGATGAACTTCGTGGTAGAGCAGAAGCGCACTGGTGAGATACCTGCCGTGCCATTCGATGAGGCGGTAGTGTCAAAGCGTGGCGCTGCCAACAACGACAAGGGTGCAGGCAACCTTGAGAATACAGCTCCTGGTGATATCTTCTTATATAAGGATGTTGACTTCGGCGAGTATGGCTGCACCGATTTCGCCATGTCATGCGGTGCTAAGTCTTCCGGTTTGGGACAGGTAAGTTTCATCCTTGACTCCAAGGACGCTACTCCGTTCCTCACCGTCAGCAATGAGGACACGGGCAACTGGACCAAGTGGACCACCGTCACTGCAAGTGTTGACCCTGATGTAGTAAAAGGTAAGCACGACCTGTATGTGAAGTTCTCTGGCTCTAACAGCTACTGCGGCAACTACCAGTACTTCAACTTCACCAATCCTAATGCTCCTACAGTGCTCCCAGCTGAGGAGACACAGGGCCCTCTCTATATGGTAAGCACCTCAGCAGGTGTCAACGAAGCAGCCACCGATGCTATGATCGACCGTGCCGTGGCAGTAGCCAAGAAGGCTGACTACGTCATCTTCCTCGGTGGTACCGACTGGTCTAAGCCGGCAAGCCACGAGACAGGCACCGAGGGTCACGACCGTTGGGTGCTCACCCTGCCAGGCAACCAAGCACAGGTTATCAACAAACTCCTCGAAGTAAACAGCAATGTCATTGTTGTTCTCGAGTCTGGTTCTTCTCTCGATCTCTCAGCGATAAGCAATGTTCCTGCCATCCTCGAGGCATGGTATGGCGGTCAGGCGCAGGGACAGGCTATCTGTGATGCCATCTTTGGCGACATCAACCCATCAGGTCACCTCACCTCTACATGGTATGCTGATATCAACGAACTGCCACAGAAGGGTGAGTCTTCATTTGGAACAGGCAGCCACGCTGGTTCTGACGGTATGCTGGAGTACAACATCGATGACTGGGGTTACACCTATATGTACTATGGCAAGGCTACCAAGAAGCAGCAGAAGGGCACACCGCAGTTCCCATTCGGTTATGGTCTCTCTTACACCACCTTCGCCTACAGCGATGCTTCAGCCACTACACCAACTAAGTCTGCCGACAGTGTTGTCAGCGTTACGATAAAGAATACCGGCGACCGCAAGGGTGCCGACGTGATACAGATTTATGCCGATTTCAACGGCGATTCTAACTATGGCACTCTCAATAAGCGCCTTGTGGGCTTCCAACGCGTAGAACTCGAACCTGGCGAGCAGAAGACAGTCCAGATACCGGTAAGCTACCGTTCACTTGCTTACTATAGCGAGGCTACCCATCAGTTCCTCGTTGACGGTCAGACAGTGAAGTTGCAGGTTGCCACATCTTCTGCTGATGCCGACGTGAAGCAGGTATGCACCGTCACCCCAGCACCTGGTGTAGCGGAGGAGACCTACGTCTCTACCCACATCGAGGAGTTCCCTGCCATAAAGAGTGCACGTCAGTTGCTACAGACCGACCATATCTACTCTGTCATGGGTGCCTACATCTGCTCTGCTGAGAGGTTTGATACCCTTCCCAAGGGAGTATATGTACTCAATGGTGTCAAGTATTTCAAGAAATAAATGCCTATGAAGGCAAAAAAAGCGGAAAATCTTGCAAAATGATAAAATTTTGCAGAAAACACCGATGAAATCGGGTGAAAATGCCATTGAAAGGGCATGCAAAGAATAAAAAATAATCATTTTGAAAGAATATTACACCCCAAAAGGTACAAATTTGCCCCCTCTGCTATATGAAAACTTCGTACCTTTGCATCAGAAAGTTAACGCAGCCGTGATGGCTCCGGCTTTTCAAGTTAGTAAAAATTAGTAGTTAGTTAATAAAAGCCTGGTGTTACTTCGGTTGAAGAAACGCCAGTCTTTTTTTTGTGCCCAATCACGATGTCAGTTTTTTGCCCCTATCACTTTACACTTTGCAAGTATATCTTTTAGCCCCTAAAAGGATACCTTTTGGGGGGCATAAAGTTGCCCTTTTAGCTTCTAAAAGTTATCCTTTTCTGAAACCATCCCTTAATTAACATACGTTAAGATTTAGTGTCACAAAAAACATCATAATATTGAGCAAAGTGTCAGAAAGATGATGGGTTCTTTTGTCAAAGCAATTTGGTCGTTATTTTTTTAGAAAAATTTGGTGATATATAATATTTTTTTTGTAACTTTGCACCCGCAAAACTATAAGAGACAATCTACTACTAACTAAATTCCAATTCATTTGACTGTATTATCATGCTATGCACCTGCGCACAAGTGCGTGAGTGTGACGTGTGCTTACGTGCGCGTACCTTTAATTAAAACTTAATGAATTTTTCAAATTATATTACTAACAAATTTTACAAACTAAATGAAACAAAAACTAATCTATCTGTTCTCGTTGATGCTGTTATGCATCATCGGAACGAGTGGGGTGTCGGCGGATGACAACATCTCGTGCTCTGCCTACTTGACAGCCACAGCAGGGTCTCCTACTGTGACTAATTGTACGTTTAAGTACTTCGGTGACGAGGGAAGTCAGGGCACCGTTCCTAGTGGAACGGGAAAAGACTCGTATTATTATGCAAAAATAAACGGCAATACGAACTATTACGAGGTGACGCTTTCTGATGGTAGTTATACAAAGTTCAAGGCTGGTGATGAGATAAGCGTGTATCTCTATGCTAATAATGCAAATCCATCTTGTCTGATAGGTAAAACGGCTAGAACTACTATTACAGCAACAGCAGAAAAGGGAACAAATGGTGTCGCTACTCATACTTTGGCAGCAAATGAGATTGAGGCAGATGGTACCGTACGCATATACAGAAACGCATCATACACTTATTTCGAGGGTGTTTCTGTATCAGGTACACGTTCATCTTCGACAACTCCGACAGCTCCAACGATAGCATTGGCAAGTTCTTCTGTATCAACCTACGTGAACTTGGAGACAGCTCTTGTGGTAACTGTGGATGGTTATCCAGAGCCTACGGTTACATGGTATAAGAATACTTCTGCCTCTACAACAGGTGGTACATCAGTGGGAACAGGAGCATCGTACTCTCCAGATGTGACAACTGCAGGCACATTCTATTACTATGCTGTGGCAAGCAATTCTGAAGGCGATGATACGTCTGAAGTTGCTACATTGACAGTGATTGACCCTGATAAGGCTGCAACTGACAATGCCTACTATATGTCGGTAGGCGAAGTGGCTATCAATGGAGAGCATATAGTAGGTGATGATATCACCATGACTTTCACTCACGGTACCACTACTATGGTCGGAACTGCTATTGAGGATGGACAGGTTAGCAGTTTGAATGCTAATATGGTAGCCAGCGTAAGCGGTAGTCAGAATGGTTGGTCAACAGACTTTGTTGCAACAAAGAATGGTACACTGAAGGTAGGTGTGATAATAAATTCTGGTAAAACATTCTCAATATCAGGCGTTACATCTTTCAAGTATCAGGCAGCAGGTGGAGAAGAAACCACCGTTGAAACAAACTCGTTTGTACCATCATCAAAGTTTTATGGAATAGTTACTATTGATGTAACTGCAGGTACCACCTACCAGTTCAGTGTAGCTGGTTCCAAACTTGGCTTCTATGGCTTCGAGTTTACTCCAGTAGCTACATACACTACTGTATATAATATTGCCCAGGAACTGTATGATAACGATGTAATCTATCAAGGCAATGAGGGAACAGTAGCTCCTACCACAGCAGAGGAGGAGGCTAATGCCCCAGACCTGCAGGTAGATGCTACCAATGGTAAGCTTGGTAAGAATAACCAGGATTGGGCACAGATAAATCAAAATACTGTTCTGACTCTTCCTGGTGTTCCAGAGGGTGCAACTTTGACATTCAGCCTTTATAGTACAACAGGTCTGACTATTGGCGGTACAGAATATACTGACGGTCAGACATACACTTCAACAAAGGATCAGAATGTTGTTATGACATGTACTACGGGTGGTTACATCAAGACTATCACCGTAGTAGGAACAGCATTTGTCGATGTTCCTGTCGTTCCTACATACACAACTGTTTATAATATTGCCCAGAAACTGTATGATGACGATGTAACCTATCAAGGCAATGAGGGAACAGTAGCTCCTACCACAGCAGAGGAGGAGGCTAATGCCCCAGACCTGCAGGTAGATGCTACCAATGGTAAGCTTGGTAAGAATAACCAGGATTGGGCACAGATAAATCAAAATACTGTTCTGACTCTTCCTGGTGTTCCAGAGGGTGCAACTTTGACATTCAGCCTATATGATACAACAGGTCTGACTATTGGCGAGACAGAGTACACTGACGGTCAGACATACACAGCTACAGCGGATGGAGATGTTGTTATGACATGTACTACTGGTGGCTACATTAAGTCTATCACTGTAGTAGGAGCAGCATTTATCGACGCTACAAGTGGCTATACTAACACATGGTACTTCGGCAAGAGCAATGGAGCTCCTGTGTTTGCACTTCAGAAGGATCCTGAATATGAATATGAGTCAGGAGGCTACTCTCTCATTATTAATACTGACGCAGGTAAGCTGAATAATGCTTCACGTACTGACCAGTGGGCTCAGTGTAATGACGGTACTCTGTTCAAGGTTCCTGTATTTGCAGGTTCTAAACTGACTTGGGGCAGATACAATGCCGGAAGCACTACGGGCTTCAACATTGGCGACAATCTGTATAATGAATACTACATATCTAATGAAGACGGTACTGTGAACATGTCCGCATCAGGCATAAGCTATCTGAGCTACATCAAGATAGAGCCAGCAACTCTGTATGAGATTACTGGTACAATCAGTGGTGGTTCTATAGATGGTGCAAGCGTTCTCCTGACAGCTACCAACGGTCAGACATACGAAGCTGAGATTGCTTCTGGTGCATTCACCACAAGCGTGCCTGGCGGTTCTTATGAAGTAAGTCTGAGCGGTGATGTGGCATACGTTGTCGTTTCACCTGACAATATTGATGTTACTGAGTCTGGCAGCGTAGGTACTATAACCATTGAGGCTGCACAGGCACAGACTGTCACTGGTGCTATCACCAATGCTCCGGCAGAGGCATTTACCCTTACCTTCACTGGTAATTCTCACAATGCACAGGTAGAATGTGAAGCTGGTGCTACCTCTTACTCAACGACACTTGAGCCAGACACATATACTATCAGTTCAAGTGCAGGCACTTTGTCAACACTGTCACTGGAGAGCTTCAAGGTAGTAAAGAATGCTGTTGCCCACAACATCTACTACCCAGAAGTGATTCCTGCTGCTACTCAGCAGAATATCACAGTTGATAATACTCTGGCTACAGCTACTGCCAACAACTACAAGAGCGTAAGCGATGCTCTGGCTGCTGCAAAGGCTGGTAATATCTCTGCTCCTGTAATCACACTGACCAGCGGTCAGACATATCGTGAGCAGGTAATCGTGGATATGGCTAACGTAACTCTTAAGACCAGTGGCACAGAGAAGGCTAAGATTACCTTCTACTACGGTATTGGTTACTGCTACTACAGCTTGAATTCAAGCGGTTACTATGACAAGGACCGTGCTATGACACGCAACTCTAAGCTTGTGGTTCATCCTGCACGTTGGGGTTGCACCGTAAAGGTTACTAACAAGGGTAATAACTTCAAGGCTGAGAACATAATCTTCGAGAACAGCTTCAACCAGTATTACACTGACGAAGAGGTTGTTGACGGAGTAGAAGCTCATCCTATGGGAGATACAAGCATTACGTACGACCGTACTCTGACTTCTGGCGATGCAGGCTATAAGGCTGCTGATGCAAAGGCTGTAACAGAGCGCGCTGCAGCTATCGCATTCGAGAATAGCCCAACAGGTTGTGAGGTGTACAACTGCGCATTCATCAGTTCTCAGGATACATACTACACAACTGGTAGCGTATATGCCAAGAACTGTGACATACAGGGTAACACCGACTATATCTACGGTGGTGGTAAGGCAGTGTTCGACAACTGTAACCTCGTAATTGGCGGTTATAGCGATCAGGAGGCTTCTGCATACGTTACAGCGCAGAAGGGTAATACTGGTGATGCATACATCTTCCGTGACTGTACTATAACAGGTACCGACCGCACATACGTAAAGGGTAACCTCGGCCGTGACTGGGGCGGTGCTTCTGCTACAGTATATTACTTCAACTTACAGAATGAAATAGGCAATAAGTTTGATTATAAGTGGACTAACATGGGTGGCGGCGTATCAGCTGGTACAGCTAACCTCCATATCTATGACTTTGACCAAACTGTTAACGCTAACTACAGCACTACAGGTTCTACAGGTGCAAACATCAACGGTCTGCTTGATGATGCTGACGCTCTTGACCTCTATGCAGGCGTGGTAGGCTTCCTTGGCTTCACTCCAGAGCACATGTATGAGGACAACCTCGTGCTCGGTGAGAGCAGTGCATACAACATCTGCCGCATAGCAGCAAGTGACGGCGTGGAGAGAACAGTAGAACTGACTCGCGCAATAACAGCTGATAAGTGGGCTACCATCGTACTGCCATTCGCTATGACAGCAGCACAGCTGAAGGCTGCATTCGGTGAGAACGTGAAGGTGGCAGAGCTGACAAGCGGCACAGAGTCAAAGCTGAACTTCAGCTATGTTACCGCAATAGAAGCCAACAAGCCTTATGCTATCAAGGTCGCTGCAGAAGACAGTTATAGCGGCAGCGCTACAATTGATGGTGTGACAGTAGCTGATGCTACTCCTACTCAGGGTGTTGACAACTGGAACTTCGTTGGCGTGTACGATGTGAATGTTTATATGCCAGTAGGCAGCTACTTCTTCAAAGACAACCAGATAAAGAAGGTCGTTTCAGAGAATACCAATAAGATTAAGCCATTCCGCGCTTACTTCGCTTATTCAGGTACTAATACTCAGGATGCTATCGATTTCTCTTTTGATGGTGATCCTACAGCCATTGAAACCTTGAGTGAAGACGACGCAAAGCAGATTGAAGGTAAGTTCATTGTTGACGGTCAGCTCGTGGTTGCAAAGAATGGTAAGTTGTATAACGCTGCAGGTGCAGTAATAAAGTAAGGAGGATAAAGATATGAAAAAAGAGTATATTGCACCTAACGCTGATGTTGTAAAACTTCAGTTGCCTCAGATTCTTGCAGATTCTGTCACTCCAACAAATCTTGAGGACTTCGATGGATATGGTGGAGATGCGGAAGATACTGATGAGGCTGATTAGTCTTTGGTATTAATAAAATGCATAGTAAATCCGCCCTGCATTCCTCGTGAATGCAGGGCGGATTGTCTGTATCCGTCGCTCGTTTGCCGTAGGTGACCTGAAGACAAGTTGCCACAGAAAAAGAAGCCCTGCACTCATGACGAGTGCAGGGCTGAATGTTTTTAACGGGGAAAGACTAAATTCATCTTTAGTATTCATATTTTTTGATGAAATATTTGCTTATGCGGGAAGAATTATGTAATTTTGCATTATGTAAAATTGCATAATACAAAATAAACGAGGATATGGAACAAATAAGTAATCCGTTTGTAATAGGCAAATATGTAAGCAAAGAATACTTCTGTGATAGAGAAAAGGAAGCGGAAGTGTTGATGCATCATATATTGAATGGACGTAATGTCACGCTGATGTCTGAGCGACGTTTGGGGAAAACGGGACTGATAGAGCATGTGTTTGCGAACTACCTGCCAGACGGATATGAACCCTTCGTAATAGACATCTACACCTGCAAAAGTCTGAAAGAAATGGTGTATATGCTCGCCAACGAGGTGTTTGGCAGGATAAAACGCAGACAACCGTTGCTTGACAGGATGATGAGTGTGGTGCGTTCGCTGAAGACGACGATAACGTATGATGTCGTGACGGGTATGCCAGAGTTGGGCTTGAGACTGGGTGAGATAATTCAGCCTGAGGTGACGCTTGATGAGATTCTCTGTTATTTGGAGTCAGCAGACAATACGTGTATTGTTGCTATAGATGAGTTTCAAAAAATAGCAGATTTTGAGGAAGGTAATATAGAAGCTCTCTTGCGTACAAAGATACAACACCTGAAAAAGACGCAGTTTGTATTTGCTGGCAGTGAGAGACATCTGATAGAAAACATCTTCAGTGACCCCAACCGCCCATTCTACAATAGTGTGGTGTTTCAGCAGTTGCTGCCGATACAAAAAGATGTATATACGGAATTTTGCGAGGGGCTGTTTGCCAGATATGGCAAGACGGTGTCGGAGGAATTGGTTTCACGTCTGTACGATGTGTTCCAAGGGGTGACATGGTATATGCAGTTGGCTATGAATGAGGCTTTCACTCTCGTGGAACGTGGAGAACATGTGGCAGAGGACGCATATAATGTGATATTGACGCATTTAGTTGACACTAAGCGCTTCACCTTTGAAGACCGCTTCGCGTCTCTTACAGACAAGCAGAAGATGGTGCTACTTGCGATAGCTAACGAGTATCCTAATGCGGTAACACCTACCAGTCAGGACTTTATAACACGCTATAACCTGAAGACAGCAAGCAGTGTGCAAACGGCAATAAAAGGGTTGATAGACAAAAATATCCTTACGGATTATCGTGGAGAAAAACGTCCGACTGATATGCTCTGGATGCTCTGGCTTAAGAAATTTTGATTATAGGATTAATAATAATTCAGCCCTGCACTCGTCATGAGTGCAGGGCTGAATGTTTTTAATGACAGGAGTTTTTTTATACTTTCCTGATAATATATAATCTGTTTAATCTGTAATAAGGTTTTCGCCAGTCATCTCTGATGGTTGCTCCAAGCCCATGATATGGAGTAGGGTGGGGGCAACGTCGGCAAGGCGACCGTCCTTGATTGTTGCAGAATTGTTGTTGGTGACGTAGATGCATGGCACAGGGTTGAGTGAGTGTGCCGTGTTCGGAGTACCGTCAGGGTTGATGGCATTGTCGGCATTACCGTGGTCGGCAATGATGATAGCCTCGTAGTCGGCAGCCTTGGCAGCCTCGATGACGTCGCGTACGCAGTTGTCAACTGCAACTACTGCTTTAGCTATGGCATTATACACTCCAGTATGTCCCACCATGTCGCCATTTGCGAAGTTTACCACGATGAAATCGTACTTTTCGGTTTTTATCGCCTCGACGAGTTTGTCCTTCACCTCATAGGCTGACATCTCGGGTTTGAGGTCGTAGGTGGCAACCTTTGGTGATGCCACGAGTATGCGGTCCTCACCATCAAATGGTGCTTCCCTGCCGCCGTTGAAGAAGAATGTGACGTGTGCATACTTCTCTGTCTCGGCAGTATGCAGTTGCTTCTTGCCCTGCTGTGAGAGGTATTCACCGAGGGTGTTGGTGACATTCTCCTTGGGGAAGAGTATGCCGACACCCTGGAAGGAAGCATCGTAAGGCGTCATGCAGTAGAACTTCAGATCCTTGATGGTGTGCATGCCTTCCTCCGGCATGTCCTGCTGTGTGAGCACCTGGGTGAGTTCCTTGGCGCGGTCGTTGCGGAAGTTGATGAAGATTACCACATCGCCCTCATCTATGGTACCGTTAACATTGGCATTGGTGACAGGCTTGATGAATTCGTCTGTTACGCCTTCGTCATATGACTCCTGCATGGCCTGTACCATATCGCTTGCCTTCTTGCCCTTGCCGCTGACGATGAGATCGTATGCCTCCTTGACGCGGTTCCAACGCTTGTCACGATCCATGGCGTAGAAACGTCCTACGATGGATGCTATGTTGGCATCGCACGCCTGACACTTAGCCTGCACAGCCTCAATGAAACCTTTTCCTGACTTGGGGTCGGTATCGCGGCCGTCCATGAAACAGTGTACGAAGAGCTGCTGTGAGAGTCCGTACTCCTTGCCTACCTCGATGAGTTTGAAGAGGTGGTCGAGTGATGAGTGTACACCGCCGTTGGATGTCAGTCCCATGAGGTGCAGCTTCTTGCCATTCTGCTTGGCATACTGGTATGCCTCCATTACCTGAGGGTTCTGGGATATGGAACCGTCAGCACATGCCTTGTTGATTTTTACAAGATCCTGATATACTATGCGGCCGGCGCCGATATTGAGGTGACCTACCTCAGAGTTGCCCATCTGTCCGTCGGGCAGGCCTACGTCTTCGCCTGATGCCTGCAGTTGCGATGTGCTGCTAACTGCCTGTAGATAATCAAGATAAGGCGTGGGAGTGTTGTATATCACGTCACCCTTGCCGTGCTTTCCGATTCCCCATCCGTCGAGGATCATTAGTAATGCTTTCTTTGCCATGTTTTATTTTGGAGTTAATGTTGTTAAGGAGTTGAAGGAGTTAAAGACAATTTGAAGTGCCTAACCCGTAAACTTGTTAAATTGACTGCAAAGGTACAAAAACGAGGGCAAATGACAAAATAAATTTATTTATTTTTGCTTTGCCGAGTGCATGTTACCTTATCCAAAGGTACAAAAATTAATTAGAAATTTAAAATTAGTAATTAGGAAATTGATTTGAGAGCCGAAAGTTGGTTGTAATAAACAACTAAAGAATGTTAAAAAATAAACTTTCAATAAAAAAGTGGAGCAAAGTGGAGCAAAGTGGGGAATTTTTTTGTATCTTTGCAGTCGAATGAGATTTCTCGGTAACATAGAAGCTAAGACAGATGCTAAAGGACGTGTTTTCTTGCCTGCAACATTCCGCAAAGTGTTGCAACAGGAGGGCGTGGAGCAGCTGGTGCTTCGTAAGGATGTACATGAGAAATGCCTTGTGCTGTTTCCTAGTAGTGTGTGGGAAGAGCAGGAGGATGCTCTGCGCAAGCGTCTGAATCGTTGGAACAAGCAACAACAGCAGATGTTTCGCCGCTTCGTCAGTGATGTGGAGATGGTGACGCTTGATGGCAATGGCCGTTTCCTCGTGCCACGACGCTTCCAGGAGACAGCAGAGATAGAGCAGTCGGTACGCTTCATAGGCGTCGGCGATACGATAGAGATATGGTCAGAGGCTGAATACAAAAAGTTCTCGGAACAAAACGATGACTTCGCCGAGGCCTTAGAACAAATGATGACAGTTGACAGTTGATAATTACCACATACCCGTATTGCTCCAAGAGAGCGTGGACGGCTTAGCAATAAAGCCAGAGGGGGTGTATGTTGACGTTACATTTGGTGGCGGAGGCCACAGCAGAGAGATACTTTCACGGCTAAAGGGCGGACATCTATATTCTTTCGACCAGGATGCCGATGCAGAGAGCAATGTAGAGCCACAAGAGGGTTTTACCTTTGTTCGTTCAAACTTCAGATACTTAAAGAACTGGATGCGCTATCATGGCGTAGAACAGATAGATGGCCTACTCGCCGACCTGGGAGTGTCAAGCCACCACCTTGATGATGAGAGCCGCGGGTTCTCGTTTCGTTTTGACGCACCCCTTGACATGAGGATGAATAAGAGGGCGGGCATGACTGCCGCCGATATCGTCAACGACTACGACGAGGCGCGACTGGCAGACATATTCTATTTGTATGGCGAGGTAAAAAACTCACGTCGCGTAGCATCGATGCTGGTAAGGGCGAGACAGAAAAAGCCCATACGAAGCACGCTCGACTTTATAAATGCCGTAAGGGGAGGGCAGACCGTTACTGGCGCCATGGCTGAGAGCCGAGAGAAGAAAGAAATGGCAAGACTCTTTCAGGCTCTGCGCATAGAGGTAAACCATGAGATGGATGCACTGAGGGAGATGCTGCTGGCTGCCACCGAACTACTCAGGCCAGGAGGCAGACTGAGTGTCATAACCTATCACAGTCTGGAAGACCGCATGGTGAAAAATGTCATGAGGACGGGAAATGCGGAGGGTAGGAAGGTGCAGGACTTCTATGGAAAAGTGGAGACACCCTATAGGTTGATAAACAACAAGGTGATACTCCCATCGCAACAGGAACAGGAGAACAATCCACGTTCGAGAAGTGCCAAACTGCGTATCGCAGAGAAATGCTGATAATATGATAGATAAGGATACTGACATACAGGAGCAGATAGCCAACCTGCCATACGTTGACTCCGAAGAGATGACACCACAGACAGAGGAGCCAAAGCCTGTCAGCAGCGTGCTCGGCAATAAGACCATCGAGGATGTGATACAGCGAGAGGCAAAGGAGGAACAGGATACCTCATCGCCTTTCTCTATCTCCAAGACTCTCGGTGGCGTGATGATAGCCAGGGCAGTGCAGAGGCAGATAGGACTGGTGTTGCTCGTGTGCGCGTTCCTTATTATATATATAAGCAACCGGTATATATGTCAGAAGAAGTTGGTAGAGATAGACAAACTGGAGACCAAACTCGTTGATGCACGCTTCAAAGCTACCGTGTGTACCAGCCAGCTGACAGAGAAAAGCCGAGAGAGTAATATCATGGGACTGCTTTACAACTACGGTGACAGTACCCTCGCCATACCACAAGATCCACCATACCTAATACGCGTCGAAGAATAAATGAGTGCTTTCGAATATAACAAATCAATGCTACGCTACTCAATCATCAGTGTGCTGATGACTGCAGTAGCTATTGCTGTCTTGGCGAAGGGCTTCTACATCATGACGGTGGAGCGTTCTTACTGGAATGAGGTAAACTCTACGATAAAGTTTGACAGCATCGAAGTAGCTCCCGTACGTGGCAACATACTCAGTGCCAACGGTCAGCAGTTGGCATGCAATCTGCCGGAGTACCGTATGTACATGGACTTCGTAGCACTCAAGGAGAGCAAGGCCGATACGTTGTGGCATGACTCGTTAGGCAATGATACCAAGACTCTTGACATACTGTGTAATGGACTGCATCGCATATTCCCCGAGCAGAGTGCCGAGGAGTTTAAGGAGCATCTCAAGGAGGGTTACAATAAGGGCAGCCGCTACTGGCCGATAGTCAAGAAACGCGTAGACTATACCACATACCAGGAGGTACGCAAACTGCCCATCTTCTCACTCAGGTCAGGTATCGGCGGTTTCACCTCACAGAAGTTTATGGTGCGCAATCGTCCTTACGGTTCGTTGGCATCAAGTATCGTGGGTGCCACATATAATGAAGGTGGTACGGCATATGCCGGTCTGGAACTGGCTTACGACACTATCCTCCGTGGACGTGCGGGATTCAAGCACCGCCGTAAGATGCTCAATGGCTGGGTGGATATGATAGATTCCGCCGCCGTCAATGGCAACAACATCATCACCACCATTGACGTGGGTATGCAGGACTTGGCAGAACGCTCGCTTATCAAGGAACTCAAAAAGGTGGGTGGATACACAGGCGTGGCAATCGTCATGGAGGTGAAGACTGGTGACATCAAGGCTATGGTAAATATGGACCGTGACCCTGAAACAGGAGAATACAAGGAGGGACGCAACCATGCTATCGCCGACTGGTTGGAGCCTGGTTCGGTATTCAAGACTGCCAGCTTCATGGTGGCGCTTGACGATGGTGTCATCGATACTACTATGACCGTTGATACTGGCTGTGGCATACGCGATATGTATGGCGCGAAGATGCGCGACCATAACTGGCACAGAGGAGGATACGGTGTCATCAGTGTGCCCAAGGTGCTGCAGGTGAGTTCTAATATCGGTGTTAGTGCACTGATAGACAAATACTACCATAACAACCCAGAGAAGTTTGTGCAGGGACTGCATCGTGTGGGTATAGCCGAGAACCTGCATCTGCCATTCCCCGAATACATGGCACCACGTGTGCGCATGCCGAAAAAAGACAAGAGGGGCAAGCACTACGTAAACTGGAGCAATACGGCACTGCCGTGGATGAGTATAGGTTACGAAACCAATGTACCGCCTATCTCCGTATGTACCTTCTATAATGCCATCGCCAACAACGGAAAGATGGTATGCCCACGTCTGGTAAAGGCGATAGAGAAGGATGGTGAGATAATACAGGAATTTCCTGTGGAGGTGCTGAAGGAGCACATCTGTGGCAACAAGGCACTGGGAGAGATACAGACCATACTGCGACAGGTGGTAAGCATAGGACTTGGCAAGACGGCTGGCTCAAAACATTTTGAGGTGTCAGGCAAGACTGGTACGGCACAGAAGGCATCGGGAGGCGGCTATAAGAACGGTACTGTCAACTACTTGCTTTCATTCTGCGGATATTTCCCCTCCAATGCTCCGGAATATACTTGTATAGTATGTATCCACAAGGCGGGACTGCCGGCATCGGGCGGACTGATGAGTGGACAGGTGTTCCACGACATCGCAGAGGGCATCATGGCAAAACGCGTAAAGTATGATGCCAAGGGCGCTGGCGACTCTGCTTCGATACTCATGCCCGACGTAAAGGCAGGCAACATACTCGCTGCCGACTACGTACTGTCACGACTGGGTTTCAAGACTGAGGGCGGATGGAACGGCAGTTATGCCGATGGCAACCCAGTATGGGGTAAGATGAACCGTACGAAGTCCAAGGAGATAGTAGAACGAACCACTATGGCGGCAAAGGACAAGATGCCTGATGTCACAGGCATGGGAGCCCGCGATGCGGTATATCTCATAGAGAGCCGCGGGGCAAGAGTCATAGTACGTGGTTGCGGTAAGGTAAAGGCACAAAGCAAACCCGCCGGAGCAAAGATGACGAGAGGTGAGAAGGTAACATTAGAGTTAGGATAGATATGAAGTTAAGAGAACTGCTTTCCAGAATCAGTCCCATCGAGATAGTCGGTAATGACGATATCGATATCAAGGGCATCAATATTGACTCACGTAAGATAGAGCCAGGACATATCTTTATCGCTATGCGAGGTACACAGGTGGATGGTCACAAGTTTATCCCCAAGGCGATAGAACAGGGTGCTACGGCGGTGCTATGCGAAGAGATAGCTGAGCCACAGGATGGCATCACCTATGTAAGGGTTGCCGATTGCGAGGACTGTGTGGGTAAGGTGGCTACAATGTTTTATGGCAATCCTACAGCCAAACTGAAACTCGTCGGTGTTACCGGCACTAATGGCAAGACGACTATCGCCACCTTATTATATAATATGTTTCGCAAGATGGGACATAAGAGTGGACTGTTGTCAACCGTATGCAACTATGTCGATGGTGAGGCATATCCTACCGACCACACCACACCTGATCCCATCGAACTCAACATGCTTCTTGCCAAGATGGTCGAGGCCGGATGTGAGTATGCCTTTATGGAGTGCTCCAGCCATGCCATAGCGCAGAAGCGCATAGGAGGACTGAAGTTTGCCGGTGGTTTGTTTACCAATCTCACTCGTGACCACCTGGACTACCACAAGACGGTAGAAAACTATCGCGATGCCAAGAAGAAATTCTTCGATGACTTGCCAAAGGATGCCTTTGCCATAACCAATGCTGATGACAAGAACGGTATGTACATGGTGCAAAATACCAAGGCTACCGTAAAGACATACTCCACACGTTCGATGGCTGACTTCACTGCGCATATCATAGAGTGTCATTTCGAGGGTATGTATCTCGAGATGGATGGCCATGAGGTAGGAGTGCAGTTTATCGGTAAGTTTAATGTGAGCAACCTCCTCGCCGTATATGCCGCAGCACGCATGCTTGGCAAGGAGGCAGAGGAGATACTCGTGGTGCTCAGCACACTGAAGAGTGTATCAGGACGTCTGGAACCGATACAGTCACCTGATGGTTTTACTGCGATAGTAGATTATGCTCATACCCCTGATGCTCTGGAGAACGTACTCAAAGCCATACATGAGGTGTTGGAGAAGAAGTCGGGTAAGGTCATCACAGTATGTGGTGCTGGTGGCAACCGCGATAAGGGCAAGCGCCCACTGATGGCTCAGGAGGCGGTGAAGCAGAGTGATAAGGTCATAATCACGAGCGACAACCCACGTTTTGAGGAACCCCAGGATATCATCAACGATATGCTGGCGGGTCTGACACCGCAGCAGATGAAGAAGGTGGTGAGCATCGTGGACCGTCGTGAGGCTATCAAGACTGCCTGCATGTTGGCACGGAAAGGCGACGTGATACTCATCGCTGGCAAGGGACACGAAGACTATCAGGACGTGAAGGGAGTGAAGCATCACTTCGACGACCGTGAGGAGTGCCGCAAGGCTTTCGGATTAGAATAACAACTCTTAACTCTTAAATTTCAACTCTCAACTCTATGCTATACTACCTCTTTAGATTCTTGGAGCAATGGAACATTCCCGGTGCGGGTATGTGGAGCTACATCTCCTTCCGTTCATTGTTGGCACTTGTGCTGTCGCTGATTATCTCGGTGTGGTTCGGTGAGTATTTCATCAAGTGGATGCGCAACAACGGTGGCACAGAGACGCAACGCGACCGCAGCATAGACCCGTATGGCGTGACAAAACGTGGCGTGCCTACCATGGGAGGCGTGATAATTATCGTGGCAACGGTAGTGCCGTGTCTGCTCTTCGGACGTCTGAGAAATATATACATGATATTGATGATTGTCACCACACTGTGGCTCGGCCTGATAGGATTTGCTGATGACTACATCAAGATGAAGGTGACAAAGGATGGTCTGAAGCCTATATACAAACTCCTTGGGCAGGCAGTGCTCGGACTGGGCATAGGTCTCACGTTGTGGCTCAGCCCTGATGCAGTGATAAGGGAAAACGTATCAGCACAGAAGACACTTAACGGACAGCAGACGATAGAGGTGGTCATGTATAAGAGCGACCCCGTCAAGTCAACGACGACGACCATCCCTTTTGTCAAGAACAACAACCTCAACTATACCGATGCTCTCTTCTCATGGTTGGGTGAGCACAGGGCAGCAGGCGGATGGATATTCTTTGTGCTCCTCACCACCTTCCTTGTGATGGCAGTGAGCAACGGTTCTAACCTCAATGACGGTATGGACGGCATGTGCGCCGGCAACTCCGCCATTATATGTGTCGCCTTGGGCATACTGGCATACGTGTCGAGCCACATAGGCTATGCATCGTACTTTAATATAATGTATATCCCCCAGTCGGAGGAATTGGTGATATTCCTTAGCGCTTTCATAGGTGCCCTGATAGGTTTCCTGTGGTATAATGCTTATCCGGCTCAGGTGTTTATGGGCGATACGGGTTCGCTTGCCATCGGTGGTATCATAGCTGTTGTTGCCATCATCATCCACAAGGAATTGCTCATACCTATCCTCTGCTTCATATTCCTATGTGAGAGCATCTCAGTGATGTTGCAGATGAACGTGGCACGTTATGGCAACAAGCGCGGTAAGAAGTTGCGTGTCTTTAAGCGTGCGCCGATACATGATGCCTTTCGTACCACTCCAGAGCAGTTAGAGGGATTGAAGGTGATAATCAACCGCCCTCATGGCAGATGGCTGGAGTCAAAGATTACTACGCGCTTCTGGATTATTACTATAGGAATGGCAGCCCTTGCCATTATCACTTTGAAGATAAGATAACCAAAAACAATAGACGATGAAAAAACTTGTGATACTCGGAGCAGGCGAGAGTGGCGTGGGAACAGCCATCCTCGGTAAGCAGCAAGGATATGATGTCTTTGTCAGTGACATGGGCACCATAAAACCTCGGTATAAGAAAAAGCTCGATGAGTACGGCATACGCTGGGAGGAGGGTATGCACACAGAGAAGGAGATACTCGCTGCTACGGAGGTAGTGAAGAGTCCTGGCATACCTGATGCGGCACCCATCGTAAAGGCTCTCATCAACAAGGGTACACCTATCCTTGCCGAACTGGAGTTTGCCAAGCGCTACAGTAAGGGTAAGACGATTTGTATCACGGGTTCTAACGGCAAGACTACCACGACCTCACTCATATACTATATAATGAAAAAGTGGGGCATTGATGTAGGGCTGGCAGGCAACATCGGACGCAGCTACGCCATGCAGGTAGCAACAAAGGACCATGACTGGTATGTATTGGAGGTTAGTTCCTTCCAACTCGACAATATGTTCCAGTTCCGTGCCGATGTCGCTGTGCTGATGAATATCACGCCTGACCATCTTGACCGCTACGATTTCAATATGCAGAACTACGTCGATTCCAAGATGCGTATCATACAGAATCAGACTCCAAAGGACAGTTTCATATACTGGGTGGAGGACGAATATATAGACCGCGAACTGCAGAAGCGCATCGACGGCTATGCACCAAAGCCTACGCCAAGCAGTCGTCATGCCGTTATGGGCAACCCTTCACTCGTGCCTTTCTCTGATAAGGATATCGACCCCAACAGTGACTTCCCTCTCCCTGGCAAGCACAATCAGCGCAATATGATGGCAGCAAAAGCAGCAGTACTCGCGGCGATGGCAAAGATGGATCTTCCTATGGGACAGCAGTACAAGATGGGAGAGATACTTGAGAAGTGCCTGAAGGAGTTTCCAGGTGTAGAGCACCGTCTTGAGAAGGTGGCAGAAAGGGATGGCATACTGTGGATCAATGACTCCAAAGCCACAAATGTCGATGCCTGCCGCGTAGCACTCGAAGCCATGAGCCGTCCTACGGTACTTATCGTTGGCGGAAAGGACAAGGGTAACGACTATAATGACATCAAGGCCTTGGTAAAGGAGAAGTGCCGTGGACTGGTATATATGGGAGTGGACAATGCCAAACTTCATGCCTCTTTTGATGACCTCGGACTTCCCGTTGCTGATACCCACTCCATGAAGGAGTGTGTGGAGGCATGCCGCGGTATGGCACAAAAAGGTGACGTGGTGCTTCTCTCACCCTGTTGCGCATCCTTTGACCTCTTCAAGAATATGGAGGACCGTGGCGAGCAGTTCAAGGAACTGGTACATAATTCTTAGAGTTTAAAAGTTCGAAAGTTTAAAAGTTCGAGAGTTAATTTTCATTTTTCAATTCTCAATTTTCAATTAACAAAACGTGGGCCGTTTTAAGCAACTACAGAATCTCTTTAAGGGTGACCGTATCATCTGGATAATATTCTTCCTGCTGTGTATCATCAGCGTCTTGGAGGTATATTCATCATCATCCTTTCTTGGCTATAAGTCAGGAAACTACTGGTGGGCGGCATTATATCACACGATACTTCTTGGCATAGGATTTCTTGCCATGGTATGTGTGCTCAATGTGCCGTGCCGTTATTTCAAGGTCATGACGCCTATCATGGTGCCATTCTCTCTGTTGTTGCTGATATTGGTTTTGTTTTTCGGTTCCAAGGAAAACGATGCCGCCCGTTGGATAAAGCTTTTTGGTTTCATACCATTGCAGCCATCTGAGATTGCCAAGGGTACCATGGTACTTGCTACGGCACATATACTCAGTCAGTTGCAGACACCGACGGGTGCCCACCCTAAGGCGTTCAAGTTTGTCCTTTGTACGGCAGGCGCACTGATACTGCTCGTCTTGCCAGAGAATTTCTCTACTGCTGCATTGATGGGGTTCGTGACATTCCTCATGATGATTATCGGCAGGGTGCCACTGAGGCAGTTGGGATATCTCTGCTCTGCCATCGCCATATTGGCGGTAGTAGCGGTGATGCTTATATGGGCTGTGGGCAAGTCGTCCTCAGAACTGGCACAGCAACAGCCGCAGGATACCAAACCCACTACCGAGGTGGTGGATGGCAGACAGACTACCGACGAGATACAACCTGTCACTGCCGATGCAGAGGTGAAACCAGTTAAGCGTGGAGGCATACTGCACCGCCTCGACCTGTGGAAGCAACGTATAGACGATTTCATGAACAAGGAAGAGGTGCCTCCCCAGAAGTATGACCTCGACAAGAACGGTCAGGTGGGACATGCCAACATTGCCATCGCCTCCAGCCACTTCACTGGTGTGGGACCAGGCAACTCCGTACAGCGTGACTTCCTGCCGCTGGCGTTCTCTGACTTCATATACGCTATCATCTTCGAGGAACTGGGATGGTTCGGTGCTGCCTTTGTGGCATTGCTGTATATCTCCCTGCTCTTCCGTACGGGTTATATAGCACGTCG
Organism: uncultured Prevotellaceae bacterium; assembly: GCA_946187445.1. Taxonomy (GTDB): domain Bacteria; phylum Bacteroidota; class Bacteroidia; order Bacteroidales; family Bacteroidaceae; genus Prevotella. The sequence continues at coordinate 48,653 of CAMHQF010000009.1, forward strand.
TTGCCAAAACACCTTTCCTGCGTACCTCGCTATGGGACTCGCACTGCTCATTGTCGTGCAGGCGATGTTCAATATGATGGTGGCCACAGGACTTGCCCCCGTCACGGGTCAGCCGTTGCCACTCATCAGTAAGGGCGGTACTTCCTCTATCATCAACTGTATATATATAGGTATGATATTGAGCATCAGCCGCACTGCCAAGAAACGTGCGACAGCCTAATTTCTAATTCCTAATTCCTAATTAACATGAGCGAACCGAGAATCATAATCAGTGGCGGCGGCACGGGAGGTCACATTTTCCCTGCCGTGAGTATCGCAAATGCCATAAAGGAGAAGTGCCCTGATGCGCAGATACTATTTGTAGGAGCCGAAGGACGTATGGAGATGACACGTGTGCCTGAGGCTGGTTACGATATCAAAGGCCTGCCAGTGCGCGGATTGATACGTCCGCTGTGGAGCCCCAGAAATATCGGTGTGATGATCGATTTTTTCAGAAGCCGCAGGATGGTGAAAAATATCATACGCAGCTTCCGTCCTCAGGTGGCAGTAGGAGTGGGTGGATATGCCTCTGCCCCTACGCTCAATGCTGCAGCAGCTATGGGCATTCCATGTCTCATACAGGAACAAAACTCCTACGCGGGCGTCACTAACCGTTCGCTCGCCAAGAAGGCTGCCAAGATATGTGTGGCATACGACGGCATGGAACGATTCTTCCCTGCTGACCGCATCATAAAGACGGGCAACCCCGTAAGACAGGCTCTCCTTGCAAACGATATGACAAAAAACGAGGCACGCGAGGCACTGGGACTGGACAAGTCACTGCCTACGATACTCGTCATCGGGGGCTCGCTGGGAGCACGCACTATCAACAATGCCATAGCAGCCGGCATACAGCGCTTTGAGGATGCTGGCATACAGGTGATATGGCAAACAGGAAAATACTATGCCGAGGAGTGTGAGCGCAAAGCTAAGGAGGCGGGTGCCAAACTCGTCAAGCCACAGGCCTTCATCTCTGATATGGCTACGGCATACAAGGCTGCAGACATCGTCATAAGCAGGGCAGGGGCATCGAGCATCAGCGAACTGTGTCTGCTTGGCAAGGCATCGATACTGGTGCCATCACCTAATGTGGCGGAGGACCATCAGAGCAAAAATGCACGTGCGCTGTCCGACAAGGATGCTGCCGTATATGTGCCAGACAACCAGGCTGAACGCACCCTCGTAGAGGAAGCGATAGCGTTGGTGTCCAATGCTGAGGCTATATCATCGTTGGAGCATGAGGTGCTGAAACTTGCCCTCCCTGATTCTGCCGACATCATAGCCGATGAAGTGCTTAAACTAGTAAAAAACTCTTGAACCTTTGAACTTTTCAACTATATGAACGCAGTATATTTCGTAGGTGCCGGTGGCATAGGCATGAGTGCCATAGCACGTTATTTTCTTCGCCAGGGTTTGGTAGTAGGAGGTTACGATAAGACCCCCTCAAAACTCACAGAGGCACTGGAGCAGGAGGGTATGCTCATACACTATGATGAAGATGTAGAGAAGATACCCCAGGCTTGTCGTGATCCGAAGGAGACGTTGGTGGTATATACTCCCGCCATACCTGCCGAACACAAGGAACTGCAGTTCTTCCGCAATGGCGGTTTCAATATACAGAAGCGTGCACAAGTGCTTGGTACGCTGACCAAGGAGCATAAGGGTCTCTGCGTGGCTGGTACCCATGGCAAGACGACCACCTCTACCATGTGTGCTCACATCATGCACCAGTCGTCCAAGGACTGCAACGCTTTCCTCGGCGGCATATCCAAGAATTACGGCACTAACTATATACTCTCCGACGACTCTGACTATGTAGTGATTGAGGCTGATGAGTTTGATCGCAGTTTCCACTGGCTGCGTCCGTGGATGACCGTCATCACCAGTTCTGATCCCGACCACCTCGACATCTACGGCACCAAGGAGGCGTACCTCGAGTCGTTTCGTCATTACACCACGCTGATACAGCCTGGCGGAGCATTGATAATACATACAGGTCTCGAGATGCAGGCCGACGTGGCTGACGGCGTGCGCACCTATACCTACGGCATCGACGAGGGAGACTTCCATGCCGAGAATATAAAGATCGAAAAGGGTGAGATAACCTTTGACTTCATATCGCCCATAGAGAGCGTCAGAGGTATCAGCCTGGGACAACCCGTCCCTATCAATATCGACAACGGCATAGGTGCCATGGCGATGGCACAACTTAACGGCTGTACCCCTGACGAGTTGCGACGTGGCATGGAGACATACGCTGGCGTGGACCGTCGCTTCGACTTCGCACTGCGTACCGACAGACATGTGGTGCTCTCTGACTATGCCCACCATCCCAAGGAGATATACCAGAGTGCCAAGAGCATGAGGGAGGTGTATCACGACCGCCATATCACGGCGATATTCCAACCTCACCTATATACCCGCACCCGAGACTTCTACGCTGACTTCGCCGATGCCCTGTCGCAACTCGATGAGGTGATACTCTGCGACATCTATCCGGCTCGAGAGCAACCCATACCAGGCGTCACGTCAAAACTCATATACGACCGTCTCGCACCTGGCGTGGAGAAGTCGATGATACACAAGGAGGAGGTCCTCGACCTCGTACGCTCTCGTGACTTCGACGTGCTCATCATCCTCGGTGCCGGTGACCTCGACAATTACGTACCCCAGATAGCTGAGATTATAAAAGGAAAGGGTGCATGATAATATGAAATTTAACATCAACATAAAGAAGACACTCCTCGTCTGCATCGATGCCGTCATCGGATGCTACCTCTTCATGGCATTCACCTCATGGCACAAGCCTGCCGACGTGTCGCAGCAGTGCACCAAGGTGGTTATCAATATCGCCGATGACAAAGTAAATGGTTTCCTCAACTCCGACGAGGTAAAGACACTCCTCGTCAAGAAGGGAATGTACCCCATAAGCAAGAGCGTCACTGATATCAATCCACGTAAGATAGAAGACCAACTGGTGGGTATGCCGTTTGTCAAGACGGCGCAGTGCTACGTCACCACCGAGGGACACGTCTTTATCTCCATCACACAGAATATCCCCGTAGCACGCGTGAAGAGCAACAAGGGTGAGGACTATTACGTCGATGCCAATGGCGGCGTGATGCCCAACTCCCAATATACCAGCGACATGATCATCGTTACTGGCGATGTCAGCAGGCCCTATGCCAACCGCTACGTAGCACCCCTCGCCGATGCCATCATGACTGACGACCTGTGGCGTAATCAGATTGAGCAGATAAATATCCTCAGCGACCTCTCCGTAGAACTCGTGCCGCGCGTAGGAGACCATATCATAAATATCGGTCGGCTGCCACTCGCATCTAATGATGCCAAGCGCAAGGCGGAGATTGCGGAGTATGTCAATAACCAACTCAGGCGCCTCGAACTCTTCTATCGCTATGGACTCTCTCATGCTGGGTGGAATAAGTACGACTACATCTCTTTGGAATACACCAATCAGATAGTATGTCGTAAAAGAGAATAAACAATCTTAAAAATCGTTATAACAAGACACCCGAACGTCAGAATTTCTGTAATTTTGTAATAATATTACAACCCACCATCTTTGAACTCTTGAACTAAAATACAATATGCCAGCAAGGAATTTTATCGTAGCCATCGAACTTGGCTCTACAAAAATCAGAGGTATCGCCGGTCAGAAGAAGTCCGACGGACGCATTGACGTGCTTGCCGTAGTGACCGAAAATGCTGACCAGTGCATACGTAAGGGTGTCGTATATAATACCGACAAGACCATACAGTGCATCATCAATGTCGTACAGCGACTGCGCTCACAGCTCAAGTCGGGCATCAAGCACGTATATATCGGTGTGGGAGGACAGTCTATCCACTCCGACCTCAATACCATCACCAAGGAGGTGGCTGATGACATGCCAGTGACACAGCAGCTCATCGTCGATATGATGGACCAAAACCGTTCCATGGACTATCCCGAGCAGGAGATACTCGACGTGGAGGTGCAGGAGTATCGTGCCGATAACTTGTTGCAGATAGACCCCGTGGGCATACAGTGTCAGCGTCTTGAGGGCAACTTCCTCAATATCCTCCAGCGCAAGCGTCACTATCAGTGGCTCAACTCATGTTTCGAAAAGGCCGACGTGAAGATTGCCGAGGTATATCTGGCACCATTCGCACTCGCCGATGCAGTGCTCACACCGATGGAGAAGCGCAGCGGCTGCGTGCTCGTCGATCTCGGTGCCGACACCACTACCGTGATGGTCTTCTATAAGAATATCATACGCCACCTCGCTGTGATACCTCTCGGCGCCAACAACATAACGAAAGATATATGTTCGCTGCAGGTGGAGGAGACAGAGGCAGAGCGTATGAAACTGCGCTACGCATCAGCCTATACAGAGCAGGCTGACATCGACCCAACACTGAAGTATGACCTCGACTATGAGCGCAAGGTGGACAGCCCACGCTTCATCGATATCGTGGAGGCTCGTGTGCAGGAGATTATCGCCAATGTGTGGAACCAGGTGTCACAGGAGTATCAGGACAAGCTCCTCGGTGGCATAGTGCTCACTGGTGGCGGTTCCAACCTCAAGAATATCGACGTGGCATTTGCTAAGCAGACGGGTGTGGAGAAGATACGCATCGCCAAGTCTGTCACCTACACCATAAGTTCTTCTAATCCTGCCATCACTGCCCACGACGGTACGATGAATACCGTGCTGGGACTGCTCGCCAAGGGCGACCAAAACTGTTGGCAGCCTGAAGAGCAGAAACCACAAAACCTCTTTGAGGCAGGAACAGCACCTGCACCAGCAGCGGGCACACCACCCACAGCACCAATCGCAGCAGGCGACACGATACAGCCACGCGACCCCAACACCCTTCCTCCTGGTGCCGTGCAGACAATGGCTGAGATAGAGGCTGCCAAAAAGGCTGCTGCTGAAAAGGCTGCACAGGAGGCAGAGCAGAAACGTCACGAGGAGGAGGAGCGACTGCGTCGTGAGGCTGAAGCCAACAAGAAACCTGGCTGGGGCTCAAAACTCGTGAAGTGGCTCGGATCATTCACCGAAGCAGAAGAATAATTCGTTAATTTGTTAATTCGTCAATTCGTAACAGATGTTAGACTTCGAATCCAATAACAACAGCAACAACAATATACTGGACTTCGGTCCTGCTACACAGGAAAATAGTATCATCAAGGTCATCGGCGTGGGCGGTGGCGGTGGCAATGCTGTCAACCACATGTATCGCGAGGGCATACACGACGTTTCGTTTGTGCTGTGCAACACCGACGCTCAGGCACTCAATGACTCACCCATACCAGTTCACCTGCAGCTCGGCAGTGAGGGACTGGGTGCCGGCAACCGTCCTGAGAAGGCGCGCGAAGCTGCCGAGGAGAGCATCGAGGATGTACGCCGTATGCTCAATGACGGCACCAAGATGACATTCATCACCGCTGGCATGGGTGGTGGCACAGGTACTGGTGCTGCACCTATCATAGCCCGTGAGTCAAAGGCCATGGGCATACTTACCGTGGGTATCGTCACCATACCGTTCAAGTTTGAGGGTATGAAGAAAATCAATCAGGCACTCGATGGAGTGGAGGAGATGGCAAAAAATGTCGATGCACTCCTCGTCATCAACAACGAGCGCCTGCGCCAGATATACTCCGACCTCTCTGTCAATGAGGCTTTTGCCAAAGCCGACGACACACTGTCAGTGGCAGCAAAGTCTATCGCTGAGATTATCACCGTACACGGAAAGATCAACCTCGACTTCAACGATGTCAAGACGGTGCTCAAAGATGGTGGTGTAGCTATCATGTCAACGGGTTACGGCGAGGGCGACGGACGTGTGAAGCAGGCTATCGCCGATGCTCTCAACTCCCCACTGCTCAATGATAATGATGTCTTCAACTCACAGAAGATACTCCTCTCTGTCACTCATGCCGATGATGCCAATCATAAGGGACTCATGATGGATGAGATGAACGAGATCAACGACTTCATGGAGAAGTTCAACAACTTCGAACTCAAGTGGGGTATAGCCAACGACCCATCACTTGGCGACAAGGTCAAGGTCACCATCCTCGCTACGGGCTTCGGACTCGCCGATATCGATGACGAACTCAAGAAACGTCAGCAGAAGCGTACCGCAGAGGATATGGCACGCCTCGCAGAGAAAGAGGAGAAGGAGCGCATGGACCGTGAGCGCATGGGACGCTACTACGGTGCCGACGGCACCAACCACCCAGCAAAGCGCCGTGCCAACTGTTACCTCTTCAAGGCTGAGGACCTCGACAACGAAGACCTTATCCTCGCTGTGGAAAACAATACCACCTACGGACGTACCCGTCAGCAGCTTGAGCACCTCAACCATCTCTCTGTAACCTACAAGAAACCCGAAGAACCAACTGCTGCGACTGATACCACCTCTTCCAGCGACCCTGTAGAGGGAGTCATCAGCTTCGCGTAGCATGATTTAATACAGTGGATTGGCAACACCTTATAAGCAACAAACGACTGGGGCAGGAACTGCACCACGCAGAGCGTCATGATGAGCGTTCAGAGTTTAAGCGTGATTACGACCGCCTGATATTCTCAGCTCCATTCCGTCGTTTGCAGAACAAGACGCAGGTGTTTCCCCTCCCAGGCTCCATCTTCGTTCACAATCGTCTCACACACTCTCTCGAGGTAGCGAGTGTCGGCATGTCGTTAGGCAGCGACGTGGCACGCGATGTCATACGCCGTGACCCCGCACTTGCTGGTTCGCTCGTCGAGGAACTCGGTACCATCGTCTCAAGCGCCTGTCTGGCACACGACCTTGGCAACCCACCCTTCGGACACTCCGGCGAGAAGGCGATACAGACATTCTTCTCAGAGGGAGCAGGCTCCGTACTCCGTGACAAGCTCCCCGACGATGTGTGGAGCGACCTCATACACTTTGAGGGCAATGCCAATGCCTTCCGCATACTCACTCACCGTTTCTCGGGCAGGCGTGAAGGAGGCTTTGCTATGACATACAGCACCCTCGCCTCCATCGTCAAGTACCCATACCCCTCCACGGCTATACCTTACGTAGGCAAGGAGAAGTTTGGTTTCTTCGCCTCCGAAGCCCCCACCTATAAGAAGATAGCATCAGAGCTGGGCATTACAGCCAGTTCACAGTTCACAGAGCACAGTTCACAGCTCAAATCTCAAATCTCAAATCTCAAACCTCAAACCTACTCCCGTCATCCCTTGGTATATCTCGTAGAGGCAGCAGACGATATATGCTATGAGGTCATGGATATCGAAGATGCCCACAAACTCAAGCTGCTCAGTTTTGAGGAGACACGCGGTCTGCTCCTCGCCTTCTTTGACGATGACGTGCAGCGTGCCATCCAGCAGCGCATAGAGACAGAGCATATCACCGACGAAAACGAACAAGTGGTATATATGCGTGCCTGCGTCATCGGCAAACTCGAAAATGAGTGTGTCGATGCCTTCCTGCACAATGAGGCAGCCATCATGGCAGGCACCTTCAAGGGGTCGCTGATAAAACATATCGGAGAACGTCAGCGCCGAGCATACGAACAGTGTACCAAGGTAGCCCTCAGCAAGATATACCACTCCAAACCCGTTCTCGACATCGAGCTTGGCGGTTACCATATCATGGGCACCATCCTCGAGCGCATGGTCGATACTATCATCAGTCCCGACCGTTTCTACTCACAGCAGCTCCTGCGCCGTGTCAGCAGCCAGTATGAGATAGAAGCCCCCGATATGCCCACACGCGTCATGGCAGTCATCGACTTCATCTCAGGTATGACCGATGTCTTCGCCCTCGACTTCTACCAGAAGATCAATGGCACCTCGCTGCCGATTATCTAATACCCAATTAACCCCATGCTCTCCTTCCGCAAGCAAGACCGTAATGCCGCCATACTGTTTCTCAGCATAATAGTATTGGTGGTATTATTATTTCCCCTGCTCGGTAAGGACGGTGATAACCTTAACTCTCCCCTCTCTATGCAGAGAGGGGCAGGGGGTGAGTCTTCCAACTCTCCCCTCTCTACCCAGAGAGGAATTAAGGGTGAGTCTTCCAATCTCCCCTCTCTATGCAGAGAGGGGCAGGGGGTGAGTCTCTTTCCCTTCGACCCCAACACCGCAGACAGCACACAGCTGCTGCGTCTTGGACTGAGACCCTGGCAGGTGCGCAATATATATAAGTACCGCGCGAAGGGAGGCAGATACCGCACCAAGGAAGATTTTGCCATGCTCTACGGACTCACCCTGGAGCACTATCGTCGCCTCGAACCATATATCAAGATAGCTCCCGAGGTCATGGCACGCGACGTGATAGTTAGAAGGAATAACGAGAACGTTAACCATAGCCATAATGCCAACGCTAATGTCCCTATCACTCCTTTATCACCCCCCTATCACTCCTATATCACTCCTCAAAATAAAAAACTCTCCCTCGGCGAGACCATCGACATCAATACCGCCGACACTACGTCACTCAAGCGCATACCAGGCATCGGTTCCTATTATGCCCGTCGCATAGTAGAACTACGCCAGCGTCGTCAGGCATTCACCTCGCCAGACGAACTCCTCGCTATACGCAATTTCCCAGAGTCATCACTCGTCTATATGACCTGTTCGCAGAACTTCCCCCACGTGCATGTCAACACTTCTTCCCTGCAACAACTCAAGGAACATCCCCTCATCAACCACACCCAGGCAACCGACATCCTACGATATCGCCGCCTGAATGGAGCCATACACTCCATCGATGACATGGCACTCCTCCCATCGTTCACCAAGGAAAATCTCTCGCGCCTCGCCCCCTTCCTCATCTTCGACTAATGTAGCTATGCAGGGTTGAAGGCCCCCATAGGGAAGTTAGGGAGTTTTTTGCGCAAAAACTTTTTTTCTGCCCTTTTTTGTTGGTTTGTGGAAAAATATCTCAAAACGAAATAAAATACGGTTTGTATTTGGTTGGATAAAGAAAATGTATTATTTTTGCAATCGAAAGTAATACAAATGCAACACAGGTGTAATACAAAACAATACAGAAAGATGGAGACGACAGTAATAAGGAAGCCGACATCATTCAGACTGAGAGGTGACATAATTGAGGGACTGAAGCGTAATGCTGCACGTGAAAATCGCACTCTGAACAACTATGTTGAAAGTGTGCTTTTGGAGGTGGTGTACAGTGAGCCTAACGAGGTTACCAAAGCAGCAATAAAGGAGGCTATGTCTGGAAAGAATCCTAATAAGGTTTATTCTAATGCCAAGGAAATGTTTGACGATATTCTAAACGAGGAGTAATGAAAAGCATTCAACCTACAACTATCAACTAACATAATTGATGAAGACATTATTGATGACTATGATGCTCGCAATATGCGGGGCTTCGCTGACAGTGGAGGCACAGGTGATGAAGGCTGCCGACTTGGAGAAATATGCTAAAAGCCGTTATGGCGACAAGTGGGTGGATGCCGCTATGACGCTGGCAGGCGATATGAAGTTTGACAAGAACGAGTCGCTTACTTATCAGGAGATAATACAGGCTCCAGGAAAGACTAAGCAGCAGCTGTATGTGATGCTGAACTACTGGGTGACGGCTACGTTTAAGGATAAGCAGGCGATAACACTGAACGACAAGGAGGACGGATGCATCATCATATCGTCAACGCTGGATGCTATTGCCGACCATACGGGTACGCTTTATCGCTATATAGTGAACATAACTCCTGTGATAAGGATTGACATAAAGGACGGCAAGGTGCGTGTGACCTATACGGTGCAGAACTATGACGTGGTGAAGGTGGAAAGCGGAGGATGGCTGGGCGGATTGACGAATACTGACAGCAAGGATCACAACCGCAACAAGGATGTGTATGCTGACGGCAAACGTATGAATGCCGACAAGACGGACCGCCGACTCTATGACGAGCAATGGGAGATAGTGCGACACTATCCCTTCGTGGAGAAGGATCTGCAGAAGCGCACCTGCTCAAAGGCTCTCGTGATGACTCACGCTTACTCTAATGCCATAATGGACAAAATAGAGGAAGCGGTGAAGAACGGCCTCATAGGCAATGAGGACGATAACTGGTAAGTTTTCCCTAAAAATTTGGAAGAGAGAGAGAAATTTTGTACCTTTGCGGGGAAATATGAGAAATGTCTTTTTATATATGGTGTTGGCGCTGATGATGTGCGCCAACGTTACTTCGGAGGCGAAGAGGAAACCGTCGGCCGATAGTCCGAATGCTCAGCAGGCAAAACACCTGTTTATGCAGGCGTGGCAAAGGACCTTCAGCGGTCAGGGGGCTACGCTGCACTATAAGGTGAACGTTGCCAATCTGTATAAAACGGAGGGCACGATATGGTATAAGGGTAAGAAGAGCAGGTATGTGTCGAAGAACAGCAAGGGATGGAATGACGGTGTGACGGCATATGTCACTAAGGAGAAAAAGAGGGTGGTGGAGATACACCATGGTACGGAGAAGGGAAAGTATGAGGAGAAATTTACCTTCGAGCCTGATAACTACACGTATAGCGTGACTCGCAATGATGACGGTCTGCTGGTGACACTAAAGGCGAAGAAGGGTGTCGATGGGGTGAAGGAGGCAAAGGTGCTTTTAGACCTGACGACCCATAATCCTAAACGTATCAAGGTGAAGGTTGCCTTCTTGTGGGCTACGATAAATATCTCAAACTTCAAGTCGGGCGGTATAGATGACGGTGTCTTTGTCTTCCCACGGGCACAGTACAGTGGATATGAATTTGTAGATAAGAGGGAGTAACAACAGTTCGCCCCACTCATCAATGGATGGGTGGGGCGAATTTGTTTTTTTTTTATGCGAGCAACTTGAGGTAGGTGTCGATAGCATGCTGAATTTCGCTGATGCAGATGTACTCATCGGCGGAGTGGGAGCGGCTGCTCTCGCCTGGACCGAGCTTGAAGCTGGGGAAGGGCATGAGGGCTTGGTCGGAGAGAGTGGGGGAGCCGAAGGGCTGCATGCCGAGTGCGTCAAACTTCTTCTGGTAGTCACGAAGTGACGTATCGTTCTCGCTGGTGTACAGCGAGCTACTGTGCAGATGGAAGGAGCGCGCCTTGAGGTCGCTCTTTAGTTTGCTCTGCAGGAACTCGAATATCTCCTCGTTGGTGTATAGCTCGTTGGAGCGAACGTCGATGGTGAAGCGACACTCATCGGGCACGACATTGTGCTGGGTGCCGCTATTGAGGATGGTGCACTGCATCTTGGTCTCGCCGAGGAGGGGGGAGACGCGCTGGAACTTATAGTCGCGTATAAACAGCAGGTCGTCGAGGGCTTGGTAGATGGCATTGATACCCTCGCCACGAGCGGCATGACCGCTCTTGCCGTGGGCTACGGCATCGATGACCATGAGTCCGCGCTCGGCGATGGCGGGCTGCATGCCGGTGGGTTCGCCGACGATGGCAACGTCAACCTTGGGCAACTGAGGCAGCACCGCTCTGATGCCATTCACACCGCTCACCTCTTCCTCGCAGCTGGCGAGGTAAATGAGGTTCGACTCACCCCCAGCCCCTCTCTTGGAGAGAGGGGAGGAATCACCTTCATTAGTTGGTGCACATTGTTCCCCTCGTTGCGACAAATTGACTGCGATG
>CAMHQF010000010.1:0-57152 GCA_946187445.1 uncultured Prevotellaceae bacterium
AAATTTCTGAGATTGCATCGTTTTCTTCCAACTTATATAATTATTTAATTGTTTATTTAAATCATCAATGAAAGATCTTGCATCGGACTTTGAAAATTCTATATAAGCCTCTTTATTATCATCATCTGAGGGTATTTCTATATAAACCCTATCTCTGGAATCTTTATTTTTTAATTCGCCATCCTTGTCATAATTATATTTTTTATCTAGCTGTACTACAAAATCTTTGTCTAGATTTATATTGTGATAAACCCCAAATGACAAAGAACTTTTCCGAAGTAAATGAGTAAAATATCTATCGGCAAAAGAATACATTCCGTCATCAGAAAAAATAGTACCCTTATTTGTCGTTGCTGGACCATGCATTCTATATGCATTTTCTGTCAAATATTCTTCTGCAACCTCAAATGGGATTTCATAAACAGCAGTATTTTCTTTATATATAGTACCAACTACATCTATAGTTTTACGATTTATACCAGCACTTATTATTTTTATTTCATTAGCAGAATTTATATCACATGGAAGACCCTTAGGAAGATTCCCAAACATTAAATTCTTAATGGTATTTTCATCGCAATTAAAAATATCTTTTACTGTTATACGGGTACCTTTATCACGAAGGAATGTTGCAACATCAACCTTGTATGTTACACCATTGAGATCATGTCCATACATAACCTTATACGTAACGAAATACTTGTTTGAGTATAACAAGGGCCAACTCATACCCATTTTTTCATTATTCGGAGTTGTTTTCTTTGTAAACTCTTTTTCGTAAAAACTTTCCACAAACTGATAATTCTTTTTAAATTCTTGACTCAGTTTTATTTTTGTATTCAAGTTAAAAAAATCTCTAACCCAATTACGGACATTTTTACTTAGTGGATACGAATCCTCCAAATCAGGGAGAACGAAGTTATCTTTTACTAATAGTCTACCTGTGCCCTTATCAAAAGATCCATGATTCGAATCAAATGTATAAAAGGGAGTAATTTGTGCTTGTGCAACTGTGGAAAACACAAATACAAACATTAATAATAAATAAATTCTATTTTTCATAATTTTTATATTTTGAAGTTATATCATACTCAAGAAACAATCACTTATATTTCTGTTTAACTAATATTCTATGACACTAGTGAGTCCATTTTTTCATATTCTATTTTGTTTGTCTAATTAACATTCCTGGAGCTAAATCTTTTGTGTTACCAACAAAATAGGTTCGGTCTACATTTTCATTTGCAATAGAGCTATCTTCATCCTTTAAATTAACCCCCTCTATAGTATAGCGATTATCCCATATCCTATTTTTGTCAACTTTAATACTACCAACCTTTTTGTACATATATTTATTCTTTGATGGATTATATTCCTTCATCAACACTTCAAATTGAGATTTCTTATTCACACCTTCCTTAAGTCCAATATATGATGAAATAGTATTACCATCAGCCTCTATTAAAGGAGCTTTAACTCTAAAATCCTCATATTCTGTCATTAACTCAGCAAAATTCTTTTCCATGGCTCTGTAGGCTGTTTGTTGAAGTAAAGGAATATCACTATTGGGGTCAAATCTATTCTCTGATTTTGTCGTAAACCATCCCTTACTACGATGGCTTCCCAAATATTCCACTTCGAAGTCATTGCTATTTAGCAATTTCTCTATGGGTTCACTATAATAGTTACTATAGAAGTTATTCATTTCCTTTTCTGTCCATTTCAGTTTAAACAAATATGTATAAGCTGTAATCTGGAAGCCTGATTTTCCGCCTAATTGTGTACCAAGCGCCCTAATCTCTTTTGCAGTTCTGAATAAACTTGCCAATGAATTTGCTTCATTATTTGTTTTTTTTGCATCATTTGCAATCTTACTTATAGATTCAAAAGAAAACATGGTGAATGTTACGTATGTATTTGGAATTAACTCTTCTCCAGCATCCATCAGAAGTGACATTCCTCGTACAGATTCTTGCGCCCTAAGTTTTTCCAATTCCGATGCGTTATATGCTCCACGTTCTTGAATCAATTCCATGTTGTAATATGACCCACCATTCTTTTCTTTAGATACATTAAACCACTTTGCGATTAAGCAATTTGCTATTTTTTGATTTAAACAAAAGCGATATAGTTTTGCAGGAATTTTATAATTATAATAATCTTCCATATCCCAAGTACTATTCTCCGTCATCTCACGACCTAAAGATTTTGTTGCTGATACCAATGCCTTTCCAAATGATTTTCGACCTTTCTTAATAATATACGTTTCATCCTCCTTCGTTTGATTAATACCAGAAATAGACATAATGTGATTATTTATGCAATGGTCATTAAACTTATCTGGTATTTTATATTCTTCATAAGTTTTCCCTATTGCATATTCTATACCTGCTACATTTGTACTAGTTTCACTAACAAAGAATTGACACAACGAATTTCTCCGATAGTTATCCGTCTTCAAATCTTTCGCTTCCATGTGAGACGAAAGGATAATAAGTAAAGAAAATAGAAATACCTTTTTCATAATTGTAAGATTTAGTTATTAATTTGACTTTTTATCATCTCAGATGACTTGCATTCAAAGTTTTCAATTTCCGCGCAGAAACAAAACATATTTTCGTTCATTTATTGTATAGATAATCAACTTTTGAATGATTTAATAATTTCTCATCTGTAATCATCTCTTTTCTTGATTTTAGTTATTAATATAGCGACACGGAAGGTGTGAGCCTCTCAGTCTATCCTACCGAAGGCTCTGGTAAAACCTGTACAAAGATAAAAGAAACAGCCCACACCCTTGGAGGATATATCAGGATGTGAACCCGTAATAAGTTCACATAGTATATATTCTAACCAAGGAGGGAACGTGTTCACATTCATCTGTTGTACTTTACAAGTTTACCAGACTTTTCGGTACAGACAAAAGCTAAACGCTTCCTACAATGTTAAGTGACAAATTCTATGTCACGTTGCAAAGGTAAGAATAATTTAGCAAATAACGTTCAATGTGGGCTGTATTTTTTTTCATACAAACATATTTTTTATTTTTCAAGTGCAAATGTATGGAAAGATTATAAAAAAAAGAAGAAATGGCATGACCATTTCTTCCATTTTACTTTTTTTCGCCATTACGGCGCATCTTAGCGAAAACATAACCAACAAGGGACTGGTAACGGGATTGACCATGCTGCATAATGACTTTTTCTGGTATGTAGGGATATCTTCTTGCCACTTTAGCTGCAATATCAAGAGTCATGATTTGAAACTTTGATGTTTGATCCCTCCATGCAATACCAGCAGTGGGCGATGGAAAAACAGAATCGCAAAAAGTGGCGATGGTTGCTTCGTATGCCTGGTCTATCTGTTTATCAAACTCTGCTTTCATCTGTTCAGCATTGCCGTCATAAACTGGTACTGGAGCAGGTGGTTGAGGTTTAGGCTCTATGACAGTTGGTGCTACATGTGGCTGGTCTGCGACATTATCTACCGCTCCTACTACTTTTACGACAGTGTCCTTTTCCTTAGTTTTGGTCACTTGGATGATAGTGTCTTTTTCTTTTTGAATAACGATGGGAGCGTCTGTATGTTTTGAAGAGTAGAAAAAAGCAATACTTGATGAAATTAAGATGAGAAGAAGGACTATGACTGGAAGTAGGAAATGATTATGAGAAGATATGTTTTTCTTTAACTCGTCTATCGACTGATAGCGATTCTGTGGCTTTTCTGCTATACATCGTGCTATCACCTTATTGTATATATGGTGGTTGGGCAGTAGTTGTAAAATCTTGCCTATAGCATAAATATCTGTACGCTCGTCAACATTGCTTCCTGACAGTTGCTCTGGAGCAGCAAAGGCATTGGTGCGTCCCTGTGTATCAATAAAGGTGTCTGTATAACAGCATCCAAGGTCTGTCAACTTAACATCGCTATTGATACGAGTGAGCATAATATTGTCTGGCTTCAGGTCGAGGTGGAGCACCTGATGACTATGAAGATAGCTTACAACATCTAACAGCTGATGCAGGAATTTTGCTGTATTTTGCTTATTGAAATACTCTGGATGCTTAGCAAGTCTATCGGTTAGAGTCTCACCATCAACATACTCCATCAGGATGCCATCGTCAGTCAAGGAGATATAGCGAACAAGATTAGGATGTTCTAAACGGTAGCCTGTCTCATATTCTTTGCGCTGAGCCTCTTGATAACGAATATCACCTGAATATTCTGCCTTCAAGCGTTTCAGGAAATGTAACTTCCCGTAAAGTTTGACGCAGAAAGTGTCGCAAGTGGCTCCATTGGTATCAATGGGCTCAATCGACTCAAAACGAGGCTGTGTATTAGAGAATTGCGAAGACTCCACAGAGAAAAAAATGAGAATTAATGTAGGATGGATATTGACGAGAGCCCTGAAACACGACCTGCAGTAAATGACCCTAATGTTGCTTTATCACGCCACACCTGCATGACGAGTAATGGATGATGGAGCACGAAATGGTGTATTTCCACTTCATCATCTGCTTGCAATTTGCTGTTCTCACTCTGCAGGACTTTATAACGATTGTTACCTAAATAACTAAACAACAATCGGCGGTCAGGAAGATAGGTGATTTCAACCTTGCTGTCTGGTTGCAAATCAACTGAACGGATTTCCTCATCAGAACTATTAAAATCAGAATTTCCCTTGTCATCTACCTTTGACAATTCCTCCCAATGGGCATAGCCTAAATAACGGGCTATTGCATCAAGAGTACTGGCATGTGGCAATCTCTCATCCTGGGCAAAACCAAGCAATCGCTTAAGAGTTGTTGCCCCTATACGAATACCTGTTTTGCTCTGAATATCAAGAGACAATAATTCACAGTCAGAAGGTATGTGCAAGGGCACACCAGACTTCTGCTTCAATAGTTCTATAATATGGAATGGTAGTTTCATGAACGGCAAAGTTAAGTATTTTTTCTGAAACAAACAAAAAAAGTACAGGATTTTGATGTCCTGTACTTTTTGTTATAATCACCCCACACTGATGCAAGGCTTAAATCTTATTGTCTGCTGCGAAAGCTTCGATGCGCGCCTTGAAGAGGGGCTGCTGCTCACGACTGAAGAAGGAGGTGCAGATGCGCACGCCCTCGTAGGTGGAGCCCATGGTATTGAGGGGGAAGACGGCGATGCCGTAGTACATGAGGGCACGGGTGAGCTCGAGGCCTGACATGCCGGGATAGCATACGGTGAAGTAGAAGCCGTCGGCGAGGGGGTTGCCCATGTCGTTGTCATAGACGAGCTTGAAGCCGTTGGCAAGGAGCACGTCCTTCATGTAGCGGGCACGGCGACCGTACTCCTTGACGTCGTCGAGGAAACAGTAGGAGCCGTCGCAGGCTGCCTCCATGAGTGCCGACATGGCGTGCTGCACGCTGTGCGTGGTGCCGCTGGAGAGGGTGTACATGAGGCGGCCGGTGAAGAAGTCGCCGAGGGTGCTCACGCCAAAGCTCTTGAGGGGCTCATATACGCGGTGGTAGAGCTTATTCGAGATGCAGGTGACGCCGATACGCTGGCCTGCGTAGGAGAAAGCCTTGGAACCACTGACCCACAGCACGTAGTTGTCGGTATAGCGTGCCACGGTGGCCTGATAGGGTGCCTGATAGGGGTGGCTGAGGTCGCGGCGGAAGTCCATGGCGAAGTAAGCCAAGTCTTCGAGCACTATGACATCGTACTTGGTGGCAAGCGTGCCTATACCCTCAAGCTCCTCCTCGGTGAAGCATACCCATGAGGGGTTGTTGGGGTTGGAATATACGATGCTGCAGATATTGCCCTGGGAGAGTATCTCCTCAAGCTTGCTGATGAGGTCGGCGCCACGGTAGTCGTGGATGTCGAGTCCCACCTGCTTGAGGCCGATGACGTCACACTGGGTGTTTTGCACAGGGAAACCGGGTTCGATGAAGAGCACGGTGTCCTTCCCTCCCCCTACCCTGACGCCCATGGCGTGATATAGTGCGGTGAAGGTGGCGAAGGTGCCCTGCATGCTACCCGTGGTGGGTATGCAGCACAGGGGGTCGATGCTGGCGCCTATGAACGCCTTGACAAACTCTGATGCTGCCTTCTTGATGCGTGGTATGCCGCCGTTGGGGGGATACTGTGTGGCGCAGCCTGACGAGAGTGCCTCCTGCTCTGCACGGAGTGCTATCTGGGACGGCTGGAGTCCCGGCACGCCCATCTCGAGGTGGATGACGGGTTCGCCAGTCTTCTGCTCCAACTGACGTGAGAGGGTCTGTATGTCACGTATGGTGGCCTGAGAGAAGTCTCCCAAGCCCATACTGTCGATTGTCTCAGAAACTATGGTTTTGTCGAGCATTATTATCTAATTGAAGATTGAAGATTGAAAATTGAAAATTGCCCTACTTCCAGTCACTGAGGAGCGTACGCTTGTCGAGTACGTGCTTTGCCTTGCCTGTAGAACGCTCGATGTTGCCTGGCTCCTTGATGTGGATGTTTGGCTTGATGCCTACGAGTGATACGATGCGGTCGTAGAGCGGCTTGATAAACGGCATCTGCTTGGCAGGGTTTGGTGAGAAGTACTCCTCGCGCAGCTCCACGTCGAGGTCGAAGGTGTCTTCGTTGTTCTTGCGGTCGACGGTGATGAAGTACTGCGGAGTGAATACCGGGAACTCGGTGAGCACGGTCTCTATCTGGCTTGGGAAGACGTTGACACCACGTATGATGAGCATATCGTCTGAGCGGCCCAGTATCTTGCCGAGACGCACGGTGGTACGTCCACACTCGCACTTGTCGTAGATGAGGTGCGTGAGGTCGCGGGTACGGTAGCGCAGGATAGGCATGGCCTCCTTGCACAGCGAGGTGAATACGAGCTCGCCCTCCTCGCCTGGCTCCACAGGCTCGAGAGTCTCGGGATTGATGATTTCGGGATAGAACATATCCTCGGCTACGTGGGTGCCGTTCTGAAACTGACACTCGCCGCCTACGCCAGGACCGCACATCTCGGTGAGTCCGTAGATGTCGATAGCCTTGATGTGGAGTTTCTTCTCCAACTCACGGCGTATGCCCCATGTCCATGGCTCTGCTCCGAAGAAGCCCACACGGAGCTTGAGGTCATCTGCCTTGACATTGGGGCTCTTCTCTATCACCTCAGCAAGGTGGAGGGCATAGGACGGGGTGCAGCAGATGGCGGTAGTGCCGAAGTCCTTCATGAGCATGATCTGCTTCTCGGAATTGCCGGCAGAGATAGGCAGCTGTACTGCTCCGCGTGCGAGTACGCCGTCGTGTGCGCCCAGACCGCCTGTGAAGAGTCCGTAGCCGTATGCCACCTGTACGACGTCGCCAGGGCCTACATCGCCCACAGCCAGTACGCGTGCCACGCACTCTGCCCACATCTCAAGGTCCTTCTTGGTGTAGGTGCCTACGACGGGTTTGCCCGTGGTGCCTGATGAGGCGTGGATACGCACTACCTCACTCATGGGCACGGCATTGAGTCCGAAGGGGTACTCGTCACGCAGGTCGTGCTTGGTGGTGAAGGGCAGTTTGTGTATGTCTTGTATGCCCTTGATGTCCTCGGGCTTCACACCCATCTTGTCCATCTTCCTGCGGTAGAAAGGCACATTTTCATAACATCTTTTTACTGTGGCTACGAGTCGCTCCGACTGTAGCTTGGTCATGGACTCACGGTCCATGCATTCCATTTCGCGATTGAGAATCATATTTTTTATTTTGGGAAATTAAGGGGAGTTAGAGGGGAGTTATTCCAACCCTTCGTAATTGAAGCTATCCTTCTTGCGATAGGCGGAGCCTGTGACGATGCAGAGGAGCTCGCCGTGCTGATTGGTGATGCGTGTCTCGCAGAAGGGCAGGCGGTGGTGGTTGCACGTCTCCTCGGTCTCGGCTATGAGGGTGTCGCCCTCACGTGCCGAACGGAGGTATGTGATGCTGTTCTGCACGCCCACGGTAATGAGTCGATGGGAGTTCATGACAGCGGCAAAGGTGATGTCGGCAAGGGTGAAATATACCCCTCCCTGACATACGCCTGCCGCGTTGAGATGACGGCACTCCACGGTGAGTTCGGCACGGGCGTAGCCCTCGCGAATGTCGGTGATGCGACAGCCCGTCTCGCGTGCGAAGTTATCGCCGTCGGTGAGTATTTGCTTTAGGGAAGACATTAATTATAACACTTAAAGATGCGATCAACCAGTTTGCTGCTGAGCTTAGGAGTGGTGAGGCTGACGATGGTGACAACCACAAAGCCTCCTACCATAGCGATTGCGCCGCAGTCGATGGGATTGATAGGATTGCCCAGCATCATGTTGACAACGGTGATACCTACACCCCACACGAAGCATGCCCATACAGCGGCACGGGTGACGCCCTTCCAGTACAGTCCCAGCATGAACGGAGCAAGGAAGGCACCTGCCAGAGCACCCCACGAGATGCCCATGAGCTGAGCGATAAACTGTGGTGGGTTGAGGGCTATCATAAGTGATATGACGATGAAGAACACTATGAGCACGCGCATAACGACAACCTTACGGCGCTCCACCTTTTCGGCTACCATATCGTCGATCTCGCCGCCTTCTACCTCGCCTATCTCCGACTTCTTGTCACGATAGATGAGGTCGAGCGTCATGGTAGATGACGATGTGAGCACCAGTCCTGCAAGGGTTGACATGGATGCTGAGAGCACCAGGAGTATGACGAGTGCTATGAGCACGTCGGGGAGGGTCTCGAGCATGGAGGGTACTATGTTGTCGTAAACGAATTTGCCCTTCTCAGCGTTGAAGGCTGTGGGCAGGAAAAGGCGTCCGAAACCACCGAGGAAATAGCATCCGCCTGCTACGATGAATGCGAAGATGGTGGAGATGATGGTGCCACGACGTATGGCTGACTCGTCGGTGATGCTGTAGAACTTACCCACCATCTGTGGCAGTCCCCATGTGCCGAGTGACGTGAGCACTACCACGCCGAAGAGTGAGAGAGGATTGGGACCAAACCACGAAGCAAAATCGCCTGCCTGGAAGTTGGCATACAGTTCCTTGCCACGCTGTAGGTCATCCTGATTGGGTGCCATAGCAACCATCTTGTGGTAAGCCTCCACGAGTCCGCCCTGCGAATTGAGCACTACGGCGATAACGGTGGTGATGCCAAAGAGCATGATGATGCCCTGGATGAAGTCGTTGATGGCTGTTGCCTTATAGCCTCCCAAGATGACATAGACAGCGGTCAATACTGCCATAGTCATGGCGCAGTATTCATAGGGAATGCCAAAACCCATCTCGAAGAGTTTGGATATACCCATATACACACCTGCTGTGTAGGGGATGAGGAACACGAAGACGATGACGGAGGCTATGATGCGAAGCCACTCGTCGCCGTAGCGGGTACCGAAGAAGTCGGGCATGGTGCGCGACTCTATATGCTGTGTCATGAGGCGGGTGCGACGTCCGAGTATCACCCACGCGAGCAGCGAACCTATCACGGCGTTGCCTACGCCTATCCAAGCTGACGACATGCCGTACTTCCAACCGAACTGTCCGGCATAGCCGACGAATACTACGGCAGAGAAATACGACGTTCCAAAGGCGAATGCCGTGAGCCATCCGCCCACATTACGTCCTCCGAGGACGAAGCCCTCAACGGTGTTTGCCTGACGACGGCTGTATATGCCCACTGCTACTGTGACGCAGAGGAATATTACTGTAAGGAGAATCTTGATAAACATCTTTTTACTCTTAACTATGAACTATGAACTGTGAACTGTTAAAACGCCACCTGCACCTGTGCGTCGATTTTTGAGCAGTTGCTCTTGCCGAGGTCGGCACGATGGGCTGAGCTGAGAGCGCAGTAGGTATATTGCAACTGCAGACGGCACTTGGTGTGGAGCCACAGCTGTATGCCTGCCATAAAGTTGGTCTGCAGGTAGTTCTTGCTGGTGTTGTAATTGAAGTTATCGACCATAGCGACTATGTCGAGCTGCTTATATACAGGTATGGCAGATGAAACGTAACCGCCGAAGCTGTGCACGTTGCCGTCCATGCCGCCCATTACCTCAGCACGTACTGAAGCGCAGCGGTGGCGGAAATAGTCGGTACCCGTCTTCTTTGACTTCCACTCGCCAGAGAAAGCCCAGCGGTTCTGACGGTAGGTCATACCCTTCTTGTTCTCATTATCATAGAGGTCGGGGTTGTAGGCAGAGTAAGCCACAGAGTAGCCGTGTCCCAGCTCGCCAGACACGCCGATGCGCAGGTTTGGCAGGAACTTATACTCCAGTTTGCCGATGAAGTTTTTCTGATTGTTCTTGTCAGAGGTGTTGATCTGTCCGCCGTTGACCACCTCGGCAACATAGCGCAGGCGTCCCTTGAACACGTCGCCGTAGAACATCAGTCCCATGTCACGACCTGAGCCGTTGGACATAAGAGGGTCGGCACCGTTGAGCCAGAATACGCTCTGCGCCATCGGACCGATGCTCTCAAGCACGGTAGGCGACATGGGGTTCTCGAGCGTGAACTCACGCTTTGACTGTCCCAGGCGCACGTTGAACGCCTTGCAAGGACGGTACTCCATATAGTACTCCTGCATGCCGCCACTCTTGAAGTCGTGCATGAAGAAAGCATAGAAATGAGGGGCTATATCGGCACCCACCATGAGGATGACACGACGCATCTCAAAGGAGTTGGTATTGTTAGCGCCTTCGTTGAACGTAGCGTTATAACCTGCTTGTGCATAACCAGTTACTTTGAGTCGTGAAGCAACCTTCTGAGCCCAGTAGCCTACCTCGTCATGAGGTCCATCAGCTAGTGGCGGAGCCATAAAGGGTTTGTGTTGTTCGAGGAATGCCTGGTCGGTGTTTACGTCAACGTATTCTCCAGTTGCTTCCTCATTAAGCTGAAGGGCTGTAACCTCTGTTTCTGCCCTTGCTATGATTGTTGCCGCAAAGGTGGCTGCAACAAACAGGAAATACTTTTTCATCGTTTCGTTTTTTTGAACTTTTGTCGTTAGTTAGATATAGTAATTATTGCAAATCCTTATCACTCAGGAAATTGAGCTTATTGAGCATGATAACCTCATTAGCCTTCTCCTCATTGTCGGCACGGAACAGCAGTACTCCCTTACCATCGAGCAGGAATGAATACATATACTTGATACCCACTCCAGCCTCGGTGATGAGCGTCATAACGTCGGCAGCCGCTCCCACCTTGTTGTCGGCAAGGCGTATAGCATAGATGTTGGTGATGGTGACATTTATGCCCTTATCACGCAGTATAGAGAATGCCTTCTCCGTATCGCTGCAGATAAGACGATAGATACCGAACTCCGATGTATCGCTGATATTACTGATGATAATGCTTATGCCATTGTCACGCAACAACTTCAGAACATTGAGTAGCGCACCACTCTTATTCTCTATGAATATGGAAATTTGTTTGATAGTCATAACTCTAAACCTTATTTATAAACAGTTCTCTTATCAACTACACGTACAGCCTTTCCCTCAGAAACGGGGAGGCTGCCCTTTGGTACAAGTTTCACGATAGGTGTGAGAAGTATCTCGTCCTTCAGCGCACGTGTGACAGACTTCTTCAAGGCCTCCAGGCGCTGGTAGTCATCGGTAAACAGCTCCTCAAGTTCTACCTCGACGGTCATATTGTCATTATTGTCGTCGGTGGTAAGCGTGATAAGGTAATTATTTGCCAACTCCTTGAACTGCATCAGTATCTTCTCTATCTGTATAGGGAAGATGTTGACGCCACGGAGCACCATCATATCGTCGGAACGACCCTTCATGCGGTCGAGACGCACATGGTTACGTCCGCAAGGACAACTGCGACCCAACACACGGGTGAGGTCGCGAGTGCGGTAGCGCAGGAGTGGCATGGCCTCACGACGGATAGAGGTGAGCACGAGCTCGCCTATCTCGCCATCGGGCACTGGCTCCAGTGTCTCAGGGTCAACTATCTCAACGATATAGTAGTCCTCCCAGAAGTGGAGGCCGTTTTGCTCCTTACACTCAAAGCCCACACCAGGTCCGCACATCTCGGACATGCCGAAGGAGTTGTAAGCCTTGACACCCAGCATCTGCTCTATGCGCTGACGCTGTTCCTCAGAGTGAGGCTCGGCACCTATGGCAAGCACCTTCAGCTTGGTATCCTTACGAGGGTCAACACCCTGTTCCTGCATCACCTCATAGAGACGTGTCACGTATGAAGGCACGGCATGAACAGCCGTCGTGCCGAAGTCGGTCATGAACTTTATCTGTCGCAGGGAGTTGCCTGCTGCAGCAGGAACGGTGAGCATGCCCAGTCGCTCGGCACCATACTGGAATCCCAAGCCACCGGTAAACATGCCGTAACCAGAAGAGTTTTGGAACACGTCGTCAGGACGCAGTCCCACCATCCACAGGTTACGAGCCACCTGGTTAGCCCACTCGTCGAGATCCTTCTGGGTATGAAGAATAACGGTAGGGTTGCCCGTGGTACCTGACGAGCTGTGCAGACGCACGCACTCACGCAGGGGTGCGCTTGCAAGACCAAAAGGATAGGTATCGCGCAGGTCCTGCTTGGTGGTGAAAGGTATGCGACGGATATCGTCAACAGACGTGATATTATCGGGTGATACGCCAGCCTCCTCAAGGCGTGCCTTATAGAAAGGATTGTTCATACAACGCTGAACAGTCTCCTTCAGGCGCTCCACCTGGAGCTGCTCTATCTGCTGACGTGACATGGTCTCGAGTTCTGGATCAAGATACTCGGACTTCCAATCGGGTAATTCTCTTCTGTAAGCCATTATTCAAATTGAAAATTGAGAATTGAAAATTATGAATTAAGCATTAGCGCCCATATCAAAGGCTTTCAGGTTGGCCTCAACCACCTTCTCGCCCTTACGAGCAAAGATGGTTGCAACAGCTTCGCGAAGGGCTTCAGCTGAAACTATCTCTATATACTTTGCTGCCATACCGAGGAGCACTACGTTAGCGCTGCGAGCGCTACCGGCATCCTTGGCAACAGCCTCGATGTCGAGCTGCACCACGTGAGGAAGCGATGAGAGTTCGGCAAAGAGAGCCTGCTCCTCAGGATAGTTAGGGATATTGACAAATGGTTTGTTGCTGGTAACTATCACACCATCCTTGGATAGGTAAGGCAGATAGCGCAAAGCCTCCATAGGTTCCATAGAGATGATGAGGTCTGCCCCACCCTTCGCAATCAGGTCGCTGTATATAGGGTCTGTTGAGAGACGGAGATTTGACTGCACATCGCCTCCGCGCTGACTCATTCCATGTACCTCTGCCTGCTTTAGGTTTACGTTGGCACGTGTTGCTGCCTCACCTATTATTGTTGCGATGGAGAGGATTCCTTGACCTCCTACTCCACATAAAATTATATCTTTCTTCATATCACGTTTAATTATGAATTATGAATTAGCTTTTGCCTTCGCCTTCTCACGAGCATGGCGTGAAGCCGTTTGGATGCACTCGCGGCGAGGGATGATTACGCTGACACCCTCATAGGCAATCTCATCACGAATGAGCTGTGCGATAGCCGGAATATTCTTTGGCAGAGGAGTAACAACGTGGAGGTGTTCAGGATCCATACCAAGGCCAAGACAGATAGCTTCAAACTTGTTGGTACCTGCACTATCCTGACCTCCCGTCATACCTGTGGTGAGGTTGTCGGAAATGATAACCGTGATAGGGCTGTTGTCGTTGATGGCATCGAGCAGACCCGTCATACCAGAGTGAGTGAAAGTAGAGTCGCCTATCACAGCTATAGCTGGGCGCAGACCTGCATCGGCAGCACCCTTCGCCATAGTGATTGAAGCACCCATATCCACACAACTTGACAAAGCCTTGAATGGAGGCAGAGCGCCAAGAGTGTAGCAACCTATATCGCCAAACACACGTGCATCAGGCATCTCGTCGATAATCTCACGGAGTGCGGCATACACGTCTCTGTGTCCGCATCCCTGACAAAGCTGTGGAGGACGTCCTGCAAGGTTCTTGGCAGGAGCCATAAGCTGTGGAGCAGGTACGCCGAGAGCTGCAGCCACACAGTCAGGAGTGAGCTCGCCCGTGCGAGGGAGAGCACCTGTAAGACGACCTGTAACAATATAGCCTGTACCGAGGAGAGCCTTCACATCCTGCTCTACCACAGGTTGACCATCCTCTACTACGAGCAGTTTGCCAGACTCCTTAGCAAGCATCTGTATGCGTTGCTCAGGAAGAGGATACTGTGACACCTTCTCTACATTGAACATAGCCTGCTTCTCTGCTGGCAACTGTGAGAGGGCCTCCTTGACGTAGTTGTAGCCAATACCACAGGCGATGATGCCAACCTTGTTTGCCTTGTCGGTTGACTCGCCGTATTCAGAGATATTAAACTGACTCTTGTTAGCAGCCATGAGCATCTGCTCCTGTTTCTCGAGCAGTACGGAATACTTTTGCTTAGCTATACCTGGGAGCAGTACCCACTGGTCGCATGAAGGTTTCATCTCGTTCTGTGCCTTGGGTTCCTTAACCTCGACAGCGGCACGAGAGTGAGCCAGACGTGTTACCACACGCAGAAGAACTGGTTCCTTGATAGCCTCAGAGAAGTCGAAGGCAACCTGCATCATGTCATATGCCTCCTGCTGGTTAGAAGGCTCAAAGATTGGGATAAGAGCAAACTTACCATAGAAGCGAGAGTCCTGCTCGTTCTGGCTGGAATGCATAGAAGGGTCGTCAGCAGCAAGAACTACGAGACCACCCTCCACACCAGTTATAGAACTATTGACAAACGCATCAGCACAAACGTTCATGCCTACATGCTTCATACACACCAGGGCACGCTTGCCTGCATACGACATACCGAGAGCAGCCTCCATAGCAGTTTTCTCGTTGGTACACCAGCGAGAACGAATCTTCTGTTCCTTAGCGTAGGGGTTGGTCTGAATAAATTCTGTAATTTCTGTTGATGGGGTGCCAGGATATGCGTACACGCCACTAAGTCCAGCATGTATCGCACCTAAAGCGATGGCCTCATCACCCAGAAGTAATTTCTTTTCCATT
This sequence comes from uncultured Prevotellaceae bacterium, assembly GCA_946187445.1. Lineage (GTDB taxonomy): Bacteria > Bacteroidota > Bacteroidia > Bacteroidales > Bacteroidaceae > Prevotella. The sequence continues at coordinate 15,038 of CAMHQF010000010.1, forward strand.
CTGTTTTTTGTATTCTTGTGGTTATAACTATTAGCTTAAAAACTCCGCAAAGTTAACAAAAAAATATGGAATAGACAAATAATAGCTTACATTTTGCTCATTTTTCCTGCAATTTACTGACACATGTCTCGGCTTGCGAATAAGAAAAGCCTCTTTGCATAGCAAAGCGAATGAGTTTCATGCGTTTTTCATAGTCGGAATTGTACTTTACGCTTTTCACCTTGGTTTGAAGCAAAGGGAGTAGTATTTCCTCGTAGTCATCATCGGCCATTTCATCGAGAATGGGCTGATAGACCTCGCGAGGTATGTGCTTGAAATACAGCGCCTGTTCCACCTTGCGCCTACCCCATCGGTTGTATTTAATCTTATCGTTGATGAAATAGCGGGCATAGCGACTCTCATCGATAAACTTCTCCTTGACAAGATACCGGAGTGCTTCCTCCTGAACGTCCACCTCCACCTGCCAGCGCTCCATCTTCTTTCTCATGTCGTCAAGGCAATGTTCGGCTCTTGCGCAGGAGGCAGTAAGTTTTGCAAGTATTTGTTCCTTTGTCATCTTCAGAATTTTGAGTATGGTGTTACTAACTCTATCTGTTGATCAGCTACGGTCATGATGTCGTAAATCTGAGTAGGCTTCAGACGCAGAGCTGGTATCTTCGTTTCATCCACGATATGAGGAGCAGGAATTTCGTACTGATGCATCAAAAGGTTGGGATTTGCGCCCTTTGCCACAACGAGTGGTGTAAGGTCTATCTTCATAGTATGACGGGCAGGATGGTACGGTACAGGAACCTTCGTTCTGGTTACTGTTAACAAAGGTTCTGCCGAACGTATTCTAAGATTGCCACCGAGCAAAGATTTTATCACAAGATGATTTATCTTGCCATCCTTCCATTGCAGTTTCACAATTTCAAAGCCCCCTCGAGTGCGCAGTCCTGTGATGCAGCCCTCCTTAGCCCATTCATCTGGCAAAGCAGGCAGTATGTGGAGTGCTCCGTCATGACTTTGTACCAGCATTTCTGCAATACCTGCACAACAGCCAAAATTACCATCTATTTGGAATGGCGGATGTGCATCAAACATATTGGCATAAGTGCCTCCGTCAGGATCTCTCATTGGTGCATTCGGGGTTTTCAGTTTCAGCTGGTTCTTTATTAGTTGTAAAGCATGGTTGCCATCTTGCTGGCGTGCCCATTGACACACCTTCCAGCCCATAGACCATCCTCGGGAGGCATCACCTCGTCCCTCCAGCGATTTCCTCACCGCCTGAAAAAGCATGGGATTGGAATAAGGCGACACTTGGTTGCCAGGGAATGCGCCCCACAAATGTGATATGTGGCGATGACTACTATTCTCCTTGTCCCAGTCCTGCAGCCATTCCTGCAACTGTCCGAACCTGCCTATCTGCATGGGTGGCAACTGCTCACGGAGGGCATCGAGGCTATCAGCAAACTCGCTATCAACCCCTAACGTCTTAGCAGCTATAGAAGTGTTGCGTAACAGGTCGTAAATCAGTTGATTATCCATAGTCACTCCTGAGAATACGGCACAGTTTTGCTTCTTGCCTTTTTTTTCATCGACATAACTGGCTATGCCAGGATGATTTTCTGGCGAAACAGACGGTCCTGCCACCATATATCCAGTCACAGGGTCCTTGTACATAAAGTCCTGAAAGAACTGCGCTGCACCCCTCATCACGGGGTAATAATCTTTGAGGAAATTCTTATCACCTGTGTAGAGATAGTGCTCCCAGATATGTGAACAGAACCACGCTCCACCCGTAGGCCATATAGCAGCGATATGATTATCCACCGCTCCTGTAGCACGCCATAGGTCGGTATTGTGGTGCATCACCCAGCCACGAGCCCCGTACATCTTGCGTGCCGTTTCCTGTCCTGTCTTGCTCACGTCCTTGACCATCTGGAGGAATGGTTCATGACACTCAGAGAGATTAGTCACCTCTGCAGGCCAGTAGTTCATTTCCACGTTGATATTGGTGGTGTATTTTGAATCCCACGCTGGATATTGCCTTCCATCAGGATTCCATATCCCCTGCAGATTAGTAGGTTGTGTGCCTGGCTGTGAGGATGAAATGAGCAGATACCTGCCAAACTGGAAATAGAGCGAAACAAGCGATGGATCATAAGAGGTAGAAAATTCCCTTATACGCGTCTCTGTATCCTTCGAAGCCTGTAGAGAGTCACAACCCAAGTCGAGTGTCACCCTATCAAATTGCTTCTTGTACTTCCAGGTGTGGTCGTACAGGGCTTTGGCATAGTAAGTGGTATGGTACTGTCCGTAGTTAAACGTATTAACTTTCTTGCAGAAGGCTTCCATATAGTATGCCGCCTTTTTCTTGGCATCTGCCACCTCACTATTGTAACCATTAAAATTAGTTCCACAGCTCACCACGATGGTTATACCCTTATCGTCCTCTATGGAGCGTACGAGGGTATAGCACTCCAATTTGTTTGGAACATGCTCCATATCAGGTTTTACTAGGGAACTCTTCACCACTATCATCGAGGGGTCGCCTTTCTCCACCGTCACCGTCACCCTATCGCTCTTCTCTGGCGACAGGAATTTTATTGATGGCCTTAGCACCTCCTTGTTCTTTATGGGGTTGATGACCTTACCATTCTTTGTTGCTGTGAGTCGGATGAATATCACCTTATCTATAAATGACGCAAAATACGTACGCTCATAGGTGATACCGCCACTTTCGTACCTCACTCCTGCTGTAGCATTCGAAACATCGAGCCAACGACGGTAGTTGGTATATTCATAATGCCCCAGTGACAGAAGCATCCTGCCTACTGATTCATAAGCCATTCCGTGACCCGTCTTCTCTATGTCGGCAACCATATTCTTCAGAGCCAACTTCTGAGCTCCGATATAGCCCTCCTCCGTTTCCTGCGCTATCAGGTCACGCATCTCCTGCAGGTGTGGCAGGCAGTTTTCGTTATAGTTGTTATATGGGCTACCACTCCAGAAAGTATCCTCATTGAGTTGTATGGTGTCTTGCTCCACACTACCCGATATCATAGCCCCCAGACGGCCGTTGCCTATTGGCAGTGCCTCCTCCCAGTATTGTGCCGGACGGTTATACCACAACGTAAGGTCGTCAGAAGCTGTTGCCTCTAACGCAAACATTATCATAGAAAACAAAAGGAAACGTAACATAGTAGGAATTTTCAATCTTCAATCTTCACCTCCCTCATCAGTCTTCTTTCCCTTCTGATTGCTATTATTAGTGAGAAGGCAAGATATACTATAGCGAGGATCCATAGGGCAACATATTCTGTTACACAGTCGCTGAGCAGTGCACCCATACTGTTCATGCGTACAAAACCGCGGATTGCAAACGTACTGGGGAAGATACATGATACTCCCTGCCAGAAACCTGATATACTACTTTGAGGCCAACTGATACCGCTGATAAAAAGCATGGGGAGAGATGTAAAGACAACTACAAGTATCACGTTCTCACGATAACGCACCATCTCGCTCGCTGTGATGGCAAAGAAAGAACATGCTACGAGGTAAGGCAGGAGAAAGAGGAACAAATCCCAGGCATGAACCATGCTGACAAAGCCGAAGATATGCGGAACTACGAGCGTTATCCATGCCAGCATAACAGCAAAAAGAAGTATGTATGCCGTAGCATTGCCAAGGGTTCGCAGTACAATGGCTCTCCTTTGTATCACTATGCCCGACATCGGTTTGCGGAAATATGATTTCTCGTCTTCTCGGCGTGTGCCTGCCAACATTCCCACACCAAGAAGCATGGCCTGCTGGATGATAAGGACAAGAACAGCTGGAATGATAAAGTTGCCATAACCGCCAGTAGTGTTGAATATCGGCACCTCGTCAAACTCTACAGGACGGACACTGATCTCCTCATCGCGAGTAGTATATTTCTGCAGTGCCAGTCGTTGTATCTCTGCGCCCATAACACCACTAACGGCTGTTGCCGACTGGAATATCGCCTTGTAGGCAAGCATATAGCTCATATCACAATAAACGCTGACATGACCTTGCTCCATCCTACCTATTTTCTGTGCAAAGTCCTGAGGAAAATATATTATGCCGTAAACGTCACCATGACCAATGGCACTCTTCGCCTCATCCATATCCTTGCACTTCAGGGCTACAGAAACATCAGGCATAGCGTCATACTTGCGTATAAACTCACGGCTGAGCGTAGAATGCGAGTCATCAACCACAGCAACAGGAACATCGCGTGCCACCTCGTTATTGTATATCCACGAATATATCAATGGATAGCCTATAGGCAGAAAGATGAAGAATAACAACACGCCTTCATCCTTCAGTATGGCACGGAACTCGTCTATTATGTAATCAAAATAGTTCAAGATTCAATCTTCTCACGCCTGATATTCATACATTATCATCGCCTTGCGAATACGACGCAGAGTGAGCAATGGTAACAAAGTAAACAACAACATCACACCAATATGGATGGCAACATCGCTGAGAGGGTATGTATTGAATACACACAACTGGTATATCTTATAGAAATGACGCATAGGAAACAGCCACGCCGCTGACTGCAATGGAGCGTCCATAGCAAATACAGGAAAGGCAGTGCCCACCATGGAGAAACTTAGCACAGCCCATAGAGAACATATACTCATAGACATGCGAAGCGATGGCATAAGACCGAAAACAAACAGGGCAAAACCCTGTGATGATAGTACCGACAAAAGACACAGGAGGAGAATTCTGCCAAAGCCGCCAGGGGCAGGAAAATGGAGTATGCCAAAGAGATAAAACATAATGGCAGAAAACACCGTAAAGAATATCAGTGTATATGGTAACATCTTACCAACCAGAGCTTTAACAATGTTACCTCCAGCAATTCTCAGCCATTCTTTACCCGTTCCAAACTTTATCTCCGTACCTACAGCATATACTGTAATAAGGAATATAAAAAGAAGCACCATGCCTGGTATAAGCATAGCACACAGGAAAATATTATAGCTCACCCACGGATTACCTATCATGTGAAGGTCTATGCTGACAGGTTGAAGAAAAGCTACTATCTGGTGCGAGGTAACACCCCGAGCCTGCATCACACCCTGCCCCACCCCTGCCGAGGCAAGAGCACACATAGTCTTCATATCCTTATAGGTTAGAGCACCTGCTGTCAGCGAGGTATTGGTAAAATAGAATGACATGCGTGGCTGACGACCACTCAATATGTCACTGGTAAGATTGTGGGGAAAGAGTACAAAACCGTATATCTCATTGCGTTGAATAGCATTTCGTGCCTCTTCAATAGAAGGATAGTGAGCCACAACTTGCGTATTCTGGAAAGCATCTATCATACGTGTCAACTTCCTTGTAGTGCCCGTATTGTCGAGATCCACAATACCTATAGGCATCTTGAGAGGTTGACCATCGTCCATCAGTGTGGAGAAAAACACAGTGACGAACAATGGCAACACCACCATACATATTATATATATAGGGTGGCGAAGAAATGTCCTTATTTCACGTCTTATGAGTTCCCTCAACCCTTAATTATCAATTATCAACTATCTAATAATTACCGACATGCCTGGACGCAAGCCATCAAACTTATTTATTGGAGTGGCCTTCACTTCGAAAGTCTTCATATCAAACTGTCCGTTAGATTTTGTAGCCTTCCACGTAGCGTAAGAACCCTCATCCTTTATCGAAGTCACCTTCATCTCCATTTCCTTGTCAAAAGCAGGTACATAGGCATTGAACGTGTCGCCTATTTTCATGCCCTTCAGTTGGTCCTCACGCAGATTGAAGGCGCCCCACATATCGTTCATTATCGATATGGTCATAATGGGACTACCTGCACCTATCAGTTCACCCACCTTGGGATATATGGTGCTCACCTCGCCCTCCATCTGGGCTATCTGTATTGTTTCCTTATGATAGGATTCAACCTCGTCAACAGCACCCTGTGCTCTCTTTACCTGAGCCTGTGCTGCCGCCTTCTCTTCTCTGCGAGCACCATTCTGAGCCATATCATACTGACTCTTGGCGGCTTTTTCCTGTGCTTCATAAGCCTTATACTGTGCATATGCCTCGTCACGCTTTTGTTCGCTCACCACTCCCTCGTCGAATAGTCGCTGCACCCTTTCGTATGATTTCTTGGCTATGTCCAGTCCTGCCTTTGCCTGTTGCCACAGTTCGTAGGCACCCCGTATCTGTTCCTTTCGGGCACCAGCTGTAGCCATGTCGCTCATTGCCTCAGCAGCATTTTCCGCTCCAATAGCCTGTTTTGCCTTTGCCACCACGTCAGGGGCATCAAGAATGGCGAGAGTGTCGCCAACGTGAACATAGTCGCCCTCTTTAACGAGTATTCTCAGCACCCTTGACGGCACCTTGCTCGATACGCGATATTCTTCTACCTCTATCTGTCCCTGTATAATCTCCTTCTCACTGCCGATAGTGAAGAAGCCTATCAATCCCACAATGATTACCACTGCGCAGAATACCGCCAGCGCAATCATCACACTCTTATGTTGTTCTTTACTTTCCATATCTTCCCAATGCTTTGTCTAATGCGATTTCACTTAATTTGACATCTATCTCGGCATCTATCTTCTGCGTCTTTGCCTTGAGCCATGCCGTCTGTGCTGCCATCACGTCGGTAGTACCCATCACGCCCTCTCTGAATCCTAAGTTGGCGCATCTCAGGTTCTCCTCAGCACTTTGTATATTCTTCTTTGCCGCCACGAAGTTTTTGTTCGCTTCTTTCACCTTGAACTTACTCTGTGACACCTGCAACTCTATCATGTCGTGAGCCTCGTTATAAGTGAGTTGTGCAAGGTTCGTGGCACATTTTGATGCTTTTATCTTATAGGCATTATCACCCCAATCGAGTACCGGCACTCTCATCATCACACCCACATTGAAGGCTCCCTTGAATTTTCTCTCGAAACCGTTATAAACACTGGGGTTGGTAAAGAAAGCACCTCCTATAAGCGACAACTGTGGTAGGTAGGCTGCACGCGCTATCTTCGTCTGCTGTCGTGATATCTCTATCGCATCGTTGAGCATGCGTAGCTCATGACGTCCTTCATAGTTATAGTCCGTGTTAGTATTCTCCTCGGGCACTATGTCGAGGTCTTCCTTCATCTCATCGGCGAGGGTTATGTCGCTGTCCAGGTCCATAGCACACTGCTGACACAGGAACATCTTGGCGAGCGCCAGGGCATTATCAACCTTAGTCTTTGTCATCTCAGCCTCATTTACGGCAACATCAACCTTTAGACCGTCGGCTCGTGTAGCAACACCCTCCTTTATCATATTGTGCACGTCGTCGTCGAGCTTCTGCACTAACATCAGATATTTGTCGGCAAGCAACTGCTTATGGCGTAGCGACACCACCGTCCAGTAAGCATTGTCCACCACATATGTCACGTCACTTTGCTTTGCCTCGATATTGGTCTCTGCCACACGCTCTGATATATCGGCAATCTTGTTTCCTGCCACTATGGCACCACCCATAAATATAGGTTGTACCAACACGGCAGATGCCGTAAACAAGTGGTGCGTATTGGTAGAGAAGGCATCCACAATTCTCTGTCCCAGCTCGTTGCCATACGCCTCGATAGACTGCGCCATTGGCGAACCCACTACTCGTATTATAGTACCGAGGTCGGATGCCACCTGAGGCGAAATCATCCCCCTCTGTGCCATCACCTCTATTGTACTTCCAATCTTAGTATCCAGCCTGCTTATGGTGGTGGTACCAATACCTCCTATGGCACTCTTCTGCGCATCACTCAATAGTGATATCTCACGTGAGGAATACATGTAGCCGCCTGCCAAGTCTATATGAGGAAGATACTTGGTGCGTGCCGACTTCCTTACGTTAACAGACATCTCATGCTTCGCCTTTGCCATGCCTATCTGTTTGTTGGCATGCATGGCACGACTACGACAAGAGTCCAGCGTCAGCACCTCGCCACCCTGCGCTGTGACGCAGAAAGCAAGGAACAACAAACCATATGTAACAAGTTTCTTTTTCAATTTGTCAATTCTTCAATTAAAAACAAATCCTATATGTTTAACAATAGCTGTTATCAGTCCGTAGTGCTTTACCATTATGCGAAAGCGCTCATGCAACGACTGACGGTGGTTCTTTATGGTCAGTCCACCAGCAAGAAAGTTGCACACCACTTGTCTCACATTGAGCAACTGCAGTCCCTCAGTCTCTGCTCTCTTCATCACCCTGATGCACCAGTCCACATCTGCCGAGAAATGGTATCTGAGGTCGTATGCAGTCTTGCGTGCTATGTCAGTCCTCGCATAAAACGCCTGATGACACACCAGCATACCATCCTTAAAAGACCTCCATGTCAGCACCTCTGGCGGGTTATGCTCGCGCTTTCCCACATATCGGTTTGTGGCATCAACTATGTTAGTGTCGCCATATATCACCCCTGGGAGGTGTAAACTTTGAGGTTTGAGATGCGAGGCGTTTTCGTTAACTTTTTTTGCTATTTCCTCCAGCGTCCTCTCCGTATGCAGGGTGTCACCCGCATTTAGAAAAAGCACGTAGTCACCTATGGCATACCTCAGCCCTTTGTTCATGGCATCGTACAGTCCCCTGTCGCTCTCACTCACTATGGTGTAGCGTATCATATCACCATGATCCTCCTGTGCCCTCTTAGCTTTTTCCACTGTGGCATCAGTCGAACCACCGTCGATTATCACATGATGCACCCCACCCCACGTCTGTGAGGCTACACTGTCCAAGGTACGCTGTATCACCTGCTCTGCGTTATAGGTACACGTTATGATGCAAAATTCGAGCATGCTCTTTTATTAATGAATTCACAAAATTACCAATTATTATGCAATTAAACAAATTTAATGGCAAACTTTGTCACTTTGGCATCATATTTGCCAAAATGACACAACTCCATATCATGGTATGTTTATTGACGGAACATTATCAACCAAACAACTATTTAAACTACGAAACAAAAAAGAAAGGAGTTTTACCATGATGATGAACCAAGAACAACAAATGACTGGCAAAGAGGCACTTAACCGCTTCTGCAAAAATCTCGTTTCTGATGCCAAGAACGGAAAGTTAGACCCTGTTATAGGACGTGACGATGAGATTCGTCGTGTGCTCCAGATACTGTCACGCCGTACCAAGAACAACCCTATACTAATAGGTGAACCTGGCACGGGTAAGACGGCAATTGCCGAAGGACTGGCTCAGCGAATCGTGCGTGGAGACGTGCCCGAGAATCTGAAGGAGAAAGAAATCTACACCCTCGACATGGGTGCTCTCGTGGCTGGTGCTAAGTACAAGGGCGAGTTTGAAGAGCGACTCAAGGGTGTCATCAACGCCGTGATAGAGTCACAGGGCAAGATAATCCTCTTCATCGATGAGATTCATACCCTCGTGGGTGCTGGCGGTGGCGAGGGTGCTATGGATGCAGCAAACATACTGAAGCCTGCCCTGGCCCGTGGCGAACTGCGTGCCATTGGTGCCACTACTCTCAATGAGTATCAGAAGTACTTCGAGAAAGACAAGGCCCTGGAGCGACGCTTCCAGATAGTTATGGTTGATGAGCCCGACGAACTCTCTGCCATCTCCATACTGCGTGGACTGAAAGAGCGCTACGAGAACCACCACCGCGTCCGCATACAGGATGATGCCTGCATTGCTGCCGTGACCCTGTCTGAGCGCTACATCTCCGACCGTTTCCTGCCTGATAAGGCAATCGACCTCATGGACGAGGCTGCTGCAAAACTGCGCATGGAGCGAGACAGCGTGCCTGAGGAACTCGATGAACTCTCTCGCCGTCTCAAGCAACTCGAGATAGAACGTGAGGCAATAAAGCGCGAGAACGACAAGGAGAAACTTGCCGAACTTGGCAAGACTATCGCCACACTTCAGGATGAGGAGATGCGTATGCGTTCCGAATGGGTAAGAGAAAAGAACTTGGTTGACAAAATCCAACAGAACAAGCAGGAGATAGAACGCCTGCGCTTCGAGGCTGACAAGGCAGAACGTGAAGGCAACTACGGAAAGGTTGCCGAGATACGCTATGGTAAACTCAAAGAACTTGAAGAGGATATTAAGAAAGTACAGGAGAACCTTAGCGGCAATGCCAACTCTATGCGCTATGTCCGTGAGGAAGTCACAGCTGATGACATCGCCGAGGTGGTATCACGCTGGACAGGCATTCCCGTAACACGCATGATGCAGAGCGAGCGTGACAAACTGCTCCACCTTGAGGATGAGCTCCACAAGCGTGTAATAGGTCAGGACGAGGCTATCACAGCTGTGAGCGATGCTGTTCGACGCTCTCGTGCCGGACTGCAAGACCCCAAGCGTCCTATCGCCAGCTTCATTTTCCTCGGCACCACTGGTGTTGGTAAGACGGAACTTGCCAAGGCACTTGCCGACTACCTCTTTAATGACGAGCAGATGATCACCCGTATCGACATGTCTGAGTATCAGGAGAAATTCAGCGTCACCCGTCTCATCGGAGCCCCTCCAGGCTATGTAGGCTACGACGAGGGTGGACAGCTCACCGAGGCAGTACGCCGCAAACCTTACAGCGTAGTACTCTTCGACGAGATAGAGAAGGCTCACCCTGATGTCTTCAACACCCTCCTGCAGGTACTCGACGACGGCAGACTGACGGACTCAAAGGGCAGAGTGGTAAACTTCAAGAACACCATCATCATCATGACCTCCAACCTTACCCATGACCAACTCTACGGCAAGGCGCCAATACTGGACGGAAACGGCATGGTGAAGCCCCCTATCCGCCCTGAGTTCCTCAACCGTATCGATGAGATAATCGACTTCCGTCAACTCAGCAAGTCTGAGATAGCTGATGTAGTACGCCTACAGATGAAGCGTGTAGCCGATATGCTTGAGAAGCAAGGTTTCGAACTCCGCTGGACTGACGATGCCATCGACAACCTCGCCAAGGCTGGTTACGATCCCGATTTTGGTGCCCGTCCTGTCAAGCGTGCCATACAGCGTGACGTTCTCAACACCCTCTCCAAGGCACTCCTCGCAGGCAATGTCAACAACCAGAAGCCCATCATCATCGACAGCTACGATAACAAGATTGTATTCCGTAATGAGTAATCGCCGTAAAGGCGCTTTATATCAAGTGTAAATAATGACAGAGCGACACCCTGCTTATTTTTAGCAAGATGTCGCTTATTACAATTTGTTTTTTACAAAATCGCAGTTTTTCTTTACAATATTAAAGCTACTTATATTAAATCTTGTTAACGTTAAGTTTATGCGCCCGTTTTATTATACCTAATAGAAAAAAAATAGTACCTTTGCACCATATATTACTAACAATTATTTTTTTACTAACAACCTAATTTTACTACTTTATGAAGCGTAGTTTTATTGTGGGACTATTATGTCTCGTCATGAGTGTTATCTCATTGTCAACATTTGCTGGCTCCAGTGCGTACAAATCATCTGCTTTCGGTTTTGCCGCTGGCGTGACAGGCGGTGGCTCAGCTACCCCAACCCTCGTTACTTCGGCATCGGCTCTTGAAACAGCACTTAAAGCATCTGGTTCCAAGGTAATCATTATCACTCAGGACATCACCGTAACCAATCACATCTCTGTAGTGGCTACCAACAAGACCCTGCTTGCCGTGAAGGGCGTAAAGCTCATCTCTAACCAGCAGAACTCTTCAAGCTCAGGTATCCTTTATTTCAAGAAAGGTTCTAGCAACCTCATCCTGCGCAACCTCACCTTCGTAGGCCCTGGCGCATACGACTGTGACGGTTGGGATAACCTCTGCTTTGACGGTGTAACGAAGGCATGGGTTGACCACTGTGACTTCCAGGATGGTTGCGACGGCAACTTCGACAGCAAGGGCCTCACAGACAATATCACCGTTTCATGGTGCCGTTTCCGCTATCTCAAGTCACCTAAGGCAGGCGGCTCTGGCGGTACTGACGACCACCGTTTCTCTAACCTCATCGGTTCATCATCTTCTGACAAGCCATCTGACGGTCAGTTCTCTATGACATGGGCATACTGCTGGTGGGATTCAGGTTGCGTAGAGCGTCAGGCACGTGCCCGCAATGCTTACCTGCACTTCCTCAACTGCGCATGGACCTCTGACGATTCTCACTACTTCGTAGGTCCACAGAATGTCTCAGCTCTATTCGATGGTTGTTACTTCATCACTCCTTCTGCTCGCGTTTCTTCAAGCAAGAACTTCATATTCTATCAGAACTACGGTGGTACAAACTACTGCAAGTTCAACAACTGCTCTGGTCCTTCTTCTTACATGACCAACTCAGGCAGCGTGTCTTCTCCTGGCTACAGCTACTCCACACTGTCAGCTTCTACAGCATACTCTGACCTGAAGAGCTACGCTGGCGCTACGCTGACCGTTTCTACCTCTGGTTCTGTATCTGAGAGCGGTTCTTCTTCAAGCTCTTCTTCTAGCTCATCTAGCAGTTCTAGTAGTTCTAGCAGCTCTAGCTCTTCTTCTAGCTCAAGCGCATCCACCTCTTCAAGCTACATCATAGTAACAGCAGGCAGCGCTTCTTCACTGCTCTCAGCTATCTCTACAGCCAACAGTCAGGCATCTTCAAGCAAGCGTGCATACATCTTCGTGCCAAACGGTACATACAACCTCGGCACCGCATATAACACTAAGGTGTCATCTTACGTCAGCATCATCGGTGAGAGCCGCGACGGTGTAATCATCAAGAACAGCCCATCTACCGAGGGCCTCGGCACCACAGCTACACTCTACACCACTGGCAGCGACATCTACATGCAGGACATCACCCTCTATTGCCGCGCTTCATACAACTCTTCAACAAAGGCAGAGCGCAGCGTAGCATGGTGGGATCACGGCACAAAGAACATAATGAAGAACGTGACCCTCGACGGCACACAGGACACATACTGGTCTAACGGTTCAGAAGGTATGCTCGGCTACTTCGAAGGTGGCTACATCAAGGGTACCACAGACTTCATCTGCGGCTCTGGCTCCATCTTCTTCAACTCAGTGAACATCTACTGCCAGAACAGCAGCAACAAGACATCAGGCGACTGCATCACCGCCCCATCTACTTACTCTTCAGAGAAGGGCTACGTATTCCACTACTGTGGCATCAACGGTGAGTCTTCACAGGCTGGCACCTACAACCTCGGCCGTCCTTGGCAGAACAGCCCTGCAGCAGCATGGCTCAACACCAAGTTCACTATCAAGCCTACTTCAGCAGGTTGGACAACCATGAGCTCAGGTCTTGTACTCCGCTTCCACGAGTACAACAACACCTATAACGGTTCTGCCATCACCTCACACTCTATCAGCGCACTCGGTGGTGCATCAGGTTCAGCGTCACTCTATCTCTCAAGCACTTCTGGCTACGCCTTAAGCGACGTACTCGGTTCTTGGGGCACACAAGCCTACAACAACTGTCAGCAGCTCACCGCACCAACAGTAAGCGTGAACGGTTCCACACTCTCATGGTCGGCAGTTAGCGGTGCCAAGGCATACCTCATCGAGAAGGGCGGCTCATACGTGGCAATCACCACCTCTACCTCTTACACCGCATCATCAACAGGTTCTTACACCGTGCGTGTGGCTAACTCAATGGGTGGCTTCGGCACAGCAAGCTCAGCAGTTACTGTTGGCTCTACAAGCTCATCAAGCAGCTCTTCTTCAAGCTCTTCAAGCAGCTCCAGCTCATCCAGCGCTTCTACCTATAAGAGCATCAGCAGCCAGACTATCTTCACTGACTTCACAGCAAGCGGTCTTTCAGCAAACTGGATTACGAACAATAACGTGACATCATTCTCTACCACAGGCACCGTAGGTTACATCAACCCATCAACAGAGGCTGTTGGCTCTACATCATCCAAGACAGCATGTGCTGCTGCTCAGGTAAAGAACGCACGCACGCTCAGCTTCAACGTTACAGGTGTTCACTACGTAGTGGTTTACGCATTCCACACCAACAGTTCTGCTACACGTAACCTCGTGGTTACTGACGGTTCGAAGACCAAGACTACAGCCGTTGCTCCTAACGGCGCTGTCAGCTGCACCTTCTACCCATCAACATCAAGCAACACCACCATCACCATCTCTACTGACGAAACAAGCGGTGTTTACGTATATGCCGTGAAGTTCATACCTAAGACCTCTACGGCTTCAGCTACCACATGGGACTTCTCTGAGTTCTCATCTACTGTTACCCTCGCAGGCAGCAACTACAACTACTCTTACAATGGTCTTACCCTTGTTGGCAACACCACTTCAGACTATACCAAGGACTATGTGAACAAGAACGGTTTCCACTGCAACGGCGCTTCTTCTTCAAGCATCCGTTACATCAAATATACACCATCATCCAATGGTACGCTGACCGTTTACTTCCAGTCCAACAACACCTCTGACAACAGCCGCACATCAGCCATCGGCACAGCAGTCGGCTCTCCAATCGCCACCGCTACATGTGCTACTGGTCAGGTATCAGCAAGTGTTACTTCAGGCACCACCTACTACGCATACTTCGTAAGCGGTGGTCAGACCATCACCAAATTAGTATTCACTCCATCATCATCTTCAAACTCATTGGAGCTTGACATGGACGAAGAGGCAACAGGCGTTTCTACCCTCAATGAGGCTCCACGTGCAAATAGCGGCATCATCTACTCTATCGATGGTCAGCGCATGAGCGGCACCAACCTCCCTGCAGGTCTCTACATCAAGGACGGTGTGAAGTTCATAGTACAGTAAAAGTTTTCTCACATATACTTATCAGTCAAAGTTCCCGGCACAATCGTGTCGGGAACTATTATTTTATAAGATACATCACCGCAATTAGAAACTTACTTGGCAGATTAATACAAAAGTGTTGTTTACTATCAAAAAAAAGCTATTTCCTGCAGTTGGCAGACAGGATTGCTTTCGTGTAGTAGGGGAAACTGTCCCAAACACTATGCTATGATGACACAGATGCCAAGACTTTCGGAAAATGGGGCCTATAGGCCATTTCCGCAACATTCTGTAAAATATCAATAGTACACAATACCAAAAATAGATGATTTTATTTTGTCATTGCCCTCGTTTTTTGTACCTTTGCAGTTACTAATGAAGCAACAATTTATTGACATAAAGGGAGCAAGGGTCAACAACCTTAAGAACGTATCGGTAAAGATACCCCACAACCAACTCGTGGCTATAGCGGGGGTGAGTGGTTCGGGCAAGTCGTCACTCGCCTTCGATACGCTATACGCTGAGGGACAGCGTCGCTACGTAGAGAGTCTTTCGGCGTATGCCAGACAGTTTCTGGGACGCATGAAGAAACCTGAGTGTGACTACATCAAGGGATTGCCACCTGCCATAGCAATAGAGCAAAAGGTGATAGCACGCAACCCACGCTCCACGGTGGGCACATCGACAGAAGTGTATGAGTTTATGCGCCTACTCTTTGCACGCATCGGCAGGATATACTCCCCCATATCAGGCAAAGAGGTGAAGAAACACACGCCAGAAGACCTGGTGGAGTGTATGAAGCAATATCCTGAAGACACAAAGTTCATGCTGATAGCAGGCGACGGGAACTCGCTACGCTCAAACGAAAACGAAATGCTTCGCAACGAAAGCGTCATAGACCGACTGAAGGTGCACCATGACCGTCATTCCACAGAGATGAGACTGCTCGATTCGGCTGAGGCGGCTTTTACTGATGGAGGCGGACGTTGCATGTTGCGTTTTTTCAATGCCGATGGTACCATAACCGACCACCATTTCTCCAACATACTGGAGGCTGACGGCATGACGTTTGACGACCCCTCGGAACATCTCTTTGCATTCAATTCTCCTGCTGGCGTATGCCCTACATGCGAGGGTTTCGGCAGTGTGATAGGCATTGACGAGAATCTCGTCATACCAAACAAGTCACTGAGTGTGTATGACGGTTGCGTAGCATGCTGGAGAGGTGAGAAACTTGGGGAATGGAAACGCTACTTCATAAGACGTGCCGAAATAGACAATTTTCCTATCTTTACCCCCTACAATGAACTCTCAGACGAGCACAAGGGATGGCTATGGCACGGACTGCCTTGCGATGCCCACGCCGATAAAATGGAAATTGCCAGTATCGACAACTTTTTCCGTATGGTGAGGGAAAATCAATACAAGATACAATACCGCGTAATGATGGCACGCTACAGGGGCAAGACTCTGTGCCCTGACTGCCACGGCACTCGTCTTAGGAAAGAGGCTGGATATGTCAAAGTGGGTGGGAAGACCATCACCGAACTTGTCACTATGCCCGTAGGCGAACTGGTGCAGTGGTTTCAGGAACTCACGCTTACTGAACACGAGATGCAAACTGCCAAACGACTGCTTACGGAGATAACAAGCCGACTGCAATATCTACTTGACGTAGGACTGGGCTACCTCACCCTCAACAGACCTTCCAACACTCTGTCAGGAGGCGAGAGCCAACGCATCAACCTCACCACATCGATAGGTTCGCCGTTAGTAGGCTCGCTATACATACTCGACGAGCCATCGATAGGTCTGCACAGTCGTGACACTGGGCGTCTTATAAGCATACTGCGCAAACTGCGTGATATAGGCAACACAGTAGTAATCGTAGAGCACGATGAGGATATACTGCGTGCTGCTGACCACATCATCGAGGTGGGACCTGATGCTGGACGCTTAGGTGGCGAGATCGTGACCAACGGCTACACGGCAAGATACCTCAGCGGTGAATACTCCATCCCCGTGCCCACATCACGAAGGCCATGGAACATGTCATTTACCATACATGGTTGTGACATGAACAACCTCAAGAGTATCGACGTGGAGATTCCGCTCAACGTAATGACTGTGATAACTGGCGTGAGCGGTTCCGGCAAATCGTCATTAGTGAAGGGTATAATACACCCCACCATAAAGGCAACGACCGAAAACCTAAATTCCCCCAGCACTGCTCACAAGATAACGGGCGACTACCGCGAGATACGCTACATCGAGATGGTGGACCAAAACCCCATTGGCAAAAGCACGCGTTCCAATCCTGCCACGTATCTTAAGGCTTATGATGCCATACGTCAGTTGTTTGGCAGTCAACAGTTGGCACGCCAATTGAATATCACACCTGCTCACTTCTCCTTTAATACCGATGGAGGACGCTGTGAGGAATGCAAGGGCGCAGGCACCGTGACAGTGGAGATGCAGTTTATGGCTGACCTCACGCTGACCTGTGAAGCATGTCATGGCAAACGTTTCAAGCCTCAGATATTGGAGATACTCTATAGGGGCAAGAACATAGACGACGTTCTCAATATGACGGTTGACGAAGCCCTTGCCTTCTTCGGCGAGGACAGCAAAGGTGATGCAGAGCGCATCTGTTCTGCCTTGCAGCCACTCGCCGATGTGGGACTTGGCTATATCCAACTGGGTCAGAGTTCGTCAACGCTGTCAGGAGGCGAAAACCAACGCGTAAAACTGGCATACTACCTGTCACAGGAGCATCAAGCCCCCACCCTCTTCGTATTTGACGAACCCACCACAGGACTGCATTTTCATGACATACGCCAACTGCTCAAGTCGTTTGACCGTCTGATAGAGCGAGGTCACACGGTGCTTATCGTAGAACACAATATGGACGTAATAAAGTGCGCCGACCACATCATAGACCTCGGACCCGAAGGAGGCGAGGCAGGAGGAACCGTTGTTGCCGCAGGAACTCCTGAGGAAGTTGTTGCATCAGGTAAAGGATACACCTCACAATTCCTTAAAGAAAAACTCAACCCACAAAAAAGGCTCAACTGACAACAGTTGAGCCTTTTTTATTATAATATAAAAATAGAGGATATATCAAACTTTCTCGAGGAACCCGTTCTTCCAGTCCTGAATAGCTGTCTCCTTTATCTTTACGTGCAGCTTCTTGCCAGTAGCATTGAATGGTATCTGCTGCACGAAACGATAGTAACGCGGACGCTTGAAGTTTGCCAGTTCAAGGCTCTGCTTGCAGTATTCGTCAAGTTCCTCTGCATTGACGCTGTCGTCGGCAGGTACTATGTAGGCTGTGACCATCTGTCCACGCGTCTTGTCAGGCACAGAGGTCACTATGCAGTCCTTCACCTTCTCATGCAGGTTGAGCACAGCCTCCACCTCTGTAGGATAGATGTTCTCACCAGAGGAGATAATCATATCATCTTTTCTGCCTACGATGGTGATGTAGCCGCTCTCGTCCCACGTAGCGAGGTCATTGGTGTAGATAAAGTCCTTATAATACTTCCGCGAGGTTTCCACCTCGTTGTTGTGATATACGTATGGCGACTTGGCAGGTGAGGAGATTATTACCTCGCCCACGTCGAGCCCATCCTGTGCCGCAAGGTCTTCTGGCTCGGCACGGCGGTCCTCATATATCTTGACCACGCGAACGTCATCATCCACGCATGAGCGTCCTGCACTGCCTGCATTGTCTGGCAAATCGAACGGACGGAGGAAAGTGTTCCACAGCGTCTCGGTGGTGCCATATCCGTTGTAGATGTTTGGCGACAGTATCTTCTGATAGCGTATGCAGGCTGCACGTTCCAGCGGACTGCCCATCGTCACTATACCAGTGAGCGACGACAGGTCGTAGCCACCCTGTTCCTGACGGTCTGCAAGTTCTTCGAGCACGGTAGGCACACCAACGATAAATGTAATCTTGTAACGATAAACGTACTTGAGGGCTGTGAGGGCATCAAACTTGCCCATGATAACCATAGAGGCACCTGCGTAGAGCGCTGGGCAAGGACCAGCACAATGCAGACCGCCACGATGAAACCACGGTGTGGTATTCATGGTGATGTCACGGCTACTCATAGGGAAGTGTATCATAATGTCGTGAGCCGACAGCACCTCATTGATGCTGGTAATACATACCCCCTTAGGTCTTCCTGTAGTTCCAGATGTGTAGAGCCTTACTGTCTCGTCATATATGTTATAAGGTGTCGTGATAACGGGCTCTGCGCTTGAGGCGTCCTTCACGAAGTCTGCGTATGACACTATGCTCTCTATGCTTTCGGGTATCAGTCCTACCACGCAGTGGGGCTTATGCCTTGTATGCCTGATTACCCTCACTGCCTCCTCGCATTTTGACTCGCAGCATATCACCACAGCAGGCTTGGAGTCATCAATATTCCATGCCATCTCGCCAGGGCTGAGGCGGAAGTTTACAGGACAGCACACGCATTGCATCTTGTGGCACGCCACGTAGGCAAAGACGAACTCGGGGCAGTTGAGCATTTGCAGCATTATGACGTCGCCCTTCTTCACGCCTGCCTTCATGAATGCATGACACAGTCGGTTCACCTCCTCGTTCACCTCGGAGTATGTCCACTGGCGGTTGGTCTTGGGGTCAACAAGAGCCTGTTTGCCGGCAAGGCGTCGCACATTGCGCATGAAGCCCTCTATCCACGTATAACGTGACTCGAAAATTTCTTTGAAGCTGTTCATATCTTTGTAAATTAAATTGGTTAGTCTTTCTATTTTACGCCTGCAATTCTTCCAGATGCTCGTATTGCAGTATTTTCCTACGGTAATCGTCAGGAATGACAACTGAGCGGTTTTCCTTCACATCGAACATCACCATTACCGTCTCACACTCGCACTTCACTACATTAGTGCGCTTATTGATAGCACGCTGCTTGAGCGTGAAACTCTTGTTGCCTAAACGGGTTACGCTCGTCTGTATCACTATCTCGTCGGGGTACAGTATGGGGGATATGAAATTAGCTTTCACCCCTGCAACCACCGTTGCCACACGGTCGAAGATGTCCATCCCTATTACCGACATAAAGTACTTCGTCTTACACATATCAAACAGTGAAAAATAGACACTGTTGTTGACATGTCCGAACCTGTCAACGTCGGAAAATCTCAACTGGGCTGGTAACTCGTGACGATACTTCATATTCTTTTTTTGCACATTGCTATTAACGAGTGCAAATTTATCCAGAATGTAGAGAGTAACAAAAAAACGACGTGTCGGAAAAAACCGAAACGTCGTTTTTTAAAGATGGAACGTAAGCCTTTTGCACATTCATATAGCAGTGTGCGCACCACAGAAAAAAGCTATTCTGTTATTGTTGTGAAAGTATCCCGTTGACCCACTCATGGACCTTTCGCTTATTATCTCTGCTTACCATTATAGCGGGTTTGTTATGGCCTGGTTTCAGTATGAGTCGCTCCTTTCCGTTGACATCGTGCTCGAAGCCCGCCACCTCCGTCACCGGCACTATGTATTTTCTGTTTACACGCATAAAGGCATGAGGATCAAGCTGTTCTGCTATCTCCGTGATGGTCATGTCAACGACAAATGAGTTGCCGTCGTGCATTACTATGTACGTACTCTTTTTTTCCGATACGAAGTAATGTACCTGTGCCACGTCGATCACCTTCTCGCCTCTGAACGTGTTGACGAAGAAGCGCTCGCGAAAACGTGCTTTCTGAAAATTGCTGAGCAGTTTTGCCAGTCGCAGTTCGCGTCGCAGTTCTTCTATCTTTTGGTTCTGCAGTTCTATCTTATGTAGTGCTTCCTCGAGAGTCATTTATTAAATTGCGATTACTCCTTCCTCCACTTGTTTTTCTTTGTTGCCCTGTGTGGTGTAGCTTCTATCGGTGATATGGCGCCGTCACTGCCTGCTGACGGCTGCGTTGTCTTTACTGCCGACACTACTTTGGTGCCTGTTGCCAAAGCCCTTCGGTACTGTTCGTGGCGCTGCATTATCTGGTCAACGTACGATGCTGTTTCCGTTCCCCTCATGTATCCGCTTTTCACTACGGGGTCGTTATAGTAACGCGGTTCTTGGAGCAATAGTATGTATCGTCTTACGTCAGCCCATCTCTGTGCCACCCCCCCGTATTTCCCTGCCAGTGCCATAGCGTCGCGCACATGGTTGGTACCTCCATTATATGCTGCTAGGGCGAAGTGCAAGCGTTCCTTAGGGTTGTTGATGTCCTGAAATGCCATCTGCAGTTCCCTCATATACCGTGCTGCAGCAGCTATATTGGGTTCGGCTTGAAACAGTTGCTCACGTGGCAGTCCAAGATGGTCTGCTGTAGCAGGCATTATCTGCATCAGTCCGCATGCTCCTGCCCAAGAGTGTGCCTTAGTGTCAAAGCATGACTCCTGATAGCATTGTGAGGCGAGAAGTACCCAGTCAACGAGTGCCATTGGGGCATATTTGCGGAAATATGCATCATACTGTGATATCTGTCCCTTGCCTGCCGAAAGCATCACAGGAAAAATGCGTCTCGTGACACTCGCCACGCTGAGCTGGTACTGTTGGCGCTGCTTCACCTCAGCAAGCATCTTAGGATTGTACCATGAGCGTATCTTGCTTGCCAACTCCTCAGATTTCTCGTTTACCACCCAGTCATTGGCCACTACGATAAAGCCTTTCTGATACTCCTTGCTCATCGGTACGGCTATCACATCGCCCTCGTCGGCACTGAGTCTCTGTATCATGTCGGCGGTGTCTTTACACACATCTATGCGCACACTCTTTCCGAGGTGCTCAGCCAACTGCTCGCACAGCATGTAGTTGGTACCCATGTCACGGCCGTGATACTCATAGTACGTCTCGGGACCATATATGGTGAGCATAATGAGTTCGTCACTCTCGCCACTCTCATCGCCCCACGGTGCCTCATACGTCTCCTTCTTGACGTGCGAGGTACAAGCCCATAGTGTAACGAGCATTATCAGTATTTCACTTATTAATCTCACTGAATTCCTTTCCCATATTGAGATTCAGATATGCATCGTATAATATTGGTTTCCATCGTTTCGAGTCATCGGGGCGTTTCTTGCGATACTGCTCCATATATGGCAGCAACAGTCGAAAATACTTCTGCGCATCCTTCAGACGCTGGCGATAGGGTTTGTTGAGTTTCTTGAGTGCCTTCTGTGCACGTTGATAGTATATGTAGCCTATGTTGTAGTAAGGCGTGTCCAGCGAGTCGTTATACTCCACAGCCTTCTTGCCCCACTCTATCGACTCATTGTATCTTTGCAAGTTCATCAGCACTATGTGCCTGCCTTGCATAAACTCAGCATTCAACGAGTCGGCCCCTAATGCCGAGTCACATATGCCGAGGGCATCGTCATACCTTTTGTTGCTCAGCAGGAAATCGAGATAGTGAGTGAAGATGTACGATGATGTACTGTAAGCCATGAACCCCTCCGCAAGGTATTTGTCTGTATTGAGAGAGTCATTGTGGTTCATTGCCATCTCCGCCAGTATCTCATACGCTTTCTCACCCTGATTGGACTTGGTTGACTTGTCTGCATACTTCAGCGCATACGACATGTTGTGAAGACGATGAGCAGCTATGAGTGACAGAAATGCCACACGGCGTGTCACATCATCATCCTCCTTCAGTCCGGAGTCAGCAAAGAGTGACTTCCTCGGGCATTCCAGATATATGTCAAAACACTCCCATGCCTCTTTCCATGCCTTCTTTCTTAAGAAGAATACGCCTCCCATGAATATATTGGTGCGATAGGGCAACAAGTATGTAGCATTTCGCTTGCGCACAGAGTAATCAAGGGAGTCAAGTTTCTCATATGCGAGAAACATCCTCTTACCCGTATTTACCAGACACACCGTGTCGGTCTTCTGCTTCAAGTACATCTTTTCATTGCCTACCTCGTAAGCCCTCTTCAGCACATCACAAAGCAGATGCTGCAATCTCGTCTCTTCATTACTGAACAGGCTATCGGCAAGGTACCTGCGCACCGTGGCCTCGCTCTTCTCAAGGTTCTTGCCCGATTTGAGCGTACCTTTCACCGTGACGACATCATTCTTAAACTGCGTCAGCTGCTTCCTGGTGGGAGCAGCCAACGCAATTATAGGGATTAATATCAGTATGAATACAAATAATCTCTTCAATACCTTATAATCTGTAATCTTTAATCTGTAATCTGTTTTTACAGCTCATCAATAGTGCTGAGGATATACTTTGTCTTAAAGTTAGCTTCGTCAGGATCAGCAGCCTGTACCTCCTGGAATATAGACTTAGCCTTCTGAAGGAGCTCCTTGTAAGGCTGGTTATTATTCTTGAGCTCAACAGCCTTGTTACGGTAGCATGTAGCGAGGTTAAATTTTACCGCCATAAAGTCTGGCTGTGCCTCCAGTACCTTGGTGTATGCCTCTATCGCCTTGTCATAGTCGCCAGCCTCCTGGGCACTCTGTGCTACATAGGCATTTGCCATTGGGTCGCTTGGGTTTTCCTTTAGACGCTTTGCAAGTTCCTTGTCAGCCTCTTCCTTCTTTCCTGCCTCGTTGAGCACGGCGATGTATTTGCCGAATGCTATCTCGTTGTCAGGATAAGCCTTATACACCTGCTTAACCTTCTTGATAAGGTAGTCGCTGTCAACGTCGCCAGCATCCTTGCGAGCCTGGAAAGCGTTGAGCTGCAGTTTGATAGCATCTTGCTTTATCTCGGCATCGCCTGACTCAAGAGCGAGCAGCGCATACTTGTCTGTTTTCTTGTAATCCTTGTTGAAATAAGCGGCAAGGGAAGCGTAGTAGCTCACCTGACCGTAGTTATTCTCTGTCTTGACAGCCTCTGTGTCAGAGAAGAGGTCGTTAGAATGAGACTCAGCAAACATGCCAAACCACTTCTGAGCATTAGCATAGTCCTTGCTGTTGTAAGCCCAGAGACCGCCGTTGATGAGGTCGTTACGTATAGGAAGGATACGTGACACATTGCTCTTCTTGTACTTTGGCTTCACCTGTCCCTTCTCGTTTGGCTCATTGTCTGCCTCATTACAGAGCATAGCATATTTCACTGCTTCATAAGCTGCCTTGTACTGCTTAGTCTGACGGCTCACCTTCTCCTCATCAGTCTTGGCTGTAAGAGCCTTTGCCTGCTCCTTGGAGTTGTCAGCGATAGCCATACCCACGATGTGGTTGTAGGCCTTAGCGCGCTCCTCACCGGTCATGGTGCCTTCCTGCTCCTTCATGATGTTTGTGGCCTCACTTTTCTTCTCTGCCTTGAGGACCTGCTTGAGGGCATCAGGATTCTGCGCGAATGATGCGGTAGCAACCATTGCTGCCATCATCGAAAGAATAATCTTTTTCATCTTAACAAATTGTCGTTAGTTAGTATTATCTTCTTATTTTTGTATTATTCATTACCACTTTCTGAGCTTTACTCGGACTCTGAGCCTGGCTCAGAGTCCTCCTCCTCGTCGTGAGGCACTACGCAGACGGATGCTATGGTCTCGTTGCGCTTCTTGAGTTCTATGAGTTTCACGCCCTGGGTATTGCGACCCTTCTCGTCACCAGCATCAGCTATGGCGAAACGTATTGCTATGCCGCTCTTGTTGATAATCATGAGGTCTTCATCGCCCTTCACACACTTCACGGCAATCACCTTGCCAGTCTTCTCCGTGATATTGAGCGTTGTGACACCCTTTGAGCCACGCTTGGTGAGGCGATAGCCGCCGTCTTCCACCTTCATGTATGTGGTACCGTCCTCACGAGTCACCTCATTGAGCACACCTATCTTAGAGCGCTTGCCGTAACCCTTCTCTGAGATTACCATGAGCGACTGCTCTGGGTCGTAAGCCACTACCATCTCGATTACTGCGTCGTCATCGCCATTGAGCTCCATACCGCGAACACCTGTTGCAATACGGCTCATCACACGGATGTCTGTCTCGTTGAAGCGCACAGCCTTACCATTGCGTGAGGCGAGTATGAGCTCATCATGACCGTTGGTCAGCATTACGTTTACTACCTCGTCGCCTTCTACAATGTTGATGGCACGCACACCCTTGCCGCGTGGACGAGAGTAGTCGAAGAGCGAGGTACGCTTTACTGTGCCGTTCTTGGTGGCAAATACCACAAAGTGGCTCTTGAGGAACTCCTCATCTGTAAACTTATGGCTCTGTATGCCGAGGAAGGCATTGACGCTGTCGCCAGTCTCCAACTGCAGCATGTTCTGTATTGCCCTGCCCTTAGAGTCCTTAGCGCCCTCAGGTATCTCGAAGCAACGCTGCCAATACACCCTGCCCTGACGGGTAAAGAAGAGTATCATGTCGTGGGCATCAGCAGCATAAACATACTCCGTGAAGTCCTGTTCGCGAGTACGAGCACCGCGTGCTCCTACTCCGCCACGACTCTGTGCACGGAAGTCTGACTGCAGGGTACGCTTGATGTATCCCAGGTGTGACATGGTGATTACCACTGGATCGTTAGCATAGAACTGCTCTGGGTTGAACTCTGCGTTAGAGAGCTTTATCTCAGTGCGGCGCTCATCGCCGTACTTCTCCTTCACCTCCTGCAGTTCGTCCTTCATCACCTTCTTGCAGAGCTCCGGATCGTCGAGTATCTGCTGCAAGTATGCTATGAGTTTCTCGAGTTCAGCATATTCATTGCGCAGCTCGTCAACACGCAGACCCGTCAACTGACCGAGACGCATATCCACGATAGCCTTTGACTGCAGTTCGTCTATCTCAAAGCGAGCCTCCAAAGCACGCTGTGCATCGCTTGGTGCCTTTGAGGCGCGGATAATCTTCACGACCTCATCGATATTGTCAACGGCTATTATCAAGCCTTCCAGGATGTGGGCACGAGCCTCAGCCTTAGCCTTCTCAAACTTGGTGCGGCGGATGGTCACGTCATGACGGTGCTCCACGAAGTACTTCACGCACTCCTTCAGTGAGAGCAGACGTGGACGACCCTTGACCAGTGCGATGCAGTTGACAGAGAAAGAACTCTGCAGGGCCGTCATCTTGAATAGTTTGTTGAGTATCACGTTGGCATTGGCATCCCTCTTCACATCAACCACTATGCGCATGCCCTGGCGGCCTGTTTCGTCGTTTACGTTGGAAATACCCTCCAGCTTACCCTCCTTCACGAGGTCGGCAATATTCTCAATGAGCTGAGCCTTGTTTACTCCGTAAGGTATCTCGGTCACCACAATGCGGTCGTGGCTCTCCTCTGACTCTATCTCAGCCTTGGCACGCATGATGATGCGACCCCTGCCTGTCTCGTAGGCATCCTTCACGCCCTGTATGCCATAGATGTACGCACCCGTAGGAAAGTCAGGAGCCTTGATGTGCTCCATCAGTCCGTCGGTGTCTATCTCTGGATTGTCTATGTAAGCACAGCAACCGTCAATCACCTCGCCCAAGTTGTGGGTCGGGATGTTCGTCGCCATACCCACGGCGATACCGTTGCCACCGTTCACCAGCAGGTTTGGTATGCGTGTAGGCATCACGGTAGGCTCCTGTAGCGAGTCGTCGAAGTTGTTCATCATATCGACGGTATCCTTCTCCAGGTCGTCCATGATGTGCTCACCCATCTTACTCAAACGACACTCCGTGTAACGCATGGCAGCTGCTGAGTCGCCATCGACACTACCAAAGTTACCCTGACCGTCAACCAGCGTGTAGCGCATATTCCAGTCCTGCGCCAGGCGCACCAGAGCACCATATACTGACGAGTCGCCATGTGGGTGGTACTTACCGAGCACCTCACCTACCACGCGGGCACACTTCTTATATGGCTGGTTCGAGGTATTGCCAATGCCGAGCATACCATAGAGTATGCGGCGATGCACTGGTTTGAAGCCATCGCGCACATCAGGCAGCGCACGTGCCACAATCACCGACATTGAGTAGTCAATGTAGCTTGACTTCATCTCGTCCTCAATGTTAATCTTCTTGATTCTGTCGAAATCGTAAGTCTGTGTTTCTTCCATCTAAAAACTTTATACTTTATTCTTTATACTTTTACAGCCAATTTCTCGTTTTTGCCACTTTTTAGCCCCGCTGTCGCATTTTCGTCCATTCTTTACGGGTACAAAGATACAAAAATAAGTTGGAATAAAAAAGCAAAAAAAGACAAAAAAACACATCGTTAAAACGATTTTAACTTTCATTTTATTTTTTGACTTTGTCTTATAGCTACATACAAAAATATCGGAGAAAAAATCTTGCAAGGATTAAGTCAATGTAGCACCTTTGCATCAGCAAAGAGATACTACTCATGATGATAAGGTTCACCCTTGATGATGGTACAGGCCCTGTAGATTTGCTCTGTGAAGATCAATCTGACCATCTGATGAGAGAAGGTCATCCTTGAAAGACTCACCTGCTCATTCGCTCTTTGATATACTGCACGAGAAAACCCATAGGGTCCCCCGATACAAAATACCAGCCTGCGCACCGTCTGCTGTCGTCGTTCCATCCACTGCGCAAATTCCACCGAGGTACGCTCATCGCCATGCTCATCGAGCAGCACGAGGTGGTCGGAGGGTTGCAACTGACGGAGTATCTGCTCACCCTCACGCTCCTTTTGTTGTTCTTCCGATAGTGATTTGGTGTTTTTCAGTTCTGGTATAACAGTTACGGAAAACGGCAGGTAGTGACCTATCCTACCAATGTAGTCGTCAATACCTGCCTGTATATGTTTGTCGGTTGTCTTGCCTATGAGAATCAGTTCTGTCTTCACTGCAAAAATGATATCAGCACGCCAGCTGCCACTGCCGAACCTATCACACCAGAGATGTTTGATGCCATGCAGTAGTTCAATACGTGGTTCTTGGGATCATACTTGGTAGCTATCTCGTTAGCCACACGCGATGCCATAGGCACTGCTGACAGTCCTGTAGCACCCACGAGTGGGTTTACCTTCTTCTTGACAAAGAGGTTGTAGATCTTTACCATGCAGATACCTGCTGATATAGACAGTGCGAAGGCAAGGAATCCGCCTATCACGATGCCTATGGTCTGCAGGTTGAGGAATGCCTCAGCTGTCATAGTAGCTCCTACGGAGAGTCCGAGGAATATGGTTGCTGTATTCATGATGGCGTTGGACGCTGTGTCGAAGAGACGGCTGGTCATTGATCCGAGTTCCTTCAGCAGGTTGCCAAACATGAGCATACCTACGAGGCTCACCGCTGTGGGCACGAGGAGTGCCACGATGATGGTCACTGTGATAGGAAACAGTATCTTCAGCACGCGAAGGTTCTTTATCTCCGTTTTGTTGGGATAGAGCTTATCCTGCTGCTTCATGTTGATCATGAGTTCCTTCTTGCTGCACAGCAGTTTCACTACCAACGGGATAATAACGGGCACAAGAGCCATGTAGCTGTATGCAGCAATGGCGATAGGGCCAAGCAGTTCGGGTGCCAGCTTGATGGTGGTGAATATGGCCGTAGGGCCGTCAGCACCGCCTATGATACCGAGCGATGCTGCCTGCTGTGGTGTAAAGCCCATAGCGAGTGAGCAGAGCAGTACGGCAAAGATACCAAACTGTGCTCCGGCTCCGAAGATGGAGAGACGCAGGTTGCGCAGCATAGGTCCGAAGTCTGTCAGCGCTCCCACGCCCATAAATATAATAGGTGGTATGAAACCTGTCTTGATACACATGTAGTAGATGAAGTTCATCAGTCCCAACTCATGTGCTATCTTGTGAAGGGGCATATCCCAGATTATCTCCTGCGAGCCGTCAGGCAGGGTGACATAACCATCAGACGTAGCCTGTGCCACACCCATGCCGCCACCAGGGAAGTTTGCCAACAGCACACCCATACCGATGGGTACCAGCAGGAGTGGCTCATACTTCTTTACTATACCGAGGTACAGCAGTATGCATGCTATTACTATCATGATGAGGAATGACCAGTCGCCACCTGTCTGAGCGAAGGCTGTCATATCCCATATTTTTTGTAGAATATCCATTAATATACTTTTGAACTCTTAAACCTTTGAACTTTTGAACCTTTTACGCTATCGTCATCAGCACATCGTCCTCCTCCACAGAGTCACCTGAGGTAAAGGCGATGGATGTTATGGTACCTGCCTTCTCGGCCTTGATGCGGTTAAACACCTTCATAGCCTCGATGTAGCATATCACTTCACCCTCCTCTACGTGGTCACCCACCTTCTTTGGAGTTTCGGATGATGACTGCACGAGGTATGCCTTACCCTCCAGCGGAGCGAGTATCTCTATGCCCTCGCCCTTCTGTGGCTCTGGTGCAGGTATTATCTGCGTAGCCTCTGGTGCAGATGGTATTGACGATGCTGGAGCTGTGCCGTCGTATGAAATGTTCACGAGGTAGTTCTTGCCGTTCACGTTGACTGTAACCTGGTTAGGCAACTGTTTCTTCACGTTGCCACTGCCATGGTGAGCCTGCACCTGTGACTTCTTCTCCTTGCGTTCTGCGAGGTCTTTCTCGAATGCAGCCTTAGCAGCACCGCTCTTGTAAGCCTCGTACTGCTGTGGGTGCATGGCATACTCGAAGAGTTCTTCATCGTCCTCACCGAGTTCCCATCCTGCCTGTGCCATCTTGAGGCGATATGTCTCGAGGTCGTCAGGATAGTTGTCCTGTGGGTCGGTGTCAAGGAACTTACGTCCCTCTGCCTTTGCCATTTCCTTGAATAAGGGGTCCACCTCGCCAGGCAGTTTGCCACTCTTGCCTAGTATCATGTCCCATATATTCTCAGCTATCATAGACCAGCGCTCCTTGCCCTTCTCCATTTGGATGACGTTCATCAGAGCGAGGTTCTTCACATATTGTGAGAATGGGGTTACGAGGCATGGATAGCCCACCTTAGGCCATACGTAAGCCACCTCGTCGAAGAGCTTGATGAGCAGTTCGTCGGTAGTCAACTCTGGCTGGTTGTTCTTCACCTTCCACTTATTGAGTGAACGGAGATTGTCCTCGAGGTCTGTCATCAGCGAACCCATCATACCACCTGGCAGTCCTGGCTTGATGAGCAGTGAGTTGTTGAGGTGGTTGAGTTTTGGTATATAGAATCCGAGGAAGTCGTCCATCATCTCCCTTATTTGGGTGCGTACCTCCATGTAGGCAGCCATATTGATGTCTTTCACCTTGAAACCGGCATCCTTAAGCATCTCCTGTACGGCGATGATGTCAGCATGGCCTGTGCCCCATGACAGTGGTGATATGCCAGTATCGATATAGTCACATCCGCCACGAGCCACCTCGAGGATTGATGCCATGTTAAAGCCAGGACCAGCATGAGAGTGGTACTGTATCACGATGTCCTTCTTATATGCCTTGATGCCTGCTACTATCTTGCCCAATGACTCTGGACGGCCTATGCCTGCCATATCCTTCAGACAGATTTCGTCAGCGCCAGCATCGATGAATGTCTTTGCAAGGTTTACGTAATACTCCACAGTGTGGATGGGTGACTGGGTGATACACAGGGCAGCCTGTGCTATCATGCCTGCCTCCTTGGCGTACTTGATAGATGGTATCACGTTACGTGGGTCGTTGAGTCCGCAGAATATACGTGTGATGTCAGTACCCTGTGCCTTCTTCACCTTGTAGAAGAGCTGGCGCAGATCCTTAGGACATGGACTCATGCGCAGAGCGTTCAAGGCACGGTCGAGCATGTGGGTCTGTATGCCTGCCTCGTGAAAGGGCTTTGTCCATTCACGCACCGCCTTGTTGGGGTTTTCGCCGTAGAGCAAGTTAACCTGCTCGAAACCTCCACCATTAGTTTCTACTCGGTCGAAGCACCCCATCTTGATGATAGCTGGTGCTACCTTTACCAATTGGTCCACACGGGGCTGGTACTTGCCAGCACTCTGCCACATATCTCTGAAGACCAGACTGAATTTAATCTCTTTTGCCATTTATCTTGAATTTTAACTTTCTAAAACTTTCTACCTTTAACCTTTACACTGCCTTGACCTCGGCTACAGTACCCTTACCCTCAGTAATCTTTGCCACCGTGAGGCGTATAGCCTCCATCACATCAGGTGCTATAGCGCCCACTGCCTTGACAGTTTTTACAGCGCTCTTTGCCTCTTCATCGGGGGCTACTCTGTTTACGATACGGATAAGTTGATTACTGAGAAAAATGATGATAAGCAGCACAGCAAAAACCGTTACCATTCCTACTATCATCAGTGTTATACCAATATTCATAAATATACAATCTTTTTTTTAAATAAATACAAATTTGCGCAAAGGTAAGAAAAAAAATCCATTAATGCAAAAATAAATAACTTTTTTTTTGTACCTTTGCCCTGAAATGAAGAAAATGATAACGGTACTGGGGCCTACGGCAAGTGGCAAGACGATGATTGCCACCAGATTGGCAGCACGCCTTGACGGCGAGATAATATCAGCCGATTCACGTCAGGTCTATAGACGTATGGACATAGGTACCGGCAAGGATCTCTCCGACTATCATGTGGACGGAAAGGACATACCCTACCACCTCATAGACATCGTGGAACCTGGTACGAAGTACAATCTCTTTCAGTATCAGGAGGACTTCCTCAAGGCATATGATGACATACAGTGCAGAGGCAAGCAGCCCATACTGTGTGGCGGTACGGGACTCTACATAGAGTCGGTGCTGAAAGGCTACAACCTGTCACCTGTGCCACAGAACCCAGAACTGCGCGACAGCCTGAAGGACAAGTCGCTGGACGAACTCACCCTGATGCTTACCCAACTGAAACAACAGACGGGGTCAACAATGCACAACAAGACGGATGTTGACTCTGTCCAACGTGCCATCCGCGCCATAGAGATAGAGCAGTACAACATCGACCACCCCACCCCCTTGCGTGAGGCACCGCCAATAGACTCGCTGGTGATAGGCGTCGACATAGATCGCGAACTGCGTCGCGAGAAAATCACCAAGAGACTGCACGCACGACTCGACGAGGGCATGGTGGACGAGGTGCGAGGACTGCTTAAGGAGGGCATACCTCCCGATAACCTTATATATTACGGACTGGAGTATAAGTTCCTCACCCAGTACATCATCGGCCAACTCACCTACGACGACATGGTGCGACAACTTGAAATCGCCATCCATCAGTTTGCCAAACGACAGATGACCTGGTTCCGAGGCATGGAGCGAAGAGGCATCCACATAAACTGGATAAAAAATGAAAACGACCTGTATAATATACTGTCCCAATCGTAGACCATTCACCAGCGTAAAGAAGCGTTGGAAGAAAATAGCACTGTTGCTCGACAAGTACCACATAGACTATGACATGGTGCAGAGCGAGGACCAGCAGAGCGTGGAGCGACTGGTGACGATGATGATAAACAACGGCTACAAGGATATCATCATCGCTGGGGGCGACTCTGCCCTCAACGATGCAGCAAACTGCCTCATGACTGTCGAAAAATCCGTACGAGACCAGATAAACATCGGCATAATACCCAACGGCGTGATGAACGACTTCGCACGCTTCTGGGGACTGTCCTTTCAGGACACCGAGGAGAGCATCAAGGCATTGGCAGCCCACAGGGTGCGACGTATCGATGTGGGGTGCATACGCTACTCTGACAAGAGAGGCGAGAAGAAAAGCCGATACTTCCTCAACAGCGTAAATATAGGACTCCTCGCTGGCATACAGAAACGACGCATGCAGGTGAGACGGCGCTTCTGGTCAAGAAAACTCTCTTTCGCACTCTCATTCATACTGATACTCTTCGAAAAGGTTTTCTACCGTATGACTTACACCATAAACTATGTCACCGAAAACCACCGAGTAGTCACCATGTGCGTAGGCAATGCCCTGGGATACGGACAGACCCCCAATGCCGTACCTTACAATGGACAACTCGACATCACTATAGTGCGACACTCGGCACTCCATCACTTAGCGGAAGCCATATACCTCTTCCTCCGAGGCGAGATACTCAATCATAAGCGCATACGACCATACCGAGCACGCTCCATCGAGATAGAGGCACCGCAAAACTGCCCTATAAGCATCGACGGACACCCCTCAGAGTCGCCCGTAGGCA
Organism: uncultured Prevotellaceae bacterium; assembly: GCA_946187445.1. Classification (GTDB taxonomy): domain Bacteria; phylum Bacteroidota; class Bacteroidia; order Bacteroidales; family Bacteroidaceae; genus Prevotella. The sequence continues at coordinate 47,870 of CAMHQF010000010.1, forward strand.
AATATACCATCGACGTCATGCAGGAAGAAATAAACTTCATCATCGAAGCACTGTGAACTATATAGAACTCCTTTCACCAGCCAAAAACCTCGAATGCGGTATCAGCGCCATAGACCATGGTGCCGATGCGGTGTATATTGGAGCAAGCAAGTACGGAGCAAGGGCAGCAGCAGGCAATAGCATCGACGATATCGACACCCTGTGTCAGTATGCCCACCAGTTTGGCGCCAAGGTGTACGTCACCGTCAATACCATCATATACGACGCAGAGATGGCTGATACCATACAGCTGGTAAAACAGTTGGACGACATACATGTCGATGCCATACTCATACAGGACATGGGACTGCTCCAAAGGCTCAGGGCAACAGAGAACCTGCGTCTTGCCATCCACGCCTCCACACAGACCGACAACCGTACCATAGAAAAGGTGAAGTGGCTCAGGGCAATGGGGGTGAAAAGAGTGGTCCTGGCACGCGAACTGTCCATCAGCGAGATAGAGGCTATCCATGAGGCGGTGCCCGATGTCGAACTGGAAGTCTTTGTGCACGGCGCACTATGCGTCAGTTACAGCGGACAGTGCTATGCCTCATGGCACTGCTTCGGCAGGAGCGCCAATCGTGGCGAGTGTGCACAGTTCTGTCGCATGCCCTTCGACCTCAAGGATGCTGACGGCAATATCATCGAGCATCAGCGCTACCTGCTCTCACTCAAGGACATGGCACAGCTCGACAACCTCGGGCGACTGGCAGAGGCTGGCGCCGTATCATTCAAGATAGAGGGCCGACTGAAGGATGCCGACTACGTGAAAAATGTCACAGCAGCATACAGCGAGCGACTCAACCTACTGTGCCGCAAGCACCCCGACAAGTACCAGCGCACCTCCATGGGCAAGTGTACCTACACCTTCTCACCTGATATAAAGAAGTCATTCAATCGCGGCTTCACCTCATACTTCGCCAATGGCCGACGACAGGGCATGGCAAACATACTCTCACCAAAGTCTATGGGCGAGGAAGTAGGAAGGGTGAAAGAGGTCAAACGCTCGCTGGTGCAAGGTGGATATTTTGTTGTTGCTTCGAGCAAGGCATTCAGCAATGGCGACGGCTTGTGCTACTACAACTCTCATGGCGAACTCGAGGGACTTCGCATCAATCGTGCTGAGGGCAATCACCTCTTCCCCCTCCACATGCCTGCCGACCTCAAGGCTGGCACCACGCTGTACCGCAATCACGACCAGGCATTCGACACTCTGCTCAGCAAGCCATCGGCAGTACGCAAAATAGATATCCTGCTTACACTCATCGTGAACCATGACAGCCTCACCCTCACCATTACCGATGAGCACGGAGGCACGCGCTCAGCCTCTGTGCCATACTCCTACCAACAGGCACAGCGACCACAGGAGGACAATATCAGCCGCCAACTCACCAAACTCGGAGGCACACCATACTCATGCACACAGCTGCAAATAGAGTATGCCGAGGATGCCCCACAACCCTTCATACCCAACAGCACCCTCACCGAACTCCGACGCAGCGCCATAAGCACTCGGAGCAATCTGAATATTCTGAGTACTCTGACTACTCAGACTACTCAGACCACTCAGACTTACCCCTCTCCCTACCTCTACAATGCCGCCAACGAAGAGGCAAAGCAGTTCTACAGAGAGCAGGGCGTCGAGGCAACAGCATTCGAGACCGATGGAGGAGGTCGTCTGCTCATGCAGTGCCGATACTGCCTGCGCCACGAGATGGGGTACTGCTCCAAGTACACACGCGAGATGCCGTGGAAAGAGCCACTCTCACTCGCCCTCAGCGATGGCAGGGAGTTTACCCTGCGATTCAACTGTGCAAAATGCCAAATGGAAGTTTTGTTTTGAAGAAACTGCTCTACATATTATATATAATAGCTACGATAGCCACACTGACAGCATGCTATCAGGAGCGACCCGCAGGCAGCGAGCAAGATGTTGGTGAGCCCACTGACAGTATGACAGCGACTGCCGACAGTATGCCTACCGATTCCATGCGACACTACGGCGTGGGATACAACTTTATAGTGCGCCGTGACTCACTCATCCTCATAGTCCAGCAGCCAGAGGAGCACGTGAGCCAGCTGGAGACCGACTCCTTTGCCGTGCACCACGATAAGCATCTGGCAGTCATGGACATACACACCGTACCACAGGATAGCATCGACTCCGTATGGGTACAGCTCATCAGCGAAGACGGTACAGCGGGATGGATTCACGAGAGTTCGCTGTTGCCTAACGTGGTGCCCACTGACCCCATCTCGCAGTTTATCATGTTTTTCAGCGACATTCACATTATGGTGGCACTCATCATAGTGGGACTGCTTTCCGTAATCTACGTAATGCGACTGGCACAAAAGAGAAATTCGCCTATAGTGCATTTCAGGGACATTCCGTCGTTCTACCCCACCCTGCTGTGCATCATAGTGGCGTGCTCAGCAACTTTCTATGCATCACTGCAGATGTTTGGTGCCGACACGTGGCAACATTTCTACTACCACCCATCGCTTAACCCATTTATACTGCCTCCTATACTCGCTGTTTTCATAGCCTCAGTGTGGGCTATGCTTATTGTGGGAATAGCAACTGTGGAGGATGTTCGCCACCACCTCAAGTTTGACGATGCCGTAATATATCTTGCCAACCTCGTCGGGGTGTGCGGAATACTATATATCATATTCTCCATCAGCACTTTATACTATGTCGGCTATATACTGCTCATCGCCTACATATGGTTTGCCATCAAGAAATACAAGCCTCTGCACACAGACCACTACATCTGTGGCAACTGTGGCAAGCGCATGTACCACAAAGGTAAGTGCCCACACTGCGGAGCAATAAACGAATAACCCTAACCATAACTTTAACGATAATAATGGTAAAAAAACTACTCTACATATTACTCCTTCCACTGCTCCTCATGGGATGTAGCAGTGACGACGACAATACCCCCGACACACATATCCGACGCACCATAATGGTATATTTTAATGCCGAGAATAATATATACAATGCTGCTGATACTGACCTCAACGAGATTGTAAACGGTTCGCGAAACCTCGCCTCCGACTGCAACCTGTTGGTCTATTTCGATGACCTTAACAACCCCGTACTCTACAGGATAAAAAATGGCAACAAGGAGGCGATAAAGACATACTCCCCCGACATCGACTCCTCCGACCCAGACAATATGCTCTCCGTATTTCAAACCATGATAGCAATGAGCCCATCTGACGAGTATGCCACCGTATTCTGGGGACACGGCGATGGTCCAATAATAGCCAATGGCACATCATCTTCCTCCAATACCCTCGACATCGACTTTTCCGCCAATGAGGCAAACACATACGGAGCCGACTACAACAGCAATGACGCCACCAAGTCCAGCAATGCCACGTTTATAGACATACCACAGCTCGCCAAGGTCATGAAGCAGCTCCCCATACCCCAGCAGGAGTTTATCTTCTTCGACGCCTGCTGCATGCAGAGCGTAGAGGTGGCATACGAACTGCGCAATTGCGCCAAGTACATCATAGGCGCCACCTGCGAGACACCCGCCTTCGGAGCACCCTACTCCACCACCACACGGCTGCTCGGACTCAGTGACACAGAGAGTGCCGCCAAGGCGATAGTCAATGAGTATCAGAATCAAAGCGTATGGCAGACCTGGCAGACAAACTATCACATCAACAATGTCTGCATGTCGGTAGTCCGGACGGAGCACCTCGACGAACTCCTTTCCGCCACACGCACCGCACTACACAGCCTCTATGCCGCTACACCACTCGTGCTCACCACCACCTTCCCAAGCGACGAGCATGAGGCCACCTCGTGCATATACTACTATAAGACCAAGGGCAGCCGATACGGCTACCCCATACTCTACGACATCAACGACGTGATGCTCCACAACCTTTCTTCGGAAGACTATGCCACATGGCGCGCAGCTTTCGACAAGGCAGTCATCTACCACCCCAGTACAGGCGACATCAGGGATACACGCAACTGCGATTGGTACGGCGGCGACAGCCACTCCATCTTCACCACCCTACCCGCCATGACGATATCCAACTTCCTCTCCTTCTACCTCTCCGACGACACCTTTGGCGGACTCTCCTTCTTCATGCCGCGAAGCGAGTATGCCACCAATACCTACCCCAACATGAACACCCGCATGTACGACTATGAGTGGTGCCAGGCAGTAGGATGGAAAGACCTCGGATGGTAATTGTCAATTGTCAACTGTCAACTGTCAATTGTCAATTGCCAAAATGTCAGTCATGACAACATTGGCACATTATTCGTAGAATAGTGCCACGAAATTTCATTATTTCATACGATTAGTATTCACACATTAACAAATCAAAACATCAATACAATGAACATTCAACCACTTGCAGACCGCGTGCTCATCAAGCCAGCAGCGGCAGAAGAGAAGATCGGCGGTATCATCATACCTGATACCGCAAAGGAGAAACCCCTCAAAGGCGAAATCATCGCCACGGGCAACGGAACAAAGGACGAGGAGATGGTCCTCAAAGTAGGCGACACAGTGCTCTACGGCAAATATGCCGGACAGGAACTCGAGTACGACGGCGAGAAGTACATGGTGATGCGCCAGTCTGACGTCATCGCGATAATTAAGTAAAAAGCCCCTCTAAATCTCCCTCAAAGGGAGACTTTGTTAAGGTTAAGGTTAAAGTTAAGGTTAAAATCAAAAACAACAATGGCTAAAGAAATCAAATTCAATACCGACGCCCGTGAGTCACTCAAGAAGGGCGTTGACCAGCTTGCAGATGCAGTTAAAGTAACACTTGGTCCAAAGGGACGCAACGTAGTGATAGAAAAGAAGTTCGGTGCACCACAGATCACCAAGGATGGTGTCACCGTAGCAAAGGAGATTGAACTCGAAGACAAGTTTGAAAACACTGGTGCTCAGCTCGTCAAGAGCGTAGCATCAAAGACCGGCGACGACGCAGGTGATGGTACTACTACCGCTACCATCCTCACACAGGCTATCGTAAACGAGGGCTTGAAAAACGTGACCGCTGGTGCTAACCCAATGGACCTGAAGCGTGGTATAGACAAGGCTGTGAGCGCAGTGGTAGATTATATCAAGCAGAACGCTGAGTTGGTAGGCGACAACTATGACAAGATAGAGCAGGTAGCCACCGTATCAGCCAACAACGACCCCGAGATAGGCAAGCTCCTCGCCGACGCTATGCGCAAGGTAAGCAAGGACGGCGTCATCACCATCGAGGAGAGCAAGTCACGCGACACCTCCATCGGCATCGTTGAGGGTATGCAGTTCGACCGCGGTTATCTCTCTGGCTACTTCGTTACAGATACAGAGAAGCTTGAGTGCATAATGGAGAATCCTTACATCCTCATCTACGACAAGAAGATAAGCAACCTCAAGGAACTCCTCCCAGTGCTCCAGCCAGCAGCAGAGAGCGGACGCGGTCTGCTCATCATCGCCGAGGACGTTGACTCCGAGGCACTCACCACTCTTGTAGTAAACCGTCTGCGTGGCGGCCTCAAGATATGCGCTGTCAAGGCACCAGGCTTCGGCGACCGTCGCAAGGCTATGCTCGAAGACATCGCCATCCTCACCGGTGGCACAGTGATATCCGAGGAGAAAGGTCTCAAGCTCGAGCAGGCAACACTTGACCTCTGCGGTTCTGCCGACAAGGTCACCATCTCCAAGGACAACACCATCATCGCCGGTGGCGCAGGCTCCAAGGATGCCATCGCCGACCGTGTCATCGCCATCAAGAAGGAGATAGAGAACACCACCTCCAACTATGACAAGGAGAAACTCCAGGAGCGTCTCGCCAAGCTCGCCGGTGGCGTAGCAGTACTCTATATCGGTGCCAACTCCGAGGTAGAGATGAAAGAGAAGAAAGACCGCGTTGACGATGCCCTCTGCGCTACCCGTGCAGCCATCGAGGAAGGCGTAGTAGCAGGCGGCGGCACCACCTACATACGTGCCCTCTCAGCACTCGAAGGCCTCAAGGGCGAAGGTGCCGACGAGCAGACAGGTATCAATATCATCAAGAGCGCCATCGAGGCACCACTCCGTCAGATATGCTACAACGCAGGCGTAGAAGGCGCCGTCGTAGTCAACAAGGTCAGCGAGGGCACTGGCGACTTCGGTTACAATGCACGCACCGAGACCTACGAGGATATGAAGAAGGCAGGCATCATCGACCCAGCCAAGGTAGCCCGCGTAGCACTCGAAAACGCAGCATCAGTAGCAGGACTCTTCCTCACCACCGAGTCAGTCATCTGCGACAAGCCAGCACCAGAACCCGCTATGCCAATGGGTGGCGCACCAGGCATGGGTGGCATGATGTAAGCACATCGCATACGCACACTGAAATAAAATAAATAATTCACCCGTGTAGGCTCTCTATTGTCCTACACGGGTGATTCTTTTTTTACTCTCCGTCGTCCTCCTTCTTAGGCTTCTCAGCCAGATCGACGATCTTGTAGCTGAAGCCCGTGCCAGAGATGGAGCGTGAGCTCAGACCCGACATCTTGCCGTCAGCAGCACTCTCTACCGAACGAGTGTAGTCAGGGGTGAAGCGTACGCGACCGCTCTTCACGTTCTCCGCAATGTTATACTCGTCCTTGGCGAGCGAACCGCTGGAACGGATAGATGGGAAGAAGTAGCCGATACGCTCCAGGTGCACCTTGCTCGAGTTGGCGATCTCGTAAGCCATCACGTTTGCGAGCTCGATGAGCACTGCGTACACGTCTGACTCCTTCACACTGACGTTGGCCTCGATCTTCTTAGCCAACTCGCGCGTGCCGATGATGTTCGGGCAGTAGGTCCTGCCGTAGAAGAGCTTGTTGGAATTCTTGCGCCGGTCTTGGCGCACAGCAATAAAAACTGCCATAATAGTAGTCTCCTTTCTTTAAAGGGTTAAACATAAAAAATAACTTTGCATAGACAATTCCGGCACTTCCTGCAGTCGCTTTGCTCCTGGCTGCGGATGCTTAGCATCCCCGGGTAGTTGCTTAGCATCCTTGGCTGGTTACTTAGCTCCTGCACTCCTTCATTATCTACATACAAAGTTACTAAAAATCAGCGAATTATGCAAGTTTTTCACCATCTTTTTACACTGTTTTCTGCAACTTTTTGCGGTAGCTATGCGAGGAAGATAGCTACGAGTTATTTTTGAGTTTTTTAGTCTTGAAAAGAAAGGTGTATGAAGTTGTTTTATAGACTCTTAGATAGAGTTCATTGAGTTTTTGAATGTAAAACTCTATAAACTTTTTCTTTCTTTTATATAATATAAAAAGTTTTAGGGAAAATAGTATAAAAAACTCAAAGCGTATAACGAAATCAGCCGTCTTTACTGGCTTTGAGACCAATTGGACGGCTGACGAAAAACTCAAAAGTAGCTCAAATTCAGAGTGACAGAGGAAGCTGCGCTTGCAGATAGTCGGCTATGTCAAACTTAGGTTCCTCAGGCGGTGCCATGCGCTGACAGAAGTCGCTGACCGTGAAGTTTGCCACATCCCTCATGCTGTCTATGGCTGATGTCCATAGCGGGATGGCATCGCAGTCGGGAATGACTATCACCTCCCTGCCTCTCAGTGGTGCAAGAACACTGCGTTTGAGCATGTTCTTGTTGCCCACTGCAAGCCACGTGATGTGTGGAAATGCGATAGCTCCGAACAGGGCATTCTTGGGACTCTCCACCAGTGCCAGCAGACTGTTAGGGTACTGCCTGAGCAGGTGTTCGCCAAACATGCATTCTGAGCGAAACTCAGCATCCTTTGGCAGTCTGCCCTCCTTTGCCCACATCGTGCCAAGCCAGTAGGTAGTGTTCTTCAGGCAGTGGCAGAAGCGGGGCGATTGGGGTTCGGTGTCATAGCCCTGCACCTTGAGGTTGCATACGCGTCCCTCAATGTCGATGTTGGGAAACACGGTGAGATTGTCTATGCCGTTCATGGAGTAACTGCCTATGCGGTATTCCTCAGCAGCCCACCTCACCAACTCTGGATTGAACATACGCATGAGGCATTGGCACAAGGAGTTCTCCACCGTCACCAGCTCATCCACCATACCCTGAGGGATGTACGTGTACGTAGGCTCCTTATGTTTTGGTTTGGGCTTGGGCTGAGGTTTAGGCATAGGCATATGAGAGGTGCTCACACTCACTATGCCAAACCTATTGGAGAGCCAACTGCATGCCTCGCGGAAGTCACACTGCTTGCTCTGCATCACGAAGTCTATGACCGACCCACCTCCACTGCACGCAAAGCAGTAACAGCGGTTCTCGTTGGTGCGCTCATAGAGCGTCAGTGAGGGGTGGCTGTCCTCATGCCATGGGCAGAGGGTCTTGCATACTGAGCCCGCCTTGCGCAGCTCATAGCCCAATGCCTGTGCCACCTCCGTAATGGAGATGGCGTTCAGGCGCTGAGTGTCGTAGTGTTCATACGGACTGTTCATGGCTCAATGAGTTTAAGTTTGAAATAGACCGTATTGCCATACTCCACACGGCTGTGAGTGAGCGTGTCAAGGCGTTGGTAGAACTTAGACTTGCCCACTGCACGCAACAGCGAGTCGGTGCAGTATGCCTTGTAAGCCTTGAAGAGAGAATCACCCGTGACGGTGTATTCCTGCTGCTCACACATCTCGCTGAGGAACAGTCTGACGCTGTCTGACTGCATGAGGTACATGTTGAGCGCCTTCTTACAGATATCACTGCTGGTAAATGCCCTGCGCTCCAAGAAGCCAGGCAAGGCATCTAACACCCAGTTGAGTATGCCAGGCAGTTCCTCCTTGAGCTTCAGGGCGAGTTGGTCATCCTTCTCCTCTTCGGTGATGGTGACATTGTAGGGCAAGATGAAGATACGGCGGAAATAACCACCCGTAACCTCAGCGCGCGGCATCTGGTTGAACGCAGCAAAGAACTTGCCGTAGTTGTTGATCTCGCGTGGGTCGCGGTACTTACGCTCGATGGTCACACGTTCGCCCGATGCCAACTGCTTGAGCACGTTAGGATTGACATCCTTGCCACTCTCGTGACTGATGTTAAGCATCTTGCCCTCTATGCCAGCACGCTTTATGGCATCGTTGGTAAGGTCGGAGAGGCTCAGGTAACTCACGTTCACCGAACCCAGCAACGCCTCGATAACCTCCAGCGTCACCGACTTGCCGTTCTGTCCCTCACCCTGCAGCCACAGCATCTTCTCCATGCGGTGGTCGGGCATCAGGCAGTAGCCTATAAACTC
>CAMHQF010000011.1:0-49742 GCA_946187445.1 uncultured Prevotellaceae bacterium
CCGTATCCCCACCATCCCCAGTTAGCGAGGTATGCTGAGCTCCCTCCTGCAGTATAACTGAATGAAACGGTTGCCACATTCGCCGTGCTGTAGCTGGCTTGCTCTTTGGCTGTTGCTGTAATTGTGGTCAGCAGCGTTTCGGTCTGCGCCCACGCGCCCGAAACTGCCATGAGCAGGAGGGCGAAAAGAGATAGTAATTTTTTCTTCATAGATGAAATAACATTGATAATTAATAATATGTTTTATAAATAAAATATGTGTATATAGACTAGACATAACGAAAGCACGTCCCGACTCCCCTGCTCAAGGGGTTTCGGAACGTGCCAAGAGTATATCGTCGCACAAGGGTGCGGAAGGGACAAAACTACCCCCCCCAACAGCGGAAATGGCGGTCAGGAACCGCGAAGCACCTGCGCACCTGCTGGAGCGCAAGAATACGCTATGCGTAGCCGTTGTCGTGCTATGTGTCACTGCTGTTCCCATTTGGTCATTCATAATATCTTCTGCCACAAAGTTAAGAAAAGTTTTTCATATCTCCAAATAAAAGTAAAAAAAAATCCTGACGAACCTGTCACACTTGATTACGGTATTACAGATTACAGTTTTCTCATGAGCACGCCATACCCCCCACCGCCACGAGGTTCTCGTAGCCTTCTTTTGACATGTAAGCCATATTCTTTATACTTTTTACTTTATACTTATTCTTGCGCTCCTTACGGTGCTCAGGCGTTTCTGCTCCACGCTAACGGGGAGACCGAGAGGGGTGTAAAGACCATTGACAAGCTCGGAGTCCTTTTTACTTCTTACTTTTTTTGACAAAAAAAAAGAACCCCGACTATTTACCCCTTCTGGGCGCATTGTCGGAATCCTGAGCTACAAAAGCTAACACAGGAAACCAGCCTTCTCGACCGATTTCCTGAGTGCAAAGTTACAGATTTATTTTCTTTCGTGCAACTTTTTGAAGAAAAAAAACGTAAAACGGCGGTTTAATAAGGCATTTTGGAAAAGGATATCTTTTAGCTCCTTAAAGGGCCCCTTTTAGGGGCTAAAAGATTATGTTTTGGGTACCCAAAAGGATATGTTTTCCGTGACGCGCTAAAGACGTGTCTTTTTTGAGAGTCAAGAGTTAAGATTTTTCGGCTTTACCCGTTTAGCTTGCGACCGCCATTTGAAATAACCGGCGACGGCAATAAAAATATAGAGACCGTAAAGGAAAGCCTTGAAGGGAATTCCCTTCTGAACGTAAAGAAAACAACAAACTACATCTACCACTATCCAAAGCACCCACTGCTCAAGGTACTTGCGCGCCAATGCCCACAAGGCAACAAAAGACACGGCATTGGTGAAGGAATCGAGAATGGGAACGGTGGAGTTGGTCCACGTCACCAATACATAGTAGGTGGCAGCCCATGCCAGAAAGAAGAACACGGCTACAGGCAGGTATTTCTCACGAGGCATATAGACAATAGGTAGTGGCTCGTGGCTCTTCCTCGTGCGACGAAAGCGCCAGAAGAGGAAACCATAGACAGCGGCAACCGTGTAGTAACACGCCATGCCGGCATCGCCATACAGTCCGTGGCGCCAATAGAGAACCACATCGAGGGCGGGCATCACTATGCCAACGGGCCACAGCCATATACTGGCATGATACTCGAGCCATATATACAATAGCCCGAGTATCGTAGTGAATATGTCGAGATAGTCAAGCAAGGTACAAAGTACAAAGTTAAAGTCCCCCTGCACAGGGGGATTTAGGGGGTCTAAAACTTCAGCGTAACGTTGCCCATCATGGTGAAACCTGCCATGGGAACGAAGCCTAACTGGTAGTAACGGTTGTCATTCGTGTGACCCAGCCCCTCGAGGATAGCTGAATATACCCATCCGCTGGCAGCATAGTGGCGATTGAAGATATTGTTGAAGTTCAGTCCGAAGATGCACTCCCTGATGTATTTCTTGGGCTTGAGGGTATAGTTTACCTTAACATTCGTAACACTATATGATGGCAGCGAGCGGTCGTGGTTCTCGGTATTGTCAAGATACTGGCGAGAGACGAAGTTGGTGTGCCAGGTGGCGCGTATGTCCTTCCAGTGGAAATTGATGAAACCATTGAGTATGGCTGAGGGCGAGAAGGCAAGCGTGGAGTTGTCATAATGGTTGACAGTCATGGGGAGATTTTTCCAATCATTATCATAAGTCTCCACGTACTCGTCGAAGTCCTTTATCTTATTCTTGCTGAGGGCTGCATTACCCTCGATGGAGAGCCACTCTAAGGGGGCTACGCCCGCCTGCAACTCTATGCCCATGCGATAGGAATCCTTGATGTTGGTGGTGAGGTTCTCGCCTATGTCGCTCAGCAGTCCTGTCTGCACGAACTGGTCTTTATAGTCCATGTAGTAGAGGTTGATGCCAGCGTGCCACTTGCTAGCTGTATAGGTGTAGCCAAGCTCGTAGTCCATGAGTCTCTCCGCCTCTGGTGCTGGGTAGGCACCGTTGTCGGTAAAGTTGTTGCGCTCGGGCTCGCGGTGGCTCATTGCCACAGAGCCATACACACGATGTCCGTCAAGATGCCATGAGAAGCCTGCCTTAGGATTAAAGAAGTCATACTTCTTGTTGATGTCGAGCATGTGCTTTTGGAGCAGGCCGTTGGCATCGGTTATGTATTTATCGTTGTAGCCGTCAGTGCGGTAACCTACATGGCGATACTGCATATCGGCAAACACCTCCCACTGCTTACTGATTTGGTAGGCTGCCTTGAGATAGAAGTTGGCATCAAACTTATGGGCATCGCTGTCATAGTATTTGTAGTCGCCGTTTGAGAGGTACTTCTGACGTACGAAGTCATTAGCAGTATAGGTAACATAACCAAAGTGGTTGCCGTCAAAGTTCTGAATAGAGAAGCCACCTATTACGTCCCAGTTATCCTTCTTGTAGTTAGCATTCCACACAATGCCGTAGGTGTGCTGGGTGAGTCCCTTCTGGCGCACGAAATCGCTTTTCTTTATATTATTGCCATTGTCATCAGTGGCAGTCATGCCAAACTTTGAGAGTTTGTTGTTGTAGCGGAACTCATCATAATATCCGTGTCCGTAGGTATAGTGGAGCGAAGCCGTAGCCACCCAGTAATCGTTGATGTCCCATGAGGCAGAGAGGATGTTGTGGTTCTGCCAGAAGTTGTCGGTGGTCTTCTCCCACAGGCTGCCGTCTGCCATCTTATAGCGCTCGGTAAGGTAGTTGCCGTTGGCATCTTTCACAAACAGCCCGTCGTCACCCGTCGTCAGTTTTTCGTATAGCGTGTTATATCTGCCCAGCCCTACGTTATACATATCCTTGTAGCCATGGATGCCCGTCTTGGCATTATAGGTCCATGAGCCGTCATCGTAGCTGCCGTCCATCAATGAGTAGTCTCCGTTGCCTGCGGTAACACCGTTCCATGCCTGACCAGTGCGCTCGAAGTTGCCTATGTTCTTATAACGTATCTGGAAGTTTTCTTTCATCCACGTCACACCTCCATAGTAACTGCCACTGCGACCTGATGTGCCATGTATGAAACCATCGGTGTTGGTCTGATGGTAGGCACCGTCGATTATCCAGTGGTTGCCTAACAGTCCTGTGGAGAACTTACCACCAAAGTTGAAAGTGTTATACGAGCCGTATGAGAATGACACCTCGCCACCAGGACGCAATGACGGCGTGGCACTTGAAAGGGCTATAGTACCGCCAAAGGCACCATCGCCATTAGTAGAGGAACCCACACCGCGCTGTATCTGGACACTACCCAGGAGTGAGCCGTAGCTGTTCATATTTGCCCAGAACACACACTGGTCTTCAGGCGAATTGAGGGGCACACCATCCAGCGTCACATTGATGCGCGAATCGCCCGCACCACGAATGCGCATATAGGTGGTACCCGTGCCCAAGCCATTCTCGCTCCATGCTATCACGCCTGGCGTCTGGGCAAAGAGGAATGGCAGTTCCTGTCCCGTCTTTGAAAATTCCTGAAGTTCCGACTTCTTGATGTTGGTAATGGCAAACGGAGCATTCTTCTGCGCTCTTACACCGCTTACCACAATTTCCTGCAATTTCTCCACCTTGGTAGAGTCATAACTTGCAGCATTTTTTTGCGCATTTGCAACGGCAGCACTCGTCAGTACAGCCATCATCAAAAGATTTTTCTTCATCTTTTTACCTTATTTGTAATAATAGAAAAATAAGGGGAGAGCATGTTATCAATCCCTACGTCGGCATTACCCGTATCAGGTAGAGGGTATCATCTCAGCCCACGACATCGTGAGCACCCCTTGATAAGCACTTTGCTAAATCGGATGCAAAATTACAACTTTTTTATTGTTTATGCAACATAAATGTAAAAAAAGACTTTTTTTATCTGCCAGCTTTGCCTATTTTGTTTTGTTTTTATTAATTTAACAACTTGTTAACCTTTATTAACGGGGGGGTAGAAAGTGTTCTTTTTTTTCCGTACATTTGCACCGTGTTCATTGTGACACAAGACATTTTTTTTGCTCAATTTCTCTGCCGAATTAGGACCTCGTAAGAGATTAAGACGAGCATCAGCTAATCATCGATTGGAGCTGCGCCACAAGCGCAACCCCATACCCATAGATGATTAGAGGCAGTCCTAAGCCTGGCAGAGATATGGCGGGGGCTGCGCTTATTTTTTGTACCCTGAAAAGGAGTGCCATTCCCCCTCCAAAGTAGAAGTTAACATCATCATTAACAACTAAAATTCTAAGGGTATAAAAATAAAATTAATTATTAACCATTTAAACCGTAAGATTATGAAGAAACTGTTTACACTCTTTTTAATGACGTGCATGATGTCGTTTGCTACAACTGCAACGGCTCAGGATGTGCCTAACGGTGATTTCTCAAACTGGGATACACGTAGCATTCCTACCGCATATGGTGGCGGCTCCTACTCTTCTCCTTCTGGTTACTGGGACTGCACGAACATCCTTAACCCTGCCTGCGCAAAGAAGGTTGAGGGACGCACGAGCGGTTCGTCAGCAATTGAACTCACGTCACAGACGTTGGACCTGACACCGTTTGGAAAGAGTACTTACACTACCTCCATGGTGTCAATGAACGACTACCTGAAGGAAGTGACAGGCGAGAAGTATGAGAGAGGCGTGCCATGCACGAGGGTTCCTGCCAGGTATCTCACATTCTGGTATAAGTACCAGCCTCAGGGCGATGATAAAGCAAGAGTGTACATCGAGTTCGACGAGAGCAGGGCTATCATACCAGATGTGACAATCTCTCGCCATTGCGTCACCGACATCACAGAGGCAGCGACTGAATGGACATTCGGATATGTAGATTTGGGCAATATTGCATCAGACGAAACCCTCTCAAGCGTCGGGATTCAGGGATATGCCATCACTGTCAGCTCAAGCCCGCAATTAGGTGACAACGCGAGCATCTACAATTCAACAGGCGGCAACGTAGGCTCCAAGCTTACTATTACCGACCTGAAGTTTTCCTACAGCTCTACTCCTACGGAGACTGAAATAACTGAAGAGACAGACGCCTTCAAGTGGACTGGCATAAACAAACGCACCAATGCGAAGTACGTACTCGGTGCCATCAACGGAAATCCTGACAATGCCTTCTTCCTCGAACTTTCACGCATCGACGCTGCATCTGCGGCACAAGTGGACGAAACGATGGAGGCAGACCCGAACTATTGGGAGACGTTCTTCAGCGAATACACAGAGTTTAACATCGGAGAGGCTATGACAACCACTGACAACGTAAAGAGTCTGGCGGTAAGCGGAGTGACACTGGCAGCAAACCAGTTCAGCGGCTACGAGGAGATTGAGACCATCACGCTCGACGGACTTAACGGTGCCTACTCTGTCCCCGACGGTTGTTTCGCCAACATGGACGGTGACCATCATCACCTCACAACCATCACATGCAACAACATGACATCTATCACACTGGGTTCCGGAATACTCACCGGCACGACAGGCTCAAACCTCGTCATTGAGACGGCAAACGAGGACGTTGCAAAGACATGGTATGACTACAAGACCGCCAACAGCTGCAGCTACACGGTGTATCTGAACGGTACGGAATATGTGCCGACAGGCGTTGAGGCAATCAGTGCAGAGAAGCAGGCAAAAGGCGGTGCTGCATACAACATCGCAGGTCAGCAGGCAGGCGACGGCTATCAAGGCATCGTGATACAAGGTGACAAGAAAGTCATAAAGTAGATTTTTATAAAAAAACATTTTATTATAAACATTATTATTAACAACTAAAAACAGTATCTATTATGAAAAAGTTTCTTTCAATTGCACTATGCATGCTGGCATTCTGCGCCAGCGCAACATTCGTTTCTTGTGGCGATGACGACAACAACTCTAACGACAACTCTGCCGTTGTAACGGAAGACAAGCAGTCAACCACTGACAGCCCTGTTTACTGGACTTCCAACGCTTCATTCCCCGTATCAAACGAGAATGTAGTTGTTATTGAGTTTAAGACTGATTCTAAGTTGATACAAAGGGAGTACAAAAACGGCACTCTGCGTCACGAAAACACCTACACCTTTGCTATCAATGGTAGCACAATATCTATTACAGGAGAATTTGACGGAAAGACACAGACCATGACGGGTACCATCAAGTCATGGACTGACACACAATTCGTAATGGAGTTTATGGGTGAGACAATGAGCTTTACCAAGGTTACGTCAATTCCATACTAATTAAACGTTTCTAAGCACTAAAATAGAAAAGTGGCTGCTTCGCAGGTGAAGCAGCCACTTTCTTTTATATCTTGTTCGTTGTATTTAGTCTGCAAGTTTTGCCTTGATGAACTCGCGGTTCAGACGGGCGATATTGGCTATTGACTCGTTCTTAGGACATACTGCCTCGCAGGCGCGGGTGTTGGTGCAGTTGCCGAAGCCCAGCTCATCCATCTTGGCCACCATTGCCTTAGCACGCTTGGCTGCCTCAGGGCGACCTTGTGGCAGGAGGGCAAGCTGGCTTACCTTAGATGATACGAAGAGCATAGCCGAGCCGTTCTTGCAGGCTGCTACGCAGGCTCCGCAACCTATGCAGGTAGCGCAGTCCATAGCCTCGTCGGCGTTCTGCTTTGGTATGAGGATGGCGTTGGCATCCTGTGCCTGACCAGTGCGGATAGAGGTATAGCCGCCAGCCTGGATAATCTTGTCGAAGGCATTGCGGTCAACCATGCAGTCCTTGATAACAGGGAAACCGGCAGAGCGCCAAGGCTCAACGGTGATGACGTCGCCGTCATTGAACTTACGCATATAGAGCTGGCAGGTTGTAGCTCCACGCTCGGTCTTGCCGTGTGGCGTACCGTTGATATAGAGTGAACACATGCCACAGATACCCTCACGACAGTCGTGGTCGAAGACGAATGGCTCCTTACCCTCGTTGATGAGTTCCTCGTTGAGCATGTCGAGCATCTCGAGGAATGAAGTGTCATCGGGCACGTTCTTCATTTCGTGTGTATCAAAATGGCCTTTTGCCTTCGGACCATCCTGCTTCCAATACTTTATTGTGAATGAAATATTCTTTGCCATAATATTTATTGGTTTTGAGGTTTTGAGGTTCCAGGTTTTGAGGTGAGATTTGCTATTTTATCTCATCGGATTCTTTCCTTGTATAGATTAAAGAACTAAGCATCTTGTTTACTTGTTCATTTAATTGTATTAACATGGATGATTCTTCTTCGTTGAGATATTCAAAATCGCGTGATAATATTAGCTGAGTTTCCAACTCGTTAGAAGAGCCTAAAGAGACATACAGGAAATGAACGAGGTCTTTGTTTGTTCCACGCCCGTAACCCTCCGCAATATTAGACGGTATGGAGACCGCACAACGTCGCATCTGGCTTACAAGACCGAATGTCTCACTTTTAGGGAATCTTGCCGTTACATCAAAGATATCTTTGGCTAATACCATAGACTTTTGCCATACAACAAGATTTTGATAAGGTCCCATCGTTCTTCTCTTACATTTATCACCTTATAACCTCATAACCTGAGTCCTCATAACCTGAGTTTTAATTCTTGTAGTTACGGGTTTGTACCTTGATGATTTCATACTCGAGAGGCTCCTTGGTGAGTTCTGGTGCAACGTCATCGTTGCCCTGATACTCCCATGCGCCAACGTAGAAGAAGTTCTCGTCGTCACGCTTTGCCTCACCTTCCTCGGTCTGGTGCTCCTCGCGGAAGTGTCCGCCGCATGACTCCTCACGATGGAGGGCATCATAAGCGATTAGCTCGCCCATGAGGATGAAGTCGCGCAGATGGATAGCCTTGTCGAGCTCCACGTTGAGACCTTCCTTTGAGCCTGGCACGAAGAGGTTGGTGTCGAACTCCTTGCGCAGTTCCTTCAGCATCTTCAGGCCTTCCTCCAGTCCTTCCTTGGTTCTGCCCATGCCCACGTGTTCCCACATGATGTGGCCGAGCTCCTTATGGATAGAGTCAACGGAACGCTTGCCCTGGATGGACATCAGGCGGTCAATCTCCTTCTCCACGCCCTTCTCTGCTTCAGCAAACTCAGGCAGGTCGGTAGAGAGACGTGGCCACAGTGCCTGGTCGGCAAGGTAATTCTGTATGGTGTAAGGCAATACGAAGTAACCGTCTGCCAGTCCCTGCATGAGAGCAGAAGCACCAAGACGGTTAGCACCGTGGTCGGAGAAGTTACACTCGCCGATGGCAAAGAGTCCCGGCACGGTGGTCTGCAGTTCGTAGTCAACCCATATACCGCCCATAGTATAGTGGATGGCAGGGAATATCATCATCGGCTTGTAATACTGTATGCCGTCCTTCTCGCAAGCCAGCTCGCCCGGATTAACGTCGGTTATCTCCTCATACATATCGAAGAGATTACCGTAACGCTGGCGTATCTCGTCGATGCCGAGGCGCTGTATTGACTCTGAGAAGTCGAGGAACACGGCAAGACCGGTGTTGTTGACGCCGTAGCCCTTGTCGCAACGCTCCTTTGCTGCACGTGATGCCACGTCGCGAGGCACGAGGTTGCCGAATGCAGGATAGCGACGCTCAAGGTAATAGTCGCGGTCTTCCTCTGGTATCTCCCAGCCCTGCTTGGTGCCTGCCTGCAATGCCTTGGCATCCTCAAGCTTCTTTGGCACCCATATACGGCCGTCGTTACGCAGTGACTCTGACATAAGGGTGAGTTTAGACTGGTTGGTGCCGTGCACTGGAATACAGGTAGGGTGAATCTGCACGTATGAAGGGTTAGCCATCATGGCACCCTTACGGTAAGCCTGAATGGCTGCAGTGCAGTTACATCCCATAGCGTTGGTAGAGAGGAAGTAAGCATTGCCGTAACCGCCAGTTGCTATGACAACGGCATTGGCAGAGAATCTTTCGAGCTTACCTGTAACGAGGTTCTTGGCTATGATGCCGCGTGCGTGTCCGTCGATAATTACTACATCCTCCATCTCGTAGCGGGTATAGAGCTTTACCTTGCCTGCCTGTACCTGACGTGAGAGTGAAGAATATGCACCGAGGAGCAGCTGCTGACCTGTCTGACCTTTGGCATAGAAGGTACGGCTTACCTGTGCACCGCCGAAAGAACGGTTGGCAAGCATACCACCGTATTCGCGAGCGAAAGGCACACCCTGTGCCACACACTGGTCAATGATGTTGTTGCTGACCTCGGCAAGACGATACACGTTTGCCTCGCGTGCACGGTAGTCACCGCCCTTTACTGTATCATAGAAGAGGCGATATACTGAGTCGCCGTCGTTCTGGTAGTTCTTGGCTGCATTGATACCACCCTGTGCTGCTATGGAGTGAGCACGGCGTGGTGAGTCCTGTATGCAGAAGTTGAGCACGTTGAAGCCCATCTCGCCGAGTGATGCAGCAGCACTGGCACCTGCCAGACCTGTTCCCACCACGATGACGTCGAGCTTCAGTTTGTTCTTGGGGTTTACCAGTCGCTGATGTGCCTTGTATTCCTTCCACTTGTCGGCTACTGGTCCCTGTGGTATTTTTGAATCTAATGTCTTAGCCATATCTGTGTATTGACGATTTTTACAACTAATGAAAACTTAAGTCCTTAGCAACAAGCGGCAGCAGCCTTGCAGCATTCTGCGGCATCACCGCAACATTGTGAAGGAGCTATGCCGAAAGCGAAAGCTAAGGTTACTACGAGGAAACCGAGCATGAGCAGTGTTACATAGATGCAACCTATAACACGCCAACGATTGAACCATATCTTGCCATTGACACCCAGTGTCTGCATTGCTGACCAGAAACCGTGAATCAAGTGGAACCATATAGCACAGAGCCACACGATGTAGAGCACTACGAACACTGGATTAGAGAATGTTTCTACTATCCAAGCGAAACCGTCGGCTGGTCCGTGAGCAAGTCCCTCCATGCCTGCCAGTTCGGCAAGCATCATTTTAGACCAGAAGTTGTGCAGGTGCAACAGAAGTCCGAGCAGGATGATGATACCCAGCACGAGCATGTTCTGTGATGCCCACTCCACCTTACCAGGCTTTTCAGTTACAGCATAGCGGTCTTTGCCACGTGCTGCACGATTCTGGAAAGTCAGAATGAAGGCATAAACGATGTGAAGCAATGCCAATGCCGCAAGTCCTAATGTTGCCACCACTGCATACCAGTTGGCACCCAAGAACTCACAAATCATGTTGTAGCCCTCTGCAGAAAACAGCGCTACGACATTCATTGACATGTGGAATGTCAGGAAGAGAATGAGGCACAAGCCGGTAACCGACATGATAACCTTTCTCCCAATTGAAGAATTAAATAGCCACATAATGTTTTTGTTTATAAGATAATTTGATTTTATTGATTTGCGTACATTTTTAATGAAAAACAGCCACAAAATTAAACAAAAAAAGCGAAAACACAAAGCAAAGTGATAACAAATTAAAAAAAAATCCTTACTTTTGCACACAAATTACAACTCTATGTAATGTTTTGACAAGCCGACATTACAACAAAACAAAAAAGGAGAAACTTACCGCAAATAATGAAACTTTACTACGATGTCATAGTGGTCGGAGGTGGACACGCCGGATGTGAGGCTGCCCACGCTGCGGCAAGAATGGGTGCCAAAACATGTCTCGTCACTATGGACATGAACAAGATAGCACAGATGTCATGCAACCCCGCTGTGGGCGGCATAGCAAAAGGACAGATAGTACGCGAGGTGGATGCCTTGGGCGGCGGCATGGGTATAGTGACTGATGCCACCGCCATACAGTTTCGTATGCTTAATAAAAGCAAGGGTCCTGCCATGTGGAGCCCCAGGGCACAGTGCGACCGCGGCAAGTTTATATGGAAATGGCGCGAGGTGCTCGACCATACTCCTAACCTCGATATATGGCAAGACCAAGTAGAGAAAATTATTACAGGAGAAAGCCACCAACAGGTGACGGGGGTAAAGACCATCTGGGGATGCGAAATATATGCTCCGACCGTCATCATCACAGCGGGCACATTCCTCAACGGACTGATGCATATAGGGCGTAAAATGGTACAGGGCGGCAGATGCGCAGAGCCTGCAGCACTACATCTCACCGAGAGTATCAATGCTCTTGGCATACGCTCCAATAGGATGAAGACTGGAACTCCTGTGCGCATAGACCGACGTTCGGTACACTTTGAGGATGCTACAATACAACCTGGCGAGAATGTCACGAGCCTCTTTAGCTTTATGGCAGGAAAATCCGATTCTTCTGACTATTCAGAACATTCAGATAATTCCGATAAGCCTGCCCTACCCCAACTACCGTGCTGGACCTTCGACACCACACCGGAGTGTCACGAGATACTGCGAAGCGGACTGGATGACTCACCCCTCTACAACGGACAGATACAGTCTATCGGACCACGCTACTGTCCGTCCATAGAAACAAAACTCGTCACATTTGCCGACAAGGACCATCATCCTCTGTTTCTTGAACCCGAGGGGACGGACACAAATGAGATGTACCTCAACGGTTTCTCCTCTTCACTGCCTATGGATGTGCAGCTGAGGGCACTGAAGACTATCCCCGCACTGCGAGATGTTAAGATATATCGTCCGGGATATGCAATAGAATATGACTTCTTTGATCCTACGCAACTCACGCACTCACTGATGTCAAAGATGTGCGACGGACTATTCTTTGCCGGACAGGTAAACGGCACAACGGGTTATGAAGAGGCTGCAGGACAGGGACTCATCGCTGGCATCAATGCTGCACTGTACGCAGGACATAGGGGCAGCTCACCAGAACATTCAACAACAAGCACCCAGATACCTACCTTCACCCTACACCGTGACGAGGCATACATCGGCGTACTCATCGATGATCTCGTGACAAAGGGTGTCGATGAACCATACCGCATGTTTACATCAAGGGCTGAGTACCGCATACTGCTGAGACAGGATGATGCCGACGCCCGACTCACAAAGAAGGCATACGATGCTGGACTTGCCACAAAGGAACGTTATGAGTGGTGGAAAGAAAAACAGGAATCTGTTGATGCAATCGTAGATTTCTGTAATACTACAAACGTAAAACCTAAGTACGTAAACGATGTGCTCGAAACTGCTGGCAGCACTCCCTTGACAGTGGGATGCAAACTACGTGAACTGATAGCACGTCCTGGCATAGACATCAATACTATCGCAGAGGCAATGCCAAAACTGAAAGCTTTGCTCCAATCTCCTGCCAACCGCAAAGAAGAAATCGCGGAAACAGCGGAGATACAAATAAAATATGCTGGCTATATAGAACGCGAAAAGATAACGGCAGAGAAGATGCACCGATTGGAAAACATCTATATCAAAGGCCATATAGACTACGAAAACGTACAAAGTCTATCAACCGAAGCCAGACAGAAACTTACAGCGATAAATCCGGAAACCCTCGCACAGGCATCACGCATACCCGGTGTGTCACCTTCCGATATAAATGTGATGCTCGTACTTATGGGAAGATAGTGTTCCACGTGAAACAATGTCGCTTTTTCTTGAGCGTAACAGATTGATATTTATGCCGAAAGCAGATGACACACAAAGATTGGAACGATTGAAGCAGATAGTAGCCTCAATGCCCGACAAACCTGGTTCTTATCAGTACTACGATAAGGATGGGGTAATAATATATGTAGGCAAGGCAAAGAGTCTGAAGAAACGTGTTTCGTCATATTTTCACAAAGAGGTTGACCGATATAAGACTAAAGTTCTCGTGTCAAAAATCCACGATATCACGTACACGGTAGTTAATACAGAAGAGGATGCATTGTTATTGGAAAATTCGTTGATTAAGAAATACAATCCTCGCTACAATATACTACTGAAGGATGGAAAGACATACCCGTCTATTTGCATCACAAACGAACCCTTTCCACGTATATTTAAAACAAGGCAGATAAATCGGAAATACGGAACCTTTTATGGACCTTACTCTCACCTGGGGAGCATGTATACCGTACTCGATCTTATAAAGAAGCTACTTCATCCACGCACATGTAGGTACCCTCTGACAGAGGAATCGATAAAAGCGGGGAAATACCGACCATGCTTGGAGTACCACATGAAAAACTGCGGCGCACCTTGCGCAGGAAAAATGAGCATGGAAGACTATCAGGAATCTATAAGGGAAGCGAGGGAGATACTGAAAGGTAACACCCGCGTACTTATAAATCATATATACGAGGAAATGATGAAGGCATCGGAGGAGATGCGATTTGAAGATGCAAACGAACTAAAGAAGAAGTACCTGCTTATCGAACAGTTCTGTGCAAAGAGCGAGGTGGTAAGCCATACTATTACCGACGTGGACGTGTTTACCATTGAAAACACAACAAGCATGTCCAAAGAAAACACCGGTAGCACTGCATTTGTAAACTATATGCACGTAAAAAACGGCACAATAAACCAGTCGTTTACCTACGAATACAAGAGAAAACTTGATGAAACAAATGAGGAAATACTCCTCTCTGCAATAATAGAGATAAGGGAACGGTTTCACTCCACCGCAAAAGAGATTATCGTACCTTTTGAGATAGACTGGCAGATGGACAATGCCACATTCTTCGTACCACAAAGGGGAGATAAGCACCATCTGCTGGAACTATCACTGATGAACTGCAAGCAGTTTCGCATAGACCGATTAAAACAATCGGAGAAACTAAATCCCGAACAGAAATACACCCGTCTGATGAAGGAGCTGCAGGATAAATTGCAGTTGCCCAAGTTACCATATCACATAGAGTTGTTTGACAACTCCAACATCTCGGGCACTGATGCTGTAGCTGGCTGCGTGGTGTATAAAGGTATGAAGGCATCAAAGAAAGACTATCGCAAATACAATATAAAGACTGTCACTGGTCCTGACGACTACGCCTCTATGCAGGAGGTTGTAGGAAGAAGGTATGGTACGCCACTTGAAGATACTACCCTACCCGACCTGATAATATGTGACGGCGGCATAGGACAGATGCACTGCGTACAGGAGGTTGTTGTAGGAGAATTGGGACTTGACATACCTATTGCTGGACTGGCTAAAAACGATAAGCACCGCACACAGGAGCTTCTTTATCTAAAGCCAATAAAAACAGGAGATGGCGACAGTGAAACAATGGAAAATGTTTCACGTGAAACGCAAAATAACACTCCATTTGAAAGAAGCAAAATTGATATGCCATTTTCTCCTCTCAACTATGACTGCGTCACGGTTCAACTGAAACCCGAAAGCGAACTCTTCCATATTCTCACACAGATGCAGGACGAGGTGCATCGCTATGCTATAACATTTCATCGTGATAAGCGCAGCAAACATGCTCTGCATAGTGAACTTGATGACATAAAAGGCATAGGCCAAAAGTCAAAAGAGACACTACTGAAGGCATTCAAGAGCGTAAAGAAATTGCGCGAAAAAGCAAACTCCGAAGAAGGAAAAAAGGAAATAATTTCCGTTTTGGGAAACTCTAAAGGCAATGTCATTATAGAGTATTTCTCCTGAGAAGTAATAGATAACAGGTAATAGATGATAGATGATAGATAACAGATAAAAACAAAAGAAATAAAGACATGAAAGAACTTAAAGACATTATTGCGAAGGCACCAGAAAACGATACTCTGGAAGTAAAGAAATTCCTGTTTGGTAGCATAGAATACACCACATTGAAATGCACCGACAGCGAACAAAGTGTGATGGCTTTTGTAGAACAAGTCAACAGGTGGGATAACGAACGTCCAGATCTACCCCACCCTGCTACTGTCTGCGTATATCCGTGCTTTGCCGACGTGGTCAACCAAACACTGGAAGTGGATGGTGTGGAGATAGCCTGCGTGAGCGGTTCCTTCCCTTCTTCACAGACCTTCCCTGAGATAAAGATAGCTGAAACAGCACTCGCCATAAAGGACGGTGCGACAGAGATTGACATGGTGATGCCCGTAGGAAAATTCCTTGCTGGAGACGAAGAGGGAGTGATGGATGAGATACGTGAGATGAAAGCTTGTTGTGGCAACGATGTAGCACTGAAAGTGATACTTGAAACTGGTTGTCTGGTAACGCCGGAGAACATACGCAAGGCATCATTTCTCGCTATGAATGCTGGCGCAGACTACATCAAGACGAGTACTGGCAAAGAGAAGGTTTCTGCCACTCCCGAGGCAGCATACGTGATGTGCCAATGCATCAAGGAGTATTACGAGAAAGAGGGACGTATGGTGGGTTTCAAACCCGCTGGCGGCATCAATAGCAGCATGGATGCTATCATTTACTACACCATAGTAAAAGAAGTATTGGGCGAGCAGTGGCTCACCAACAAACTCTTCCGTCTCGGCACATCGCGCCTTGCAGATATTCTTATTTCCGAGATAGGGTAAAACAAAAAAAGAGAGACCTACAAGGACCTCTCTACACAATAGTCAAGGTAGGCAGTGAGGCTATGTCTGATAGCGTCATTGCTCACTTTGTTTTTTATGAAATATGATGCCTCCGTATGCAACTGTCGCATCTTATCCTCAGCGTATTCTATACCACCATGATCCTTTGCAAAAGCTATTAGGCGAGTGATGTCATCAACTGATGCCTGACGTGCTTTCACACGCTGCGCAACAACGTACATATCGTCATCCTGACTTGTCAGAAGGGCATGTATAACGGGTAGAGTCAGCTTGCCTTCACGCATATCATTTCCAGTGGGTTTGCCTATCTTTTCGGAGTCATAATAGTCGAAAATATCATCACGTACCTGGAATATCATACCCACTTTTTGGCCAAACAATCGAGACGCCTGGATGTCATCCTCTGATGCTCCTACAGACATGGCACCCATGACGCAACACGCCTCAAAAAGTGCTGCTGTCTTTTGCTGTATGACACTGTAGTAATCATCCTCACTGATAGTTTCCGAACCATTGCTGGTAAGCTGTAGTATCTCACCGTTAGCAAGCGTCATACCAAGTTTGGAGAGGCTGTTCACAATGGCTGTGTCCTTGGTCTTAGCCACGTTCATCAATGCCGTAGAGAGTATATAGTCACCCACGAGCACTGCCATACTATTACCATAGAAGGCATTAACGCTGTCCTGTCCGCGTCGCTTATCTGCCTCATCCACTACGTCGTCATGCACCAATGATGCCGTATGGAGCAGTTCCAGTCCTATCGCTGCATGGTAGGTTGCTTCACAGACAGTACCAAAGTTCTTTGCTATCAGCAATGACAACATGGGTCGCATACGTTTTCCGGTACGCTGCAGCATAAATTGCAACACCTGTCGCAGTCTGCCATCAGCATGATTCAAGGACTCTTGAAACATACTGTCAAACTTCTCCAGTTCTGCCTCCACAGGCTTACGTATTTCAGATAAAATATCGCGCATGGTTGAAAATACGATTGCAAAGGTACGAATAAAAATTGAAAGTTTTTGTAGTTTAAAGTATTTTTTGTAATTTTGAACCCGATTAGAATAACGAAGAATAACCCTTTTACTGCCCTAAAACAATATGAAAAAGATATTCCTTATTGATGCCTACGCTATCATATATCGCAGTTACTATGCTCTGATAAAGTCACCGCGCATCAACTCAAAGGGACTCAACACAAGTGCTATAATGGGCTTCTGCAACACTCTCAACGAGGTGATACAGAAGCAGAAACCTACTCACCTCGCTGTTGCCTTCGACCACGGCAAGACATTCCGCCACGAGGCTTTCAGCGAGTACAAGGCACAGCGTGAGGCTACTCCCGAGGATATACGTGCCAGCATACCCATCATCAAGGATATCCTTCGGGCATACAACATCCCCATACTGCAGGTTGACGGGTTCGAGGCAGACGATGTCATAGGCACCGTGGCAAAGATGGCTGAGGGCGACGGGATGGATGTTTATATGCTTACCCCCGACAAGGACTATGCTCAACTCGTAACCGACAAGGTTCACATGTTCCGCCCACGCCACGGAGGCGGTTATGAGGATATGGGACCTAAGGAGGTATGTGAGAAGTATGGCATCGACAGCACTGACAAGGTTATCGACCTATTGGGACTGATGGGCGACTCCAGCGACAACTACCAAGGCTGTCCTGGCGTAGGAGAAAAGACTGCCGTGAAACTCATAATGGAGTTTGGCAACATAGAAAATCTTCTCGCACGTACATCAGAACTGAAAGGCAAGATGCGCGAAAAAGTAGAGGGAGCCATTGATGATATCCGACTCTCAAAATATCTTGCCACCATCCGTCAGGATGTTCCTATTGATATTGCACTCGATGATATGAGTGTACAACAACCCGATGAGATAAAATTACAAAAGATTTTTGAAGAACTGGAGTTTAAGACTTTTGCCAACAAACTTCTCGGCAAGGAAACAACTACTGTAAACAAAACTACACAAAAGCAAAAAAGTGTTAATACCCAGTCTGGTTTCTTTGGAGATTTCTTTGACAACAACCCAGAAACTTCTAAAAATCCTATTCTCGAAGCGTCAGAAAAAAGCAATGTAGATGTTCAAACTGTTGAAAATGAAGAAGAAATAGAAAATCTTTGCAGACAATTTGCAACAAAAGAAAAGTTTGCTTTTGACATAAAGACATCATCAATGGTGGGCATCGACGCCAAACTGGAGGGTGTAAGTCTTGCCGACACCACCGACAAGTCATTTTTCATACCTCTGCCCTCCTCCACCCCATCCGAAAAAGAAAAACGTATCGGCATCATAAAAAAAGTGTTTGACAATGCTCAGGCAACTATGGTTGTGCAAAATGCAAAACTCGCCATCGAGGTACTCGGCAAACATGGCATCACTCCCAAAGGACAACTTTGGGACACCATGATAGCCCATTACCTCATCAATCCCGACCTACATCATAATAAGGAGTACATGATGGAGGAGTTCTCGCCAGAGCGCGTTGCAAAAGTATTTGGACAAGAAGGACCACTGAGAAAGGAACTGCAGGAGGCAAGCCTTGAAAAGCTATTTCTCGAAGTGGAGATGCCACTTGTGCCTGTCCTTGCCGACATGGAGATGAATGGCGTGCGACTCGACACTGCAGAATTGGCAAAGGTGCAACAGGAGATGAACCAGCGCGCCTCACAGATAGAGCATGAGATATATGAACTTGCAGGCGAGAGCTTCAACATAGCATCACCAAAACAGGTGGGCGACATACTATTTGGCAAGATGCAGATAATGGAGAAACCAAAGAAGACCAAGACGGGACAGTATGTCACCTCCGAGGAAGTACTGCAACAGCTTCGCACCAAAAATCCTATCGTGGGCAAGATACTCGACCATCGTGCTCTGAAGAAGCTACTCGGCACATATGTCGAGGCACTGCCACGACTGATAAACGAGAAGACGGGACACATACATACGTCTTTCAACCAGTGTGTTACGGCAACAGGCAGACTGTCTTCCAGCGATCCTAACCTGCAGAACATACCAGTGCGCTCAGAAGACGGCAAGGAAATACGCCGTTGCTTCATACCCGAACCAGGCGAGGAGTTCTTCTCATGCGACTATAGTCAAGTGGAACTGCGCATCATGGCGAGCCTCAGCGGCGACAAGCACATGATTGAGGCCTTCAAGAGCGGCTATGACATCCATGCTGCAACATCAGCAAAGATTTTCCACAAAGCAATAGAAGACGTGACGAAGGACGAACGACGCAAAGCTAAGAGTGCCAATTTTGGCATCATATATGGCATCTCAGCCTTCGGACTGGCACAGGGGCTTGATATAGACCGCCGCGAGGCAAAAGAACTCATAGACGGCTATTTTGAGTCTTTCCCCGAAGTGCAGCAGTTTATTGAGAAATGTAAACAAGAAGCACGAGAGAAAGGTTATGCCGAGACTATCATGGGTCGTCGTCGCTATCTGCCCGACATCAACTCAAAGAACGGCACCGTACGCGCCTTTGCCGAGCGCAACGCCGTCAATGCTCCCATACAGGGCACCGCAGCCGATATAATGAAGGTTGCAATGATACGCGTATGGCAACGATTGAAAGCCGAAGGACTAAAGACAAAGATGATACTCCAGGTGCATGACGAACTCAATTTCTCTGTACCACCGACAGAACACGCACAGGTAGAACGTATAGTCACCGAGGAGATGCAACAAGCCTGCCACCTCGCCGTTCCCCTCCTCGCCGACGGCGGATGGGGCACCAACTGGCTGGAGGCACACTGACAGTAGATTATCTTTTTCTAAAATTAGTCCATAGGGTAGATGACTCCCCATTGTTTTCGGAGGGTATCCATCTGTTTCATAATAAACAAGGTCTCCCTATGTGGCATAAATGGTGACTCTGTAAGGTGCTGGCTGAGGGCATCCCTGCATGCGGCAAACTCATATTCGTAGCCCGTGATCTGGGTAGGCACGCCTATCTCTTCGACAAGCACGCGGTCAGCTCCATAACGACGTATTGTCTGAGGATTATTGATATTGTCAACGACTATGAAGCCTTCTGTGCCTGATATTATGCCGTAATTGGACAGAGTGGCACATGCCGATGCCTCGAGTGTCGCCATCACGCCATTCTCGAAAGTCAGTGTGATGACCTCGCTGAGGTCCATTCCCGTATCAGACTTCGTGCAACAGCCGTTCAGCTCGCACACAGGATGGTCGCAGAACATCTGTGCGAAATGAAGGGCATACACACCGACATCAAGCAAGGCTCCGCCGCATAGTTCCGGCTGAAGAAGTTTTGGCTTGCGCCATACCATGTTGTAACCTATGCTTGCATGTATCATCCGCAACGTGCCTATATGCTCCATCTGCTGCCTTATAATTGTTGCTGCAGGCTGATAGCGTGTCCACATGGCTTCGGCAACAAATACACCACGTTGGCGAGCAAGACCTATGATAGCTTCAGCCTGTTGGCTGTTCGCCATGAATGCCTTTTCCACGAGACATGGCTTGCCGTGCTCTATGGCTGACAGGGTAATGTCGTAGTGGTGAGAATGAGGCGTGGCAACATAGACGAGATCTACTTCTCCGTCGGCAAGCAGTTCTTCGTATGATCCGTAGGCTCGCTCAATATTGTGCTCTTGAGCAAAGAGAAGAGCTCTTTCCTTTTTGCGTGATGCCACGGCTACACATTGCACGTCATCCATTTTGTTAAGAGTGTCAGCGGCAATGCCTGCCATGCGTCCGGTGGCTATGATTCCAACTTTCATTTTGTAGGGCTTTTTTCTTAGTACTTCTTATTACTGTTGTTTGCAGAGGGCTTCTGCAATCATGAGGTCAAAAGGTGTAGTTAGTTTTATGTTCTCACGGTTGCCTTCAACCATAAATACAGGCGAACCGAATGCCTCAACTACGCTGGCATCATCCGTAAAATGCTCGGAGTAAGGTTGCTTGTTGGCAGCCTTCAATAGTTGTATGTCGAAGGTCTGGGGAGTCTGCACCAGACGGTAGTCGCTACGGAGAACATTCTTGCCACTACCATCGCCAGTTATCTGACGCAGGGTTTCTACAACGGGGATAACGGGAATAACGGCCCTTGCTGTCCGCGCTTTGTCATAGCAACGCTTGATGGTGTCTATGCTGACAAATGGTCGCACACCATCATGCACTCCTACTACTCCCTGAGCGTCGTCAGGGATAAGGCGTAGTCCATTCTGCACAGAGTGGAAGCGTGTCTCACCTCCATCGGCAAGTTGATATGATATATGGAAATGATATTCCTCGCATAACTTATGCCAATAGTGCTGCTGTGCCTTTGGCAATACAAGGATAATCTGCAGTTCGGCTGAGTATTCGCGAAAACGCTCCAATGTGCGCATGAGGACAGGCTTCCCCGCTATGGGGAGAAACTGCTTGGGCACATCGCCACCCATGCGAAGACCCTTGCCGCCTGCCACTATTATTACGTAGTCCACTATAATAGATTTTTTATTGGTTGTGAATTATTACTTTACCTTTATCTGGTCGAAGCCCTCGCCAAAGACACCGATGACGGCACTCTGTGAGACGAAGGCGCGGGAGTCTATCATCTTTATCAGACGGAATATCTCTGTGCTCTCGCTACGCTTTGCCAATATGCAGAGCACTTTGCGCTCCTGACCCGTGTACCACCCGTGGCCGTCAAGTATCGTCACGCCGTGGTCCATCTTAGTGCCTATAGCCTCGGCTATCTCCTGCCACTTTGACGACACTATGAGAAACTGTACCGACTGACGGCGGCGGTTCATGATAAAGTCGAGCATGAAATTCTCCACAAACATGGTGCAGAGTCCGAATACCACCATGTGGGCACGCTGCAGCATGTCGCCAAACTGCGGTATAAGCAGACAGGAACTGATGATGAGCAAGTCGGTAAAGGTAAGCACTGTGCCGAGGCTGATGTCGCGGTATTTATTTACCGAAGCAGCGATAATGTCGGTGCCACCCGTGGAGCCTCCCGTGAGGAAAACTATGGCAAGGGCAGAGCCCGTCATGGTACATCCCAAGATGAGCGCCATAAACTGCTGTCCCTCACCCAAAATCTTCACATAGTGCCCTGCCTCGTCTATAGGCATGAACTGCTGAAACAATCCAAGGATAAACGACAGCATAGTGAAGGCATAGATGGTCTTGGAGAGAAACCTCCACCCCAGTATGCGCAATGCTACAACACCCAGCAGTACATTGATGCCAAAGAGGGTGTATGCCACAGGAAAACCTGTAGAATAAAAAAGTATCGCCGAGATACCTGCCACACCTCCCGTCACTATCTCGTAAGGCAACAGGAAAACCGTAAAGCCCAAAGCATATAACACAAGTCCGAGCGTTATGATGACATAATCGCTTACGTTCTTCATTATCATTTGTCTGCTCAACAGCCTTTTTTCCATAGCAGATGTCATTTTTTTTATTTCTGTCGGCAAAGTTAATATATTTTTTTGTATCTTTGCGCCAAACAAGCAAAAAAAACACGATGAGACCTATTCTCCATATCACCCTGCTCCTGCTGCTTGGCGTTCTCAACGCCAGTGCACAGGATTATGGTAAGATGTCATCATACGTCAGGCGTTTGGTGGCTGGCGATGCGGTACTCAGCAAGGGCATGACAACCCCTCGCACCAGCAGTATGACACTCACTCTCGTCAAGGGCGATGAGAATGCCATCAAGGGACATTGTCTTAGGCATCAGGGCGACATACACATCGTGGCGGCGAGCATAGAACAGTTGGCTGAGATGTCGATGGAGAGTGCCATAACACGTATCGAGGCAAGCGAGTGTCGCAGCGAGATAACACTCGATGATGCCGCCGTACGCACTGGTGTCACCGATATATGGCAGGGTACAGGTAGTTTGCCGCAGGCATTTCGCGGCAAGGGATGTGTCATAGGACTTTCCGACATCGGTTTCGACCTCACCCACCCCGCCTTCCGTGACAATGAGGGCACACTGCGCATCAGTCGTTTCTGGGACTTTCTCAATATCCCCAAGGGCAAGACGTACAACGAGACCGACCCCTACCCCATCGGCACATATTTCGACAACAAGGAGGCGATACTCGCACAGGGTCGGTCCGTCGATGGCACCACGCTATGGCACGGCACCCATACCCTCGGCATTGCGACAGGAGGCAGCTGTGGCACCTCCATACAGGGCATGGCTCCCGAGGCTGACCTCTATGTCACCAATACCATAGTGAGCAACAACAGTTCCTACCTGTCGGATGAAATGACAAAATACTACAACAACACCTTTCAGTTGTTGGCTTTTCAGTATATGTTTGACTATGCCGATGAGCAGGGCAAACCCTGCGTGGTAAGTTATAGCATCGGTGGTCCGCAGAGCATCAATGATGGTGATGTGCTGACGACGGAGTATATCACACGCATGACATCACAGCCCGGGCACATCTTTGTGGCGACAGCGGGCAACAACGGTACGAGATACGGGTATCTGCAGAAATCCAGCACACAGACCACTGTAGGTGGTGCATTGCACTCTGCAGGCAGCAGCATATATGCCTGCATCAGCACACCCAGCACTCTCACCATGCGCATCACCAACTACGGTGCCGCTACACCGGTGTCGCATGACATAGCCCTCGACATGCCCCTCTCCGTCACCGAGAAAGGAGGTCTGTCACCATCAGGACTGAAGTACGGCGAGCCAAACATTACAGAGTTGGGCGACGACTTCAACGGACTCACCGTCATGGTGTATCCCCTACCCGACTCATACCGCGATGCCAGGATGAGCTACGACATGTCATTTACAAATGGTGCGCTCAGCACCAACCAAGGGAAGTACGTCGTGGAGTTTATCGGCGAGAATACGGATGCCGACATATACATACAAAATGGCAGTCTGCGTTCCACCACCTATGACACATCGCTCACTGGTGCTGAGGAGAGTAGCGGCAATGTGACACAGCCCGGAAGCCTACCACCCGTCATCGGCGTAGGTGCCACATCATGGCGCAGCAGCTACACCGACATTGGCGGCACCACCCATACCAACACATACGGCAGCGACGGCAGGCGCGCAAGTTTCTCGGGGTGCGGTCCGGCAGTGTCAGGTATCACCAAGCCCGACATCCTCGCACCTGGTGTCTTTATCAATTCTGCCGTCAACAGCTACTGCACCATAGCCGAGAGCAAGGTGTCACAGCAGATGGAGTACGAAGGCAAGACCTACAAGTGGGCAAGTTCCGACGGCACCTCCATGGCAACACCCATTGCGGCAGGCATCATAGCCCTGTGGCTCGAGGCAGACCCTACACTGACACGTGAGCGCATACTCGATGTCTTTGCCCATACCGCCACACACTATGATACCTCCCTCTCCTACCCTAACAATCGTTACGGATACGGCGAGATAAACGCATACGAGGGACTGCTCTACATACTCAATCTCACCGACGTAGAAGGGATCTCCACCACCCATGCGCAAGGAGTCACCATACTCCCCGCTGCTAGTGGCAACATACGTATAACCTTCGACAACCCTCTGCCCCACTCCACCAACGTCAGGGCATACACCACCGATGGCAAGATGGTATCAGGAGCCACTCTCGCTCCCCACTCCACCACCTATATCCTCACCCTGCCTTCAAGCATCCACGGCATCATTGCCGTCCAACTCGATGGCTATGGCAGCACGCTGATAAGGCATAATTAAAAATCTATTTTTTAACTTTGTGATATGGTACAAGATTTATACATTTTAATGATTACTGCCGGTGTGGTCAGTCTTCTGTTTAAGCTGATAAAACAACCTGTGGTGCTGGGCTACATCGTTGCAGGAGTCTTGGTAGGTCCGTACCTGTATGGCGAGACCATTGTGAATGCAGATAACGTAAAGTCATGGGGCGATATCGGCGTGCTGTTCGTGTTGTTCTGCATCGGTTTGGAGTTCCGTCTCAAGAACCTCATCAGCAGCGGCAAGGTGGCGGCTATAGGTGCTCTTACCATCATCGTTGGCATGATGATCTTTGGCTACGGTGTGGGACAGTTTGCCGAGCTTGATATGATCAACTCTCTTTTCCTAGCTGGTATGCTTTGCATGTCGAGCACCACCATCGTGATGAAGGCAATTGATGAGGCTGGCATGAGAAAGGAGCGTTTCGTCAAGGGAGCGACCAGTATTCTTATCGTAGAGGATGTGGTGGCTGTGGTACTGATGGTGTTGCTCTCCAGTATAGCCATCCGGCATCAGTTCGAGGGTGCCGAACTGCTCAACAAAGTGCTCATCCTGGCTATCACCCTCGCGGTATGGTTTATCACCGGAATACTTATTATCCCGACACTAATACGCAAAGTAAAGAAACATCTGAATGACGAGACACTTATCATCCTCGCCTTGGGTCTATGCCTGGGTATGGTGCTGACGGCAGAGGAAGCAGGATTCAGTAGCGCGCTCGGTGCTTTCGTTATGGGTTCTATCCTTGCCGAGACTGTTGAGTCGCATCGTATCGAAAAGCTGATGTCACCGCTAAAAAATGTCTTTGCAGCCATCTTCTTCATATCCGTGGGCATGCTCATCGATCCTTCCTCATTGGCAGAATATTGGCCAAGTATCATGCTGATCTGCCTGGTTATTATCATTGGAATGATTCTCTTTGGCACCCTGGGTTGCTGGTGGGGCGGTCAGACGATGCGTGACTCAATGCTGACCAGTTTCTCGTTTGTGCAGATAGGTGAGTTCTCATTCATCATCGCTTCACTGGGCACCAGTTTGGGTGTTCTCAATCCTGTCATCTATCCTGTCATCGTAGCATCCAGTGTGGTGACCACCTTCCTCACTCCTTATATCATGAAGGCGGCGCTGCCCTGCTATACGTTCCTTTATAACCACGCCTCGGACAGCCTGCGCACAAAGATTGACCTTCGCGAACAGGAGAAGGCAGCAACAGAATCTGCTATCACATCCCACGGTCCTTCGATTGCAGACAAGGTACGCCATGCTGTCCGCCACACCTACATCACGAAGCGTGTGGTTAATCTGTTTATCAAGAACATGAGTGCACACGACGAATAAAGACGTAATTTGGTACGAAAAAAAATACAAAAACACAAAACGTATATGAAAAAACTACTTACTACACTACTTATCACGCTGCCCATGATGGTAGCAGCGCAGTTCAGCTCTGCCCCTGCCTTTCCTGGTGCAGAAGGTTACGGACGCTATGTCACTGGCGGACGCGGCGGCACCATATACCACGTTACAAGTCTCGCAGACTATTGTGACAACAAAGACTATAGTTCAAGCTATACCACAGAAACTGCTATTCCTGGTACACTGCGATATGCTGTTAAGCAAAGTGGGGCACGTATTATTGTTTTCGATGTAGCAGGAACCATAACACTTAAGGCACCTCTAAAGATAACCAACGGCGATCTTACAATTCTGGGTCAGACAGCTCCTGGTGGTGGCATCTGTCTGAGAGACCAAAATGTGACCATTCAAGCCAGCAATATCATCATACGCTATCTGCGTTTCCGCATGGGCGATGAGGGCAATAGATATTATAAAAACGGCTCCGCCCTGGCAGAAGAAGACCAGTCAGTAGAGGACGACGCCCTGAACTCGTATCATGGCAGCGGTTCCGAGGTTAGTGGCATCATCATCGACCACTGTTCCATGTCATGGAGCACCGATGAGTGTGGATCCTTCTATGGCAACAGAAATTTTACGCTGCAGTGGTGCATACTGTCAGAGTCCCTGCGCAACTCAGTGCATGAGAAAGGCACTCACGGCTACGGAGGTATATGGGGAGGTGAGAAGGCTTCCTTCCACCATAACCTGCTGGCAGATCATGACTCACGCAATCCACGTTTCGACCATGGTTTCGTCAGCACCCTGTCAGGACCCGTTGACTATACCAACAATGTGGTCTATAACTGGGGTAGCAACAGCACCTACGGCGGTGAAAACAAACCTGGCTATGCGGCAAAGGAGTTTAATATTATAAACAACTACTACAAACCTGGCCCATACACCAAAAACGTAAGCTACATACCAAACCGACTGCTCAATCCCACCACTCAATGCAGCAACTGCAACAGTACTGACAAAACTGATGTCGTACCTGGAAAATTCTACATCAGTGGCAACAAGGTTAATGGCTCTACCGCCACCATAAGCACCACCAACATAACCTTTGACAGCAACTACAGCCTCAGCCAGTTCCAGTCAAACTGCGTACTGAGCAGCCAGTCAAAATCCTCCGAGTCACAGTTCAACTACAACACCATATCCGTACAGTCCGCCGACAAAGCCTACGAGGTAGTTGCCAACTACGCAGGAGCGAGCCATTCACGCGATGCCATCGATGACCATGTAGTGAGCGATATGAGAAAAGGCGTTGCTACCTACACTGGTTCCAAGGGTTCTACCAACGGACTCATCGATACGCAGAGCGACGTGGGCGGATGGCCTACACTGACAGGTACTGCACCGACTGATACCGATGGCGACGGCATACCCGACGAGTGGGAGGACAACTACGGACTCAACAAATATGATGCTTCCGACGCATCTACATACACCCTCGATGTACAAGGCTACTACATGAATATAGAGGTATATGCCAACTCTCTCGTCGAGGCGGATATAAAAGCTGGAAGATCTGATGCTACGGAGACGTTTACCGAATACTATCCCGTGCTCAATGATGCAGCATCGCCTACTATAACGACCGACCTCGCATCACTCTACAATATCTCTGACGACGAGTCTCTCACGCTGAGCATCGTTGCCGAACATGCCTACTCCTATCAGTGGTACAAAGATGGTGCAGCGATAAGCGGTGCCACCAGTTCATCATACACCTACACACCTGCCTCTACAGGTTCGGCACAGTTCTACTGCATCGCTACCAACAGCAATGCCACTGGTACAAAGACGGCGCAGTCAACCGTAGCCACCGTCACCGTGTCCAACGTACCCACCATCACGTGGGTGTTTGACAGCGGTGCTGCAGGGCAGACTGCAACAATGGAGAGCGACGTAGCAGCTATGGTAAAGAGTACCCGTGTAGTACTGGGCAGCGACCTGTCATACAATGGCACACAAGAGATGAAGAGTGGCGGCGCATCACTCTCACCTCAAGAGTACAGCACCAAGATACAGCAGGACATCGTCTCATCTACAGAAAGCGAAACCCTCGCCATGAAGTTCCTTATAAAACCTAAGACGGGCGTGACCTTCACACCAAAGAGCGTAAGTTTCCGTGCCACACGTTGCGGCACAGATGGCGGCAAGATGACCATACAGTGGTATGATGCCAACACTACAGAGCCTGTAGCATTGGGGACAACCTCTGCTTCAAAGGAGGGAGAAGGCTTCACCGACCCTGCACGCGAAAACAACACCACCCAGAACTGGACAGACTACTCCTATGACCTCGCAGCAAAGGGAGCTGTGGCAACGACTGGTGAGTGTGGACTTAAGATTATACTCTACAATGCATCGGGAACTAAAGACAATGCTGTAAATCCAAAGTCGTATGCATATGGCAATATCGTCATCTCGGGTACATTCAGCGGCAGCAACACTGAGACCCTTACCCTCGGCCAAAATGGCTATAGCACATTCGCTGGGGAGCACAACTTCACTGTTTCTGGTGATGGAGTGACAGCCTGCACTGCCAACTATACTGGCAGCAAGGTCAGGCTCACCACCATCGATTCCGATGCCGTCATAGCGCAGGGTGCTGGCATAGTACTCAGAGGCGCACAGGAGGGCGACGAGGTCACTATCACCTTTACTGATGAAGTAGCTGACATAAGCTCTACAGGACTTGAGGGTGTTACATCTTCCACCACCACTATAGCATCCAATCCTTATATCATCGCCTCCAACGGCACACAGACAGCCTTCGTCAAGGCTGGTGCATATGGCACGGTAGCTGCACTCATGCACAAGGCATACCTCAACGGTACTACCAATAACCTTCAGGTTATACCACTTGCATTTGAGGAGGCGACGGATATA
Source organism: uncultured Prevotellaceae bacterium (assembly GCA_946187445.1). GTDB lineage: Bacteria > Bacteroidota > Bacteroidia > Bacteroidales > Bacteroidaceae > Prevotella. The sequence goes on from CAMHQF010000011.1 coordinate 28,945, forward strand.
GGCGGCATAAAGGAGAACGACAACTACCTCTCTCACAGAGAGGGTAGGGGTAAGTCTTTCACCCTTGACGGACGCAGACTTCATGGAGTTCCACATAAGCATGGCGCTTACATCTCTGACGGCAAAGTAATCATAAAGTAAAGGAGATACAACAATGAAAACAACATATTTGGCACCAAACATCAAGGTTTTCTTTCTGCGACCAGCGAGTCTGCTCACCGACTCGCTCCCTATCGACCCTGACAACACCGCAGGCGAAGGAGGGTGGGGTGCACCGCAGTCTATGGATATAGAGTTCGAAAAAGAATAACTCTACCCTCATCCCCATTAAGTTACAGAGGCACAGCTTTCACATGCGGAGGCTGTGCCTCTGTGTGTAGAAGCATTGCTTCCGCATCCAGAAACAAAGCGTATGCAGAAAGGAGCCACCTCAAAAATCATATTTTCCCCTTTTTTGTTTTGCGGAAAGAAAAATAATGATTAACTTTGCGAGGAAATTTGAATAGCATCAGTGAAAGCAAAAAGGATCAATATATCAGCACTGCCAGAACAGATAACGGAGGATGGATTGAAACTGTATGGCGAAACGTCGTACGAGACGCAGATTGCCATACTCAGCCACTACCTCCATTCGATAGATGGCAGGTTTGACATGGCATCAAACGAGAAACGTGAGGAAATTCTCAATGCCATCCACGAGTACATAGAATACAAGCAACAGAAGGACAAAGACAATGAGCTGTGGAGGAACATCAACGAGGAAGACGTTGTGATGGCATCTGAAAACAGCCCTTGGGAGAATGACTTGTTTGCTGATTTCTTCAAGGTGCCGTTCCCTGCTCCAGAGAACCCCAAGTTTACGTTTATAGACCTCTTTGCAGGAATGGGTGGTTTCCGCCTTGCCATGCAGGCACAGGGTGGCAAATGCGTATTTTCATCAGAGTGGAACGCATACTCTCAAAAGACGTATTTTGCAAATTTTGGAGAAATGCCCTTTGGAGATATAACAAAAGAGATTACCAAGAGCTACATACCAGAGCGTTTTGACATTCTCTGTGCAGGATTTCCCTGCCAGCCATTTTCTATCGCTGGTGTTTCCAAGAAGAAGAGCCTCGGCAGAGAGACAGGCTTCAAGGACAAGACACAGGGAACTTTGTTTTTTGATGTGGCTGACATAATTAGCCGTCATCGCCCCAAGGCATTCTATTTGGAAAACGTAAAAAATCTTACTTCACACGATAAGGGAAATACATTCCGTGTCATACGTGAGACACTTGAGGAGTTGGACTATTCGCTCCACTATCAGGTCATGGACGGACAAACGTATGTACCACAGCATAGGGAGCGTATCATGATTGTCGGTTTTGACAAGAAAATATATAATGGTGAGGAAAAGTTTGACTTCCCCGAACAACACGAAGCCACTCGTGCCATCAAGGAAATTCTTGACCCCGACATTGACGCAAAATATACACTTAGCGACAAGCTTTGGACATATCTTCAGAACTACGCTGAAAAACATAGGGCAAAAGGCAACGGATTCGGATTCGGACTTGTTGACCTTAATGGCATCACAAGGACACTCAGTGCCAGATACTACAAGGATGGGTCAGAGATATTGATACCACAGGGAGCAGGAAAAAACCCTCGACGATTGTCACCTCGCGAATGTGCAAGACTGATGGGATATCCTGACAATTACAGGATTGACCGCGTATCAGACGTACAGGCATACAGGCAGTGTGGCAATTCCGTAGTAGTACCCCTCATAACCGCAGTTTCAGAACAGATAATTAAAACCTTAGAAAACGTCAAATAAAACTATGAGCGAAATCTTAAATCTAGCTATTACCAAGGTAAGGCAATCCCAATCTGCCTTGTGCAAGTTTATCACACCAAATGACACTGGTGCTACAGGTGGGCATCAGAGTGGCTTCCATATATCAAAAGGGGGTTGGTCTATGTTCCTTGACAAAAAAGCAGAGAAAGGCACCAATATAGAAATCCCGATAAAGATACATTGGCAGGACGATTTTGAAACCGACAGTTGTTTCAAGTACTATGGAGTTGGCACGAGAAACGAATATCGTATCACTCGGTTCGGTCGTGGTTTCCCATTTCTTGGCGACGACAACATAGGTGACCTGCTCGTATTGGCACGCTATGATAAAGATTATTACGAAGCTTTCGTCCTGCAGGCAGATGATGATATTGACGAGTTCTTCTCATATTTTAACCTTTCATATGATAAGACAAACCAAATAATAGACATAACCAAGAGTGCCCTGCCAAAAGACAGACTACAGACACTCATTAACAATTTTACAGCTTTATATGCAGATTTCCCAGGCACACGCATAATGGCTAAAGGAGCAAGGGAATGCTATAATGAGGCTAACGGCATAAAGGCAAGCAATATCATAAATACTCCCGATGACGTGCTGTTGGGCTGGATTGACACTGAGTTTGAACTTTTCAGGAGCATGGAAGAAAAGGTTTATTCTGATGTGACAGCAAAACCTTTCTCAAGCATTGACAACTTTATAGCGATGGCTAACGAGGTGCTCAACCGCAGAAAGTCTCGTGCAGGAAAATCACTGGAGCATCATCTTGCAGACATATTCACCCACAATAATCTTCTATTTGAGGAACAAGTGATAACCGAAGAAAACAAAAAGCCTGACTTCGTTTTCCCAAATAGCGAGTGTTATCACAACATTGCATTCCCAGGTGAACTGCTCACAGTCCTCGGAGCAAAGACCACGTGTAAGGATAGGTGGCGACAGGTGCTTAACGAAGCTGACCGAGTAGATGATAAATATCTGTTCACACTCCAGCAGGGCGTATCATCGAACCAGCTTAAGGAGATGCGTGACTATCGTCTGCACCTCGTGGTACCGCACAAATACCTGTCATGCTTCCCCAAGGATTACAGAAGCGACATCTGTGACCTCTCGTCATTCATAGGAATGGTAAGGGAAAGGCAGGAGAATATGCCTAAGATTTATTTGTTTTAGAATAATTGCACTTCTACAATGGATAAACTCACCCCACAGCAGCGGCATAGCAACATGGCGGCAATCCACGGCAAGGACACGAAACCGGAGATGATTGTGCGACGATGGCTGTGGAGTAGGGGATTCCGTTACAGGCTGAACCATAAGAGGTTGCCTGGAAAGCCAGACATAGTGATGAGAAAGTACAGGACGTGCATCTTCATAAACGGTTGCTTCTGGCATGGGCACCATACGCAATTCACAATGCATAATGCACAATTTACAATTGAGAGTTCCGAGTGCTGCAAGATTCCGAAGACAAACAGAGGTTTCTGGGTCAACAAGATAAGGCGCAACAAGGAGCGCGACCTTAGGGTGCAGAAGGAACTTGCCTCGATGGGATGGCACACAATAACCATCTGGGAATGTGAACTGAAGCCCGACAGGAGAGAAAAGACACTTCGCTCACTGGCTTTTACGCTCAACAGGATATTTCTGCAAGACAGAACCGTAAAGCCTTACGAGATACATGACGAGCAACCCATGATGGCTGCCGAAGAGCTTTGATTCCCCCTCATTATCCCACGTTCATGGGATATTGAGGGGATAATTTTGCTTTCACTTTGCGATTATTTGGCTGTTTGCGAAATTATTTGTACTTTTGCAAGTTGAAGTAGTGTGCAACCCTGCCATAGGCAGGAGGGTGCAGCAACATACAAAGACGAGGAGCAGACAGCTATATGAGAAAGACTCGACAGGACATACTCAACATGATGAGGGAGCGCATCCTGATATTGGATGGTGCTACGGGAACCTATCTGCAGGGGCTAAACCTGACGGAGGAGGACTTTCGTGGTGAGCGTTTCAAGGAGCATCCCGTGCCGCTGAAGGGATGCAACGATGTGCTGTGCCTCACAAAGCCTGAGGCTGTCATCGCCATGCACCGTGCCTACATAGAGGCGGGGGCGGACATCATCGAGACCAACTCATTCAACTCTAACTGTTTCTCGCTTGCCGACTACGGTCTGGAGAATTACGTCTATGAGATAGCACGGGCGGCAGCGGAGTGTGCCCACTCTGCAAGAGTACGAAACGTCACCTATGGTGACTACGAAGACGAAACGTCACCTACGGTGACTACGAAGACTATCCTTGTCGCTGGCTCTATGGGACCGACGAGCAAGACTACATCCATATCGGCCGACGTAAACGACCCCGGAGCAAGGGAGGTGACATTCCAACAACTCTACGATACTTACTATGAGCAGGCACGCGGTCTGATAGACGGCGGTGCCGACATACTGCTCGTAGAGACCATCTTTGATACGCTGAATGCCAAGGCGGCACTGAAGGCGATCACCGACCTTAGCGAGGCTATGGGCATCGACATCCCAATCATGGCGAGCGGCACACTGAGCGATGCTTCGGGCCGTACGCTGTCAGGACAGACCGTGGAGGCTTACTATGCTTCACTGTCGCATGCCAATCTTCTTTCCATAGGTCTCAACTGCGGCTTTGGTGCCAAACAACTGTTGCCGTGGCTCAAGAGACTTTCTGCCATAGCCGACTGCGCCGTCAGCGTACATCCTAACGCCGGACTGCCTAACGTGATGGGCGGCTATGACGAGACACCCGAAACCTTTGCTGCCGTAGCTCGCGAGGTGTTCAAGGAAGGACTGGTAAACATCTACGGCGGTTGCTGCGGTACCACGCCGGAGCATATAAAGAGCCTTAAAATAACGCTAACGGGAACTGGAACGGGAACATATATACCTCGACCACTTCATGAGAAGAAGGAAATCAGGCAGATGAGGCTTAGCGGTCTGGAGGAATTGGTGATAGACCATTCTTTCTTCGTAAATGTAGGCGAAAGAACCAACGTGGCTGGTTCGGCAAAGTTCAAGAAACTCATTCAGGCGAAGGACTACGAGGCAGCACTCTCTGTGGCACGCCAACAGGTGGATAACGGTGCGCAGGTCATTGATATCTGCATGGATGACGGACTCATCGAAGGCATAGAGGCGATGACGACATTCCTCAACCTCATAGCATCGGAACCTGAGATAGCCCGCGTGCCCATAATGATAGACTCATCGAAGTGGGAGATACTCAAGGCAGGACTGCAGTGCGTGCAGGGCAAGTCGATAGTCAACTCCATATCACTGAAGGAGGGTGAGGAGAAATTTCTTGAGAAAGCGAAATACATACACTCCATGGGAGCGGCTACGGTGGTGATGCTCTTTGATGAGAAGGGACAGGCAGACACCTACGAGCGCAAGGTCAGCGTGGCACGCCGTGCCTACCGACTGCTGAAGGGTATAGGTTTTCCCACGGAGGACATCATATTCGACCCCAACGTGCTGGCTGTGGCAACGGGTATGCCTGAGCACGACGACTACGCAAGAGCCTTCATCGAGGCTTGTCGCACCATACACCAGGAGATGCCTGAGGTGCACATGAGCGGTGGCATAAGCAACCTATCATTCTCCTTCCGCGGCAACAATACCATACGTCAGGCGATGCACAGCGTATTCCTATATCACGCTATGCAGGCAGGACTCGACATGAGCATCGTAAATCCTGCCATGACCACCATCTACAGCGACATTCCCGAGGATATGCTGAAGGTGGTGGAGGATGTCATCCTTAACACCGATAGCGGAGCAGCAGAAAGGCTCATAGATTTTGCAGAAAAGATAAAGGCAAAGGAAGAGGCAGCAAAGGCTGGAGGCAATCTCCACCATGACGTTTCAGAGAAAGAGGCAGGCTCCGCACCCCAGTCCGTCCGCGACCGCATAGCCCACGCCATGCTCAAGGGCTTTACCGACAACATAGAGGCTGACACAGAGGAGGCATACAGGGAGGCAGGCAGCGCCTTAGGCGTAATAGACAACTATCTCATGCCCGCCATGGAACAGGTGGGCAAACTCTTCGGCGACGGCAAGATGTTCCTGCCACAAGTAGTGAAGTCGGCACGCGTGATGAAAAAAGCCGTGGCGGTACTGGAGCCATATATGAAAGACTCACCCCCAGCCCCTCTCTTGAAGAGAGGGGAGCAATTACAAGAAACCTCTTCAGACAATCCGCAGAAAGATAAGGCTTACTCCTCCCCTCTCTCCAAGAGAGGGGCTGGGGGTGAGTCTTCTGGCTCAGTCCTCATGGCTACTGTAAAGGGCGACGTTCACGACATAGGCAAAAACATAGTGTGCGTGGTCACTCAGTGCAACGGCTACGATGTGGAGGACCTCGGCGTGATGGTCGATACAAACACCATCGTCGATACGGCGCAGAAACATAACGTCGATGTGATAGGTCTGTCGGGACTCATCACCCCATCGCTCGACGAAATGATAAAGGTGGTGCAGGAACTGCAGCGCCGCGGTATGACGACACCCGTCATCGTGGGTGGTGCCACCACCTCGGCACTCCACACGGCAGTAAAAATGGCACCGGAGTATCCTGACGGCGTGGTGATACACTCACACTCTGCCGCCGACAATGCCACCATACTGCGCCGACTGCTCGCCGACGACAGCAGGGAGTACATCGCCGAACAGAAAAACCAACAGCGCATAGTGCGCGAAACATACCGCAGGGAACAGGCAACGAAGGCGCCGCAACTCAGCATCATGGAGGCACGGCAGCACCGACACGTAAAGAGGGTAGGGGAGGTAGCCATACCAAAGGGCAACACTACTTTCGACCTCCATGTGAGAGTGAAGGATATAGAGGAGCGCATCAACTGGAACTTCTTCTACCAGGCATGGGGACTGAAGGGTGACGACCGCAAGGGCGAAGAGGCTGAGAAACTGATGAGGGATGCCCGCGAGATGCTCAAGGTGATTGACGAGAGGGTAACCCTACTTGCCAAAGCTCGCATACTGCCTGCCAACAGCAATGAGTATGATGACATTATAATTAACGGGAACGGGAACGATAACGGGAACAAATATGTCATCAACATGCCGCGAAGCCTCAAGGAGGCAGACGAGACACAGTGTCTTGCCGACTACATCATGAAGGAGGGTGTGGACTTCATCTGCCCCTTCGTGGTCAGTGCCGGCATAGGACTCAAAGCCTTGCAGGATGAGTACCGCAAGGACAAGGACGAATACAAGGCGATGCTTGCCAAACTCCTGTGCGATCGTCTCGCCGAAGCACTTGCTGAGCACCTCAGCGACTCACTCCATTGGGGCGACAGCCGCATAAGGTTTGCCTTCGGCTACGGAGCATGTCCCGACCACAAACCCAAGGAGCAGGTCTTTCAAATACTTGGGGTAGGGGAGAAGGACGGACTCTCACTCACCGAGACCTATATGATCAATCCCGGCGAGAGCATCTGCGGACTCATCTTCGCCAACACACCGATGAAATACTTTAATGTCAATTGAATATTGAAGGTTTAGAAAAGGGTATCTTTTAGCCCCGAAAAGAATATGTTTTCGCCCCCCAAAAGGATATGTTTTGGGTACCCAAAAGGATATGTTTTAGAAACGTATGCAGAATAAAGCACATAAGACGACATTTGCCACGCGCCTCGGCATAATATCTGCCACGGCGGGCAGTGCCGTGGGACTGGGCAATATATGGCACTTTTCCACCACCTGCGGACAGAATGGCGGAGCGGCTTTCGTATTGCTTTATCTCATCATCACCATAGTGCTGGGTGTGCCCGGTATGATGGGCGAGTTTATCATAGGACGCAACGGCGGCAAAGACCCCGTATATTCATACCGCAAGGCAGGCGGCAAGCGCCTCTTCGGACTGATAGGCATGGCGGGCGTGCTGGGTGGTTCGCTCATACTGGGTTTCTACAGCGTAGTGGCAGGGTGGTGCGTGTATTACCTTGCACTGGCGCTCAGTGACGGCGTGCTGGGCACCCCGGTCCATATCACCAATACCTTCGGTGGACTCATGGCACCCGACAACTATACTCCCCTGATACTCACCGTGGTGTTTATACTGCTCACCCACATCATCATAGTGCGCGGAGTGCGCAAGGGTATCGAGGTGGCATCAAAGATTATGGTGCCAACGCTGATCTTTCTGCTCATGGTGCTGATAGGAGCATCGCTCTCCCTGCCTAATGCCTTCAAGGGTGTGGCATTTCTCTTCTATCCCGACTTTACCAAACTCAGTGCCCACACAGTATTCAAGGCACTGGGCGAGGCATTCTTCTCGCTGAGCCTCGGCACGGCATGTCTGTGCACCTACGCATCATATTTCCGTGAGGAGACCAACCTCTTCAAATCGACGGCGCAGATAGCCTTTATCGACATGGGTGTGGCACTGATGGCAGGTCTGATGATATTTCCTGCCGCCTTCTCTGCCGGTGTGCAGCCCGATGCCGGACCGAGTCTGGTATTCATGACCATGCCCAACGTCTTTGCACAGGCCTTTCCCCACACCGTGGCGTATGTCGTCAGCATAGTATTTTACCTGCTGCTCACCATCGCCGCCCTCACCTCGACCATCTCCATGCACGAGATAGGCACCGCGGTACTGTCGCAGGAGACACCCCTCACGCGCGGCAAGGCAGCATGTGTGGTCACCCTCTTCTGCTCCGTCATAGGACTGCTCAGCGCTTACAGCCTCAGCCATGAGGGGTGGGGACTGCTGGGCGACACCTTCTTTGACAATTTCGACAAGCTGACAGCCAACATCATGCTGCCCTGCGGTGCGCTGTGCACACTGCTCGTGGTGGGGTGGGTGATGCCACGCAAGATGGTGATAAGACAGCTCACCAGCCGCGGACGATATAAATGGCACCGGTGGGGCATCTGCCTGCTCTACGTGCTGATGAGGTACGTGTGCCCCCTCATGATAGTGTGCATACTGCTTTACAAGGCAGGAGTAATTTGATAGTTGACAATTAAATGTTGATATGAAAGTAATCGATATAATAAACGAAGCCAAGGAGAGTGGCAAAAAGAGATTCTCCTTCGAACTGCTACCACCGCTGAAGGGCGACGGACTGGATAAGATATACCAAGCGATAGACTCGCTGATACCTTACAATCCCGCATTTATCAACGTCACCTCGCATCGTGAGGAGATGAAGTATGTAGAACGTCCTGACGGACTGATAGAGAAGCACGTGGTGCGCCGTCGTCCCGGTACTACGGGAGTATGCGCCGCCATACGTCAGAAATATGGCATAGAGGTGGTGCCCCACGTCATCTGCGGCGGCATGTCAAAGTATGACATCGAGGACCTGCTGATAGACCTTGACTTTCTCGGCATACAGAACGTGCTGGCCCTCAGGGGCGATGCCATGCCAGGCACTCACCGCTTCGTACCTGAGAAGGACGGTCATGCACATGCCGATGCACTGGTCAGGCAAATCAGGGCGATGAACGAAGGTACGTTTATAGACGGCGAACCCGATACCTCGCACAGCAGTGACTTCTGCATAGGTGTAGCAGGTTACCCCGAGAAGCATGCCGAATCGCCCAACTATCTCACCGACATAGGTTATCTGAAACAGAAAACCGATGCCGGTGCAGAGTATATCGCCACACAGATAAGCTACAGCACCGAGCAGATACTGCGCTTCCGCGACCGCTGTTCGGAGAACGGCATCAACGTACCCATACTACCTGGGCTGAAGCCCTTTGCCACGAAGACCCAACTCACGGTGCTGCCACAGACCTTTAGCGTGGTGCTGCCACAGCAGCTCGTTGACAAAGTGGTAGCGTGCAAGAGCAACGACGACGTGAAGAAAGTAGGCATAGAGTGGGGCATAAAGCAAGGAGAGGAGCTCCTCAAGGAAGGCTTCCCCGTTCTGCACTTCTATACCATGACACGCACTCAGCAGGTGCAGGAGATAGTGAAGGCACTGATGTAACACACAATACCGACATAGAGTAATACCTAAATAACTAAAAACCTTTCAACAAAAAAAGAAATATGGAATCACAAAATGCTATCTACGATGCCTCCACACTCGGCAAGCCACGCATGGTGATACTCGGTGTGCAGCATCTGTTTGCTATGTTTGGAGCCACAGTGCTCGTGCCTCTCCTAACAGGACTTGATGTCTCCACCACACTGTTGTTTGCCGGCATCGGTACCCTGCTGTTTCACTTCATAGCCAAGTGGCAGGTACCCGCATTTCTCGGTTCGTCATTTGCCTTTCTCGGCGGCTACGCATCGGTCAAGGAGATGGGCATGGGACAAGGACTCACCGAGACTCTTGCACTCGACTATGCCTGTCTTGGCGTGGCATGCGCAGGACTGATGTACTTCATCATGGCAGCTCTCATCAAGTCGTTTGGTGTGCAGAAGATTCTGCACTACTTCCCACCCGTAGTGACAGGTCCTATAGTGATAGCCATCGGTCTGGTGCTATCAGGTTCGGCAATAGCCAACTGCCAGACCAACTGGGGGCTCGCCATCCTTGCCATCGTCACGGTAATTGTTTCATCCATTTGGGGTAAGGGAATAATAAAGATTATCCCCGTACTGCTCGGCGTGGTGACATCATACGTCATCGCGGCATGTCTCGGTGAGGTCGACTTCGCCCCACTTGGCGAGGCAGCATGGATAGGACTGCCCATCAGCAAGGAGCATACCGTGCTCGCTGTCTTTGAAGACAGTAATTCGGCTTTGATGCTATCCTCTATCATAGCCATCATGCCTATCGCCTTTGCCACCATCATGGAGCACATCGGCGATATGTTTGCCATCAGTTCGACCGTAGGCAAGGACTACCTCTCCAAGCCTGGACTGCACCGCACCCTCACCGGCGACGGCGTAGCTACGGCAGTGGCATCGGTGTTTGGCGCACCTGCCAACACCACATACGGCGAGAACACCGGCGTGCTCAATCTTACCAAGGTGTTCGACCCGAAGGTTATCCGCATAGCAGCCTGCATCGCCATCGTGCTTGCTTTCTGTCCTAAGTTTGCATGCCTCATCCAACTGATGCCTGCTGCCACCATCGGTGGTGTGAGCCTCATACTCTACGGCATGATATCAGCAGTCGGTGTGCGCAATCTGGTAGAAGAGAAAGTTGACCTGAAGAGTTCGCGCAACGTCTTCGTGGCAGCCCTCATCCTCGTCCTCGCCATAGGTGTGAAGTATGGTTCGGGCGACGACATAGCCATCGGCCCCATACACCTCTCAGGACTCGCCATTGCAGCCATCACGGGCATCTTCCTCAATGCCATAATGCCAGGCAAGCTGGGCATGAAGGTAAAGTCATTCCACGGAAAAGAAAAAGTTTAACTAAAACCCTATAACTATGAAAGTAATCAATCTTGGAGCAGAGAACTCCATCATCAACCAGTTTGTAGCAGAGCTCCGTGATGTAAACATACAGAAAGACCGCATGCGCTTCCGCAAAAACATACAGCGCATAGGCAGCCTCATGGCTTACGAGATAAGCAAGACACTTAGGTACGAAGAAAAAGAAGTGGTGACACCTCTGGCCACAGCAAAGATGAGCCTGCCAAAGGACAATGTGGTGATAGGCACCGTGTTCAGGGCAGGACTGCCATTCCACCATGGTTTTCTTGACATCTTCGACAAGGCTGGCAACGCCTTCCTCTCAGCCTATCGCTACTACACCGACCGCGAGTGCAACAACATCGACGTACACATAGAGTACATCGCCACGCCCGACCTCAGCCACAAAACCTTCATCCTCGTTGACCCTATGCTGGCAACAGGCGAGAGCCTCATCCTTGCCCACAACGCCTTCATCACCAAGGGCGTGCCAAGAAGGATTGTGCTGGCATCGGTCATAGCCACCGAACAGGGCATAGCACGCCTCAACGAGAAATTTCCCAACTCCAACATCGTGCTCTACACCGCCGCCGTTGACCCCATCCTAAACGACCACAAGTACATAGTGCCGGGACTCGGTGATGCAGGCGACCTGATGTACGGCGACAAACTATAACGGCGGGAACATCTGGCGATATATATATGACAAAAGAAGAGGTGACCGGATAAATGGTCACCTCTTCTTTTGTGTTTATTTCAACTTATTTGCTGATTTTCTGTCCTACGGTATTATAGAACACCGTTAAAGTTATGACAGAGCAGCGTTAAAAGCATAAGGGGTCTGCACCTTAGAGCATAGATGGATCGAGGGGGCATGGAAGCTATGCTTCCAGAGAATTTAGTATAAATTTGGCTGTTTGCAAAAAAATTTGTACCTTTGCATAATTATACATCTGTATAAATTGTAAATTGTCAAATTGTAAATAAAAGATATGGCATTAAAATGTGGTATTGTAGGACTGCCTAACGTAGGCAAGTCAACATTGTTCAACTGTCTGTCGAGTGCCAAGGCACAGGCGGCAAACTTCCCATTCTGTACTATCGAACCTAACGTAGGCGTGATAACGGTGCCCGACGAGAGGCTCACCAAACTGGCAGAGATAGTACACCCTGGCAGGATAGTGCCTGCTACATGCGAGATAGTAGATATAGCAGGACTGGTAAAGGGAGCATCAAAAGGAGAGGGACTGGGCAACAAGTTCCTTGGCAACATCAGGGAGACCGATGCCATCATCCACGTGCTACGCTGCTTCGAGGATGAGAACATCACCCACGTTGACGGTACCATCGACCCTATACGCGACAAGGAGATAATAGACACGGAACTGCAGTTGAAAGACCTTGAGACCATTGAGAGCCGCTATGCCAAGACACAGAAGGTGGCATCGACAGGCAACAAGGATGCTAAGGTGGAACTCAACGTACTGACAGCATACAAGGAATGCTTGGAGCAAGGTAAGAACGCACGCACGGTGGAGTTTGACAGCAAGGAAGAACAGCTTGCCGCGAAGAACCTGTTCCTGCTCACTGCCAAGCCAGTGCTCTATGTATGCAACGTTGACGAGTCGGCAGCCAAGGACGGCAACGAATGGACAAAAAAAATCGACGCCATCGCTAAGGAGGAGGGCGCCGAGAGTATGATAGTAGCAGCAAAGACAGAGGAGGACATCGCTGGTTTCGACTCATACGAGGACAAGCAACTGTTTCTTGAGGAACTGGGACTGGAGGAGAGCGGCGTAAACCGCCTCATAAAGAAAGCTTACGCCTTGCTTAACTTGCAGACCTTCATCACCGCCGGCGAGATGGAGGTAAAGGCATGGACCTTCAAAAAAGGATGGAAGGCACCACAGTGCGCCGGCGTCATACATACCGACTTTGAAAAAGGCTTTATCCGTGCCGAGGTGATAAAGTATGACGACTACATACACTACGGCTCCGAGGCAGCCATAAAGGAAGCCGGCAAACTGGGCATAGAAGGTAAAGAATACGTGGTACAGGATGGTGATATAATGCATTTCAGATTTAACGTATGATAGACCTGCTTTACATACACTGGAATCCCGACCTCGTAATCTTCAACATAGGTCCCCTTGCCATCAGGTGGTACAGCACATGCTGGTTGATAGGCTTGCTGCTGTCATACTTTACCGTGAGGTTTCTGTACAAGAAACAGGGGCTGCCCAATGAGAAGTTTGAACCACTGTTCCTCTATTGCTTCATCGGCATACTGATAGGCGCCAGACTGGGTCACTGTCTGTTTTACGAACCAGGATACTTCCTCTCCAGCGGCACGCACATCATAGAGATGCTGCTGCCCATACGTCAGGACATATACGGTGCATGGCACTTCACCGGTTACGAAGGACTGGCGAGCCACGGCGGCACAATAGGCATCATGCTCGCCTTGCTGCTCTACAGCAGAAACCTGAAGGTGAATATATGGACAGTCTTTGACACCATCTCCATCTCCGTGCCGATTACGGCATGCTTCATCAGACTCGGCAACCTTATGAACAGCGAGATAATTGGCAAACCGACCGACGTGCCATGGGCGTTCGTATTTGAAAGAGTGGATATGATACCACGCCACCCCGGACAACTCTATGAGGCAATAGCATACTTCTGCTTCTTCTTCGTGCTTTGGTATTTCTGGCTCAAGCGTCCGAAGCTCGTAGGTACAGGCTTCTTCTTCGGACTCGACATACTGCTCATCTTCACATTCCGATTCTTCATAGAATACACCAAGGAGGTGCAGGAGGCATTTGAACAAGACATGCTCTTCGACATGGGGCAGTTGCTCTCCATACCATTTATCCTGATAGGAGCGTACTTCACATTCAAACCACTATGGCAAAGAAAGACGGCGAACTGACGCCAATGATGAAACAATTCTTCGACTTCAAGGCCAAGCACCCCGATGCCTTGCTGCTGTTTCGTTGCGGAGACTTCTACGAGACCTACTGCGACGATGCTGTGGAGGCAGCACGCATACTGGGAATAACCTTGACACGAAGAAACAACGGCGCCAGCCAAGGCGATGCCATGGCAGGATTTCCACATCATGCCCTCGACACCTATTTGCCAAAACTTATCAGGGCAGGCAGACGCGTAGCCATCTGCGACCAACTCGAAGACCCCAAACTGACAAAGAAACTCGTAAAACGTGGCATCACCGAACTCGTCACCCCAGGCGTGGCGATGCAGGACAATGTACTTTACTACAAGGAGAACAATTTCCTGTGTGCCATACACTTCGGCAAATCATCCTTCGGAATGGCACTGCTCGATATCTCAACGGGCGAATTTCTCGTAGATCAGGGCAACCATGAGTATATCGACAAACTTGTCACCAACTTCCAGCCAAAGGAAATACTCATAGAGCGAGGCAACAAGCAAAGGACCGAACAAATGTTTGGCAACCGTCTGTGCCTGTACGAAATGGACGACTGGGTGTTTACCGAACAGACCGCCACACAGAAACTGCATCACCACTTCAAGGTGCGCAATATGAAAGGTTTCGGCGTGGAGCAGATGAAGGACGGACTCGTGGCAGCAGGAGCCATACTACAATACCTCGAGATAACGCAGCACACACACATAGGACACATCACCAAGATACAGCGCATAGATGCCGAACGATACGTAAGACTTGACAGTTTCACCGTGCGCAACCTGGAACTCAATGCACCACTGCATGAAGGCGGCACGGCACTCATCGATGTCATCGACAACACCGTATCACCAATGGGAGCACGCATGCTGAGACGGTGGATGGTATTTCCTCTCAGAGAACAACAGAAAATCAACGACCGCCTCGATGTGGTCGATTACTTCTTCCGCCAACCCGAGTCACGAGAGGTGATAGAGGATGAACTGCACCGCATAGGCGACATGGAGCGCATAGTGTCAAAGATAGCAGTGGGCAGGGTATCTCCACGCGAGGTGATGCAGCTACGCCATGCCCTCACAGCCATAAAACCCATCAAGGTTATCTGCATGCAGTCACAGACAGAGGTGCTCAGCAGGGTGGGGGAGAACCTTGATACACTCGACGAACTGCGTGGTCGCATAGAAGAGTGGATAGAACCCGACCCACCATCCATGGTAGGCAAGGGAAGCGTGATACGCAATGGAGTAAACCCCGAACTCGACGAACTGCGCAAGATAGCTTACAGCGGCAAGGACTACCTGCTACAGATGCAACAGCGCGAGATAGAGCGCACTGGAATAGCAAGCCTTAAGATAGGCTACAACAACGTATTCGGATACTACCTCGAAGTACGCAACACCTTCAAGGACAACGTACCACAGGAATGGGTGCGCAAGCAGACACTCGCACAGGCAGAGCGATACATCACCCAAGAGCTCAAGGAGTATGAAGAGAAGATACTGGGAGCAGAGGACCGCATACTGGGTCTGGAAACAAAACTCTTTGCCGAAACGGTACAATACATACAGCAGTTTATCACTCCTCTGCAAAAGGATGCCACACTTATCGCCGAACTGGACTGCCTGCTGTCATTTGCAAAAACCGCAGTAGAGCACCACTACGTGCGTCCTGTGATAGACGAGACAGGCATCATAGACATCAAGCAGGGCAGACACCCCGTGATAGAAGCCGGAATGCCAGTGGGCGAGAAATACATTCCTAACGATGTGATGCTCAACAAGGATACACAGCAGATCATCATCATCACGGGTCCTAATATGGCAGGTAAGTCGGCACTGCTTCGCCAGACAGCCCTCATAGTGCTCCTCGCACAGATAGGTTGCTATGTGCCTGCAGACTCTGCGCGCATAGGTCTGGTAGATAAGATATTCACTCGCGTGGGTGCCAGCGACAGCCTCTCCACTGGCGAGTCAACCTTCATGGTCGAGATGACAGAGGCTTCCAATATCCTCAACAACGTCACCGACCGCTCACTCGTACTCTTCGACGAACTGGGACGCGGTACCTCTACCTACGACGGCATCAGCATAGCATGGGCAATAGTGGAGTATCTGCACGAGCATAAGGGTGCCGGAGCACGCACACTCTTCGCTACACACTACCACGAACTCAACGAGATGCAAAACCACTACAGCCGCATCAGAAACTACAATGTATCGGTAAAGGATATCGACGGCAAGGTGATATTCCTGCGCAAACTCGTCGAGGGTGGTTCGGAGCACAGCTTTGGTATCCATGTGGCACAGTTGGCTGGTATGCCACCAAGCATCGTCAAGCGTGCCAACGAGGTACTCGCCGCACTTGAGAAAGAAGCCAGTGAGGTGGGCAGCGCAGGCAAAAAAGGCGACCCGCATAAGGCACTCAGTGAGATAGGACAGCCAGAAGGTACCCAACTCTCCTTCTTCCAACTTGACGACCCAATCCTTATACAGGTGCGTGATGAAATACTTGACATCGACGTCAATAATCTCACACCTCTCGAGGCACTCAACAAACTCAACGAAATAAAGAAAATAGTAAAAGGATAAATAAATGGAATACAACTTTAGAGACATTGAAAAGAAGTGGTTCTCTTACTGGAAGGAGAACCAAACATACAAGGTCAGCGAGGATGCTGACAAGAAAAAATTCTATGTGCTCAACATGTTCCCCTATCCATCGGGAGCTGGACTGCATGTGGGTCATCCGTTGGGATATATTGCGAGCGACATCTATGCACGCTACAAGCGTCTGCAGGGCTACAACGTCCTGAACCCTATGGGTTATGATGCCTATGGTCTGCCTGCCGAACAGTATGCCATACAGACAGGACAGCACCCAGAGGTAACCACCAACGAGAACATCAACCGCTATCGTGAGCAGTTGGACAAGATAGGCTTCTCATTCGACTGGGACCGCGAAGTGCGCACCTGCGACCCTGGATACTATAAGTGGACGCAGTGGGCTTTCCAGAAGATGTATAACAGTTACTTCGATGAGGAATTGCAGAAGGCTCAGCCCATCGAGAAACTGATAAAGAAGTTTGAGCAGACAGAGGAATGGCAGCAGATGACAGAAAAGGAACGCTCTGAGAAACTCATGGACTACCGCATCGCCTTCCTTGGCGAAACGATGGTAAACTGGTGTGCCGGACTGGGCACCGTGCTTGCCAATGATGAGGTGGTTGACGGTGTGTCAGTACGTGGCGGTTTCCCCGTTGAGCAGAAGAAGATGCGCCAGTGGTGCCTCAGAGTGAGTGCCTACGCACAGCGTCTGCTTGACGGACTGGAGAGGATAGACTGGAGTGACTCTATCAAGGAGACACAGAAAAACTGGATAGGCCGCTCAGAGGGTACTGAGGTGGAGTTCAAGGTTGCCGACTCCGACAAGTCATTTACCATCTTTACCACTCGTGCCGACACCATGTTTGGTGTTACCTTCATGGTACTCGCTCCAGAGAGCGACCTCGTAAAGCAACTCACCACCCCTGAGCAAAAAGAGGAAGTGGAGAAGTATGTGAAGTACGTGGCTGGCCGCACAGAGCGCGAACGACAGATAGACCATAAGGTGACGGGCGTATTCTCCGGTTCATACGCCATTAATCCCTTCACGGGCGAGAAGAATCCTATTTGGATTTCAGAATACGTACTTGCAGGCTACGGCACTGGAGCCATCATGGCTGTACCAGCCCACGATAGCCGCGACTATGCCTTCGCCAAGCATTTTGGTCTGCCTATCATACCATTGATAGAGGGTGCCGACGTCTCAGAGGAGTCGTACGATGCAAAAGAGGGTATCGTGAGCAATTCACCTGCCCAGGGCAAGACAAGCGTAGAGTATGACGGCGAGTCGCTCTCTCTCAACGGACTGACAGTAAAAGAGGCTATCAAAGCCACTAAGGTGTTTGTAAAGAAGCACAACATAGGCCGTGTGAAGGTCAACTACCGTCTGCGCGATGCCATATTCTCACGTCAGCGTTACTGGGGTGAGCCTTTCCCCGTATATTACAAAAACGGCACCCCTCAGATGATACCCGAGGAGTGCCTTCCTATAGAACTGCCACAAGTGGAGAAATTCCTGCCCACCGAGACTGGCGAACCACCATTGGGCAACGCCACTAAATGGGCATGGGATGAAACAAACAAACAGATAGTAGAGAATACAAAGATTGACGGCAAGACTGTGTTCCCACTCGAACTGTACACTATGCCGGGCTTCGCTGGATCGTCTGCCTACTACCTGCGATACATGGACCCACACAACGACCAGGCTCTGGTAAGCAAGGAGGCTGATGAGTATTGGCAGAATGTAGATCTCTATGTGGGTGGTTCGGAGCATGCTACAGGTCACCTCATCTACTCACGATTCTGGTGTAAGTTCCTCTTCGACCTCGGCGTAAGCTGCAAGGACGAACCTTTCCAGAAACTCATCAACCAGGGTATGATACAGGGCAGGTCCAATTTCGTATATCGCATAAAGGACACCAACACTTTCGTCTCATTTGACAAGAAAGACGAGTACGACGTGACACCAATTCACGTTGACGTGAACATCGTCACTGCCGACATACTCGACGTTGAGGCTTTCAAGGCATGGCGTCCGGAATACAACGATGCTGAGTTCATTCTTAACGATAAGGGGCAATATGTCTGCGGCTGGGCTATTGAGAAGATGTCCAAGTCTATGTTCAACGTGGTGAACCCTGACATGATAGTCGAGAAGTTCGGTGCCGACACACTGAGACTCTACGAGATGTTCCTCGGACCTGTAGAACAGTCTAAGCCATGGGACACCAACGGCATAGACGGTTGCCACCGCTTCCTCAAGAAACTGTGGGGTCTCTTCTACGACCGTGAGGGCAATTATATCGTTACCGACGATGCACCGACGGCAGAGCAGGAGAAGTCACTCCATAAACTCATAAAGAAGGTGACGCAGGACATAGAGCAATTCTCTTACAATACCTCTATCTCTGCCTTCATGATAGCAGTGGGCGAACTGCAGAAGTGCCACTCAAAAGCTATACTCAAGGACCTCGTGGTGCTCATAGCACCGTTTGCTCCGTTCATCGCCGAAGAGTTGTGGCACCTTCTCAGCAATGACATCGCAGAGAAGGGTGCAAGTGTCTTCGATGCACAGTGGCCTAAGTGGGATGAGAGCAAGATGAAGGACTCCGAGATCACCATGCCAGTGCAGTTCTGTGGCAAGACGCGTTTCACCATGCAGGTTCCTGCCGATGCCTCCAAGGACGATGTGGAGAAACTCGCCCTCGCTGACGAACGCACCTCGCGCTACACCGATGGCAAACAAATCATCAAGACTATAGTTGTACCAGGCAAGATAATAAACATCGTGGTAAAATAAAATCATGAACAAGGAACAGACCAAGGCACTGCAAGGCGAGATACGCCAGATGTGCAAAGAGAAAAATGCTGTGGTGCTGGCCCATTACTACACCACGGGTGACATACAGGAGTGTGCCGACTTTGTAGGCGACTCGCTCGCTCTGGCACGTAAGGCAGCAGAGACCGATGCAGACATCATAGTGATGTGTGGAGTACACTTCATGGCAGAAACGTGCAAACTGCTTTCACCCGACAAACTGGTGTTGGCACCCGACCTTGCTGCAGGTTGCTCACTCGCAGACAGTTGTAATGCCGATGATCTCAGGCACTGGAAGCAGCAGCATCCTGACTATATTGTAGTGCAGTATGTCAACACCACCGCTGCCACAAAGGCGCTCACCGACGTGGTGGTGACATCGGGCAATGCAAAGAAGGTGGTGGACCAACTGCCTAAGGATGCAAAGATACTCTTCGGTCCTGACTACAACCTGGGCTCGTATATCAATAGCGTGACAGGCAGAAATATGGAACTGTGGCAGGGTGGATGCCACGTACATGAGCGCTTCTCGGTAGAGGCTATAGCAAAACTCAAGGCAGAAAATTCCGATGCCACAGTCATGGCACACCTGGAGTGCAAGGCTCCCGTACTTGCCATTGCTGATGTAAAGGGTTCTACTGCCGACATGCTACGATATGCACAGAATAATCCACCACAGACATACATCGTGGCAACGGAAGCAGGAATAATGCACGAACTGCAGCGCACCTGTCCTGACTGTACCTTCATACCCGTACCACCAGAGGTAACAGAGAGCAATACCGCAGATGACAGCGACCTGGCAAAGGGCTCATGTTCATGCAACGAGTGTCAATATATGAAACTCAACACACTGGAGAAACTGCGTGACTGTTTGCTCAATGAAACACCAGTGGTGGATGTTGACCCTGCTATAGCGCAAGATGCAGTGAAACCGATAGAGCGTATGCTGGAACTGAGTTAGATTATAGATTACAGATAAAAGATTATAGATAAGAGATTAATGGAACAAACACTACTGATATACAATACGCTGACGAGGAAGAAGGAGGCGTTCAAATCAATCAATCCAGGACACGTGGGCATGTATGTCTGCGGTCCTACTGTCTATGGCGATGCACACCTTGGTCATGCACGTCCTGCAATAACTTTCGACATACTCTTCCGCTACCTGCAGCACTTGGGCTACAAGGTGCGCTACG
>CAMHQF010000012.1:0-47737 GCA_946187445.1 uncultured Prevotellaceae bacterium
TATCTATAATCTATAATCTATCATCTGTCCTCTATAGTTGAAAATATTGTTGGCACCATTGGCAACATTGGCACCATTGGCACCATTTTTCATAGAAAAAATAAATATTTTTTTTTGTAGGTTTCAATTATATTTTGTAAACTTGCCCAATTTAAGCAACCTTAACGTAAATAAATAAGGTGGATGTCATTGTTATTTGAGAAAAAAAGTGTAACTTTGCATTCGAAATTTTCAAGACAGAAGGATTTACATAGTAAAAAATACATTACACATCGATGAATTATCTTGACAGAAATGAGTTTAACTTCCAGCCTTCGGAGAAGGTTATTAAGGCGATAAAAAACTTTGATCCACAGACACTGTGCTTCTATACCCGTATCTACGACGAGGGCAAGAAAAGCGTGATCTCCGTTAGATTGAGCGAAATCTACGGCGTGCCTGAAGAACAGGTACTTCTGGGATATGGTGGCGAGGAGATACTCAAAAATGCCATCCACTATTTCCTCATGGAGGGCGACAACAAGAAGATTCTCATTCCTGAGTTCTCATGGTGGTACTACAACCGTGTGGCAGGAGAGTGCGGGGGGGCTTTTGAGATGTATCCGCTGCATGAGACGGGCGATACCTTCGCTTATGACGTGGAGGAGGTCATAGAGTACACCAACCGTGTGCATCCACGTATGTTGCTCCTCGCTTCTCCCAACAACCCTACGGGCAACTGCCTGACATCAGAGGAGATAGGCAACATCATGGAGCATATACCTGCCGACACTATGGTGCTCGTCGATGAGGCGTATGCTTCGTTTATCACTACGGACGTTGACTACATCGCTCCACTTGTCAATAGGTACAACAACCTCATCATCTCTCGCACCTTGAGCAAGTTCTATGGCCTGCCAGGTCTGCGTTGTGGCTTCGGCTTCATAGGCAAGGGGCACGACCAGTTCCTCAGCTACTCCAACAAGTATCTGGGCTACAACCGCTTCTCGGAGGCTGTCGCTTTGGCTGCTCTCGACAGCGATGAGCACTACCGTAAGGTGGCCGACGATATGGCGTGGGGACGTGACCTCTTCAAGAAGGAACTCGGCGACAAGCCTGGCTTCAAGGTATATAAGAGTGTGGCAAACTTCATTCTCATAAAGTACCCCACAGAGATTAAGGAAGCACTGCAGAAGGCTCTGGCTGACAAGAACTACAAGATTAAGTTTATGGCTGACAAGGGGCTTGAGGACTGCCTGCGCATCACTCTCGGCAGACGTGAGCAGGTGCAGACAGTAGTGAATACTATAAAGGAACAAGTTAAAAATTAAAAATTGAAAATTGAAAATTATGATTTGCACAAATTGACGAATTGCACGAATTGACGAATTGCACGAAGCTATCGGTAATTATAATTTTCAATTTTCATTTTTCAATTTTCAATTAGAATAAGATGAAAGCTATTATATTGGCAGCAGGTACGGCATCACGCCTCCGTCCACTGACAGAACATACTCCCAAGAGCCTGCTCAATATAGGTGACAGACCTCTGTTGCAACGCTCTATGGATGCCCTTGTGCAGGGTGGGGTGAAAGACTTTGTCATAGTGACAGGCTACCTCCATGAGCAGATAGAACAGTTTGTGGCAAGGACCTACGGCGAGATGATTAGCGTGACCTTCATTCACAACTCTGTCTATTCCACCACCAACAATATCTACTCCTTGTGGCTGGCACGTCCAGAGGCAGAGGGCCATGACTTCATGCTTCTCGACAGCGACTTGCTCTATGACCCTACGATAGTAAAAAAAGTACTTGAGCAAGAAGCTCCTAACGTGCTGACACTCATCAGACATACACTCGGCGAGGAAGAGATGAAGGTGGTAGTAGGCGAGGATGGCGCCATCAAGGAGATAAGCAAGACGTGCAACCCCTCTGATGCTGCTGGCGAGAGCCTCGGCATCGAGAAGATTGGCAAGGAGTATTCTGTGGCGCTCTACAAGGAACTCGAAGTGATGATGCTTCAGGAGCACCTCGAGAATAAGTTCTACGAACTCGCCTTCGAGCGACTGATACCTCAAGGACACACCTACAAGGTGCTTGACGTGACGCAGTATTTCTCTTGCGAACTCGACACTGTGGAGGATTTTGAAAATGCCAAGCAGAAGATTCCAGCGGAATTATATTAAGAAGTTAGAGAGGTTAGAGAAGTTAAAGAAAGAAAAATGAATAAACTGAGAGAAAAGACTATGTCAACGCTCAAGTCATCCGATACGGAGGACTGGCTTGACTATCGCGTAATACGCCCACTGAGTTATCTGTGGGCTGTTTTGTTTGCAAAACTCGACATCCACCCCAACACCGTCACCATCATGTCGATGATAATAGGTGCTGGCAGCGCTTATTTCTATGCACAGCCCAGCTTTATCTATGACGGATGGAACGGCTTGATAATGAACCTCATTGCCGTGCTTCTCTTGCTATGGGCAGACATTTTCGACTGCTGCGACGGACAGCTGGCACGCATGACGGGCAAGAAGAGCCGTCTGGGACGCATACTCGACGGTATGGCAGGCTTCGTATGGTTTATACCCATATATGTCGTGCTGGTATATCGTTTCTACTGCTATCATGATATAGAGTTCGGATGGCTGGGCATAGAAAACAACGAACAAAACACGCTCATCGCCACTGCCGTAGTGCTCGTGCTGGGGCTTATCTCAGGTTTCCTTGGTATGGGAGCCCAGCAGCGTTTGGCTGACTATTACATACAGGTGCACCTCTTCTTCCTCAAAGGCGAGAAGGGTAGCGAACTCGACAATTCCGTCACCCAGCAGAAGATATACGACGAGACACCTTGGGAGGGCAACCGTCTGTGGAAATACTTCCTCAAGACCTACGTTGACTACACCAAGAAGCAGGAAGCCACCACACCCCAGTTCCAGCGTATGATGGCAGCACTGAAGGAGAAGTACGGCAGTGCCTCCGATATCCCAGCCGAACTGCGTGAGGAGATACTCCGTGAGTCACGTGGCGTACTGCCCTGGAATGGTGCCCTGACGTTCAATTTCCGTTCTATGATGTTCTGGATATTCTGTCTTTGCGACGTCCCTGCCCTCAACTTCGTGTGGGAAATCCTCGGCATGGGACTTCTCTGGGCTTACACTCGTCATCGCCATGAGTCATTCTGCAAAAGAATAGCCGACAGGCTTAGTTAAGATCGATAGGATAGTTCCTATAGTCCCTATATATACTATAGTCACTATAGCTACTATAGCCACTATAAAAAAAACTCTCCAACCTCAAACCTCCAACCTAAAACCTCCATGACCTGGACCCGTCAAAAGCTAAATAACCTCTTTTTTATCATCGGAGTGCTCGCATGCGTAGTCATGCTCTTCACCTTCGACGTAAGCTTTGTTGAGCTGTGGCAACACCTCACCAAGGCGGGCTATTGGCTCATACCCATCATCGGCGTGTGGGTGTTTATCTATGGCATCAATGCCGCCTCATGGTGGTGTGTCATCAAGGGGGTGGAGCCTTCTGCGAAGCTTAGCCCCTTGCGCATCTTCCGTCTCACAGTGTCAGGCTATGCCCTCAACTATGCCACCCCCGTAGGCGGATTGGGAGGCGAGCCCTATCGCATCATGGAACTCTCACGTGACATCGACAAGCATCACGCCACCTCGTCTGTCATCCTCTATGCCATGATGCATATCTTCGCCCACTTCTGGTTTTGGTTCTCAAGCATCTTCCTATACCTCATCCTCGCAGCCTTCGGCGACCTTCCTTTAAACGTGCCTATCAGCTGTACGCTTGGCTTCATCGCTCTGCTCTTCTTTGGCGCCTCATATGTTTTTGCTAAGGGCTACAAGAACGGCGTGGTGCTTACCGTGTTAGGATGGCTTAGCAAGATACCAGGACTCAAAGGATGGAGTCTGCGTTTCATAGAGCGTCATAACGATGCCCTGCACAATGTCGATACACAGATAGCAGCCCTCTTCTCTCAAGACAAGAAGGCATTCTATAGCAGCCTCCTCTTAGAGTATGTCTCACGCTGGGCGCAGAGTCTCGAAGTACTCTTCATGCTGCTGCTCTTCGGCGTAGATAACGGCGGCGGCATAGACGGCATACTGTTGACCTACCTCCATTCAGTCCTCATCGTGGCGCTCACCACCTTCTTTGCCAACCTCATAGGCTTCCTGCCCATGCAGATAGGCGTTCAGGAGGGTGGCTTCGTCCTCTCCATCGCTGCCCTCGGACTGTCAGCCGCCCTCGGCATCTTTGTCAGCATCATCTGCCGAGTGCGTGAGATAGTATGGATTTTCATCGGCATCATGCTTATGAAACTCCCCGAGAAGCAGTCTCACCAATAAAATCCTTTGTTTTTTTTCTCGCCAAGGCATATGACTTTCAAAATTTTGGCTATTGACAAGAGGCCCGCTATATCTTGGGTAATATAGGCGGAGTATCTTAATAAAGTTTAAAAGGTGGGAACTTTCAATATTTTTTTGTACCTTTGCTCCTGATTTTTGTATAAAGATCAAAATCAACCCCGCTTGTGAAGGGGAGTTTTAATCATCAAAAACGGCATGGCGTAATCCATGCACGAGCACATTATGAAAGTACTTAAGTTTGGCGGAACGAGTGTAGGTTCCGTAGAGAGTATCTTGAGCCTCCAGCGTATTGTAGAGAAAGAGGCAAAGGAACAACCACTTGTGGTGGTGGTGAGTGCCCTTGGTGGCATAACGGACAAACTCCTGCAGACGAGCCAGTTGGCACTGGCTGGTGACGACAGTTGGCGTGAGGAGTTTGACAAAATTGTGGATCGCCACCACAAGATGATAGATACTATTATCACTGATACACAAGACAGAGAAAGACTTTTTAATACCGTAGATGCCTTGTTGGAGCAACTGCGCTCCATATACTTCGGCGTGTACCTCATCCACGACCTTTCGGAGAAGACACAGAATGCTATCGTGGCATATGGCGAACGACTGTCGTCAAACATAGTGGCTACGCTGATACGTGGAGCAAAGTGGTTTGACTCACGAGACTTCATCAAAACCCAGAATCAGTATGGCAAACACGTACTGAACGTTGACCTCACCAATAAACTGGTGAAGGAAACATTCAGCGAACTACCACGCATATCACTGGTGCCAGGATTTATATCAAGAGATACAGAGACACGCGAGACGACAAACCTCGGCAGAGGAGGCTCCGACTATACAGCGGCGATAATAGCAGCAGCGCTCGATGCCACGCAATTGGAGATATGGACGGATGTGGACGGATTTATGACTGCCGACCCCAGGGTGATAAGCAGCGCTTATCCCATCAAGGAACTGTCGTACGTGGAGGCGATGGAGCTATGCAACTTCGGCGCCAAGGTGATATATCCTCCTACGATATACCCTGTATGTGTAAAGAATATACCGATAAAGGTAAAGAATACATTCAACCCAGAGGCTGACGGTACAGAGATAAAAGACAAGATAGTGGGCGACCATAAACCTATTAAGGGTATCTCATCAATCAACGGTACGGCGCTGATTACCGTCACAGGACTGTCGATGGTGGGTGTGATAGGAGTAAACCAACGTATATTCTCAACACTGGCAAACAGCGGGATATCGGTATTTATGGTGTCACAGGCATCATCAGAAAACTCCACCTCAATAGGTGTGAAGGAAGAAGATGCCGATGCTGCTGTGGAAGTGCTCAACAAGGAGTTTGAGAAGGAGATAAAGACTGGCGCTATGTTCCCCATGAATGCGGAAAAAGGCCTTGCCACAATAGCTATCGTGGGTGAGAACATGAAACAGTCAACAGGTATCGCCGGCAAACTGTTTGGCACACTGGGTAGGTCGGGTATCTCCGTCATAGCCTGTGCTCAGGGCGCCTCAGAGACCAATATATCATTTGTCGTGAAGAGCATGTACCTCAGGAAGTCGCTCAACTCCATACACGACTCGTTCTTCCTTTCAGAGTATAAGGTTCTTAACCTATTTGTCTGCGGCGTAGGCACAGTAGGCTCGAAACTGATAGAGCAGATTAGGGCACAGTATGATACGCTGAAGAATAAGTCGCAGTTGCTGCTCAATGTGGTTGGCATAGCATCATCCAACAAGGCGATATTCAATCGTGACGGCTTAGACCTCAATACGTACAAGGAACAGCTTGCAGCAAGCGAACCGAGCGATGCAAGGAAACTGCTGAAGGCTATCATAGAGATGAATATCTTCAACTCCGTATTTGTGGACTGTACGGCATCCAAGGATGTGGCGATGCTCTATCAGTCGCTATTGGAGCATAATGTCAACGTGGTGGCAGCCAATAAGATAGCTGCATCAGGCGACTATGAGTCATATCACAGACTCAAGGAGACAGCACTGAGAGCGGGGGTGAAGTTTAGGTTTGAAACAAATGTGGGAGCTGGTCTGCCCATCATAGGCACCATCAACGACCTCAAGAACTCTGGCGACAAGATACTTAAGATCGAGGCAGTGCTGAGTGGTACGCTCAACTATATCTTCAATGCCCTTGCTGAGGACTGTCCGCTCTCACAAGCTGTAAGACAAGCTAAGGAACTGGGATTTTCAGAGCCTGACCCACGCATAGACCTCAGCGGTATGGACGTGGTACGCAAACTGGTCATACTGACACGCGAGGCAGGCTACAGGATAGAGCAGTCAGACGTGGAGAAGAACCTCTTCATACCAGCCGACTTCTTTGAGGGCGACGTGGAGACATTCTGGAAGAAACTGCCCACACTCGATGCTGAGTTTGAGGCTCGCCGCAAGGAACTGGTGAAGAAGAACTGTCGCCAACGTTTCGTGGCTAAAATGGAGGTTATTAACGATAATGATAACCTTAACGATAACAAAATAAAAATCAAGGCGAGCGTGGGCTTGCAGGAGATACCCCTCAACCACTCGTTCTACGAGCTGGAGGGCAGCAACAACATAGTTACACTCACCACACAGCGCTATCGCGACCCTATGCTCATACAGGGCTTTGGTGCTGGTGCCGCAGTTACTGCAGCTGGTGTGTTTGCTAATGTGCTGAGTATAGCGAATATTTAATATGAAAACGATAATAATACTGGGTGACGGCATGGCCGACAACCCAATAGAAAGACTCGGTGGCAAGACGCCACTGCAATGTGCCAAGACGCCATATATGGACTTGCTGGCAAAGAAAGGCCGTACAGGAAGACTTGTCACTGTGCCAGATGGCTACATGCCAGGTTCGGAGGTCGCTAACACAGCTATCCTGGGTTATGACCTCGACAGCGTATATGAGGGTAGGGGGCCCCTTGAAGCTGCTTCGATAGGTTACGACATGGACCCCCTCGACCTCGCACTGCGCTGTAACATAATATGTGTCAGAGACGATGGCACCATAAAGACTCATAACGGAGGTAATCTGCAGACAGAGGATGCTCGTCAGCTAATAGACCTGCTGAATGAGAAGATGGGTACTGATAAGGTGAAATGGATATGCGGAATACAGTATCGCCATCTGCTCATCATAAAGGGTGGCTCGAAGCATATCGTATGTGCTCCGCCTCATGATCATCCCAACGAACAATGGCGCCCCTTGTTGGTGAAGCCTGAGGAGGGTATGTCAGACTTGAAGGAGGATGGCAGAATGACTCCACGGCAAACGGCTGACCTTATTAATGATTTAATACTTAGGTCGATAGAGGTTTTGGCTAATGCACCACTTAATATCGGACGCAAGCAACGTGGGGAGGATCTTGCCAATATTATATGGCCGTGGAGTGGTGGTTACCGTCCTGCCATGCAAACGCTAATGCAGATGTATCCACAGGTAAAGACGGGTGCCGTAGTAAGTGCTGTGGACCTGATACAGGGTATAGGAAAATATGCAGGACTCGACATTGTGAAGGTGCCTGGAGCAACTGGACTGTGGGATACCAACTATGAGGGTAAGACGCAGGCAGCACTGCGCAACCTGAAGGAGAAAGACTTTGTATTTCTCCATGTGGAGGCAAGCGATGAGGCTGGTCATGATGGTGACGTGGAACTGAAGGTAAAGACGATAGAAAATCTCGACTCACGCATGATAGGCCCCATATACGAGGAGGTGAGCAAGTGGCAGGAACCAGTGTGCATAGCTGTGCTCCCTGATCACTATACACCAGTGGAGATGCGTGTGCACGTAGGAGAACCTGTACCGTTTATCATATACTATCCAGGCATAGAGCCTGATGAGGTACAGAGTTATGATGAGTACACCTGTGTGGGCGGAGGATATGGCATACTGCGCCTACAGGAGTTTATGCAGACGCTGATGAAGGTATAAGAGATAGTGGCTATAGTGGCTATAGTGGCTATAGTAGCTATAGTAGCTATGGTGACTATAGTATTTATAAAAAAAGAAAACAAAAAAGCAAATAAAACGATGTTATATTATTCAACAAACAAGAAAGCACCCCTTGCTACCCTTGAGAAGGCAGTGGTAAAGGGTTTGGCAGAGGACAGAGGACTATATATGCCTGAGCGTATCAAACCATTGTCGAAGGAGTTTTTCGACAATATCGATAAGATGTCGTTTCAGGAGATAGCCTATACTGTGGCTGATGCCTTTTTCGGAGAAGATGTGGAGGCTGATGCCCTGAAAAAGATAGTATATGACACGCTGGCGTTCGATTGTCCTGTTGTGCCTGTGACGGACAATATCTACTCGCTGGAGCTTTTCCACGGTCCCACGTTGGCATTCAAGGACGTTGGTGCAAGGTTTATGGCAAGACTGCTACAGTACTTCCTTAAAAAGGAGGGTAATGGCAATCAGGTCAACGTGCTCGTGGCAACATCTGGCGACACGGGTTCGGCAGTGGCCAACGGCTTCCTTGGAGTTGATGGCATCCACGTCTATGTGCTCTATCCAAAAGGTAAAGTGAGCCCTATACAGGAGTGTCAGTTTACTACACTGGGCAAGAATATTACTGCCATAGAGGTCGATGGCGTGTTTGATGACTGTCAGGCACTGGTAAAGTCAGCCTTTATGGATGCAGAACTCAATGCCCATATGAAGCTCACCTCAGCAAACTCTATTAATGTGGCACGTTTTCTGCCACAGGCTTTCTATTATTTCAATGCCTATGCCCGCATGAAGGAGAAGGGGCTTGCCTCAAACCTTGTGATGTGTGTGCCCAGCGGTAACTTCGGAAATATCTGTTCGGCACTGTTTGGTCATCAGATGGGACTGCCCATAAAGCGCTTCATCGCTGCCAATAATGCCAACGACATATTCTACAACTACCTCAAGACGGGAGAGTACAATCCACAGCCGTCAGTAGCTACCCTTGCCAATGCGATGGACGTAGGCGACCCGTCAAACTTCGCACGCGTATATGACCTTTACAAGGGCGACCACAAAACTATCACAGCACTTATCAGCGGTGCTACGTACAAGGATGAGGCGATAAGACAGACCATGCGCGAGTGTTATGCTGAAACGGGATATGTGCTCGATCCTCACGGAGCATGCGGATATCAAGCGCTCAAGGACCTCCTCCAGCCAGGAGAGGTGGGAGTGTTCTGTGAAACAGCGCATCCTGCAAAGTTTAAGGAAAAGGTTGACGATATACTCTCCATTGGTATCGATATACCACAGCGCTTGCAGGAGTTTATGAAGGGAACCAAGCAGAGCATCGATATGAGCAAGGAGTTTAAGGACTTCAAAGCATACTTGATGGGGCAATAGATACTATAGTCACTATAGCTACTATAGGAACTATAAATAAAAAAACAAAAGCAGTGCTCCGGCTCTATCGCTGGTGTGACAGTCACACGAGAGGAAAGTCCGGGCAGCGTAGGGTACCCCACTTGCGAAAATACAAGTAGTCAGTGATGATTAGTTTCAGGCAGAAGAAAACAACCGCCCTCTACGGGGGGTAAGGGTGAGAAGGTGGTGTAAGAGACCACCAGGCACTTGGTGACAGGTGTGCTGTGCCGACTGGGGGCTGCAAGTTCAAGTAAACCATCGTCATGATAGGGCGACCCGCCCGAAAGCTTGCTTACGATGGAGGGTAGAATGCTGGAGCCGTATGGTGACATATGGAGTAGATAAATGATAGAGCACCATCTCATAGATGGCTACAGAACCCGGCTTATAGGAGCACTGCTTTTTTATATTTTCAACATGTCAATAAATAAGTTTCCCTTTGAGGGAGATATAGATGGTCTATTAACTATTAACTGAAAATTATCAATTGTCAACTATCAACTGTCAATTAATAGTATATCTGCAAACCTTGTGGCAGGATATCAGTGCCAAGAGGGTGATGGGTACGGCAACAAACCTTACCTATTCCACACTGTTGGCTTTCGTGCCCATCATGGCGGTGGTGTTTGCTATAGCCCGTGGTTTCGGCTACTCTATGTATATAGAAGAGTGGTTTCGCAATTCGCTGTCGTCACAGCCCGATGCAGCCAATACCATCATAGGGTTTGTTAATTCATATCTCGTACACACCAAGAAGGGGCTATTTCTCGGTATAGGACTTATCTTCATGCTTTGGACGGTACTCATGCTTATTTCAAACATTGAGATGGCATTCAATGATATCTGGCAAGTGAAACGTCAGCGAAGCCTCTTCCGTACAGTTACTGACTACGTATCACTGTTGTTCTTCCTACCCATAGTGATAGTAATAAGTTCTGGTCTCAGCATCGCAGTCACCGCTCTCAATCATCAGGTGGGTGACATTGTAGTGATAGGTCCACTAATGTCATTCTTTATTGAGTTGTCACCATACCTGCTGTGGTCTGTAGCCTTTATAGGCCTCTATGTCTTTATGCCTAATACGAAGGTGGAACTTAGGAGCGCCTTATGGCCTGGCATCCTTGCTGGTGTGTGCATGCAGATTTTCCAGCTTATATACATCAACTCCCAGATATGGATATCCAACTACAATGCTGTGTATGGTTCCTTTGCCATCATCCCCTTCTTCTTGCTTTGGTTGCAGACATCATGGATCATCTGTCTTTGCGGAGCTGAACTAAGCTACTGCCGTCAGAATGCCGACGATTTTCTGACTACTTCTTTTCAGAACCTCAGTTTTCAGGAACGTGTTGACATCTCGTGGGACATCATGCAACTCGTTATCGACAATTTCCGTGATGGAGGTCGTCCCTACACTGATATGGAGATAAAGAGCAAGGTGGGCAAACCCATGCGCATTGTGAGGGAACTGCTTTACGACATGCAACGTGTAGAGTATCTTGCCGAGATGACATACGATGAGAAGGGAGCCAATTCGCGTTTCCTACCATCGCAGGATGTCAGCCGACTGTCAAAATTACACCTCCAGCAACAGCTCGCACAGTTGCAACCTGTGGAGTAGGGTAGGACAATTAGAGTAAAACAATAACGATCGATAACTATGGATAATGAGAAAGTAATAAGCTATGATGATGCTATGAAGCGTCTGGAGGAAATAGTAACCCAGATGGAGAGTGGCAAGACGGGCATAGACTCCCTTGTGGCGCAGCTTAAGGAAGCAAGGCAGCTCGTGCAGATGTGTAGGAATAAACTTCTCAAGACGGAGGAAGAGATTAACAAATTGGCGAATTAGAACTATATGACACTGTATCCTAAGATAATAATCGACGCACTGGCAACGGTGATGTATGCTGGTACGAAGAAGAATATAATAGAGAGCGACATGCTTGCTGATCAGCCTGTAGTGACCCCCTCTTTGTCTCCCCAAGGGGAGGTGGAGAAATGGAATGTGGAGGTGACTCTGCTGTTTCCTCGTGAAACAGATCCATTTCTTAAATCAACGTTGAAGGCAACTGAGGCAGCTATAAAGTATCATGTAAAAAAAACTTTTCCTAATGATACAGACAGTGTAGAGGTCAACATAAAGACGGAATATAAGTCAGCACCACGTTCAGAGGATGACAAACTGTTGCCAGACGTAAAGAACATCATAGCTGTCAGCTCTGGTAAGGGAGGAGTAGGCAAGAGCACGGTGAGTGCCAATCTTGCCATATCACTTGCCCGACTTGGTTATAGTGTTGGACTTCTTGACACTGATATCTTTGGTCCGTCGATGCCAAAGATGTTTCAGTTGGAGGATGCCCGTCCGTATGCCATAGAGAAAGATGGCAGACAGCTTATAATGCCTGTGGAGCAGTATGGCGTGAAACTCCTCTCTATAGGTTTCTTTGTGAATAAGGACACTGCCACGTTATGGCGCGGAGGTATGGCATGCAGCGCCTTGAAGCAACTCATAGCCGATGCCGACTGGGGCGAACTGGACTATTTGATACTCGACACCCCACCTGGAACCTCAGACATACACCTGTCATTGCTCCAGACGCTCGCCATAACAGGTGCCGTGATAGTGAGCACGCCACAGCAGGTGGCACTTGCTGATGCGCGCAAGGGCATAGACATGTACACCAACGACAAGGTGAATGTGCCGATACTCGGATTGGTAGAGAACATGGCGTGGTTTACTCCAGAGAAACATCCTGAGGAGAAATACTACATCTTTGGCAAAGAGGGATGTAAGCAACTGGCAGAGGAGATGAACGTGCCATTGCTGGCACAGATTCCTGTAGTGCAGGATATATGTGAGAATGGTGACAGCGGAACGCCTGCTGCGCTTGATGTTGCTTCGCCGACAGGTCAGGCATTTATTGCCTTGGCACAAAGCATAGTGACGGTGACCAACCGTCGTAATGCCGAACGGGAGAAGACGCAGAGAGTGAAGGTGAAAGAATAGAAAATAAACGACAAAAAGCACGAGAGTTATGAAGAGACTTGTTTGCATAATGCTGATGACACTGATGACGCTGATGTTATCAGCTGCGTCCTTTACATCGCTATGGAAGAAGGTGAGAGATGCCGAGGATAAGGATATGCCCAAGACTGCCCTCGAGTATATCATGAAGATAGAGCAGAAGGCAGAGAAAGAGCAGAATTACGGCAATCTGTTAGCTGCTATAATGAGGGAACTGTATATGCAGCAGGAGGTATCATACGACTCGTTGAAGGCGGCAAAAGCACGTCTGGCGGCAAAACAGACCATGTGGCGCAACAGTCAGCATGGCGTGGAGGCAACACTTGCTGATGTGGCTATGGGTTGTGAAGTAATACCAATGGTTGACTCTCTGCTCGCATCGCCCGACTCTGCCATCTACAGGAAACAGAATAAAGCTGCAGAGTATGCACCATTCATAGTAAAAGGCGAGGACAGCAGACACTTTGGTAATGACCTGCTCAGTATGATGATACTGATGGATGACCACGGCGTGAAGACTACCAACATACTCGAAAAATACTATGGCAAGGAGAACAAGGTGGTATCATGGCGCAGGGTAGTTGAAGCGATTGACAAAGAGCGGGACAGTGGCAAGAAAATAGTTCTGATAGACAAAGCCGTGGAAGAGTGGAAGGGATGGAAATGCCTTAATACGCTGAAAAATAAGAGAGAAAGTCTCATACAGCCTCAATACAGGGCTTCTGTCAGAAAAAACATACTGTCAACCAAGGATACCGTAAGAATAGCTTTTAGGGATGTACGGAATATTGATGCCCTGACAGTAACGCTAAAGAACAATAAGGGAGGAGAGAGAAAGGTAAAACAGACGTTCAGTATAGAGAACGAATGGGACTATGCCAATGATACTGCAGCTGTGGTGCCTCCCCTGTCACTTGGTAAATGGACGGTATATATATCAGATGAAAAGGGTAGGGTAAGGAAGGAAGTTGACACGCTGTATGTGACAGACCTCAAGGTCATAGTACAGAAACTGCCCAAGGGTGAGAAAAACATCGTCGTGGTAAACCCCGTAACGGGAAAAGAAGTTACAGGAGCGCAGGTATTTGAGAAAAAGGGATATTACTATGCCACCATGGGTGAGGACGATGCCATGCCAAAGAGCGAAATATGGACATCATACTCATGCGATAAGCCAAGCGGCGTGCGCAACTATATGAATGTATATACCGACAGGGCGATATACCGACGTGGGCAGACGATACACGCCACAGTGATAAGCCATGCGGTAATAAACGGAAAGGAGACACTGCCCAACGTGAGCGAGAAGGTAAAAATCACCTTACGGGACACGTATGGCAGGGAGGTGACATCAAAAACCGTGGTGACAGACACCTATGGTACAGCCGTGACGGAGTTTGTCATACCTAACGAGGGAACCAACGGCAGTTACCGAGTGTCGGCCAGTGGCAGTGCATCTACAACAGCATACATAAAGGTAGAGGATTATAAAAGGCCAACCTTTGATGTGACTCTCGAAAAAGAAGGAGATGAGGAGGAACTGGGAGATACGGCAGTGATACGAGGTGTAGTGAAGATGTACAGCGGTGTACCTGTTGCCAATGCCAAGGTGACTTACCAAGTGAAGCGCAGCAACGCTTGGTGGATAGGCAGGCTTGACGGCGAGACACTACTGAAAGACACCTTGTTTACAGATGCCGATGGCATCTTCCAGGCAAGAATGCCACTGCCTTTGCCGGCTAATGTAGATACTAAGTGGTATTACTGCTTTAGATACACGCTCTCTGCCTCTGTAACAGACAATGGCGGCGAGACACACAGCCAGAGTATCACGCTGACCAAGAAGAATGACCGTCCCATAAAGCCTGAGAGCGTGGAGAAACCGGAACCCGTGACAGTATCCTCAGACAATTTCGGAGAGAAGGGAGAGGTAACGATAACACTGCGTAATGAGGGTATGACCTATGCTCACTATACCCTGTGTGCAGGAGACAGGACTCTGGAGAAGGGATGCATAGAGTTTGCCGACTCTGTAACACATACCTTGAACTATACCGAGAAGTACGGCGACGGTGTGACATTCTCCGTGGCGTGGGTGAAGAACGGAAGGATGTACGACAAGAGCGTATCAGTAAAGAAATACCTGCCTTCAAAGAAACTCACAATGGAATGGGCTACATTCCGTAACAAGATGTTCCCTGGTCAAAGCGAGACATGGACGCTGAAGGTGAAGAATCCTGACGGTACGCCAAGTAATGCACAGTTGATGGCAGTGATGTACGACAAGAGTCTGGATGCCATCATGCCGTTCGACTGGAGATTCTATGACAACAGGAGGCTACATCTGCCGTCAATGTACTGGAACACCAATAGGATAGGACAGTGCTACTTCTGGGGAGCAAAGAATCTGAGTCCTCTTTCGGAGAGCGTGCTGGAGTTTTATCACATAGAACCAGAATACATCTTTGGCAGATATGGATATTATTCTGTTGGAGGTGCAAGGTACATGGCGGGCATGCAATTTGAGAAAGGCATGATGCTTGATGCTGCTCCCACAATGGTGATGGCAAAGAACGCAAGACTGGAGGAGTCGGCAGACATCGCAGAGAGTAATGCTGCTGACAACGACGGCAATGATGGTGCGCAGAATGTTGAAATGCGCTCAGACTTCAGCGAGACGGCTTTCTTCATGCCATGCGTGCAGGCAGACAAGAACGGAGTGGCAACCCTGAAGTTTACCATGCCGGAGAGTGTGACCACCTGGAAGTTTATGGCACTGGCGCATGACAAGGAGATGCGATATGCTCTTATGGACACCACTGCCATAACGCAGAAGAAGATAATGGTGCAGGCAAAGATGCCACGATTCCTGAGAATAGGCGATAAGGCTACCATAAGTGCTACGGTGGCAAACTTGATGGAGAAGAACCAGACGGTGACGATAAAGTTCTTTGTCAAGGATGCCGAGACCGAGAAGACTGTGTACAAGGCAAGCAAGAAGGTGACGACGCAGGCAGGAAGGACGGCTCCGGTAGTGTTTGCATACAACGTGGAGAAGGAAGGTGACCTACTATGTGGGTTTACTGCCGAGATACCAGGTTTCTCTGACGGAGAACAGTACCTGATTCCAGTATTGACAGAAGAAGAGATAAAGGAAGATACCACTACGATAGTGGTGAATCCGAGGAAGATGATGATGGAGGCTTTGCCTGCAATGACGGTGCCCAAGAGCCGTAATGCCATTGCTCTTGCACATGCCATATACGCCAACGTGATTACAGCCAAAATAAAGAACACTCCTGTTTCAGCGGCAAATGACAACGTGCTCGTGCAATTGCTTAATCTGCAGAATGCTGATGGCGGTTTTTCATGGTATGGCGGCATGAGGAGCAACGGCTATATTACCATCGAGGTGCTGAAAACGCTGGCAAGGCTCAATCTGATGTGTGGCAAGCAGACAAATACGGAGTACATGATGGACAGAGCGTTTGTCTATGCAAGTAAGCAGATGGAGGCAGAGATGCAGAGGATGAAGAAGTATGACGTGAGATATCTCAGTTATACAGCCCTCGACTGGCTCTACACGCTTGCTATAAGCAACAGGGATGGCGGCAGTGCCGAAAGTTTCTTCCGCAAGATGATATATGAAGAGACCAAGGGCGATGACATGCAGACCAAGGCGGTGGCAGCCATTACACTTAATGAGAATGGCAAGAGGAAGAAGGCGGCTGAGTTTGCAGAGTCAATAAAACAGCATACGATATATAGGGAAGACATGGGTCGATACTTTGATTCTTACAGAGCGCTATATTCTTGGTGCGACTATAAGATACCGACACATACGATGTGTGTTGAGGCTCTTGAGAATGTCACGCCAAACGATGAACAGACAATAAGCGAGATGCTGCGCTGGCTGGTATCGGCGAAGCGCACACAGAGATGGGACAACCCAGTCAACACGGTAAATGCCATCTATGCTCTCTACAATGCCAAGGACACCACGATAATGTCAACCTACACCGTGAATCCTGCTGATTTGAAGGGGGCACTGAAGATTACACGTGAGGTGAGTGGCATCATGAAGGTTGGCGAAAAGGTAAAAGTGAAACTGACTATCGAGGCAGACAGGGATTATGATTTCGTGACAGTGACAGACAATCGTGCTGCGTGTCTCGAACCCGTAAACCAACTGTCAGGCTTCAGGGGTGGCTACCGCTGGGGCTACTATGCCGAGATGCGTGACAGTAAGTCGATATACCATTTTGACCAAATGTCAAAAGGCAGGCACGTGGTGGAGACGGAATACTATGTGAACAGAACTGGAGAATACCAGACAGGCAATGCTACGGTGGTGTGTGAATATGCACCAGAATTCCGTGGCTCTGTTGAAGCAATAACGATAAAGACAAAGTAAAAAAGAAAGATAATGATTTATGCTAAGACGGCTCTTTTGGGCATTATGATAGGTGTGTTGAGTACTGGCACACAGGCTCAGAATCTCACTCCAGTATATAAGGAGGTAGATTGTGGTGAGATGCTCTATGATAAACCTGCCACATACGTGGTGGAGTTTAAGAATACCTCTGCCCAGTCTGTTGAGATAAAGGATGTAGATACAGGTTGTGGTTGTACTACGGCTGACTTCACCAAAGGAAAACTGATGCCAAATGCTGTGGCAAAGGTTTCGCTGACTTTTGATGCCAAACAGTTGGGACATTTCGACCGTGTGGTAAGGGTATTTACTACCGATGGCAGACAGGGTACACCTGCAGAAGTGGTTGTTCGCGGTGTGGTGGTAGCCAAGATTGTAAACTATTCAGGAGAGTATCCATGTAAGATGGGTAATCTACTTGCAGACAATGATAACATAGAGTTTGATGACATAAACCAGGGACAGAAACTCACCAAGGAGATACATATCATGAATCCAGCATCACAGAATGCTACGCCAGTGATACTGCGCCTGCCACCATACCTCACCGCGGAGGTAGCACCAAAGGTGCTGGGGCCGAAACAAAAAGGAACAGTGAAGATAACTCTGCACTCCAACAAATTGCGTGATTATGGACTGAACCAGACTACAGTGTATTTGGGGAGAAACAGTAGCGATAAGGTGACCCCCGAAAAGTCAATAACTGTATCAGCAGTCTTGTTGCCACCTGCTGTGTCAAAGGATGACGTAAACCGTCCCTACGCACCACGTCTTGAGATGTCAAGGAATCATGTTGACATGACGCCACTGAATAGCAAATCAAAGTTCAAGGATGAGATAACATTGAGTAATGTAGGCCACAAGACATTGGAGATTCAGAAGCTCCAACTGTTTACTATGGGGGTGCAGGTACAGCTCGACAAACAGAAGATAGAACCTGGCGAAACTGCCAAGATGACTGTGACATGTAAGGCAAAAGACCTCCGAAAACTACGTGTAAAACCACGTATCCTAATGATTACCAACGATCCTAATCATCAGAAAGTAGTATTGGAAATAAAACGATAACTATCAACTATTAACTGAAACAAGGTGGAGCACCCAGAGAATAGCGCAGAATATCAAGGCTTGCAGGTAAACAAAGGCGTGAGTCAGCCAAGCAATATCAATCCATATCTGAACCGCAATAGGTTTAGAAGGGTGGAGCACAGCGTGGACGAACTCGTCAGTGGTATACTCGAAGGCAATGTCACCATGCTCTCACAGGCCATAACGTTGGTGGAGAGTATGATTCCAGAACATCAGGAAAAGGCTCAGAAGGTAATAGAGAGATGTCTTCCCTATGCCTGTAATTCTGTAAGGATTGGCATCAGTGGTGTACCAGGTGCCGGTAAATCGACATCTATAGATCAGTTTGGTTTGCATGTGCTCAATAATTACGGAGGCAAATTGGCGGTACTCGCCATCGATCCTTCTTCAGAACGTTCCAAGGGTAGCATACTTGGAGATAAGACACGCATGGAGAAACTGGCTGTTCATCCTAAGGCTTTCATACGCCCCAGTCCCTCGGCTGGCAGTCTGGGAGGTGTTGCACGCAAAACACGTGAGACAATAATACTCTGTGAGGCTGCAGGCTATGACAAGATTTTTGTAGAAACGGTAGGAGTAGGGCAGAGTGAGACAGCATGCCATTCTATGGTCGATTTCTTCCTCCTTTTGCAGGTAGCTGGTACTGGTGATGAGTTGCAAGGTATCAAGCGTGGCATTATGGAGATAAGCGATGCTATCGTCATCAACAAATGCGATGGTGATAATGTGAAACGATGCGAACTGGCAGCACAGGGATTTCGAAATGCACTGCACTTCTTCCCTATGCCAGAAAGTGGATGGCAACGTAAGGTACTAACATACTCAGGATACTATGGCTATGGTATCAAGGAGATATGGGACATGATATACGAGTATCTCGATTTTGTAAAGCAGAATGGATATTTCGACTTCCGACGCAGAGAACAAAACAAATACTGGATGTATGAGACTATCGACAATGCGCTGCGCAATAGTTTCTACAATAATCCTGTTATAAAGAATGCTATGAAGGGAATGGAAGATAGTGTGCATGATGGTGAGAAAACAAGTTTCATAGCTGCTCACGATCTGTTGGACCTCTACTACGATATTCTCCACAAATAATCTTCAAACCTTCAACCCTCAAAAAAACGTGACAATAGAGATAGACAATGATTCGGGCTTTTGCTTTGGCGTAACGACAGCCATACAAAAAGCAGAGGAAACACTGGCAAACGGCGAGAAACTGTATTGCCTGGGAGATATCGTGCACAATGGTATGGAGTGTGACAGGTTGAAGGATATGGGACTTATAACCATAGACCACGAAGAGTTCGCACGTCTGCACGATGTCACAGTGTTGCTACGTGCTCATGGTGAACCACCAACAACCTACGAACTGGCACGCAATAACAATATCACTATCATAGATGCTACATGTCCAGTGGTACTCGCCTTGCAGAAACGCATAAAGAAGAAGTATGATGCTACGGATAATGAGGAGAGACCTACTGACATCGTTATATTTGGTAAAAATGGTCATGCAGAGGTTCTCGGACTTGTTGGTCAGACGAGAGGTGAGGCGATTGTTATAGAACATGCAGAAGATGCTGAGAAACTTGACTTCTCACATAACATATACCTGTACTCTCAAACTACTAAGTCTCTTGACGAGTTTCATCGTATCATAGATTACTGTCAACAACATATAGAGGAGGGAGCAATATTCCAAAGCTTTGATACTATATGCCGGCAGGTCGCCAACCGCATGCCCAACATCTGTGAGTTTGCTACAAAGCATGACCTCATACTCTTTGTCTGTGGCAGAAAGAGTAGTAATGGCAAGGTGTTGTTTAATGCGTGCATGGAGAAAAATGCCAACTCGCATCTCATAGAGGGACCTGGCGAGATACAGCCAGAATGGCTTGATGGGATAAAGAGTATAGGAATATGTGGTGCCACCTCCACCCCTAAATGGTTGATGGAACAGTGTCGTAACAAAATAGAAAGTATAATCTCGTAAAACAATAAAAGATGAAAAAGATAACAATAGCAATCGATGGTTACTCTTCATGTGGCAAGAGCACCATGGCGAAAGACCTG
Source organism: uncultured Prevotellaceae bacterium (assembly GCA_946187445.1). Taxonomy (GTDB): domain Bacteria; phylum Bacteroidota; class Bacteroidia; order Bacteroidales; family Bacteroidaceae; genus Prevotella. The sequence continues at coordinate 20,372 of CAMHQF010000012.1, forward strand.
GCTAAGGAGTTGGGCTATATATATGTTGATACTGGTGCCATGTACAGAGCTGTTACACTTTATGCCATGCGCCACAATCTTTTTGACGCTTCAGGCGAGGTGCTGACTGATGTACTGAAGACAGAGATGCCCAATATCAACATCAGTTTTAAGTTTAACGCTGAGGCTGGCAGACCAGATACCTATCTCAATTGCGAACTCGTGGAAAAGGTGATACGTTCTATTGAGGTGTCCAATCATGTCAGCAAGATAGCAACCATTCCTTTTGTTCGCGAGGCTATGGTCGAGCAACAGCGTGAGATGGGTAAGGAGAAAGGCATCGTGATGGATGGACGTGATATAGGCACCACGGTTTTTCCTGATGCCGAACTCAAGGTGTTTGTTACAGCTTCTGCTGAGGTTCGTGCTCAACGTCGTTATGATGAACTACAAGCTAAAGGCATGCCAGCTGATTATGATGAGATACTCAAGAATGTGCAGGAGCGCGACTATATCGACTCCCATCGTGAGGTGTCGCCCCTTCGTCAGGCTGATGATGCTCTCTTGCTAGATAATTCAAATATGACAATACCAGAGCAGAAGGCATGGCTGCTTGAGCAGGTAAATAAGTTGATATGATAGTTTGTATAGCTGAGAAACCAAGTGTAGCTCGTGAGATAGCCAGCGTGCTGGGGGCAAAATCCTCGCATGATGGATATATAGAGGGCAATGGGTATCAGGTAACCTGGACCTACGGTCATCTGTGTACCCTTAAAGAACCTAATGATTATCAAGATATGTGGAAACACTGGTCATTGGGCTCTCTGCCTATGATACCCCAGCGCTTTGGCATAAAACTCATAGAGCAAGACCACATAAAGAAACAGTTTGCTATAGTCGAGAAACTTTTTCAGAAGGCAGACGAGATAGTAAACTGCGGTGATGCTGGACAGGAAGGAGAACTTATTCAGCGATGGGTTATGCAGAAGGCAGGTGTCAAGTGTCCTGTCAAGCGATTGTGGATTTCATCGCTCACAGAAGAAGCTATTCGTGAGGGCTTCACCTCCTTAAAAGATCAGAAAGACTACGAGCCACTATACCTGGCAGGTTTGTCGCGAGCTATTGGCGACTGGCTCTTGGGTATGAATGCCACACGCCTATACACCATCAAGTATGGTGATAACAGTCGAAGCCGTAAGGGTGGGGCAGGAGTGCTCTCTATTGGTAGGGTACAAACTCCCACTCTTGCCATGATAGTTAACAGGCAAAAGGAGATAGACAATTTCAAACCAGAACCTTACTGGGTACTCTCCACCATATACCGTGATACTCTGTTTACTGCTACGAAAGGTAAATATCTCAAGAAGGATGAAGGTGAAGAGGCTTTCAAAGAGATACAGGATAAAGAGTTTGAAATCACCTGTGTAACCAAGAAAAATGGTGCAGAAAAACCTCCTCAGCTTTTTGACCTCACAACGCTTCAGGTGGAGTGCAACAAGAAGTTCTCCTATACAGCCGAGATGACCCTCTCGCTCATCCAGAGTCTCTATGAGAAGAAGGTTACCACCTATCCTCGTGTTGATACTCAGTTTCTTACCGACGATATCTATAAGAAGTGTCCCCAAACCCTTAATGGCGTCTATCAGGTTAAGTTTAATGGTGTGGCTCCTTATGCCGACCTTATTCGTGCCATAGGTGGCAAACCACTGAAGAAGAGCAAGAAGGTGTTTGATAACTCCAAGGTGACTGACCACCACGCCATCATTCCTACAGGAGTGGTGCCGGCAGGTTTGACGGATATGGAGCGAAACGTCTATGACCTTGTGGCTCGCCGCTTTATCGCCGTATTCTATCCTGACTGCAAGTTCTCCACTACCACCGTGGAGGGCAAGGCAGGCGATGTGGCTTTCAAGACTTCGGGCAAGGAGATACTGGAGCCAGGTTTCCGAGTTTGTTTTGATAAAAACAAGGAACAGCAAGAGCCTGCTGATGATGAAAAGAAAAAGGATGAGGTAGAGGAGAAGCTACTTCCCTCTTTTGTAAAAGGCGAGGCGGGACCTCACAAACCGACACTCACAGAGAAACAAACCACCCCTCCACCTTATTATACTGAGGCAACGCTGCTTAGAGCTATGGAAACGGCAGGCAAGTTTGTGGACAATGAGGAACTCCGAGCTGCTATGAAAGAGAATGGTATAGGCAGACCTTCCTCGCGCGCGAACATTATAGAAACGTTATTCAAGCGTCATTATATTCGTAGAGAGCGCAAGCGAATAGTAGCAACTCCTACAGGAATGGAACTCGTTGACCTCATTCACGAGGAACTCCTAAAGTCGCCTGAACTTACGGGTATATGGGAGAAGAAGCTTCGAGATATAGAGCATAAAACCTATGATGCTGGCTTATTTATAAATGAGTTGAAACAACAGATAACTGAGATCGTCAACCAAGTGCTTGCAGATAATACCAATCGCCGACTTACCTTAACTGACAAGTAAGTCGGCGATTTTTTCGTTTTCCCTTCCATTATATGTTTTGTTTTGTAGATTTGCTTGTTTAGTTTTACACTTTTATAAGCCTTAAATTGTAAACAAAGGTTAAAATTAACGCAAAAACATACATTTTTATCAAAAATGTATTAAAAAGTTTTGTTTGTAATCAAAAATCTTAATACATTTGCAACAGAAATCAACAAAACAAGGGAAACCCGAAAACCTTTAATCGAGTAGGGGCTATAAAAACATTTGAAATTATGAAGAAAATTTTTGTAATGGCAGTTATGGCTGCTGCAACTCTCACAGCAAACGCTCAGTGGTGGGCAGGTGGTTCATTCGGACTGAACTTCGACAATGGTGGCAACAGAAATGGTGACCAGAACACTACTTCTTTCCAGATTTCTCCAGAGGTAGGTTATAACCTTGACGACAAGTGGTCTGTAGCTATCGCTCTCGGCTTTGGAACTTCTAACAACGCAACTTCTACTGCTGATGCTATGGGTAATTACTATGGTGCTAAGTTGGAAGAGTCTAACAACTTCTTCAAGGTTGCTCCATACGTTCGTTACACATTCTGCAAGACAGCTCCAGTATCATTCTTCGTTGATGGCGGCTTCGGCTTCCGCTTCTACAACCATGACGGTGGTAGTCAGTTCAACGTAGGTATTCGCCCAGGTGTTGCTTTTGCTGCAACAAAGAAGCTCTCTCTCGTAGCTACAACAGGTTATCTCGGCTATCAGAAGGATAGCGAGAAGGCTGGTGACGGCTCAAGATTCGGTCTCGGACTTGACAACACCATCATCTTTGGTGCTTACTATAACTTCTAAATTTATTTAGGATTAGTTTTAAAGCTTGAAATATTTAGGGCTCGGACTTCGGTTCGAGCCTTTTTTTATTTGCGTTTTATATCAGAGTGGGGTGGTTAAGGCTCATGGGGTAATACTTAGAGCTATTAGTATGCTTCTTCTGTTTCTTTGAATTGCGTTTCCTTACTTGGATGGGGTGCTTTAATGTGTAGAAGCTATGCATGAGTGAAAAATTAACTAGTAAATTTTGCAAATTAACCAGTTAATTCGTTAAATTTACTAGTTAATTTTGTATAGAAGCATAGCCTCAATGTTTAAAGGCATGCTCTTGATGTATGGAAACTCTACCTTAGACTGTAAGAACAGTGCATTCATGTTGGGAAGCTTTGCCTTTATGAGGGGCAAGAGAGATTTATTTGTTCAAAAGAAGTTTAAAATGGTTATTTTCTTTGGTTGGTTGGAAAATTATTTATAATTTTGCATCTTAGAGTATATAGCAAGATTAACGACAATAAAAACAATATACTAAAATGGCAGACTTAGATTGGGGTAACCTGGGATTTGGTTACCGTAAGACAAATTACAACGTTCGTTGCTACTATCGCAACGGCAAGTGGGGTGAGATAGAGGTTTCTTCAGAAGAGACTATCCCTATGCACATGGCAGCTACCTGTCTGCACTATGGACAGGAAGCATTCGAGGGACTCAAAGCATACCGTTGTCCTGACGGCAAGGTGAGGGTGTTCCGTACTGATGAGAATGCTGCTCGCCTGCAGTCAACATGTCGTGGCATATTAATGCCGGAGCTACCTACGGAAAAGTTTAATGAGATGGTAGATAAGGTAATACGCCTCAATCAGGAGTTCATACCACCATACGAAAGTGGCGCAACGCTCTACGTTCGTCCATTGCTCATCGGTACATCAGCACAGGTAGGCGTACATCCAGCTACAGAGTACCTCTTCCTCATTTTTGTTACTCCTGTAGGACCATACTTCAAGGGTGGTTTCTTTGCAAACCCATACGTCATCATACGTGATCACGACCGTTCGGCTCCGCTTGGTACAGGTATATATAAGGTTGGTGGCAACTACGCTGCTTCACTGCAGGCTAACCAGAAGGCTCACGAATTGGGTTACGCTTGTGAGTTCTACCTTGACGCAAAGGAGAAGAAATACATCGATGAGGCTGGTGCTGCTAACTTCTTTGGCATTAAGAACAATACGTACATCACTCCTAAGTCAACCAGCATACTGCCCTCTATCACCAACAAGTCATTGATGCAGTTGGCTGAAGACCTCGGCATGAAGGTAGAGCGTCGTCAGATACCTGAGGAAGAGCTCGAGACCTTCGAAGAGGCAGGTGCTTGTGGTACAGCAGCCGTTATCTCTCCGATATCAAAGATTGTGGACATCGAGACAGGCAAGGAGTATAACTTTGGCGATAAGCCAGGTCCTTGGTCAGAGAAACTGTTTACCAAACTGCGCGATATACAGTATGGCATAGAGCCTGACACTCATAACTGGACACGCGTGGTAATAGACTAATAGATGGGTAAAGGAAAACTCGCAAAGTTTGCTGATATGGAACGCTATGATAATGTGTTCCAGTATCCATATAGTGTTGTCGATAACGTGCCTTTCGAAATGAAGGGCTGTTGGCGACAACACTATTTTCATAACGACAACCCTATAGTTCTGGAACTGGGCTGTGGCAAGGGAGAATATACTGTAGAGTTAGCAAAACTCTATCCAGATGTTAACTTCATAGGAGTTGATATAAAGGGTGCCAGAATGTGGACGGGTGCTACAGAGGCCCTAAAGGAAGACCTGAAGAATGTGGCATTTCTGCGTACCAACATCGAGATAATCGATCGTTTCTTTGCCGAAGACGAGGTGCAGGAGATATGGCTTACCTTTAGCGACCCACAGATGAAGAACCCTCGTAAGCGTCTCACCTCAACATATTTCCTGGAGCGCTACCGCAGGTTTATCGTTGATGGAGGTATCATACACCTCAAGACAGACTCCAACTTCCTTTTTACATATACCTCGTATGTGGTTGACGGAAATGGGTTGCCCCTTTTGTTGAGGACATCAGACCTTTATCATGACAGCAGCATTGACGATGATACCAAGAAGATACTATCCATACAAACCTACTATGAGTCAATGTGGATAGAACGGGGGCTCAACATAAAGTACCAGAAGTTTAGACTACCGCGCAAGGCAGAATTGAAAGAGCCTGACGTGGAGATAGAATTTGACGACTACCGTTCATACCATCGAGATAGGCGTACACCCAAAAAGTCTGGAGTGTAGAGTAATGGAAGAAAAAAAAAGCTACAAAGCAGATTTGGAACATAGGCGACCTATGTTTCTTGTGGCATCATTTATAGGTGTCACATTGCTTTTTGTGGCAGTGCTCTTTATCCCGTATAGGAATCTGGCTGACATGCTCGATGAGGCTTTTGATGACTATGCGATGGACCTTGACCTAAAACCCGAAAAGGACGATATGATATCTGCAGCCCTTCCACAACAGAAGGAACAACCTAAGGTTGCAGAGAAACTCAACAAGGTAGAGGAAACAACAGAGCCTATGATGGAAGAACTTACACCACCAGTCCCTCAGGAAAAACAGGATGATGTGGAGGAGACAAAAGATGAGCCCCCCATAAACCTTGATGAAGATAAGGAGGAGGTCCTGAAGATAGTGGAGGAACTCCCCCAGTATCCTGGCGGAATGGTAGAATTTATGAAGTGGCTTACCGCTACGCTGAAATATCCAGAACAGGCTCTGAAAAGAAGGATACAAGGTAAGGTCATCGTAAGTTTCATAGTTAATAAGGATGGCACGCTTTCGGATATAAAACTCTCTAAGAGTGTCAACAAACTCCTTGATGATGAGGCACTGCGCGTAGCACGTATGATGCCAAACTGGAAACCAGGCATAGACCAAGGCAAACCCTGTCGTACTATGATAGCTATCCCCATAGTCTTTGAGATATAATAATTTTCTCATGACTGCGTTAGTTTTATAGTTTTTATAGTGACCATAGTGGCTATAGTACCTATAGTGCCTATAGTGCCTATAGTTTCTATAGTATAAAGGATGAAAAGGATTTTTTACATAGTGTTGCTTGCCTGCTTGGTGATGACTGGATGGGCTGAAGATAGTCAGAGGGTGATGACCTTTCTGAAGATTCCTACCAGTGCCCATGCCTCAGCCCTGGGTGGCGATAATATCTCTATTATAGAAGATGATGCCACGCTTGCATTATCCAATCCTGCTTTGCTCTCCTCGGTGTCACACAAAACCGTGTCGTTCGGTTATATGAACTATATGAGCGGAGTGAATATGGGGACAGCTGGCTATACACATGTGGTAAACGATAAAACTACTGTCGGCGGCTCTATACAATACATTAACTACGGTCAGCTGAAGCAGCGTGATATCAACAACAACGACCTCGGCAACTTCTCGCCGATGGACATCGTCTTTGAGCCCATGCTGTCATATACTCTCGCAAAGAATCTTGTTGGTGGAGTGGGAGGAAAGTTTATATACTCCAAGTTAGGCGACTACACCAGTACAGCAGCCGCTATCGATTTGGGATTGAACTACTATGACTCTGATATAGACTTTTCCGCTTCTATTGCGTTGAAAAATCTTGGAGGTCAGCTGTCAGCATATAATGATGAGTATGAAAACCTGCCAACAGATGTCATGCTTGGTGTTACCAAGGGGCTTGGTGAGACTATGCCATTCCGTATATCGTTAACGATGAGCGATTTGGGTCATTGGAATTATTCTTTCCTTCAACATGCTTGCATAGGTGTTGACCTATTACTCACACCACAGTTTTATATAGCAGGAGGATACAATCTGCGTAGGGCACACGAGATGAAAGTAAGCGATGGTTCGGACGGAGAGTCTTCACATGGTGCCGGGCTCAGTGTCGGAGCCGGACTGAGTCTTGAGCGTTTCAACCTCGATGTGTCATACGGCAAGTATCATGTTTCATCTTCAAGTCTGATGGTCAACTTAGGCATTAAACTATAAACAAACAATATGATTGAGAAAATCAATGTTTACATAGAAAATCTCCCGTTGGAGGTGGAGCCGAGCGGATTGTATAGCCCCATACGCTATGTGCTCTCTTTGGGTGGTAAGAGGATACGCCCCGCTCTTATGATGATGGCCTACGAGATGTGGCAGGAGAATGGAGAAGACGTGCTCCCTCAAGCTGTGGCTCTTGAGACATATCATAACTTCACGTTGTTGCATGACGACGTGATGGACAATGCTGATGTGCGCAGAGGAAGACCTACTGTTCACAAGAAGTGGAATGAGAATACAGCCATACTTTCTGGCGACAATATGCTTGTACTCGCCTTTAAGTGGATGCAAGAATCCAGGAAGAAAGGCAGTAGTAACGACCATTGGGATAAAGATACTCTTGCAGAAGTCCTTAAGACTTTTACAGAAGCAGCGATAGAGATAAATGAGGGACAGCAATATGATGTTGACTTCGAAACCCGTAATGATGTAACAGAAGCGGAATATATCGAGATGATACGTCTAAAGACCAGTGTGCTGTTGGCATGTGCAGTAAAGATTGGTGCTATACTCGCAAGTGCTCCCAAGGAGGATGTGGATAATCTCTATAAGTTTGGTGAGGCAATGGGACTTGCCTTCCAGTTGCAGGACGACTACCTCGATGTTTATGGCGACCCCAAAGTCTTTGGTAAGGCTATAGGTGGCGACATCATGTCAAACAAGAAAACCTATATGCTCATCAACGCTCTTCAGAAGGCAGAGGGTAATAATAAAGTAGAACTTGAACGTTGGATATCAGCCAGTGACTTCAATCGTGAGGAGAAAATCAAGGCTGTCACTACGCTCTACAACAAACTTGGCATCGATCTCATGGCTAAGGCTAAAATGGATGATTACTACCAACAGGCCCTCCAAGCTATGGCTAAGGTGAATGTGCATGATGAAAAGAAGGCTCCACTCCTTGCCTATGCCGCCAAGATGATGAAAAGAGAAAAATAACGTTTATCATTCAACTTCCAACTATCAACTTTATAGACACACATACACACATTGACGGCGAGGAGTTTAAGGATGACCTCGAACTCGTCATACAGCGCGCCAAAGAAACTGGTGCCCTGATGCTTTTCGTACCAGGTGTCAATGTAGGCTCTGTGGAGACAATAAAGAAGGTATGCAAACAATACCAAGGATACTGCCGTGGTATGCTTGGGCTTCATCCGGAGGATGTCAAGGAGAACTGGGAAGAACAGTTGACTGTAATACGTAAACACATAGATAGCCTTTCCCCCATAGCTATAGGAGAAGTGGGACTTGACTTTTATTGGTCAAGAGAGTTTGAGAAGGAACAGTTGATGGCTTTTGAGCAACAGGTGGAGTGGGCTGCAGAGTTTGGATTGCCACTCATGATACACTGCCGCAAGGCACAGAATGAGATGGTAAAGATATTGCGCAAGTATGATGGCAGACTGCATGGTGGTGTATTTCACTGTTTTACAGGTAACGAATATGAAGCACAGGAACTCCTAAACTTCCCTGGCTTCTCTCTTGGCGTAGGCGGTGTGTTGACTTTCAAAAAGAGCAACCTTCCACAGACACTTGCTGCCACAGTACCACTGGAACGTGTAGTACTCGAGACCGATGCACCATATATGGCACCAGTACCTCATCGTGGTGAGAGAAACGAAAGCTGTTTTATACCACATATTATAAATAAATTGGCAGAAGTCTATGGCAAGACTCCTGATGAGATAGCCGACATCACGACAAACAATGTAAAAAGGATATTTCCTCTCGCATTTGTGTCAACAAGATGAGAAAAGTCAATTACATAGTAGCCATTATAGCAACCATACTTCTCATAGCGTGTAATGCTGACACCTACGAGAAGAAGGGTGACAAGTCTCTTGCCCTGGGCGAATATTATCTTGCGGCTGATTACTACAAGCAGGCTTATGCACGCACCCCTAATACGGAGCGCATAAAACGTGGCGAGAGAGCCCTGAAGATGGCAAAATGTTATGAGCGTTTCAATAATGCGCAGAAGTCTGTCGGAGCATACCGCAATGCCATACGCTATAAGGTGGCAGATAATGATGCCATACTGCACTATGCCCGTCAGTTGCTTAAGGTAGGTGACTACAAGTCAGCCCTTAAGACTTTTACAGAGTTACAGGATTCTATGCCCAGTAACATATTGCTGAAGAATGGCGTGATATCAGCAACCAATGCTCCACTGTGGAAGAAACAAGGCTCAAACTTTACAGTAAAGAAGATGGACGTGTTTAATTCACGTCGTGATGACTATTCTCCTTGCCTGGGAGGTGAGGATAATGACTACCTGTATTTCACCTCTACCCGTAATGATGCCGAGGGTGACGACCTCAATGGTGTCACTGGTACAAAAAGTGCCGACATATTCTTTTCGCAAAAAGATGACAAGGGAAGATGGAGCAAGCCAGAGAGTGTCTCATCTGGGTTAAATACAGAGAATGACGAAGGAGCATGTTATATATCGCCCGATGGTAGCGAGATGTATCTTACCTTATGTGAAGAAGATGGTGACTATCCTCGCTATGCAAAGATTGTGAAGTCCAGCCGTAGTGATGCATCATGGGGTAAGCCACAGGATGTGGTCATCTCGCGCGACTCCCTCTCCACCTTTGCTCATCCAGCTGTATCGCCTGATGGCCAGTGGCTTTACTTTGTCAGTGACATGCCAGGAAGTAAGGGGGGTATGGATATATGGCGCTCTCGTATCACATCAGCAGGGTTGATGGGAGTGGAAAACCTTGGTGAACCCATCAATACGCCTGGCAATGAGATGTTTCCTACATTCCGTCCTAATGGCGACCTGTATTTCTCCTCCGATGGACATCCCGGCATGGGAGGCCTTGATATCTTTGTAGCCAAGATAGGTGATGATCACAAGTATCACGTAGAAAATCTCGGTTATCCGATGAATTCCTATGCCGACGATTTCGGAATGACCTTTGAAGGAGCCCACAATCGTGGTTTCTTCTCCTCCAGTCGTAACGATGGCAGAGGTTATGACCATATCTATTCTTTCGAAAACCCAGAGATAGTACAGATAATCAAAGGATGGGTGTATGAGGTTGATGGCTACGAACTCAATGCAGCAGAAGTGCGACTTGTGGGTAGCGATGGTACCAACAAACGTCTGAGTGTAAAGAGTGATGGCTCTTTTGAACAGGTAGTAAAACCTGGTGTAGATTACATAATGCTTGCTACATGTAATGGTTTCCTTAACAAAAAAGAGGAAATCACAATACCCGAGACAGACAAGTCTGAAACCTACACTCTGCAGTTCCCTCTTTCAGGCATTTCTGCTCCAGTGCTGATTGACAATATTTTTTATGAGTTTAACAAAGCCACCTTGCTGAAATCAAGCCGGTCTGCCCTCGACTCACTTGTCATGTTGCTTAATGACAATCCCAATATTACCATAGAATTAGGAGCACATACCGATTTCAAGGGACCAGATGCTTACAATAAGACTTTGTCACAAAGACGTGCCGAAGAGGTAGTGAAATACCTCGTGAGCAAGGGTATAGCGGCTGACCGCTTGACTCCTGTTGGCTATGGCGAGGAGAACCCCAAGAAGATACGCAGAAAGGTAGCCGAGAACTATCCATGGCTCAAGGAAGGTGATGTGTTGACAGAAGATTTTATCACCAAACTCAAGCCCGAAGAACAGGAGACGGCTAATGCGCTCAACCGTCGAACAGAGTTTTCCGTTCTGCGTACTACATACAATATGTTTGACGAAAAGGGCAACATCAAGAATCCGCCAAAGCCTCGCAAGCCAAAACTTGACGAACAGACAAATGAGGATACCTTCTTGTTTGATTTTTAATTTCCGCCAATGTCAGCAAAGCTACCAAATGATTTTATAGAATACACCAGACAATTGTTTGGTGAAGAGCGTTGGCAACGTTTTCTGGAGGTCTTTGGCAGACCAGCTCCTATCAGCATAAGGTTAAATCCATTAAAGACATCACCTGTAATCAGTCTTTTGGAACAAGAGGAGCATATACATTGTGAACCTGTTGCATGGTGTGATGGAGCATATTACCTTTCCGAACGTCCCAATTTTACACTTGATCCCTTGTTTCATGCAGGGGCTTACTATGTCCAAGAGGCATCGAGCATGTTTCTTGACCATATTGTCAGACAACTGACCTCTGCCAACCCTAAACTTCCAATTTCCAATTTCCAATTTTCAACGGTATTAGACCTTTGTGCAGCTCCAGGTGGTAAGTCCACACTACTGAGGGCAGCCTTGCCTCGCGATGCGTGGCTTTATTCCAATGAGCCCAATCACCATCGTGCCAACATACTTATGGAGAATATGCAGAAGCAAGGTTGTCCAAACGTTGTTGTGACAAACAACTATCCTCGTGACTATAGGAAATTTGGTATGATGTTTGACATGATACTTGCTGATGTGCCATGTTCAGGAGAGGGAATGTTTCGTAAGGATGAGAAAACAATAGGGGAGTGGTCAGTAGAAAATGTGATGAAGTGCCAGACCCTGCAACGTTCCATAATAGAGGATATATGGCCATGTCTGAATGATGGGGGGATACTGGTGTATTCTACATGCACATTCAATACCCGTGAAGATGAGGAAAATGTGCAGTGGATATTGGAAAATCTCGGAGCAGATATCATACCAATAGATATCAAACCCGAGTGGAATATTACAGGCTCTTTACTCAATGGTTTCAACCATCCTGTTTACCGATTTATACCAGGTATCACTAAGGGGGAAGGACTCTTTATGGCGGTACTAAGAAAGAAAGTTCAAGATGCTCCCCAAGTACCTCATGGCAAGAGAAATGAGCATTTGCTGAAAATCATGTCTGACACTCAGAAGCCGTCTCGTTCCAATAAAAGGGCACCGATGTCCCCTTCCCATGCAGAAGCTTTGTTTGTCGATACCCCAAAAGACAAGTTTCCAAGAGTAGAATTGAGCAAGGAAGATGCCTTGCGTTACCTACGTCATGAAGCCCTCGTGTTGCCTTCTGACACCCCTAAAGGATTTGTTGTTGTCACCTACATGGACCTTCCACTTGGTTTTGTGAAGAATATTGGCAGTCGTGCCAACAATCTTTATCCCAAGGAGTGGAAGATACGTAATCTGTAAGTCAAAGTTGTCTTACTCCTCTATATCGGTAATTTTAGAAATCGCCTTGACAAAATTATATGAGAGAGTTTCTGTCATTGCGATGTTAAGTCGGGTGGCAGTGCTGAAAGTACCAGTATCAAGAGCATTACATATGGCTTCATGGTACAGTTTGCTCGCTTTTGGGTAGGGCTTGACGTAAAAGGGAATCTCATCTGGTGACATTCCCCAGAAATCTATTAGTATATTAGCTTCAAGATTTGCTGTCTGCACCAATCCTATCGTAGATAGCCATGAGGACAACTTGGTAAAGTCTATCTTGTCATGATTTTGCCTTATTATGCGTCCAAGTGATATTATACCCTCTACGCTTACATTGTCAGAAATCATTTCGTGGGCATTAGCCACTATAGTATCAAGCAGCATCAGCGTCTCGTCCGACGTATCAGGAGCATTCATCTCTTCTTCACGAACCTCCATGAGGTGTTTGTCAGACCAATGATTAAAGAGCGAGGCATTGACAAGTGGATACTCTCGTTGAAATGTAAGCAGTCCGAGATCACGCAACCCCAATTTCTCTGCCCCCATGGCCACATATCCCGTTACTCCCAGCCTGTCAGCAGCTTTGCATAATATGCGCCATTTGTATGGAGACATGGAGATAATACCATGAGAAGACTTGTCATGGGTATTGTCAGGGGTTATATCAAAGGCACCTGCCTTGAGAAGTGTCGTGAGGTTATTTACTACTGATGAATGCATTTGCTTTTTGTAGATCTTCAGGTGTATCTATTCCTACTGTTTCAGTAGATGTCTCGCCCACCTTTATACGATAGCCATTTTCGAGCCATCGCAGCTGCTCCAGCGATTCTGCTATCTCTAATGGTGACTGTGGCAGATTGGTCACTTCCCGTAATACCTCTCTGCGATAAGCATACATGCCGATGTGCTTGAGATATGGAAATGCCGTCCCCCATGTTTCCTGTTCCTTTCCTCTGCAGAAGGGTATTACACTGCGACTGAAATACATGGCAAATCCCTTGCGGTCAACAACTATCTTTGGCGAGTTGGGATTTTGTATTGCTGTGATGTCATTGCCAAATCGGATGCCGAGGGTTGCAATCTGTGTGTTGGCATCATCGAAACAACGACATATTTCCTCTATCTGTTCTGGCTGTATGAATGGCTCGTCACCCTGTACGTTTATTACTACGTCATAAGTGCCGTCTGTCATCTCTATCTTTTCCATCGCCTCTTCTATGCGGTCAGTGCCCGACTTGTGGTCAGTGCGTGTCATGACAACCTTTCCTCCCCATGATGCGACATGGTCATATATGCGTTGGTCATCGGTAGCCACATAAGCGTCCGTTATCTGTTTTGTCACTTGTTCATATACTCTCTGTATGACGGTCTTGTCACCTAGCTTTGCTAGGGGTTTGCCAGGAAAACGAGTTGAGGCATAGCGTGCAGGTATTATAGCTATGAATTTCATCTTTGATTTTGTGAGGATAGAGGATTGAAATTTATGAAATATAAAGTGCCAACAAAGGTAATAATAAAAGTTGATAGTAAGATGTTGATGAATGGAATAAAATATAATGATGTAGTTAAAATAACAAAAAAAGAGAAAATCTTTTGTCATTCTCAAAAAATAATTGTAATTTTGAAACGAATTAACTGTAAAAAGAATACGACTTTGAAACGACATATTTTCTTATACACAATATTATTCTCTGTTCTGGTGGTGAAAGCTCAGAAGATTTCGCTCGGCAGTTGTCACACTCATGACAATGGCGTCTATCAGGGCGAGATGTTAGGGGGCAAGCCTCATGGTAAAGGCGTTACACATTTTGCTAACGGCGACACCTTTGAGGGCGAGTATGAGAAGGGCAAGCGTCAGGGCTATGGCGTATATAGCTTTACTGACGGCGAGCGCTATGAAGGACAGTGGTTTCAGGACCAACAGCATGGCAAGGGAGTGTATTACTTTGCAAACAACAACAGATATGACGGATTGTGGTTCAGAGACTATCAGCAGGGACATGGTGTGATGTACTATCATAATGGTGACAAGTATGATGGCAACTGGTATCAGGACAAGCGTTCTGGTAAGGGTACATACACCTATATGGAGGGAGCCTATTATGATGGTGAATGGAAAAACGACATGAAGAATGGCAAAGGTACCTTTGACTGGGGCGATGGTTCACGTTATGAAGGTAACTGGGTCGATAACAATCGTTCTGGCAAAGGCACATTCACTTATTCCAGCGGCGACCAGTATGTGGGGCACTGGCTGAATGATGTGCAGCATGGCAAGGGCATATACAAGTTCAAGAACGGTGACGTTTACGAAGGCGATTATAAGGATGGAGAGCGCACAGGCGAGGGAGTGTTTAAATATGTCAATGGTGATAGGTACACAGGACACTTCTCTAATGGCGAGAAGGATGGTATGGGCATCTTTGTATGGAATAATGGTGACCAATATACAGGACAGTGGAAAGCCGATAAACAGAATGGCAAGGGTACACTCATGAAAAAGACTGGTGACCGTTATGATGGCTTATTCAAAAACGGGCAGTTAAATGGAGAGATTATCATACATTACTCCGATGGTAGCAAGTATAAAGGCACTTATCGTAACGGCAAACGTGAAGGCAAGGCGATAGAGGAAACTCGCGAGGGCAATCGTTTTGAGGGCACATACCACGACGATGAGCGCGATGGCGAGTTTGTAGAGAAGGACAAAACTGGACAAATCATAGACAAAGGTGTTTATGAAATGGGTGTCAGAGCTAAATAACGCCATACCGCCATACCTTAATATCGACATAACAAAAAAATATTAACCAATAAAAAAAATAAAGCATTATGATCGTTGACACATTAGACAATCTGAAGTATTATGTAGGCGTAAACCCTTTGTTCGCTGACGTGGTAAAATTTCTCGAGGAGAATGACCTGGCAAGTCTTGAGCCAGGCAAGCACGAGATAAAGGGTAAGGAACTATTCGTAAATATCATCAATCAGAAGGGCAAGATGCCTGATGAGGCAGTGATGGAGACTCATAAGAACATGCTTGACATCCAGATACCGATTGATGGTGAGGAGACATACGGATACCTGCCACTTGAGGATATCACCGTAGAGGCTGAGTACAATGCTGAGAAGGATGTGACGAAGTATCCAGAGCAGCCAAGCTCTACATATGTCACATGCCGTCCAGGTATGATGGCTATATTCTTCCCACAGGATGGACATACCCCTTGTATCTCTAACGAGGAGATGTTCAAGAAGGCAGTATTTAAGGTGAAGTGCTAATAACCCTTTAACTGATAATACTATGGCTGAAACGAAGAAAAAAACAAAGAAAACTGTCACTAAGAAGGTTGTGGCTCCCAAAGTGCCTGAGCATATCGGCATAGTGGCACGCGACCCTTGGCTGGAGCCATACGAGAATGCTATACGTGGCAGACACGATCATGCCATGTGGATGGCAGACCATCTCACTAATGGTGGTAAACAAAAGTTGTCCGACTTTGCTACGGGCTACCTGTACTATGGTCTTCACAAGACTGATAAGGGATGGGTGCTGAGAGAGTGGGCGCCAAATGCTACTGAGATATTCCTCATTGGCGACTTCAACGGCTGGAAAGAGCAAAAGAAGTATGCTATGAAGAAGCTCAAGAACGGGCAGGACTGGGAGATAAAACTTCCTCCTGCTGCCCTGAAGCATGGCGACCTGTTCAAACTCCTTGTAAAGTGGAACGGTGGTCAGGGCGAGCGTATTCCAGCATGGATACGCCGTGTGGTGCAGGATGATGAGACAAAGATATTCTCTGCTCAAGTTTGGGCACCCGAGAAGGAGTACAAATGGAAGAAGAAGACCTTCAAACCCCAGACCGCTCCTCTGCTTATCTATGAGTGCCACATTGGTATGGCACAGGATGCAGAGAAGGTTGGCACCTACAAGGAGTTTAAGGACAATGTACTGCCACGTGTCATAAAGGAAGGCTACAACTGCATCCAGATAATGGCTATACAGGAGCACCCTTACTATGGCTCCTTTGGTTATCATGTGAGCAATTTCTTTGCTGCGTCCAGCCGTTTTGGTACCCCTGAAGACCTCAAGGAACTCATCGATACCGCTCATCAGGCCGGACTTGCCGTCATCATGGACCTGGTACACTCTCATGCAGTGAAGAATGAGATAGAGGGTCTGGGCAATTTCTGTGGCGACCCTGACCAGTACTTCTATCCTGGCGACCGTCGGGAGCACAATCAGTGGGACTCTCTCTGTTTCGACTACGGCAAGGACCAGGTGATGCACTTCCTGTTGAGCAACTGTAAGTTTTGGTTGGACGAGTATCACTTCGACGGCTTCCGCTTTGACGGTGTCACCTCTATGCTGTACTACAATCATGGACTAGGTGTTGACTTCGGTGGTTACGGTGACTACTATAACGGTGGTCAGGATGACAATGCCATCTGTTACCTCACACTCGCCAACAAGGTGATACATGAGGTTAATAAGAATGCTATAACCATAGCCGAAGAGATGTCAGGTATGCCTGGTTTGGCAGCGAAAATAGAAGATGGCGGACTGGGCTTCAACTACCGTCTTGCCATGGGACTGCCTGACTACTGGATAAAGATGATCAAGGAGAAGAGCGACGAACAGTGGAATCCACGTGACATCTTCTGGGAGATGACCAATCGTCGTGCTGATGAGAAGACCATTTCCTATGCTGAGAGTCATGACCAGGCACTGGTGGGCGACAAGACTATCATCTTTCGTCTCATAGATGCCGATATGTACTGGCATTTCAAGAAGGGTGATGAGAATGAGACTGCCCGACGAGGTATAGCTCTTCACAAGATGATACGTCTCGTAGTGTCAAGCACTATCAATGGTGGCTACCTTAACTTTATGGGCAATGAGTGGGGACATCCCGAGTGGATAGACTTCCCACGTGAGGGCAACGGGTGGAGCTGCAAGTATGCCCGCAGACAGTGGAACCTTGTTGACAACAAGGAGCTATGCTATCACTGGCTTGGCGATTTTGACCAGAGGATGCTCGAGGTGATGAAGATGGTGCCAAAGTTCAATGAGACACCAGTGCAGGAGATATGGGTCAATGAAGGAGACCAGATTATGGCATTCATGCGTGGTGACCTCATCTATGTCTTCAATTTCTCACCCACACGCTCATACACAGACTATGGCTTCCTTGTACCCGTTGGCTCGTATGATGTGGTGCTCAATACCGACTCAAAGGAGTTTGGCGGTAATGGTTTTGCTGATGATAGCATCACCCATCTCACTAATTACGATGAGATGTATGTACAAGACAAGAAGGAGTGGCTCAAACTATACATACCAGCACGTTCTGCTGTAGTGTTAAAGAAAAACTGAGAAGTCGTTCTTGATGAGATCCACTTCCACACCCATCAGGCATGCGTAAATTAAAGAGATGAAAAATAGTCGTAATGGCGCACATACTGCTATAAGTGCAGTGTGTGCTGCTCTTTTTGTTGTAATCACTTTCCTCTATTTCTATTCATTCCAAGGCGATATCATTGGAATGACGCAGTACTCGTGGTCCCATCATGAGACATCCTACGACCGCCTTACGGGGGGAGTGATATTTACCGCATTAGCCCTTTTAATAAAAATTATTACCTCCGCGATACTGTCCTTTCCTACTCGAGTGCAGGCTTTGTCATATTTTCCTGCGATGATGTTGAGTGGGGTAGTGACGAGCGGTACGGTTGATGATGATGGTCACGTGAGTATCTCATGGAAACTTATATGCCTTGCCATTGTGCTGCTTATGTTGTTTCCGGTTGTTGTCAGCCACTTGAATCGATACTACAGCTATAACAATCCCTTTCGAGGCACCCGCAGTTATATTGTGGAGTGGAGAAACAATGTCATGATACTTCTCCTATCGGTGGTAGTGATGTATAGCATGGGCAATACCGACAGGACGCTGCATACACGTTTGGCTGTGGAACGATTGTGCCATGAGGGGAAGTATGATAAAGCCCTCGACTATGGCATCCCAAAGTATGACCATGACATGGCACTGACAATGTGGCGTGCTTATGCCCTGTCAAGGCAGTCATCATCGTTTGCCACCACCAATATGGGTGAGCACCTTTTCAACTATAACATAGGCAACAAGCAGTCCACGCTCCTGCCTCGTAGTAGCGGCGAGCCCCATGCCTTGTTACGTGATTGCTATCCGATATGGCAGTCATTGGGATTTGTTCCACGCAACATTGATGAGTCGCCTGTCAGCTATCTCCAGAGAGAACTGCGCAGGGGTACTGCACGGCCAGCGTCGAAAGATTATCTATTGTGTACCGCTTTGGTTAATAAGGACTTATGTGCCTTTATTGATCTCCTTTCACGCTATTATGACAGCAATCACGAACTCCCCAAACATTATGCTGAGGCAGTGATGATATACAAGTCCAGACATCGTGATGCCAACTCTCATAAGTCGCTCGACTCGCTGAAGGTAGGTGAGACTATCAAGGCTGATTACTACGATTTTCTTCAACTGTTACGTAGCAAAAAGCCGATACAAGAAAAGCAGGCTGACATCAAGGATAACTATTTTGGCACATACTGGTACTACTACTATAAGCGATAGGCTTTTTCATTTTTGGCATGATTGTTGTAGTACGGGGATTTTGAAAAAATGTAACACTTTATAAACAACAAAACAATAATGAACAAAGAAGATTCAAATATGACGGATAACGAGAAGTTCAGCGAAAATACCGAGAACACGGAAAACACAGAGAACACTGAAAATACAGAGAATGCGGAGAATAATGATTCATCAGCATCCTCCGATACTTCTGAGTCTGTTGCCAAGGAAGAGGCGAAAGATCCCCTTGACATAGCGCTGACTGAGATAGAGGAACTCAAGAAGCAGGCACTCTACAAGCAGGCTGAGTTTGATAACTTCCGTAAGCGTACCCTCAAGGAGAAGGCGGACCTCATACTACAAGGCGGAGAAAAGACCATCACTGCCATTCTGCCAGTGCTTGACGACTTTGAGCGTGCCCTTGCCGACAACAGCGACGATGCCGATGCTATACGTGAGGGTATGAAACTTATCTATCAGAAATTCCAAAAGACACTTGAAACTCTTGGCGTGAAGAAAATAGACACAGACAATGCGGACTTCAATGTGGACTACCACGAGTCAATAGCCCTCGTGCCAGGTATGGGCGAAGACAAGAAGGGTAAGGTCATAGACTGCGTGCAGACAGGCTATACGCTCAATGACAAGGTCATACGCTTTGCCAAAGTCGCAGTGGGACAGTGATGGGGGGAGAATTAGATTATAGATTGTAGATTGTAGATTAGATTGATTAAGGGAGGAGAATTATAATATATGGCAAAAAGAGATTACTACGAGGTACTTGGCGTTGATAAGAAAGCCAGTGCAGCAGACATAAAGAAGGCTTACCGTAAGATAGCTATAAAATATCATCCTGACCGTCAGGGTGACAAGAGCGATGCCGAAAAGAAAGAAGCTGAGGAGAAGTTCAAGGAAGCAGCAGAGGCATATGCCGTGCTTTCCGACGAGCAGAAGCGACAGCAGTACGATCAGTTTGGTTTCAATGGTCCTAACATGGGTGGCGGCTTCGGTGGATTCGGAGGCGGTGGTGGCTTCTCCATGGACGATATCTTCGATATGTTTGGCGATGTATTCGGCGGACGCGGCGGCTTCGGAGGTGGCTTCGGCGGTTTTGGCGGAGGCAGCAGAGGTCAGCAGATACACCGAGGCAGTGACCTGCGACTCAAGGTACGCCTAAATCTCAAGGAGGTGGCAACAGGCGTCACCAAGAAGTTTAAGGTGCGCAAGGATGTGCAGTGCTCACTCTGTCACGGCACGGGTGGCGAGGGCGTAGAGACATGTTCTACATGTCACGGCTCGGGTGTTGTCATCAAGCAACAGCAGAGCATCTTTGGCATGATGCAGACCCAGAGCGTCTGTCCTTCCTGTGGCGGTGAGGGCAAGACCATCAAGAAGAAATGCCCACGATGCAACGGTGAGGGAGTAGAACGTGGTGAAGAGGTCGTCGAAATAAACATACCCGCAGGAGTGCAGGATGGTATGGTTGTCAATGCTCCTGGCAAGGGCAATGCCGGAAGGCGCAACGGTCAGCCAGGCGACATAAAGGTGTTTATCGAAGAGGAATCTAACGATACGTTTATACGTGATGGCAAGGACCTCATATACAACCTGCTGCTTGACTTCCCAACTGCAGCACTCGGAGGCGACGTCAACATACCAACCATAGAGGGTGGACAACTGAAACTCAAGATAGAGTCTGGCACGCAACCTGGCAAGACACTGCGCCTGCGTGGCAAGGGACTGCCCAGCGTGCAGGGCTACGGATACGGCAATGGCGATATACTCGTAAATATCTCCGTATATGTGCCACGTGCACTCTCCAAGGATGAGAAGTCTGCACTGGAGCAGATGAAGGGTTCTGAGAACTTCAAGCCCGACACTACCACCAAGAGCAACCTGTTCAATCGATTCCGTAGCATGTTCTCTTAATTTTGAAGAGTTATGTAGGGTTAAGAGACAATGAATTATCCAGAAACATTAGAATATCTGTACAACGCTGCGCCTGCCTTTGAGAAGGTGGGCGCTGATGCATATAAGGAAGGCTTGAGCAACACGCTGGCACTTGATAAACATTTTCATCATCCCCATCATAACTTCAAGACTGTCCATGTGGCAGGAACAAACGGCAAGGGAAGCACTTCGCACATGATTGCTGCCATATTGCAGCAACAGGGATATAGGGTAGGGCTATATACCTCGCCGCATCTTGTCGATTTCAATGAGCGCATCAGGGTCAACGGCATCCCCATAAGTCATGACTACGTCATAAGGTTCGTGGAGGAGGAAAGGGACTTTTTTGAGCCTCTGCAACCATCGTTCTTCGAACTCACCACGGCACTGGCGTTTAAATACTTTGCCGATGAGCACGTCGATTACGCCGTCATAGAGGTAGGACTGGGTGGCAGGCTGGACTGCACCAATATCATCACTCCCTGTCTTAGCATCATCACCAACATCTCTTTCGACCACACAGCCTTTCTCGGCAATACTCTCCCTGCAATAGCTCGTGAGAAGGCTGGTATCATAAAGTATGGAGTGCCAGTCGTTATAGGTGAATACACTGATGAGACACGACCAGTATTCTCGCAAGTGGCAGAGGAAAAAGATGCACCTATCATTTTTGCACAGGATGAGGACATCACCTCTATGCCTCCCTGTCAGCTTCAGGGGTATTGTCAGGAGCACAATGTCAGAACCGTCCTCGTTGCTGCCTCTGTCCTTACCAAGCAGGGTGCCATCACAGACACTTCGTGTATAGACTATGGCATCAGCCATGTGTGTGACCTCACTCACCTCCGTGGACGCTGGGAGACTGTTTCCTCTGATCCTCTTGTCATATGTGACACTGGCCATAACCTTGCGGGGTGGGAGATACTCTCCCGTCAGATTGCCGACCGCTTCAAATCCCTTCAGGAGAGTAACGTTGCAACCGCTGTCACCTTGCGTATAGTATTCGGAATGGTTGACGATAAGGATATCGACCATGTGCTCCGTCTCTTGCCTCCCTTTGCTACCTATTACTTCACCCAGGCATCCACCCATCGTGCCATCCCCGTCGATACCCTGATGGCTAAGGCATCAGACGCTGGACTTAGTGGAACTCCCTTCTCTACCGTGGCTGAGGCATATCATGCTGCCCTGTCCCAATCGTCACCCTCCGACCTCATCTTCGTTGGTGGCAGCAGCTATGTCGTCGCCGATTTCCTTACCTTGTTCTCTACCCCTGCATAGTCTAATCTCCTCTCTTTTGTTGTGCTTGAATGTTTAAATTAAAGATACCTTTGCGCTCTGAATATTTGCATGCAAAGGTACTTCTTTATGTTTATACATGCAAGGAAATGTCAGTTTTTAACATTGGGGCGTCTTGCCTCCTGCAAACCCATTTCTTGGGTATTATAAAAGGGCACATAGAGCCTTATAAAAGCATACATAGACAGCCACTCTATGTACCCTTTTATCAGAACCAATTTTAGCACTTGGGGTGCTTGATGTAAATCAACGTGCAACGCTTTGACAGTCAATGCTTTACGTACTAATTTTAGTTAAACTGATTTTTTTTGCTTTTTCATCTAAAATTGCACAAAACAAAGAAAGTGTGCATGTCAATTTTTAACATTTCAAGGTCAATAAATTCAACAAATTCAACAAATTCAACAAATTCAACACGCTTCTTGCGTACGTGTGCGTATAGGTTATTATTATAATATAAATATCTCTTTTCCTTTAATGGTTTCTCTCTTCTTTACAAACTACTCCGTGTATCGTGCATAGACTATGCCGATTTTGTTTCGTTAACTTTGCATACCTTTGCAAACGAGAAGTTGAATTTGTTGAATTTTTTTATAACTTAATTCATAACAACAATTGTACAGAAAAGAAAAATCAAAACGAAAGTGGGCAAAAGAAAAAATAAATAAATAAATAAATGTCAATAGCTTATGGAATGTTTGGCTCAATGGAGAATGTGCCGAGCAGGTGACGGTATCCCCGTTTGTTTATGATGTACGCCTTATAGTGTCCCGCAGGTAGGTTGTCGGTCTTTATTGCTCCGTCTCTTACTATTGCCGAGGTGAAATCATTTCCCATGATGGTTGAGATGATGATGAGAGAGCCGTCAGGCTGTTGACAGTTGACAGTTGACAGTTGAGAGTTGAGGTTATCGTTAAGGTTGTTGTACTCGTCTCCATACTCCCTTACCGTTTTTCCACTTTGAGCATCAGTGACGGCGAAGTAGCGTATGTGCTCAGTCTTGCTATGCTGCACGTCAGGTGTGGAGAGATCTATAGCAAGGAGATTCTCTGCCTTTGTGACATCGACAGGGTAGGTGTCTGAGCCGAAGAGATGGTATTTTGGGGTTTGAGGATTGAGGTTTGACAACTGTGAACTGTGCTCTGTGCTCTGTGAACTGATTGCGGGGTAGGGCGCAAAGGTCTCGGCATAGTAGTCGTATATGCCCTTGACGTTGTCGGTAAAGAACTTGGAACGGAACATGCAGTTGCCCATGCCGTACTGTCGCAGAACGTGCAGTTCGCGAGTGATATCGGTGAGTGCCCAGTTCTTTTCCCTTGGGTGCATGAAGTATATGCCCAGTCCTGGTGCCACCGTCTTGCCTGCCGAGCGTTCCTGCCAGTCTATGGCAAAGGGATAGAAATTCTCATCCTTGAAGTACATCATAGGATATATGGCATCCATGAGTCCTTCCTTCATCCATAGGGCTGCGTCCTGACATACCACGTTGCGTGCATTCCATCCATGTGACCATTGTCGCTTGGTGTCGCTGTATTTTCCTACAGGCGAACAGGAAAGCTCTATCCATGGTTTGTGGCGTTTCACCCTGTCGGATATGGTGCGTACTATCCTCGTTATGTTACTGCGTGCAGCATCTTTGTTGGCTATCTTGCCCCACGTATCTGGGTAGCGTATATAGTCGAGGTGTATGCCGTCGATGTCATAGCGTTGCGCAAGGTCTTCGCAGAAGCGTGCGAGGTAGTCTGCCGTACCATTTACTTCTGGGTTCATAAATCCCTCATCCCCAATCTTTTTGAGTAGATTAGGATATGTCTTTCTTAAACTCTTGCAACCAGCCGCATTCCACTTGCCTACGGGTATTGTGACCACCCATGCGTGGATATTCATTCCGCGTTTGTGGCACTCGTCAATGGCAAATGCCAGCGCGTCATACCCTGGCGACACTCCGGGTTTGCCACTGAGGCATCCGTCCCATGGTTCCATTTCCGATGGGAATATGGTGGTGGCTCGCACGCGTGTCTGCAGTAAGACGGTATTGATATTTGCCTCACACAGGCGGTCGAGGATGCTGCATAGCTCCTGTTGCTGACGGCTCATGGCGAGCGAGGTGTTGGCATAGGTATGTGGCCAGTCGATGCCACCTATGGTGGTGAGCCATACGGCACGCGTCTCATGAAGCGGCGGGGCGGTGGGTGACTGAGGGTATAGCACTACGTTCTCTGCTCTCGATTGGCAGAGAAAAAAGGCAGTCAATACTGCGATAAGATACTTTTTTTTCATTTCGCTTGCAAAGTTAGCATTAAAATTTGGTTAAACCAAATATTTTTCGTAACTTTGCAGAGATAAAATAATTGAATAATTTAATCCTCCGATAAATACCAAAATACAATGATTACCTTCCTTGTCTCGCTCATATTACTCATATTCGGATATGTGTTCTACGGAAAGTTTGTAGAAAGGGTATTCGGACCAGATGAAAAGCGCATAGCTCCTGCTATACGCAAGGCTGACGGTGTGGACTATATCGCCATGCCGACATGGAAGGTCTTTATGATACAGTTTCTCAATATTGCAGGTACGGGTCCTATATTCGGCGCTATCATGGGCATGTGGTTTGGTCCGTCGGCGTACCTGTGGATAGTGCTTGGCTGTATCTTTGCTGGTGCTATGCACGACTATCTCAGTGGTATGATAAGTCTCCGTAAGGGTGGTATAGGACTGCCTGACATCGTGGGACAGTATCTGGGCAAGTCGATGCGCAGGCTGATGCTGTGCTTTGCCGTACTGCTGCTGGTGTTGGTGGGTGCGGTATTTGTAAGTGCTCCAGCATCGCTTATCAACAATATGATAGTTGCCGAGGGCGGTTTTGACAATGTGCTCCTGTGGATATGCGTCATCTTTGCCTACTACGTGATAGCGACGATGTTGCCTGTTGACAAGATAATAGGTAAGATATACCCCGTCTTTGCCGTTTCGCTCATCTTTATGGCTCTCGCCCTGATGGTGGTGTTGTTTACGAAGTGGCCTGCTCTGCCCGAGGTGTGGGATGGCCTGGACAATATGGGACCACAGATAGGTATAGTTAATCCCGAGCCTATATTCCCTGCATTGTTTATCACTATAGCCTGTGGTGCTATATCGGGTTTTCATGCTACGCAGAGTCCGCTCATGGCACGCTGTATGAAGTCTGAGAAGCTTGGCCGTCCGGTATTCTATGGTTCGATGATTACTGAGGGTATCGTGGCACTGATATGGGCAACGGTGAGCAGCTGGTTCTTCTATGCTGAGGGATGGCGCGAGGTTTGTTCGCCTGACGTGATAGCTCAGTTTACGGGGCAGTCGGAGAAGACCATCACGCAGTTTTTTACTGCTCCCAAGGTGGTGATGACGGTGTGTGAGGGGTGGCTCGGACTTGCGGGTGGCATACTGGCGATACTCGGTGTTGTGGCAGCTCCCATCACGAGTGGTGACACGGCGCTGCGTTCAGGACGTCTGATAGTGGCTGATGCCATGCATGTTGACCAGAGACCTGTATTGAAGCGACTCGTGGTCAGCGCACCACTGTTTGCTGCTGCCATTGCCATACTGGTGTGGCAGATGGACAACCCCGATTCGTTTAATACTATATGGAAATACTTCGGATGGGCCAACCAGACACTATCCGTCTTTACTCTGTGGGCTATTACGGTTTATCTTGCCCTCAAGCGAAAGTTCTTTATTATAACCATGATACCAGCTATATTCATGACTTGTGTATGTGCCACTTTCCTGTGCGTGAGCAAGGATGCCCTCGGCATGTCAGCGGAGTATGGCTATCCAATAGGACTCGTAGTGGCTATAATATGCACGGTAAGCTTCTTCGTGTGGTACAATAAGAAGTTTGTTGTAGATCTGAAGACAAACAAATACGGCGAAAGAATAAGGTAATTAAAAATTAAAAACCAAGATAGATTATGAGAAAAATGATTATGATGCTTGCCATGATGTTGGTGACAGTGGCAGCAAATGCGCAGTTTGAGAAAGGTAAGACATTCATTGGAGCTTCAGTGACGGGCCTCGACCTTAGCTATAATGGTGCCAAGAAGTGGAACATCGGCATCGAGGGACGTGTAGGTCAGTTTGTTACTGACAACTGGCTCGCTTTTGGTCAGATGGCATACCAGCACGTTGGTGCTTCAAAGACCAATGACTTCAAACTCGGTGTTGGTGGACGTTACTACATACAGCAGAATGGACTGTTTCTCGGCTTGAATGCTAACTACGTACATGAGACGAAGAACTACAATGATTTCATGCCAGCCATAGAGATTGGCTACGCATTCTTTGTGAGTCGTTCGCTCACCATCGAACCAGCACTGTACTATGAGCAGAGCCTCAACGACCACGCTAATCGTTCAACTATAGGCATAAAGATAGGTCTGGGCATATATCTGCCAAAAAACAAGATACAGAACTCTGTCAAGGAGGCGTTCAAGTAGTTAAGAGTTCATAATTCATAATTCAAAATTCACAGTTGTCTTCATGTTGTCAGTAGAAGAACTTACCGATAGGCTCATTGACCTGAGTTTTGCAGAGGATATAGGTGATGGCGATCATACCACCTTATGTTGCATACCTGATGATGCAATGGGCAAGAGTCGTCTGATAGTAAAGGAGGACGGCATCCTGGCAGGTGTTGAGGTAGCAAAGGAAGTGTTCCGCCGTTTCGACCCTACTATGCAGGTTGAGGTGTTGATAAACGATGGTGCCGAGGTAAAGAAGGGTGACATTGCCATGATAGTAAGCGGCAAGGTGCAGAGCCTGTTGCAGACGGAGAGGCTTATGCTCAACATCATGCAGCGCATGAGCGGCATAGCTACCATGACCCATAAGTATCAGCAGGCACTCATCGATGCAGGCACGAAGACTCGTGTGCTCGACACCCGTAAGACAACTCCAGGTATGCGTATGCTTGAGAAAGAGGC
>CAMHQF010000013.1:0-39952 GCA_946187445.1 uncultured Prevotellaceae bacterium
CGTATAGGTTATTATATATATATAATATAAATATCTCTTTTCCTTTAATGGTTTCTCTCTTCTTTTTTCTAAGTCGTATTTTTCATCTGTAATCAGTCCTCTGGTGTAGAAAATCTTGTTGGCACCATTGGCACCATTGGCACCATTGGCACCATTTTTCATAGAAAAAATAAATAGGATTTATTTTGTGCATCCCACATTTTTTTGTACCTTTGCAAGAGAGAGAGTTAAGGACTATGAAGACCAGTCTGTTACATGATATAACCGCGTGCGTAGGTAGGAATATCAAGGCTCCGCAGAGGAAGCGTCTTAACTACTTAACTTCTTAACTCCTTTTGCCTCTTTCCAGCAACTTAAACACCGCGGGCTGTACGACGTAGGAGAGTACTACGGCGGAGACCATGCCTACGAGTGTGGCGAAGCCTACTGACTTGATTGCCGGGTGGTTGGCAAAGAGCATGGAGGCGACGGTGACGATGAGGATGAAGGCGGAGAAGAATATCGCCGTCTTGTGGTAGGCGAGTACCTTGCCTTGCTGCTGGCGCTCTGACGCTTCGCTAAGCATGTTTCCGTTCTTCTTGTCGGCTATGAGTCCGCTCATGATGAAGATGGAGTAATCAACGCCTATGCCGAAGATGAATGTGGAGATGATGATGTTGATGAGGTTGAAGCGCACCTGGAAGATAGCCATCGCTCCGAGCACTATGAGCCATGAGAGCAGTATGGGGGCGAAGCCCAGCAGGGTGTGCCTGAGATTGAAATGGAAGGAGAGCAGGAGCACCACGAAGACGAATGCCATGCTGACCCACTGGAGGATGTTGAAGTCGCTGTTGAGGTCGTTCAGACCGTCGGTGGTGTAGTAGTAGGTGTCGAGCACCATCATGTTGGGCTCGTCTGCTATGGCGTCGCAGATGCGGTTGTAGTCGGTGTCCTTGCCGCGTATGGAGTCGTTGGCGCAGCGCACTGAGGTGAAGCAGAGGTAGTCGCCTGCTGCTGTCTGTTCCATGAGTGTTGACTGGTAGCCTGCGGGTATGATGTCGGCATCGTAGAGCGGTGTGGGCTCATAGTCTGCCGTGGCGAGGTCGAAGAAGGGCTGGAAGCTGTCGGCGGTGAGTCCTGCCGACGGGGCTGTCTGGGCTATGAGGTTCCTGACCTTGGCGAGGCGCTCTGGTGTCCAGTATGCCTTCCATGCATCGATGCGCTCCTGCTGCACCTTGAGGGGTACGAAGACGGCATCGGTGTGGGTGTATTCCTTCACCAGACCCAGTTTCTGCAGCGAGTCGAGCTTGTGGGAGAGGAGGGCGAAGTTCTGCAGTGCCTCTTCCATGGTCTTGCCTTGTGAGGCGAAGTACTTGGACTTGTCGGCGGTGTAGGTCTTGTTGCGCAGCAGTGCCTCGGAATACTCGGTGTTGTCAGAGAGGTAGCCGAGGTTGCCCATGTCGGCATCGAAGTCGGTGCCCTTGACTACATAGAATGCCACGCAGACGGCTGTCACAGCGCCTATGAGGGCGAGCAGCGGTTTCTTGGTTTCGAAGGGGTAGTTGTTGATGCGGTCGATGAGGGCGAATGCCTTGTGGTTCACCTTGTTCTTCTCAAGCACCATGAGGTGGGGCAGATAGACGAGTGCAAAGATGGTGGTGCCCACGATGGCGAAGGCGGCGAAGAGTCCGAAGTCCTGCAGGAGGTCGGTCTTGATGAAGATGAGCCCCATGAAGGAGCCTATGGTGGTGAGGCAGCCGAGGAGCACGGGCTTGGTCTCGTCACGCAGCACTACCTCGGGGTCGGCAACGTACTTGTAGTGGGTGAGGATGTGGAGCACGTAGCTCATTGCCACACCGAGCACCACGGAGCCTATGCCCAGGGCGAGCAGGGAGAACTGCCCCTTGATGAAGTACATCATGGAGAGCCCGAAGAGGGTGCCGAAGGCTACGGGGAGTATGAGCAGGGGGATGGTGTTCCAGTTGCGCATACAGATGAAGAGCACCACGAGGACTATGACGAGTGACCACGCTATGGTGGACGTGAGGTCGCCCTTGATGGTTGACGAGTTATAGTAGCCGCTTGCTGGCGTGCCGTGGTAGCTTATCTTGACGTTGGGGTGGGCTTGCTGAAAACGGTCTATCAGCGAGTTGAGGTTGATAAAGAGCTGTGAGCCCTGCCCTGTGTTGGTGGCTGAGAATGCTGGCGAGATGAATGCCACGCAGACGGTGGAATCGCGCACGAAGAAGTGGTCGTTGATGGTCTTGTAGCTGCCGCCCGTTGCCTGCATGAGGGGTGCCATCTGCTGCATGAGCACGGAACGCATGCCGATGGGGTCGGACTGCAGGAGTTCTGGGAATGTCTCGCCGAATTCAGTGTTGAGGTCTTCCGCCGTCTGCTGCATCTGTGCCTTCATGTGGGGCACGGTGAGCAGGGTGTCGAAGGCGCTGTAGGCGGAGGTGTCGATGTATGACGGCACGTTTTCCTGCATGAAACTGATGCCCTCGAGCATGAGGTCTTCGGGTATCTGGTAGAACACGTCGCCGATGATGCGGTTAGCCGTGTCGCCGTCCATGGCAAGGAGGGAATCGACGAAGGCGTCGCACACGGTGGTGAGACTGTCTATCACGCTATCGTCCACGTCCTGTGGCTTCATGGGACTGCCGTCCTTCTCTCTTGCCTCGAAGAGCAGGAAGGTCTTGTCCTTGATGCGCAGGTCGGCAAACGCCATCTTCGTGGTGCCGTCGGGGTTCTTTGACGACGGCATGAGTTTGTTGAGGTCTTCCTCAAGGTGTATCTTGCTTGAGAAGAAGCCTGTGACCAAGAAGAGCAAAACCATCGTGAGCCACATGAGGGCGCGATGGTTGCGGAAAAAACGATAGATGGCGATAAATAGATTTGTCATAACTCTTAACTATGAACTGTGACACGAAGTGATGAGCTTTCGCGAACTAACTGTGCACTAACAAAGTGTTCCTTTGAATTCCATGTATGACAGCTTGTCGTCGGCTATGGTGGCTACGACCACGAAGGCATCGTCCTTCGGCGTTGCGCTGACGGAGATTTTTACCTCCGGGCACACGGCTGGCGTGGCGATGGCGGTAAGGCGGCACTGCTTGATGGTATTGATGCGCAGAGCCCTTCCCACGAGGCGGGAGGCGCACTCCTTGATTGTCTCGATGTTGCATACGCCAGGGCATACGGGGTCGCCGGGGAAGTGACCCTCATAGACGTTGCAGTCGGGGAGTATGGCGACATGGTAGGTGGCTGAGCCTTCTTGCCTGTCTTCGCCCAATATCTTGTAGAACTTGTTTTCTAAGAGCATTTTTTTATGGGAACTTTTAACCTTAACGTTAACCTTAACGCTAACCTTAACTTTACTCCTTTACAAATATCTTCATAGTGGTATCGGCAACGACCTCGTCGCCGCACTTTGTCTCTCCGCGGATGATGGTGATGCCCTCCACCTCGGGTCCCATGGTGATGGTGGTGACGAGCACGTCGCCTATCTTGGGACGGCGGTAGATGTGGAAGTTCTTCACCTCGCCTATGTAGCCCACGGGGGGCTCTGTGGCTCCAGCCTGCACGGCGCGGTAGCCAGCGAAGGCGCTTGCCGACTGGGCTATGTGCTCTATCAGTCCTGGCTCAGCCATGAGCGTATCCTCGTCGATAAAGAAATTGTCGGGGCGCACGGTGAGCTGACACTGTGCCTCGTCTCCGTTAACACACAACAGCTCGTCGATCATGACGATCGGCGAGCGTTGTGGTATAAGTTGTTTGATGTCCATCTTGTTCACTGCCTTATGCGTGAGACTCGATGTAGTCATACAGGTCGTTGAAGGTCTGAATCTTTGGCAGGTCTTCAGCAGGAATCTTAATCTTGTAAGTGTACTGGATGAGTGCCACGAGGTCAACGAGTGAGAGGCTGTCCAGCGCAAGGGTGTTCTTGACGTTAGCCTCTGGAGTGATTACGCTTTCCTCTACCTCAAACTCTTCAGCGAGTACTGAGTTTACTTTTGAAATGATTTCTTCGCGTGTCATGATAATTTTGAATTGTGAATTATGAATTTTGAATTATTACATATTCTTGATAATCAGCGTTGAGTTAGTTCCGCCAAAGCCGAAGGAGTTGGAGAGGAACATGTCGAAATGTGTCTGAACGGTTTCAGGTATTACATTGATGCAAGCGGTCTCTTCGTCTGGTTCTGAGAAGTTTATGTTGCCTGCAATAAAGTCATTTTTCATCATGAGCATAGAGTAGATTGTCTCAGCCGCACCTGCCGCCCACATCTCATGACCGGTCTGTGACTTGGTGGATGTTACAGGCACGCGGTAGTCGCCGAATGTCTGTGCTATAGCCATTGCCTCGCGTCCGTCTCCTGCATGTGTGGAGGTAGCGTGGGCGTTGATGTAGCCTATCTGGCGAGGGTCTATGCCGCCGTTCTTGATGGCAAGCTCGAGTGAGCGAGCCGGACCAGCCACGTTTGGCGTGGAGATATGGTCGCCGTTGCCTGAGAAGCCCCAGCCAACGACCTCGGCAAGGATTGGAGCGCCGCGCTTCACGGCGTGCTCGTAGCTCTCAAGGATAACTGTTGCGGCACCACCGCCAGGAACGAGTCCGTCACGGTCCTTGTCGAACGGACGTGATGCCTTCGTAGGCTCATCCTCGCGTGTGGAGAAAGCCTGTATGCCGTCGAAGGATGCCACGCAGTACATGTTAGCCTCCTGTGCGCCGCCGGCTATGATGCAGTCTGACAGACCGTTCTTGATGAGCAGGTAGGCGTTGCCGATGGCAAGCGAACTGGAAGCACATGCCGCACTTGACGTGAGGTTGATGCCGCGCAGCCTGAAGAGGCAGGCGAGGTTCATCGTCACTGTGGAGTTCATGGACTGGAAGATGGCGCCTGAGCCGCAGGCTGCCGTGTCGCCGAACTCGCGGAACTTGTCGAGGGCGCGCATGGTTGCCTCAGCCACGGAGTCGTTGCCGTAGATGATGCCCACCTCGTTATTATCAAGGTAGTCCTGGTCTATCTTTGCTGCCTCGAGGGCATCCTTTGTTGCCATGTAGGCATACTGTGCCTCTTCGGGCATGAACTGACGCATGTTGCGTGGTACGAAAGGCTTGAGGTCTGGCTTTGGCACGTCGGCACAAAGGGCAGAACGGAAGCCTGCATCCTTGCGCTCCTGTGAGAAGATTATACCACTCTTGCCTTCAAAAAGGGACTGACGAACGTCGTCAAGGGTCTGTCCGAGACAGGACCATATACCCATACCTGTGATTACTACTCTGTTCATTATCTCGTTGTTATATTTCTAAACTGTGAACTGTGAACTGCGAACTGTGAACTGCGAACTATACCTCCTTCCTCCAGCATCTGCGGCGCTTCACCGTTTCGGGACTGAGGGGCTTCCACTGGGAGAGCTCGCGTATGTTTGTCTCGAGCTGCGGATTTGTCTCGCACCACTTTATGCCGAGGCGATGGTAGATGGGGATGAGGTGGGCGAACATCGCCGCGTTGACACCCATGCCCTGCATCTCAGGCTGTATGCCTATTATCATCAGCTGTGCCTTGTCCTGTTTGCCAAACTTGAGGGCTCTGAGTATGTGGAACCAGCCGAAGGGGAACAGTTTTCCCTTGCTTTTCTGTATGCCGTCTGAGAAATCGCGGCATGTTATCGCCACGCCTGCCAGTTCGCCCTTGTTGTCTTCAGCCAAGGCAATCATGTCCATGTCAATCAGAGGGAGAAAGCGCGCAAGGATGTCGTCTGCCTGCTTGTCGGAGAACGGGGCAAAGCCATATAGCGGTGCGAAGGATTTGTTGAGCATGGAGAAGATTTTCTTGCCATAGCTCTCCCTTATTTCCTTCTTGGACTTGCGCACCATGTGGATGCCGAATTCCTGCTTGGCATAGTCGGCTACTCGCTGGAAGCGTGCCGGCACCTCTTCGGGCACCTTGAAGCGTATCTGCAGCCAGTCGGTGGCTTTCTCGAAGCCAAGCGCCTCCATGTGGTCCTTGTAGTAGGAGGGATTCCAGAACTCCATGAAGCAGCCACGCAGGTGGAAGTCTTCAACGCGCATTCCCTCCTTGTCGAAGTCGGTTATGCCCATAGGTCCCTGAACCTCGTTCATGCCCCTTTCCTTACCCCAGGTGGCAACTGCGTTAAGCAGAGCCCCGGACACCTCACGGTCATCAACAAACTCGAGGAAGGTGAAGCGCACGATATTCTTGTTCCACGTCGCATTCGACTTATGGCTCACAATGCCCGCCACGCGGCCTACCACCTTACCATCCTTGATGGCTATGAAGGGCTGCACGTCGGCAAATGCCAGATCGTTGTTCTTCTGCGGATTGAAGAAATCGCGTATTTCTACATCCAAATCAGGAACGTACAGGTCGTTGTCTTTGTATAATGTTCTGCTGAGCGATATGAAATCACTCATTTGCTTTTCGGTCTTAACCTCTGTGACAAGAACATTACTCATGGACTTTTTACGTATTTTCGTGCAAAATTACTATATTTTTTTCACATACACAACTTTTATGTGATTTTATGTTTAACTTTGGGAGAGTGATAAGGGGGTAAAAAGGGAGTTGTTGGGGAGTGATAGTGTGTAGATATTGCATAAAAAAGAATTGATTGTCTCACGACAATCAATCTTCATTAACCTTAATAATCTAATACCATGAAAAACACGTTGCAAAGATACTCCTTTTGGAAGTGATATGCAAGTTTTTTCATGAGAAAATGATTGGAAACGGTTATGTTTTTACATTAATTAAACATTTTGCCGTTCCATTTTGTATATTTTTGCATTGTTTTGTCGTTTGTCTTTTCCTTGTCCTCTTGGGTGAGGAGGGGTACGTTGAGTTGGAGTATCAGTTCGCTGGGTGAACTGCCTATCGTGGCGCTGACTAATGAAAACTCGCATGTATCCTCGAAATCCTCAAAAACGGTATCAGCGAAATCGAAAGTGCGGAGTTTCTGCCATGTGCCGCTATACAGCGTGCAGACGCTCTCCTGTAACGGAGCGCCGTAAGTCTTTATTATGTATAAGGTGTCAGGGGAGATGATGCCAAGTTCGAAACTGTTGTGCTCCGACAGGCAAAGAGAGATGATACTGTCCGTGAGGCGTGTGAGTTCAATCTTGCCCAGACCGCTGTTGATGATGGCGGTGCTGTCAGGCTCCATCCTTTTTAATTCTACAAGGTCCTTGCGTTGCTGGGTCACAAGGTAGGGTAGGATGGTGTCGGGCATATTGACAAACGTCTCAGATACGTTTTGTGCTGAGATGTATATTGTGCTGAGCATACAAAACAGCATCGATAGAATTATTTTGCTCATATAAGTGGTAGAGTTATTTCTTTAGCAGATTGTAAGCACCGTACAGTCCCAGTTCGCCAGACTTGGAGAAGTCTCTGCGAGCTTCAGAGGTGTTGCCCTGCTTGAGGTGTACCAATCCTCTGTTGTAGTAGGCGTAGGGCATCTGTGGGGATAGTTTTATGGTCTTGGTGAGATACTCCGTAGCCTTGTCGTACTCACCGTTACGGGCGTAGTATGTGCCGAGACAGTAGAGTATCATGGCGTTGTCGGGGGAGAGGCGGATAAGATTGTTGAAGTCCTCTGTGATACTGATATTTCGCAGTTTGCTGTTTTGGGGAGATGTGCCACTCTCATACTCAGCCATCATGGCGGAGCAGACGGCTTTCTGCCATAGGGCGACGAAGTTGTTGGGCTGCTCTTTCAGGACGTTGGCGATATCATTAAGCGCATCCTGGTAATTGAGAGAAGAGGAGTAGGCTACAGCTCTCATCAGCGAAAGGCGTATCGCCTCCTCTGTATCGTTGGTATGCTCTATCATGGCAGTAAGCGAGTCGATTGCCGCAAAGACCTCCATGCCATTAGTCTCGCTGATATTGCCGAGACGCATGGTGAATAGCTCGTTGTTCTTGGTGACGTGATAAACCTCATCAAAGAACAACGAGGCATGCTGCTCGTAGGGGATAAAGGTGGATATATCGTTGGAGTTGCTATGCGACATCGTCAGCGCTATATATGGCTGGAATAATTCGGAGGTATATCTGTTTTGCACCTTTCCGCGATAGGTGCTGGTGTACTCATGCTGGTTCTTGATGTCGTCATCTACGACTATCTGATTGTACTTCTCTGGGTCTATGTCGCTGAGTTTGCGCATGGCGCTGAGTTTTGCCTTGCTCCAACGGTTTTGTATGCCCATGTGCTTGTTCATCTGGGCCTTCAGGATGCGAAACTCATCCATCTCGGCTTTTGCCTTCATTCCTAGTTTTCTGTAACATGCAGCCCTATAGTGCAATCCTGTCCAGAAGTTAGGAAACTGACTTATCACCATACTGTAATCGCGTATTGCACCGCGCAGGTCGCCAGTACGGTCGAGTAGGGTGGCACGATTGAAGAGTGCCATGATGTTGCCAGGCTCTAACGAAAGCACGTAGTTGAAGTCTTCGATTGCCCTGTTGTCATCGCCCACCTGCTGTCTGAGCAGACCGCGGTTATAGTGAGCCAGGAAGTTGTTGGGGTCATGTTCGAGGGCTGTGTCATAGTCGGACATGGCTCCCCGCAGGTTGTATAGCTTGAGACGTGCTAACGCTCTATTGATATAGCAAAAAACGTTTTTGGGTTTGTAGTGAATAGCCTTAGAGAGGCAGGAGTCAGCCAACAGCCACTTCTCGTGTTGTAAGGCGATATACCCTTTCATCCTCCATGCCTCGGAATTATACGACTCAACTTTTATTGTCTTGTCAAGCCATTGGGAAGCCTGTATGGTGTCGCCCTGCTTCAGGTATGTCTCGGCCTTCATGAGGTATGGAGGGGCGTACTTCTTCCATTTGTTGATGATGATGTCGAGTTGGGCGTGAACGGTATCGTAGCTGTTTTTCTCCAGATAACATGCGGCTCTATTGCACCAAAAACCCTTATTCGTGTTGTCCAGCGCTATGGCATTACTATAATCACTTATAGCCTCGTCATACTTGCCCTGACGTATGTATGTTATACCACGCAGGTCGTAGAGGTTGGTGATGTAGGGATTGAGCTTGATAGCCTGCGAAGCATCGTCTGCTGCTCCCTGCCAGTCATCGAGGTAGTACTTGGCAATAGCTCTCAGTTGCCAAGGTTCCCACAGATACGGTTTTTGGCTTATTGCCTGATTGAAGTACTGTATAGAGAGCACATAGTCTTCATAATGCAGTGCAATTCGTCCACTTGTAAGCAAACGATCCACGTTATATTGAGCACTTATGTGAAGGCAACAATATAACGAAAATAATATGAAAAAAATCCTCTTAATATGGGGTATGTGTTTACTTAGGCGTAGTTGGAGTTGCTACTTTACTTGCGGGGTGCCTTTACTTTGTATCCTGTGCGGAAGCGTCCTTGCAGCAGTGAGCGCAGTTTTGACTTTATCAGCTGCTTGCGTAGAGGAGATATCCTGTCAATAAACATGGTACCCTCGAGGTGGTCAAACTCATGTTGCATGACTCTGGCGAGGTAGCCCTCCACCCATTCGTCATGCTCGTTGAGGTTCTCATCCTGATACTTTACTCTGATGCGCTTGGGGCGTACTACGTTTTCACGTATGGCTGGCAGAGAGAGGCAACCCTCAGGCGAAGAATCTGTCTGACTCTTGTCGTAGTCAATAATGTGAGGATTTATAAAAACTTTCTTATAGCCGTCATATTCTGGCAGGTCATCCTTGAGCAGGTCAAGGTCTATCACGACAAGTCGTATAGGCAGTCCAATTTGCGGAGCTGCCAGTCCGATGCCCTCACTTGATGCCAAAGTCTCCCACATATCCTGTATGAGATTGGTGAGGTTGGGGTAGGAGGGGTCGATATCTTCCGCTACTTTGCGCAGCACGGGCTGTCCGTATGTGTAAATAGGTAATATCAATGTGGTAAAGAATAGATGGTAATGTATGAAGTGAAGCAAATTAACGTTTGGAACTGATGTAGTCCTGTAGTATTATGGTGGCTGAGATGCGATCTACCAAGGCTTTGTCCTGACGTGCTTTTCTGCGCAGTCCTGCTGTGAGCATCGTATTATGAGCTATGACAGAAGTGAATCTCTCGTCATATCCCTCAATAGGTATCTCAGGGTGCTTCTTTCGCCATTGGTCTTCAAACAGCTTTACCCTTTTTAGATTCTCGGAAGCTTCACCATTAGGTTGGTATGGTTCGCCGATGATGATTCGTTCCACTTCCTCCCTTTGGGTGTAGTCTTCCAGGTATCTCATCAGATGAGGGGTATCTATAGTATCAAGCGCACCGGGCACTATCTGCAACATGTCTGTCACAGCGAGTCCGGTACGCTTTTTTCCATAATCTATCGCCAATATGCGAGCCATTGTTTTACTGCTGCATAAGCAACCATGCATCAGGATATGTGCCTTGCAGTGATTGCTTGCACTGTGTAGCATTGTCGCGTGTGTCGAATGTTGCTACTATCACTCTATACATATTGCGTTCCTGGTTGTAAGCTACCTGAGCATCATAACCGGCATTCTTCAGAGTGCTCTGGAGACCCTCAGCATTAGCACGTACGCCGAAGGAACCTACCACAACAGAGTAAGCCTTCAGACCAGCACCATTTACCACGCTGACCTTTTCGGTTCTTACTGCCACGTTGTTGTTGGTGACAACAGTCTGCTGCTGTGCTGGAGCCTCAACAAGAGGTGTCACAACAGGAGCCTGCTGTACGGGCTGAGCCTGTTCCTGAACATATGGTTGTGCTTGTTGTACAGGCTGCGTAGCTTGCTGTGCCTGCTCCTGAGCCTTTGCCTTTTCGTATGCCTTACGATATGCGCTCTCCTTGGAAGAGCCACAACTTGCTAATACCAAACTTGCGCAAACTGTTGCAACAAAGATAAGATGCTTTTTCATTTTGTTCTCGGTTATTAAATAATGTGTTATAAGTTGAAATAAGTTGGCACAAAGGTAATAAAAAAAAAGTGGAAAAACACAACGTTTGTCTTTTTTAACATTAAAAATAGTTGAATTTATCGATATTTTTATTACATTTGCAAATACTTACGAAAAGTAATAAGATTATTAACCAAAACTAAAACATTAAATTATGAAAACATTAGGTTATTTTGCAGCCATAGTAGGTGGCGCAGTAGCAGGTGCAACAGCAGCTCTTCTTTTGGCTCCTGAAAAGGGTGAGGACACACGTGCAAAACTTCAGAATTCTGTACAAGAACTTTTGGATAAGTACAAGGTTCAGGACACCATCAAGGAGTTCTGCGAGAAACATAATATCAACCTGACAAAGAAGCAGGTAGAAGAACTTGTTGAAGAAGTAGCTGAAGCATAAAAATTAAATTGTTTCAAGAGTGTTTTCCAACGATCAGAACATAGAATACATAGCCCAGTTTGTAGAGGAAGCGAAACACTGGTTTGAGCTAAAGACGAAGTACACCAGACTGTCAGCAGTTGACAAGATAGTACGCATATTGACCGCCTTGTTATTGTTTGTTGTTCTTTCGATAATACTGGTCATCTTTATGCTTTTCCTTTCTTTCGCCCTCGCAAAGGTATTGGCTGATGTATTTGACAGCGAAGTGATAGGTTATCTGTGTGTCAGTGCGGTATATCTATTGTTGCTCATAGTGGTGTACTTGTCTCGTCATGCTCTCATCGAGAGACCTTTGGTACATTTCCTCATGAGTGTGCTTGCAGAAGATGTGTATAGTGAAGAACTGCTTGATAATAACAAGGAAGTATGATAGACTCTCTAAAAACATTACAGGCAAAGCGTCACTCTGTTAAGATGGAGATGAACAAGAAAGAGAGTGAGCTGAAAAGACTTTGGGACGGTCTGTTTCATAAGGAGCAGTCTGTATCAACCGCTTTCTCACCGACGAAGCGGGCGCTGTCATTCATCTCGTCATCTACAGTGATAATAGATGGTATGCTGCTCGGTTGGAAACTCTACAACAGATTTGGAAAGAAACGTAAACGCAGGTAGGTGACTACAGCACATGATAAAGGGCATAGTTTTCTGTAAGGAGAGCTATGCTCTTTTTTGTACAGTTAAAACAGCTCACGAAAGATATTTACTAAGTAAATATTTGTGAGTGTCGGAATTTTTGCGTACCTTTGTGACCAAATTTCTAAAAAAAACGTAGTACAATGTATAACAACAACCATGCTATAAGTGATGCAGTAGAGCAATTGGTGTCAGATGAGAGCCTTGGTGTGCTTTTTCACAAGGTGCGTGATAATGTGCCTTTGCCCTCCAATACTGCACTGACCGAGATTGTTCTCCTTGCACGTGAGATACTCTTCCCAGGTTATTTCGGACATTCCAAGGTGAGTTCCGAAACCATGAAATATCATACAGGGGTTAATGTGGAGCGTCTGTTTCGTCTGTTGAAGAAGCAAATACTCGCAGGACTATGCTTTACCATATCGCCGGATGACGAGTGCTTCTGCGTGGATAGTATGCGTAAGAAGGCGATAGAGATAACTGAGAAAATGGTATTGAAACTTCCAGAGATACGCAGCATATTGGCTACAGATGTAGAGGCTGCATTCAATGGTGATCCTGCTGCTACAAGCTTTGGGGAGATAATATCATGCTATCCTGTAATAAGGACGCTGACCAATTACCGTTTGGCTCACGAACTGCATCTGCTCGGAGTGCCGCTGATCCCTCGTATGATAACAGAATTGGCACACTCAGAGACGGGCATCGACATTCATCCTGCAGCCCAGATAGGTCATCACTTCACGATAGACCATGGTACGGGTGTAGTCGTAGGTGCAACATGCATAATAGGCAATAATGTGAAATTGTACCAGGGCGTCACCTTGGGTGCACTGAGTTTCCCACTCGACAAGGATGGCAATCCTATAAAAGGCATACCTCGTCACCCAATACTCGAAGATGACGTAATCGTATATAGTAATGCTACTATCCTGGGTCGTATCACGATAGGTAAAGGAAGCGTGATCGGTGCAAATAAGTGGGTGACGGATAATGTCGCAAGAAATACGAAGATTTATAATAACTTAAAGATACACAGCGGATTTGAAAACGGAAATGGAATTTGAAATGGTAGCCAAGACCTTTATGGGTCTGGAGGAGATATTAGCACAGGAACTTGAAGTTTT
The DNA here is from genome assembly GCA_946187445.1 of uncultured Prevotellaceae bacterium. Lineage (GTDB taxonomy): Bacteria > Bacteroidota > Bacteroidia > Bacteroidales > Bacteroidaceae > Prevotella. Next base: position 13,131 of record CAMHQF010000013.1, read on the forward strand.
AGGAGCAAAGGATATTAAGAAAGGATGTCGCGTGGTGACTTTCACTGGCGACAAAGCGCTGATGTATAAGGCAAATTTTGCTCTTCGTACAGCAATACGCATACTCAAACCCCTCACACACTTCACGGCAAAGTCAGCAGAGGAGGTATATGATAAGATAAAGGAAATCGACTGGAGTGAGTATATTGCTGAAGGTAAGACGTTCACCGTTGACTCTGTAGTATATAGCGATACTTTTTCCAACTCACGCTTCGTGACATATAAGGTAAAGGATGCGATCGTTGACCAGTTTAGGGAAAAGACAGGAGTGCGTCCCAACATATCTGTTGCTGACCCAGACGTTAGACTCAACGTGCATATCAATGGCGAGGAAGCCACAGTAAGCCTTGACTCAAGTGGTGAGTCGCTACACCGCAGAGGTTATCGACAGGGTACTATGGAAGCACCACTGAATGAGGTCCTTGCTGCAGGTATGATACTCATGACAGGCTGGAAGGGAGAAAAGGACTTTTTAGATCCCATGTGTGGTTCGGGTACTCTGCTAATAGAAGCAGCCCTCATAGCACGCAATATAGCTCCAGGAGTATTTCGTAAAGAATATGCCTTTGAGAAATGGGCAGACTTCGATGCAGACCTTTTTGATGAGATATATAACGATGATTCAGGCGAAAGGGACTTTGAACATCATGTTTATGGCTACGATATAGACTTCAAGGCTATTAACATAGCGACAGACAATATAAAAGCAGCTGGACTGAGTAATGACATAACCATTGCCCAACAGGATTTCAAGGACTTCAAAGGTATAACAGAGCCGGCAATAATCGTCACTAATCCGCCATACGGAGAACGTATCTCAACAAACAACCTACTTGAAACATACAAGATGATAGGCGAGCGCCTGAAGCATGCCTTCAAGGAAGGTGATGCCTGGATACTGTCATACAAGGAGGAGTGTTTCCAGCAGATAGGACTGAAACCAAGTGTGAAGATACCCCTGTATAACGGGTCGCTCGAGTGCGAGTTTAGAAAGTATCAGCTTTTTGACGGAAAGTTTAAGGTCTTCAGGGAAGAAGGAGGCACAGTAAAGTCTGAGGATGACAAGAAAAAGATGGCGGAGAAACGCCAGTCATGGAAAAAACGTGAGTATGATAGGAAGAAAGAAAATCTGATAGACAACGAAACAGCTGATATACTCAGTTTTAACTTTACATCACTCGACAGAGAAAGAGCAAAGCGTAAGGCACAGGAGAGAAAATCACGCAAGTCATTCAATGGTGATGAAAGAAAAGGCGGAAGATCCTTCAAGAAACACGAATCACGTGCCGACAGACAGGAGAATCGCAAGAAATTCTTTAAGAAAGATGAGGAATAGTAGTTATGGTAAAGGGATGCGGTTTTATCATACTTTTGACAACAATGTGTTTGAATATGTCTGCCCAGCAACTGACAAATGATGGAGAAAGAAGTCTCAAGCAGTTTACCCTCGAAGACCTAAACTTTGGAGGGAAAAACTACAAGACTATGAATCCACAACCGCTGAAACTGTGGTGGGACGGCAACACGTTGAAAAACAGTGATGAGACACCACCTCCCGTGGACTATCCCCAGATAACGACGAGAGAGCATAATATCTACCTAAAGAAATCGGAAGAAGCTGAGGAAAAGCAGGTGACTACCGACGGAAACCGAAACCTGGTATATGGAGAACCTGTTCATCGTAACGAATTTGGAATAACAGAGGGAATATTTCTTTCGCACGACAAGAAAAAGTTTGCATTCTACCGCATGGACCAGTCGATGGTGACAGACTATCCTCTCGTAAATACAGACGGACGCATCGCATCCTGTGAGCCAGAGAAATACCCAATGGCAGGCATGACCAGCCACCAAGTGACTGTGGGGATATACGACATAGAGACGGATAGTACCATATACCTCGACTGTGGTGATCCTACTGACAGGTATTTCACCAATATCTCATGGGCGCCTGACTGCAGGAGCATTTATCTCATAGAGGTAAACAGAAAGCAGAACGTAGCCAAACTCGATCAGTACTCCGCTACAGACGGCAAATATATTGCTACGCTCTATACCGAAAAAGATGATAAATACGTAGAGCCACAGCATCCCATCAGTTTCTTACCGTGGGACAGTAAAAAGTTTATTTTGTGGAGCCAGCAAGATGGTTTTTGGCATCTGTACCTTATGAACACAGATGGAAAGATGCTAAAGCAACTTACGAAAGGCTCGTATGTGGTTATGGAGATAGTAGGTTTCTGTACGGAAACGAAGAGCGTCGTAATACGTTCCAATGAACTGTCGCCACTACAGAGCAATTTCTTCTCTGTCAACATAAAAACGGGGAAACGTACTTTACTCGATAATGGAGTAGGGGTGCACAAAGGCAAGATGTCGAAGGACGGAAACCTGTTGGCAGATGGTTACACCACTCCCGAAACACCACTCGCATATAATGTGATAGACGTAAGAACAAAACACACGACGGAATACTTTCATTATGACGATACGTGGAAAGGTTATGCAATACCAATATTTAAGCAAGGAAGCATAAAGGCAGCTGACGGGGTGACAGACCTGTATTACAGGATGGTGCTTCCACCTGATTTTGATGAAACGAAGAAATATCCCACTGTGGTCTATGTATATGGTGGCCCTCACGTACATAATGTAGAAGCATCGTGGCACTGGAACTCAAGAAGTTGGGAGACATATATGGCTCAGAAAGGCTTCATCGTGTATATACTGGATAACAGAGGCTCAGACAACCGTGGTAAAGAGTTTGAACAGGTGACATATCATCATTTGGGGCAGATAGAAATGCTCGACCAGATGAAAGGAATAGACTTTCTACGCTCGTTGAAATATGTTGACAGTAAACGTCTGGGTGTGCACGGATGGAGTTTTGGAGGGTTTATGACATTAAGTCTCATGACACACTATCCGGATATCTTCAAGGTCGGAGTGGCTGGAGGTGCAGTCACAGACTGGAGATATTATGAGATAATGTATGGAGAGAGATACATGGGTACACCAGACGACAATCCAGAAGGATACGAGAAGACTTCGCTGCTCAATCGTGCAAAAGAATTGAAAGGAAGGCTGCTCTTGATACATGGAATGAATGATCCCGTGGTGCTACCTCAGCATGCATTACAGTTTATCGATGCCTGCAATAAGGCTGATGTATATCCAGATTTCTACGTCTATCCTGGAGAAGGGCATAATATGAAAGGACATAAATCTGTGCATCTACATGAAAAGATAACGAGATATTTTGAGGAACATTTGTAAAAACAGTAAATAGTAAAACGTAACAAAAACAAATATAAAGTAATATGAATATTCTACTTTTAGGTTCTGGCGGCCGTGAGCACGCCTTAGCATGGAAAATAACCCAAAGTGAAAAATGCGATATCCTCTTTATCGCACCAGGTAATGCTGGTACAGATGGCGTAGGTGGCAAAGGCAAGAACGTAGCTATAAAAGCTGATGACTTTGAAGCTATTAAGGCTTTTGTAAAAGACAACAACGTAGAAATGATTGTTGTGGGTCCAGAAGATCCACTGGTAAAGGGTATATATGACGAGCTTAACCCCATAGTTCCAGTCATAGGTCCTTCAAAGGCTGGTGCAGTACTTGAGGGTTCAAAGGATTTTGCCAAGGCTTTTATGAAACGTCATAATATTCCTACTGCTGCATACGAGACTTTTGATGGTGAGCATCTTGAAGAGGGATTGACATTTCTAGAAACATTAAAGGCTCCCTATGTGCTAAAAGCTGACGGACTATGTGCTGGTAAGGGTGTTCTCATACTGGATACCCTCGAAGAAGCAAAAAAGGAACTTAAGGAGATGCTGGGCGGGATGTTTGGCAACGCATCAAGTAGAGTAGTAATAGAAGAATTCCTTTCAGGAATTGAGTGTTCTGTATTTGTCCTTACTGACGGTAAGAACTACAAGATACTGCCTGAGGCAAAGGACTATAAGCGTATCGGTGAAGGTGATACGGGTCTCAACACAGGAGGCATGGGATCGGTTTCCCCTGTACCTTTTGCTACGAAGGAATGGATGCAGAAAGTGGAAGAACGCATCATAAAGCCTACCGTGGAAGGTCTGGCAGAAGAAGAAATCGTATATAAAGGCTTCATCTTCTTTGGACTCATCAATGTGGCAGGTGAACCAATGGTGATAGAATATAACTGCCGCATGGGTGACCCTGAGACAGAGTCTGTGATGTTGCGTCTGAAGAGTGACATAGTAGAACTCTTTGACGGAGTAGCACATGGAAATCTTGATACAAAAAAGATAGAGTTTGATCCACGCTCAGCAGTATGCGTAATGATGGTGAGTGGTGGCTATCCGCAGGAGTATAAGAAAGGCTTTCCTATCTCAGGTATAGAGAGTGTCGAGGGCTCTCTCGTATTTCATGCCGGAACAACTGTGAAAGACGGCCAAGTGGTGACTGCTGGCGGTCGTGTCATCTGCGTTGTTTCGTATGGTGCGAACAAGGAAGAGGCTCTGAAGAAATCATTTCAGGAGGCAGAGAAGATACAATTTGAAGGAAAGTACAATCGTCGCGATATAGGTGCTGACTTGTAAATGCAGAAGTACTTATTAAAACATACATATACCATAATAATGCTTTGTGTGGCAATACTATTTGCCATATATATGACTGGATACCATAAAACCTCATATGTAGCCGGTTTGATGATGGCATGTATCTTTATTACAAGAGATACGTATAAGAGTGAGAAGGCTGACAGAGCATATGAGGCAGGTTTGTGTATCGGTATCGCTTCTATCATCTGGATATGGGCACTGGCAGCATTCCTGTTGTTTCTTGTATATCTCTATGGTCCCATGAAGGTGTCTTCAAAACGTATGTTCTGGGCATCACTTATCGGGTTGCTGACTCCGTTTTGGTGTTGTCTTCCATTTTGGATATTCAGCAAGATCTCATATATAACCACAATGATAAGAGAAGTAAGTGAGACGATATTATGATAGAGACATTGGTTGAGATAGGACCATTGGGAATGTTTCTTGCTGCTTTTCTTGCAGGTAGTTTCTTTCCTTTTTCAAGTGAGGCAGTAATGCTGGCACTATTGGCGATGGGTGTTGACCCTTGGTTGCTTATACTATATGGTACAGCAGGTAATGTACTTGGAAGCGTATTCAACTATTGTGTCGGCAGACTGGGAAAGGAAGAATGGTTTGAGAAATACCTTCATGTAAAGCCAGAGCAGATGGATAAAGCACGACGCTTCATGCGAGGCAGAGGTGCATATATGGGTTTCTTCGCTTTCATACCACTGCTGGGTTCTGCAATCACCATACTTCTTGGACTGATGCGTGCCAATATCTTCATTACCTTTTTCTCCATAACATTAGGAAAAGTACTTAGGTACATATTTCTAATATACGGAGCATATCTGGTAAACTGGTTATTGCATCTGTTCATCTGAAGGTCTTGTTAGGAGCAATGGCAGGCCATAACTTATAAAGAGCAAAAATAAGTAATAATAATAAAAGAAAACAATGAAACGATTCAGACTTGTGGACAATGTATTAGGCTGGCTGGTTTTCCTGGTAGCTGCTGTCGTATATTGTTCTACCATTGAACCTACGGCATCCTTTTGGGATTGTCCGGAGTTTATCACTACAGGTTATCTGCTTGAAGTAGGCCATCCACCTGGTGCGCCTTTCTTTATGCTTACTGCCAATTTGTTTACACACTTTGCGAGTGATGCTACACAGGTAGCAAAGATGGTCAATACTATGTCGGCAATACTCAGTGCTGCATGTATATTATTCCTTTTCTGGACCATAACTCACTTAGTGCGTCGTTTGCTCATCAACAAGTGGGAGGAACTGACTCCAGCTAAGATGATAGCAATAGAAGCTTCTGGCGTAGTAGGTGCTCTGATATATACCTTTTCCGACACCTTCTGGTTTTCTGCAGTAGAGGGAGAGGTATATGCATACTCTTCATGCTTCACAGCGGTAGTATTTTGGCTGATACTAAAGTGGGAGGATGTGGCAGATAAGCCAGGTTCTGATCGTTGGCTCATACTCATTACCTACATGACAGGTCTTTCTATCGGTGTTCACCTGCTGAACCTTTTGTGCATCCCTGCTATTGTGCTGGTGTTCTATTACAAGAAGTATCCTGATGCAGATTTAAAGGGTTCTCTGTTAGCTCTGTTTATATCAGTAATACTCATGGCTGCTGTGCTATATGGTGTGATACCAGGTATAATCACAGTAGGCGGTTGGTTTGAATTACTTTTCGTAAACCACCTAAACATGCCATTCAATACAGGTGCTATAATCTATATCGTCTTGCTCATATCAATAGTGCTGTGGGCTATATACGAGACATATAGAAACAGCGTAAAACGTGGCAATCTGGCATTCACCCTTGCGATAGGTATGTTGGGTATCCCGTTCTATGGCTATGGATGGAGTGCTGCCATAGTAGGTGCTATCATCCTGGTGGTTATATGGTTTGCTGTAAACTTCAAAAGGAGTGGTAAAAACATCGTTACCAACCGCATAAAGAATACGGCACTCTGCTGTATGCTGATGTTGATGATAGGATACTCTACTTATGCTCTAATAGTAGTACGTTCAAGTGCCAACCCTCCGATGGACCAAAATTCCCCCGAGGATATTTTTACGTTGGGCAGCTACTTGTCACGTGATCAGTATGGAGACAGCCCACTGATATACGGACAAGCATATACCTCGCAGGTAGCACTTGACATAGAGGGCAATATGTGTATTCCACGCATGAAGGAAGGTGCTCCGATATACCAGAGGGTGGAGAAAAAATCAGCAGACGAGCCAGACCGCTATTTTGTAGTACGTACAAAGGATAAGTATGTATATGCACAGAATATGCTCTTCCCACGTATGCATGATGCAGGACATGCTCAGGCATATGAGGACTGGATGGGTGGAGTAGATGGTACTGTGACTGATTATGATCGTTGCGGTCAGATAGTGTCGGTAAAAACTCCTACTTTCTTGGAGAATATGCGTTTCTTCCTTTCTTATCAGTGTAACTTCATGTACTGGCGATACTTCATGTGGAATTTTGCAGGACGTCAGAATGACCTCCAAAGTAATGGTGAGTCGGAGCATGGCAACTGGATAACAGGATTCTCCGTGATAGATAATGCCATGCTTGGTGACCAGTCTAAGTTGCCAGATGAACTAAAGGAGAATAAAGGACACAACGTATTCTACTGTATGCCTCTCATCTTAGGTTTGATAGGATTATTCTGGCAAGCTTACAAGGGTAAAAAGGGCATACAGCAGTTCTGGGTAGTGTTCTTCCTCTTCTTTATGACAGGACTTGCTATCGTCATTTACCTCAATCAGACACCTATGCAACCACGTGAGCGTGATTATGCCTATGCAGGCTCGTTCTATGCCTATGCTATATGGTGTGGCATGGGTGTGGCTGCTATAATAGACCTCATAGCGCGCAAACTGAAGAGTGAGAGCGTGCTAATAGCCTCCGTTGTGGCTATGCTCACTTTGATAGTACCATTGCAGATGGCTTCACAGACGTGGGATGATCACGATCGTTCAGGTCGCTATACATGTCGTGACTTTGGTCAGAACTACCTCATGTCCATGCAGGATGAAGGCTATCCTATTATATTCACCAATGGTGACAACGACACCTTCCCTCTGTGGTACAATCAGGACGTAGAGCAAGTGCGCACTGACGCTCGTGTCTGCAACCTGTCATACCTGCAGACAGATTGGTACATAGATCAGATGGTTCGTCCGGCATGGAATTCTCCTTCACTACCTATCACATGGCCACGTATCAATTACTGCTCTGGTACAAACGAATATGTAGAAATAAAGCCAGAATACAAGCAACAGGTAATTGATTTCTACGCTACCAATCCTAAGGAGGCTCGTGAGCAGTTTGGCGATGATCCGTTTGAGATTCATAACATATTGAAATACTGGGTTCGCAATAACAAGGATGATGATGAGTTGCACATTATTCCGACGGACACATTATATCTCAATATTGACAAGGATAAGGTGCTGAAATCTGGCATGATGCTCCCCAAGGATTCTACTGGTAAAGTAATGGAGATACCAGATCGTATGGCGATAAGTCTCACGGGTAAGCGTTCTCTTTACAAGGGTGACCTTATGCTTCTTGAGATGGTAGCCAACAGCAACTGGACACGTCCGCTATATGTGGCGCTTACTGTAGGTGCTGAGAATTATATGAACCTTGGCGAGAACTTTATTCAGGAAGGTCTTGTCAACCGTATCACCCCATTCCATACAAATGAGAAGAACAACTTTGATACGGAAAAAGTTTATACCAACCTCATGACACGATTTAAGTTTGGTGGGTTGGATAAGCCAGGACTTTATTTAGATGAAACTGTCACACGTATGTGCTATACACATCGTCGTCTTTTTGCTATGTTGATAAAGCATTTGCTCGACGAGGGTAAGAAGGATAAGGCCATTAAAGCAATAAAATATGCTGACAAGATGCTGCCGGAGTACAATATCCCATATAACTTTATGGGAGGTGGACTCGACTTTGCCGAAGCCTATTATAAGTTGGGTAATAAAGCGAAAGCAGAGCATATTCTTGGCAAGATGTACAAGAACTGCTCTCAGTATATGTCTTACTACCTTGGACAGAAACAGTCTGCATTCAACTCTAATCAGCGCGACTGTATGTATAATTTGTACATCATGCAGTCCATTTTGGATATAGCCGACGAGTACGATAAGTCATACGGTGACAAGATTGCAGAGTCTCTCTCTAAGTATATGCGCCTGTATGAGCAGCGTGGCGGTACATTTAATTATTGACCTTTATAAGTTTAGTAGAAAATGCTGATAGAGCAACCGTCAAAGTGGCTTAGGTGGATATATCCCAAAGCTTTGTGGAGAATAAATCCAGAGGAGCGTGCCGTATATCTTACCTTTGATGATGGGCCGATACCTGAGTCCACACCTTTTATTCTTGACACTCTTAAGGAGTATGATGCAAAAGCAACATTCTTTATGGTGGGCGAGAATGTAAAGAGACACCCTGACCTATACCAGCGTATAGTGGAAGAAGGACATCAGGTAGGCAATCATACATATAACCACATGGGATCGCTCAAGCACTATATAGTAACATACTACAACAACGTGGAGAAGGCGAATGAGGTGATACATTCTCACCTCTTCCGCCCTCCCCATGGTTGGATGTGGTTTGGAGCATACAACATGTTACGCCGTAAGTATAAGATAGTGATGTGGGATCTTGTTACTCGTGACTATTCTCACCTGCTCAATGCTTTCGATGTGCTTAGAAATGTTGTGCTGTATGCCCGCAATGGTTCTATCATAACATTTCATGATTCTCTCAAGTCCATCGAAAAACTACGCTACGCACTTCCTGCCTCCCTACGTTATCTCAAGGAGCAAGGGTACGAGTTTAAGGTCATAGAATAATTCATAATTAGTTCGCAAAGCTCATCACATTCGTGTCATAATTCATAATTCACAATTAAAAAGGTTCTCCTACATAGTTGTTGTGCTCCGTGTTCGTCTGCCATAATAGAGTGGATGATGAACAATGATATTGAGCCTGTCATCTATTATTGCAATCCTAATATATATCCCGAAGAGGAGTATCTCATACGCAAGAATGAAATTTCCCGCTACGCAGAGAAATTAGGATTGGTCATAATAGATGATGACTACGATCACGATGTATGGAGAAAAAGTGTTAAGGGGTTGGAACATGAACCCGAAAGGGGTTCCCGTTGTATTGAATGTTTCAAACTTCGTCTGCTTCGTACTGCAAAAAAGTGCGCAGAACTTGGCATAGACTTGTTTACTACTACTCTTGCATCAAGTCGTTGGAAGTCTATCAATCAAATTAATGAAGCTGGTTTGTGGGCTGCAAAACAGGTTGATGGCGTTGAGTTCTGGGAACGTAATTGGCGTAAAGGTGGACTGCAGGAACGTCGTAACCAATTACTTCGTGAGAATGGCTTTTACAATCAACTCTATTGTGGATGTGAATATAGTATGCCCCAACCCTCTGTATGAATGTTGGAGCCTTTGCATTAGAGTTGGGAATCAATCTAAATCAACGACCGTTATTCCCGAACCTCCGAACTGTATGTGTTCGTCCCTGCAACCTATGACGTTGGGGATGGCATTGAGGTAGTTGCGTATAAGCTCCCTAAGGATGCCGTTGCCCTTGCCATGAAGAATCCTTACGTTGTGTGAACCTATCAGTATGGCATCGTCGATGAAATGCTGTACCTCAAGCAGGGCTTCGTCACCACGCATACCCCTTACATCTATCTCCTGACGGAAACCAGCCTTGTGCTCGTCTATAACCTGACGGGTCATTCTCGAATCCTTACGTGTTTGGTTGACACGCTTGTCTTCCTTTACCTCGCCGCCTCCCTGCCAGTGGTCGAGTAGGGCAGAGAGTTTGGGAGAAAGAGAAGACTCACTCCTAACCCCTCTCTGCGAGAGAGAGGAGGTATTACCTATACTGTTGGCTGATACTTGTTGTTGTTCCTCTTTCTTAACCTTCTCCGCCTTGCGCTTAGCCTGACGTTCCTTGCGAGCAAGGATTTGCTTCATCTTCTTCTCTATTGCCTCATCCTGCTGTGTGCTGTCAATGCTCTGCACCTCAGACTTAAAGTCGTTGAGGTCTTCACGCAGTCGGCGTGTGGCTTCTCTTTCGGCTTCTGCTTCACGTATCTCGCGAATGGTGTTTTCTATTCTGCGGTTAGCCTCACGGAGCAATTCCTCAGCCTGTTCTTTTGCTCTGCGCAGTATTGCCTTGCGTTCTTTCTCTATTTCCTCAACAGATGTTTCGTAACGTGTGATGGTCTTCTCGATATCCTTCTCACGCTGGTGAACGGTCTCGCGTTTGCGCTCCCAATACTTCTTGTCCCTGACGATGTCCTGCAGGTATTTGTCAGACTGAATGTAGTCCTGCCCCACAATGTCTGAGGCATCGCGTATCACGCTTTCGGGCAGTCCTGTCTTGCGTGCTATCTCTATGGCGAAGGAAGAACCTGGTCTGCCTGTCTGCAGTTGAAACAGTGCCTTCATCTCATGTCGGTCATAGAGCATAGCACCGTTAATGACTTTGGATGCCGTCTCTGGAGCCTCGTTGTCCTGTCTTGTGGCAAAGTCCTTGAGGTTCTGATAGTGGGTGGTTATGATGCCCCATGCACGTTTCTCGCAGAATTGCTTTAATACGGCTTCGGCTATGGCACCGCCAATCTGGGGTTCGGTACCGCCACCAAACTCGTCAATGAGCAGTAGGCTTTTGCTGTTGGCATTTCGTATCATCATCTTCATATTAAGAAGGTGTGATGAATATGTCGATAGGTCATCCTCAATGCTCTGCTGGTCGCCTATGTCAATCATTATGTTCTCAAATGTGCCACAGGTGCTACGGTCGCCAAGCGGAACGGACAGTCCGCACTGTAACATGTACTGCAACAGTCCAACGGTCTTCAGACATACGGACTTGCCACCAGCATTAGGACCAGAGATTATGAGAATGACCCCACTCCTAACATCCCTCTGTAGGGAAGGAACAGAATCCTTGTTATTTAACTCTATATCCAGTGGCACTACGTTTCTGCCTTGTTTCTGTAGTGACTCTCGTAGTAGAGGGTGTATGGCTCTGATCCAGTCTATGTGAGGGTGGGGGAGCACTTCTGGTTCGAAAGCCTCAAACTGGTCGGCAAGCTGTGCCTTTGCCTGTATGAAGTCTATCTTCGCAAGGAACTTCACTGACTCAAGTATTCCGTCGGCATCAGGACGCAGTTTGTCGCTCATCTCACAGAGTATGCGTATTATCTCGCGTTTCTCCTCTGCCTCCAGTTCACGTATGCGGTTGTTTGCCTCCACTACAGCCGTGGGTTCTATGAAGAGTGTCTTGCCCGTTGCCGACTCATCATGCACTATGCCCTGTATCTTGCGTTTCATGGCGGGTGCTACGGGTATCACGAGTCTGCCGTCGCGCATCGTTGGTGTGACATCCTTGTCTATATGTCCCTCAGCCTGAGCCGAGCGCAGTATGGCACTTAGTGTTTTTGATACGCTTCCCTCCATTTTTTTCTGTTCCATACGGATATGGAAGAGGGCTGATGATGCCTGGTCTTTTATGTGACCGAACTTATCGAGTATTCCCTGTATGCTGCGTATGTCGTTGTTGAATGTGAGAACATTCTTCGACAACTGGTGCAGGTGAGGATATCGTGGTGGTGTGGAGTCGTCTATCGGGGCAAGAAACTGCTTGATGCCCGATATGGTGATAAGACACCTCATGAGGTCAAAGAGTTCCTGTTCCTCCATGTGTGTCCCTTTCAGTTTCAGTCGTGCCACACTCTGCCTGACGTCAAAGAAATAGCTGAGGGGGAAGTCGTCTTCCTCCTCGCGTATTCTCCGAAACTCCTTTATATCGCTCAGTCGGGTGTTTATGGCATCAGCGTCAGTCATAAACTCCATGTCGCCCACGCACTCCCATCCGAGTGTGCTCAGGCAGTTGCCTCTCAGCATCTTGCGGATTTCAGAAAATCCTATCTTCTTTTCAAAGTTGTCAGGGTAAATCAATTTCTTAATTAGTAATTAGAAATTAGGAATTAGGAATTATTTGTTAATCCTCCATCAGTTTTCTGTAACGCGGACGCTTTATCTCGTCAGTACCTAAGCGGCGTGCCTTGTTAATCTCGTAGTCTGAGTATGAGCCTTCAAAAAAGAACACGTTTCCGTCACCCTCGTAGGCAAGGATGTGGGTACATATACGGTCGAGGAACCAGCGGTCGTGCGAGATGACTACAGCACATCCTGCAAAGTTCTCCAGGCCCTCCTCAAGGGCTCGCAGAGTGTTTACGTCGATATCGTTGGTGGGCTCGTCAAGAAGCAGCACATTGCCTTCCTGTTTCAGAGCAAGCGCAAGTTGCAGCCTGTTACGCTCACCACCTGACAATACTCCGCAGAGCTTTCCCTGGTCATTGCCTGAAAAGTTGAAGCGTGAGAGGTACGCACGAGCGTTGACATCTCTGCCACCCATGCGGAAAGTCTCCACACCTTGTGAAATGACGTCATAGACCGACTTCTTGGGGTCTATATCCACATGCTGCTGGTCAACGTATGCCAGTTTCACTGTTTCACCCACCTCAAAGGTTCCGGCATCAGGTTTCTCCAGTCCCATGATAAGTCGGAAGAGTGTAGTCTTACCTGCGCCATTAGGACCTATGACACCCACGATGCCGTTTGGTGGCAGCATGAAGTCGAGGTTCTTGATGAGTAGCTTCTCCGTTCCGTCAGCCTGTGGGAAAGATTTGCATACTCCCTTAGCCTCAATAACCTTGTTACCCAGACGCGGACCGTTGGGAATGAATATCTCCAGACGCTCTTCGCGCTCCTTTGTCTCTTCGTTGAGCATAGCATCGTAAGAGTTCAGACGTGCCTTACCCTTTGCCTGGCGTGCCTTTGGAGCCATACGAATCCATTCCAACTCACGCTCGAGAGCCTTCTGGCGCTTTGATGCCGTCTTCTCCTCCTGAGCCATTCGCTTGGTCTTCTGGTCGAGCCATGAAGAGTAGTTGCCCTTCCAAGGAATGCCCTCACCACGATCGAGTTCAAGAATCCATTCCGATACATCGTCGAGGAAGTAACGGTCGTGGGTTACGGCAATAACTGTTCCTTCATATTGCTGTAGGTGTTGCTCCAACCAGTCTATTGACTCAGCATCGAGGTGGTTGGTGGGCTCATCGAGAAGCAGCACATCGGGTTTCTGAAGCAGGAGCTTACACAAAGCCACACGCCTGCGCTCACCACCTGAGAGGTTCTTTACATAGCTATCACCTTGAGGACAGTTGAGAGCTGCCATTGCCCTCTCGAGTTTTGAGTCCATGTTCCATGCATCGGTGGAGTCGATGATGTCCTGCACCTCAGCCTGTCGCTGCATCAGTTTGTCCATCTTGTCGGGGGCGCCATAGTACTCCTCCAGTCCGAATTTCTGGTTTATCTCGTCATACTCCTTGAGAGCATCATAAACATGTTGCACACCCTCCTGCACGTTTTCCTTCACGGTCTTTGTCTCGTCGAGTGGAGGATCCTGTGGTAGGTAGCCTACCGTGTATCCTGGGCTCCATACCACCTCACCCTGAAACTTATCGTCCAGTCCGGCGATAATTTTCATCAGGGTTGACTTACCCGCACCGTTAAGACCCACGATGCCTATCTTCGCTCCGTAGAAGAACGAGAGGTATATGTTCTTTAATACTTGCTTTTGGTTTTGTGGGATGATTTTTGAAACTCCCACCATTGAGAAGATTATCTTCTTGTCGTCAACTGTTGCCACTTACTACTAATTGAAAATTGAGAATTGAAAATTGAAAATTGAGAATTGTGAATTATTCACGCTCCATTTCGAGTGAAGCCCAGATGAATGGTCCTACGCCCTTAGGGTCGTTATCCCTGATGGGTTCTGACATGTAGTATTCGAATGTTCCGTCACGCCTTGGGTTGTTGTCTGGTCCCAGACCAGAAACGGCGCAGCAGTCGGTGAGGGATATTGTTTGGTCAGGATTCACCTTTATCATCTTTTCTATGATGGCGTTGTAAGCCTTCACACCAGCCTCTTTGAACTCTGGCTCAGGCAGGTAGCCCAGTCGTGAACCCTTGAGCAGTACGTAGGTGAACATAGCCGATGCTGTTGACTCGAGGTAGTTCTTGTCAGACTTTACGTCCATCACGTCAAACCACAGTCCGCTGTCCTTGTCCTGATACTTCACTGCTGCCGCCATAGCCTGATGCAGAATGTTGATGACCTCTGCACGACGGGCATAGTCTTGTGGCAGGGCATCGAGTATCTCGGTCATCGCCATCACGAACCATCCCATAGCTCTTGCCCAAGTGTGCTTTGACAGTCCTGTCTCCTTGTCAGCCCAGAACATGGAGTGTGTCTCATCCCAAGCATGCTTCCACAGTCCTGTCTTCTCGTCGTATGTGCGACGGAAGGTCTTCGTTATCTGGTCAACGGCATCGTCGTAGTATTTCTTTGCCTGCTTCTTTCCTTTCAGTTCCTGAGCCGAGAGGGTATAGAAAGGCAGTCCCATATATATGCCGTCGAGCCACACTTGGTTGGCATATATCTTCTTATGCCACCATACGCCCTCCTTCGTCCTTGGGTGGTTCTCTAATTGCTTGAAGAAGGTAGGCAGAGCGTTTGTCACATTTGCCTCGGGGAATAGGCGGTTGTATTGCAGTAGCAGGCGTGCAGGACGTATATTGTCGAGGTTAAACTCATCATAGTTGTAGCCCACCACCGAGCCGTCCTCCTTCACCATCTGTCCAGGGTACCTACCTACATAGTTGGCAAAGATGGTGTCGCCATAAGTCTTGTAGCAGTCCAGTATAGCCTCCAGTTCCAGTCCCATACCATAGTTCCACTTGCCTTGCGGACGTTTCTCAGGGTTGGTGAAGTCAAGGTATATGGGGTTGGGCACTCTCTGCATCTCGCTCCATGCCATCCACTCCGAGTAACGGCAGTAAGGAGCCTTTGAGAGCAGTTCCTTGCCGTTTACCTTCACGTTCTCTATGTATATGTCCTTGGAGCGTCCTGAATAAAGTATTGGCGCATCGGTAACGCCGTTGAACGAGCAGTTCTTTACGTAGATATCGTAAATCTGCGCATCCTTCTCAAGTCCGTCTATGCGTATGCCGTACTTTGACTTTTGGCTTGTCACGTTCTCCATATACACATTGCGCACAGTAGGTATATATATACGTGGTGATGGTTCGCTTGGTTCGTAGTTGAGGTTTATGCGCATGACAGACCTCTTGCATTCTCCTACCTCTATGTTGCGCATGTAGATATTCTCCGTCACGCCGCCTCGGCATGAGTTTGTCTTGATGCGCAGCACACGGTCGAGGTTGGGTGAGTCCATCTTACAGTCCTCAGCAAAGACGTTCCTTACGCCTGCCGATGTCTCACTGCCCAGTACCACACCACCGTGTCCATCCTCCATCACGCAACGGCGCACTATGATATTCTGCGATGGTATAGGTGTGCGATGTCCGTCGGCATTGCGTCCTGACTTGATGGCTATGCAGTCGTCGCCGGTGTGGAATATGCAGTCCTCTATCAGCACGTCTTCACATGACTCTGGGTCACACCCGTCGCCGTTAGGTCCTTCGTTGGTTACTGTGACTTTGCGTATCGTTATATTCTTAGAGAACAGAGGGTGCATCACCCAGAAGGGGGAGTGTACCATCTGCACGCCCTCAATGAGTATGTTCTCGCATGATACGAGGTTCAGCAATTGCGGACGCAGTCCGTGTCCCATACCGAATACACGTTGCTCCGTAGGTACTCCGTCGTCCATCATTTTCTGCAGGGCCTGACGGTTGGAGAGCATATTGCCCTCAGCATTCTTCTCGTACTTGGCTATTCCCTTGTATGGAATGCGGTTCTGGCACTCCTTTGTTATGCCCTCCTTAAACCCGAATCTGGGGTTGCCGTTCCATTGCCACCAGGTGTCGTTGCTTCCGTTGCCATCTATGGTTCCTTCGCCTGTGATGGCTATATTCTGCGCCTTGTAGGCGTAGATGCATGGTGAGTAGTTTATGCAGTCCAGTCCCTCCCAGCGTGTCACCACATTGGGGTATAACTCGGGTTGGAAGGCGAAGACTATCCTTGCATCTTTCTGTATCTCGAGGTTCACGCCTGACAGCAGACGTATGGCTCCCGTCTGGTATGTGCCGGCAGGGATAACGACCTTACCGCCACCAGCCTTCGAACATTTCTCTATTGCCTTGTTGATAGCCTTCTGGTTCTTGGCAGCATCGGCCTTTGGTGAAGCGCCGTATTTCTTTACGTTATAGGTCTTATCCTTGAAGGTTGGTGCTACGATGCGACTCTCTATCTGCTTGTAGAGTGCGGTGTCCCAACCTTCGGCTTTTACCGAATTGACAATTGAAAACTGACAATTGAAAATTATGATTACGAGCAAAGAAAGGATTTTCTTCATGTTGTGATTTAGGGTTTATTACCCCCTCCAACTCCCCCAATGGGGAGGGAAAGGGGTGGTTCGCTATTAGTGCTTTCTTCAAATAGGTCTCCACCATGGGGGAGATTTAGAGGGGCTTTATTCCTCTTCAGGCTTCATATTAGTATAGACGGTCTGAACGTCGTCAAACTCCTCGAGTTTCTCTATCATCTTGTCGATGGTGGCACGCTGCTCTGCGTCAACGTCCTTCAGGTCGTTAGGTATGTAGGTAAACTCACCACCGATATCCTCGAAGCCCTTCTCCTCAAGGAACTTCTGTATCTGTGCGTATGACTTCGGATCGCCATATACTGAGATGGTTGTCTCATCCTTCTCCTCGTCGTAGTTCTCGTCAAACTCGTCGTCCACGTTGAAATCTATGAGTTCCAGAATGAGGTCGTCCATGTCTATGCTGTCATTCTTCTTGAATGTAAAGACGCACTTGTGGTCGAAGAGGAACGAGAGCGAACCCGTAGTACCGAGGTTGCCGTTGAACTTGTTGAATACTGAGCGCACGTCAGCTACGGTACGAGTGGTGTTGTCGGTCAGAGTGTCAACAAACACTGCTATGCCGTGAGGGCCATATCCCTCGTATGTCACCTCCTTGTATTCTGACTGGTCTTTGCCCATTGCGTTCTTTATGGCGCGCTCGATGTTGTCCTTCGGCATGTTCTCACGCTTACATGTAGCGATGATAGAACGCAGTGTAGGGTTTGTGTCGGGGTCAGGACCGCCAGCCTTCACGGCTATTGCTATCTGCTTTCCCAAACGTGTAAATGTCTTTGCCATGTGGCCCCAACGCTTCATCTTGGTGGCCTTACGATATTCAAATGCTCTTCCCATTGTTTTATTTAGTTGAATGTTTTATGTTTAAAGTTGAATGAAATATCAGTCGCCTATCTCAGCTCAGCCCCAAGTTGTTTCTTAAGGTTGGTGATGAGTTTCTGCATCACAGCGTCGATAGCTTTGTCGTTGAGAGTGCGCTCGCTGTCTTGCAGTACGAAGTTCACGGCATATGACTTCTTGCCCTCGGGCAGTTTGTCGCCCTCATATACATCGAAGAGCTCCACCTTCTTCAGCAGTTTCTTCTCCGTCTGGCGTGCTATCTTCTCCACTTCGCTAAACTCCGTGCTCTTGTCGATGAGCAGAGCCAGGTCGCGTGATACGGCAGGATACTTAGGTATTTCGGTGAAGTGTACGGCAGACTTCTTCACGGCGTTGGTCACTGCAGTCCAGTTTATCTCGGCATAATATACCTCATTGTTTATCTCTGCCTGCTTGAGCAGTTTAGGGCTTACTACGCCCATCTCTATCATCACCTTGCCACCACGGTTCATCATGCGCAGTCCGGTAGCAAATAGGTCGCTGTCCGTCTTCTCCGTCACGAGCATTCCCTGTGGCATTCCAATGCGGCGCAGTATGTTATCCACATGTGCCTTCAGTTCGTAGAATGTAGAGTCCTCGTTAGGGTGTATCCACGAACCTTCCACACGCTTACCCGTGATCCACAGTCCCATGTGGCTTTCCTCGGCATACGCCTTCATTGGGTTCTCGTCATCTACCTTGTCGTTGAAGTGCTGGTAGCAGTTGCCAAACTCAAAGAACTTCAGGTTAGGCATACGGCGGTTGGCATTGCGCATGATGCTCTCCAGTCCGCCGAAGAGCAGAGTCTGACGCATCACGTTGAGGTCGCTTGACAGGGGATTGACTATTGTCACCAACTTATCGGCAGGGTATGCCTTGAGGTCGGTGTAGTATGCACCCTTGGTGAGTGAGTTGTTGAGTATCTCGTTGAATCCTGCACCCACCAGCTGTTCTGCCACGAGGTTCATCAGTTTGTGGCGCTGATCCTCGAAGTCCTTCACGGTGAGTGTTGATTTGAGCTGCGTAGGTATCTCCACGTTGTTGTAGCCGTAGATGCGCAGTATGTCCTCCACCACGTCGCAAGGACGCTGCACGTCCACGCGGTAAGCCGGCACCGTGATATCCACACCCTCATTGTCCTCCTTGTTTATCTTTATCTCGAGGCTCTGGAGTATGTTCTTTATTGTGTCGTTGCCTATCTTCTTTCCTATGAGGTTATCCACATAGCTGAAGTCCAGACGCATCTCAGGGTCGGCTATTGGGTTAGGATACACATCCTTTATCTCCATGCTCACCTTGCCGCCTGCCAGCTCCTTACACAGTATTGCCGCCTGCTTCAGGGCGTAGATAGCTCCGTTGGGGTCTATGCCGCGCTCGAAGCGGAATGAGGCATCGGTGGATAGTCCGTGGCGTCGTGCTGACTTACGTATCCATGTGGGGTGGAAGTATGCTGACTCCAATACCACGTTCTTCGTTGTCTCGTAGGTGCCTGAGCCCTTGCCGCCGAATACGCCTGCTATGCACATAGGCTCCTCAGCATTGCATATGGCGAGGTCGTGCTCACCCAGTGTGTGCTCCTCACCGTCGAGGGTGATGAACTTCTTGCCTGCGTTCTGGTCCTTCACTATTATCTTGTTGCCCTTCACCATGTCGGCATCGAAACAGTGCATAGGCTGTCCATAAGCCATCATGATGTAGTTGGTGATATCAACGATATTGTTGATGGGGCGCAGACCTATCACGGTGAGTTTGTTCTTCAGCCACTCAGGTGACTCCTTCACCTCGCAGTCGGTGATGCTCAGGCATGCATAGCGACGGCAAGCCTCCGTGTTCTGTATCTCTACCTCTATTGGCAGGTCGTGGTTGTCCACGCTGAATGCATCGCAGCTGGGCTTCGTGAGTGTGGTCTCCTTGCCGTTAGCCTTCATCCATGCGTAGAGGTCGCGAGCCACTCCGTAGTGTGAGAGTGCATCGGCACGGTTGGCGGTGATATCCACCTCAATGAGCCAGTCGCTCTCCAGGTTGTAGTACTCCGCAGCCGGTGTGCCCACCTTGGCGTCCTCAGGCAACACGATGATGCCAGAGTGGTCTGTGCCTACGCCTATCTCGTCCTCGGCACATATCATGCCACATGACTCCACGCCTCTGAGCTTTGACTTTTTGATTTTAAACTCTTTGTCGCCGTCGTAGAGCACGCAGCCTAGGTCGGCTACTATCACCTTCTGTCCGGCTGCCACGTTGGGTGCGCCGCATACTATCTGCGAAGCCTCCTCCCTGCCCAGGTCAACGGTGCAAACGTGCATGTGGTCGCTGTCGGGGTGGGGTTCACATGTCAGCACCTTGCCTACGTAGAGACCTTTCAGTCCGCCCTTGATGGTCTGCACTTCTTCCAGCGCTCCCACTTCAAGTCCTGTACTTGTCAGCGCCTTGGCAACCTCGTCGGGTGTCATGTCGAAACTGACATACTCTTTAAGCCATTTATAAGATATGTTCATTGTTGTGTGTTAGGGATAAATTCTAATTTCAGTACAAAGGTACTATTTTTTTCTGATATGGCAAAATAAATAAGGTAGTAAAATCAATTTTAATTATTCATTATTCACTATTCATTTCGGACAGGAAGGTTTTTCGAAATTGTAGAAAACGAGTATCAAAATTTTTTATATTATATATATTATAATTATAATATATATAATATAAAGTTCCTGTAAATCCTAAGTCCTAAAACCTTCTTGTCCTATTTGAATAATGAATAGTTGAATAGTTCGACTTTTTTTATGTTCTACTGAAATAGTTGACCACCACACACTAATTGTTAAAAACCCCGCCACGATTTTAGGGTGGTTGAAGATTGAATATTGAAAATTGAAGATTTTTTGTTTATGTATTTGTAATGTAACTTATTATAAAACAATGAGTTGAGTGTTGAAGATAAAATCGTACATCTTGTGCCTTCCGGCACTGCCCCATGTACCTTCTGGCATAGCAAGATGTCGCTTCTGGCACTGTCAGATGTACCCTCTGGCATAGTCTCTGGGAGGGGAGGGTAGCGCAGTGTTAAATACCCCGTTTTGCTTGCATAGATTAAATTAAAGCAGTACCTTTGTATAGCATTTAAAGGTTGAGTTCAAAAAGTGTGGTACGGGGTGATTTGTCGGAGTGGCAGACGATGTGAAATCGGTAGCCAGACTCGACGTAGGTCTTCATTGAAGTAGAGTTTTTAATGCTTGATGTTAAAACGTTGGTTATCTTACTTTTATTGATTGCTACAATCTTCTCATCATCGAGCATATCGCAGAAGCTGTATGAGTATGTGAAGGTGTGATTTCGAGGGTTGAATGAGATGCTGTCAGTGCGCATGAAATTGACTACTGGAGTGGGGCAGTAGCGACGGTTAAATTCGCGTGCATCAGCAGTGGCTTTTTCTTCAAGAGTTTGGCGTTCGGTACATGAGGAAAAAGCGAGTGCAAAAATGAAAAATACAACTATTTTATGCTTCATGGTGCAAAATTACGAAAAAAAAATGACTTGATATTTGTCATTTTCAAAAAAAAAGATTAAATTTGCAAATTGAAATATCATATTACGGACAACACATACTGATGAATCATATAAGAAACTTTTGCATCATAGCCCACATAGACCATGGTAAAAGTACCATTGCCGACCGCTTGTTAGAGCGCACGGAGACGATACAAATCACTGAGGGACAGATGCTTGACGATATGGACCTCGAAAAGGAACGAGGCATCACCATAAAGAGTCATGCCATACAGATGGAGTATGACTACAAGGGTGATATCGCCGATAAGGGTGCTTACAGGCTCAACCTTATCGACACTCCAGGACACGTGGACTTCTCATACGAGGTGAGCCGCAGCATAGCAGCATGCGAGGGGGCACTCCTCGTGGTGGATGCTACGCAGGGAGTGCAGGCACAGACCATATCCAATCTCTATATGGCGATAGAGCACGACCTGGAGATCATACCCGTTATCAACAAGATAGACATGCCTGCCGCCATGCCCGACGAGGTGGAGGACGAGATAATCGAACTCATAGGCTGCGACCGCAGTGACATACTGCGTGCCAGCGGCAAGACGGGTGAGGGAATAGACGCAATACTCGATGCCGTGGTGGAACGCATACCGGCTCCTAAAGGCAATACCGAAGCACCACTCCAGGCACTCATCTTCGACTCGGTATTCAACTCATTCCGTGGCATAATAGCCTACTTCAAGATACTCAACGGCTCGATAAAGAAGGGCGACAAGGTGAAGTTCTTCAATACGGGCATGGAGTACGTTGCCGACGAGGTGGGAGTGCTCAAGATGGACATGGTGCCACGACAGGAACTGAAGACAGGCGAGGTGGGGTACATCATCTCGGGCATCAAGGATGCTAAAGAGGTGAAGGTGGGCGACACCATTACCCACATAGCACGTCCATGCGACAAGGCGATAGAGGGTTTTCAGGAGGTAAAACCGATGGTGTTTGCAGGAGTATATCCCATCGACCCTGCAGAGTACGAAAACCTCAGAGCGTCACTGGAAAAGCTACAACTCAACGATGCGTCACTCTCATTCATGCCTGAGTCATCAGTGGCATTGGGATTTGGTTTCCGTTGCGGATTCCTCGGACTGCTCCACATGGAGATTATACAGGAGCGACTCGATCGTGAGTTTAATATGGACGTGATAACCACCGTGCCCAACGTATCGTACATGGTATATGACAAACAGGGAAACAGCAAGGAGGTGCACAACCCCTCAGGACTGCCTGACCAGACGCTCATAGACCACATAGAGGAGCCCTACATCAGGGCTACCATCATAACCGATGCCAACTACATAGGGCCTATCATGAAGCTGTGCTTGGACAAGCGCGGCGAACTGATAAACCAAGAGTATGTGAGCGGCAACCGTGTGGAACTGCACTTCTACATACCGCTGGGCGAGATAGTGATAGATTTCTACGACAAACTGAAGAGCATATCCAAAGGCTATGCATCGTTTGACTACCACATAGACTCCTTCCGTCCGTCAAAACTCGTAAAACTCGACATACTGCTCAACGGTGAACCCGTCGATGCCCTGTCAACCCTCACTCACAACGATAATGCAGTAGGTTTTGGCAGGCGCATGTGCGAGAAACTGAAGGAACTCATACCGCGACAGCAGTTTGACATAGCCATACAGGCTGCCATAGGTGCCAAGATCATAGCACGCGAGACCATCAAGCAGGTACGCAAGGACGTGACGGCAAAGTGCTACGGAGGCGATGTGAGCCGTAAGCGCAAACTCCTCGAGAAGCAAAAAAGGGGCAAGAAGCGCATGAAACAGATAGGCAACGTGGAAGTGCCGCAGAAGGCATTCCTCGCCGTACTGAAACTTGATTAGGCTAAAATAATACATAACCCACTTTAAAATATATGAAAGAACAGGTAATACCAGTCAGGGATATCGCGAGGGAATTATCGCGTAGGTTCAGCACTATGACGCATGAGGAGATAGACATACTCGAAAATCTCCTCATACCCATGAAGTTCAAGAAAGGCAGTGACATACTGCCACAAGGACAGGTGGCAGAGTATATCTACTACCTGCATACGGGACTCATACGTCAGTACTACTACAAGAACGGCAAGGAGATGACAAGCAACCTCGCCGTTGACGGCTCCATATTTATGTCGGTGGAGAGCCTCTTTCGCGAGACGCCAAGCAATGAGGTGATAGAAGCCCTTGAGACATGCCAGATATTCGCCATACCCAAGAAAAGACTGGAGAATGTGGCACTCCACAACCAGAATATACAGATACTGTACAGAAAGATATTAGAGGAGTCGCTCATAGAATGTCAGGTACATGCCGACCTAGTACGCTTCGAGACGGCACAGGACCGCTATCGCCGCATTTGCAAGCAGATGCCAAAGGTGGTGCTCAGAGCCCCTCTCGTATTCATTGCTTCATTCCTTGAAATGACACCCGAGACACTCTCAAGAGTGCGCTCCTCAACACTTATCGACTAAGGAGAGACGGTAGTGGAAATACTTCTTATTTTAGGTTTTATAATTCTTTTGGTGGTCATTCTGCTGATAGTAAAGAGGCAGACTGACCAAACCCTGGCTAATACCAAGGAGGCATACGAAAAACGCATAGCAGAAATCAAAGACTCCTACGAGCGACAACTGAGTGACGTCAGGGCACACTCTGCCGACCAGCTGAAGAACCTTCGCGAGATGAATAAGGAACAGATAGACTCGCAACTGAACCTTATTCGTGAGCAGATGAAGACAACATCGGAGGAGGTGCTGAAAGAACGCCAGAAAGAACTTGGAGAACGCAACAACGAGGAGGTATCAAAGATTATCGACCCACTGAAGCAAAGCATCAAGGAGATGCGCGAGGCACTCGACAATACCAAGGATCAGCAAAAAGAAGCGATGACCAGGCTCGATGAAGCTATAAAACTCAATATGGAGAAGAGCACATCACTGGGCGAAACGGCCGACAGGCTCACTCGTGCACTGACGGGAGAAGTGAAGGTGCAGGGTAACTTTGGAGAGCTGAAACTAAAACAATTGCTCGAAGACCTCGAACTAAGGGAGGGGGAACAATTTGATACCCAGGAAACACTGCGTGACAAGAACGGCAAGATAGCAAAAGGTGATGACGGAAGGGGACTCATACCCGACTTTATACTCCACTTCCCCAATAACCGCCACGTCGTGGTGGACTCCAAGATGTCGCTCACAGACTATGAGCGCTATATGAATGCCGACGACGACTCGGCAGAGAAAAGCATATATCTCAAAGCACATATAGACAGCGTGAGAGCACAGGTGAAGCGACTGGCGAAAAAGGAATACACCAAGTATCTGCCAGAAGGATACAACAGACTCTCATTTGCCATCATGTACATACCGATAGAGGGAGCACTGAACCTCGCACTGGTAAACGACACTACACTATGGCGCGAGGCATACGACCAGGGAGTACTCATACTTGGCCCACAGACGATGTACATGAATCTGCGAGTGCTCGAAATGATGTGGACACAGGTAAGGCAGCTGAAAAACCAACAGCAAATGATAGATGCCGCAAATACCATCGTAGAGCGAGTGCAAGACTTTGGCACTCGTTTCATGGATGTGGAGTCGAGCATGAATGATACCATCAAGAAAATCACCAAACTAAAGATTACAACCGCTGATAGCGGACCAAGTATCATCACAGCCGCACGAAGCCTCATTAAGGCGGGAGCAAAAGAAAACAAGAAGAAGAAATCGCTTGCCGATATGGAAAGTAACGATTTTCTGGATGAAACCAGTAATATGCTCGAAAATGAAGGTTAACCTTGACATAATGGAGTTTGTGGAACGCAATATATTAAAAAGGTATAATGCGTTTGACGAAGCACACAACATAGACCATGCCATGCGAGTGATAAAAGCCTCCATAGAATTGGCAGAAAACCTCGGAGCCAACGTCGATATGGCATACGTAGTGGCTGCTTACCACGACTTGGGACTGGAGAAAGAACGCGCTACGCACCACCTGGAGAGCGGCAAGATACTTAAGGCTGACAAAAGACTGGAGAAATGGTTTGATGCCCAACAGATAGAAATAATGAAACAGGCCGTGGAAGACCATAGGGCAAGCCTGTCGCGCATGCCACGAAGCATATACGGCAAGATAGTGGCAGAAGCCGACAGAGACCTCAATCCGCAGACGGTATTCCTTCGTACTGTACAATACGGCAAACACCACTACCCGGAAATGTCAAAGGAAGAGCACTGGAACCGCTTCGTGGAACACATGCAGAAGAAATACTCCACAGCAGGATACATACACATGTGGATACCTGGTTCGAAAAACGAACAGCACCTCAGAACGCTTCGCGGGATAATAGACGATAAGGCAGAACTGAGGAAACACTTCGAAAGGATATGGTCATCGATATAAACATGCGAAAGAACTCACCGAAGGCTTGGTGGCTCGCAGCGCGTCCCAAGACACTGACAGGTGCTGCCGTGCCGGTGATGATAGGATGCGCCTACGCCTTCTACCTCGGTGGAATGGAGATTTTTACACAAGGAGGATGGGTGCCGGCATCATTGTGCTTGCTCTTTGCCTTTATCATGCAGATAGATGCCAATTTTATCAACGACTACTACGACTGTCTCAAGGGAAGGGACGATGAGATGCGACTCGGACCACTGAGGGCATGCCAGCAAGGATGGGTCACCATGAAGGCTATGAGAATGGCTATAGCCATAACAACCGTCCTGGCATGTATGATAGGTATACCACTGATATGCTACGGCGGATGGAGCATGGTGGCAGTGGGAGCAAGCAGCGTGGTATTTTGTTTCCTCTACACAATCTGCATGGCGCAAATAGGAATGGGAGACATACTGGTGCTCGTTTTCTTCGGTATAGTGCCTACGGTATTTACCACCTATGTGACAGTGCCGCATGATATGCAGAACTTCGCCGTGATGCCGTGGAATCTCGGCGTGGCGACGGGATTGGTGATAGACTGCCTACTGCTTGTCAACAACTATCGGGACATAGACAATGACAAGAAGTCGGGCAAAAACACACTCGTGGTACTAATAGGGAAAAAATATACAGAGTATCTGTATATGATGATAGTGCCCGTAGCACTGGTGATGGTGCTGATAGAGTTTGGTTTCTCTAATGTCAATATGATACTGTCCTTTATCGTGTACTTCCTTCATATAAACACATGGAACAAGATGAAACGGATAGGAGAGGGAAAGGCTCTCAACAGGATACTCGGTGAAACAGCCCGTAATATATTTGTCTATGGACTTTTG
>CAMHQF010000014.1:0-38812 GCA_946187445.1 uncultured Prevotellaceae bacterium
GGTATATATCACGACCCTACGCACGAGAGTCCGCTGCCTGAAGGTGCTACGCTCACCTTTGCCTTGGCGGGTAATCAGAACTGTGGCAAAACGACACTGTTTAACCAACTGACGGGTGCCAACCAGCATGTGGGAAACTTCCCCGGCGTGACAGTGGACCGCAAGAGTGGCAGCATACGTGGATACAGGAATACGGAGATAACGGACCTGCCTGGCATATACAGCCTGTCACCATATACTAATGAAGAAAGGGTGAGCCGTGAGTTCATACTGGGGAAATCGTCCACTCCCAATCGGCCAAAGGGCATCATAAACATCGTGGATGCCACAAATATAGAGCGCAACCTCTATCTCACCATGCAGCTGATGGAGCTGGGCATACCAATGGTGCTTGCCCTCAACATGATGGACGAGATGGAGGGCAACGGAGGTACGGTGAGGGTAAACGAGATGGAGAGGGAGCTGGGCATACCTGTGGTGCCTATCTCGGCAAGCAAGAATCAGGGCATTGAGGAACTGGTAAGCCACGCCATGCACGTGGCGCGCTATCAGGAGGCACCGGCACGGCAGGACTTCTGTTCGCCGGAGGATCATGGCGGTGCGGTGCATCGCTGTCTGCATGCCCTGATGCATCTCATAGAGGACCACTCACAGCGTGCCGGCATACCGCTGCGCTTTGCTGCTGCAAAGCTTGCTGAGGGCGACAGAATGGTGGAGAAAGCATTGAAGTTGTCGAACAACGAGAAGGAGACCATCGAGCATATACTCCGACAGATGGAGGAGGAGCGAGGCATGGACCGCGCTGCGGCGATGGCTGAGATGCGCTACAGTTTCATAAAGCGACTGTGCCAGAAGACCGTGGTGCGCCCGAAAGAGAGCAAAGAGGCGCTGCGCTCGCAGAGGATAGACAGGGTGCTGACGGGCAGATGGACCGCACTGCCCACCTTTGCCATCATCATGGCGCTGATATTCTGGGTGACGTTTGACATAGTTGGCGGTACCATGCAGGAGTGGCTTGAAGGGGCAATAGAATGGTTTACCGAAGAGAGTGACAAGACCCTGATGGCATGGAACATCAATGACTCGGTGCGCTCGCTCATCATCGACGGAGTGTACGCCGGCGTAGGCACGGTGGCAAGTTTTGTACCGATTATAGTGATACTTTTCTTTTTCCTCTCCATGCTGGAGGACTCGGGATACATGGCTCGCATAGCCTTTGTGATGGACAAACTGCTGAGAAAACTTGGTCTGTCGGGACGCTCCATAGTGCCTCTGCTGATGGGCTTCGGATGTTCGGTGCCGGCAGTGATGTCAAGTCGCACGCTGCCATCGGAGCGTGACCGCAGGCTGACGGTGATGCTCACGCCGTTTATGTCATGTACGGCAAAACTGCCCATATATGCCTTTCTCGCTGCAGCATTCTTTCCTCATAATGGTGCGCTGGTGATGTGTGCCATGTACCTGCTTGGCATCGTCATGGGTATCATGGTGGCACTGGTGCTGAAGCACATGGTGTTCAGAGGAGAGGCGGTGCCATTTGTCATGGAACTGCCCAACTACCGTATGCCAGGCATGCGCAATACGCTGCGGCTGCTGTGGGATAAGGCGCGCGACTTCCTGCAGAGGGCGTTCACGGTGATATTCTGTGCTACGATAGTGATATGGTTCCTGCAGAGTTTCTCATTTAGTTTCAACATGGTGGACGACCAGTCGCAGAGCATATTGGGACAGGTGGCGAGCATTGTGGCACCCATATTCCGTCCGTTGGGCTTCGACGACTGGCGTGTGGCAACAGCCCTTGTGGGTGGATTCCTCGCCAAGGAGAGCGTGGTAAGTACGATAGAGGTGCTCTTCGGCGGAGTGGCTCTCACAGACGTGATATCTGCCGCGGCAGCATTCTCGCTCATGGTGTTCTGCCTGCTCTACACCCCGTGTGCGGCGGCAATAGCATCGATACGTCGTGAGCTGGGCAACCGCGATGCCCTGACGGTAGTAGTAGGTCAGTGCGTCATAGCCTACGTCGTGGCACTGATAGTCTATCAGATAGCTGTAGCATTATGAATGTGCAATCCTACATATTGTTGGCTATAGTGATAGTAGCCTTTACTCTTGTCCTCCGCTACATACATCGTGGTGGCGCAAAGCGTGACTGCTGTAAGGGGTGCAGTGGTGGCGACTGCAATGGTTGCAATCGTTAAATATACCTAATAAATTTCTTCATCTTGCTAAAACTCACTATCTTTGCATATTAAATACAAAGAAGAAAGATGAGTATAACGTCTATAGCGTCACTGTATTTCCGTAAGCGCCAAAGAGAGTTGGAGCAACATTTCGCTGCACCACTGGAGTTGCAGGAGAAGGTGCTAAGCCATCTCACATCAAGGGCTGCCAACACCATCTATGGCAGGGAGCACGGCATAGCGGGAAGTACAAATTATGAGACTTTCCGACGCTTTGTTTCTGTAAATACCTATGAAGAACTGAAGGACTATATCGACCGTATGCGCCATGGTGAGAAAAACGTGCTGTGGCCTGGTCAGGTGAGGTGGTATGCCAAGTCATCAGGCACTACCAACGATAAGTCAAAGTTTATACCAGTAAGCAAGGAGGGACTCAAGCGCATACACTACGCAGGGGGCAATGATGTTGTTGCCTATTATCTGCAAAACAACCCCAAATCAAAACTCTTTGACGGCAGGGCACTCATACTTGGAGGGTCGCACAGTCCCAACTACAATGTGGCAAACTCCCTTGTGGGCGACCTCTCTGCTATTCTTATTGAGAATATCAACCCCGTAGTGAATCTTGTCAGGGTTCCTGACAAGAAAACGGCACTCATCAGCGAGTTTGACCGCAAGCGCGAACTGATAGCACGCCAGTGTCTGAATGCCAACGTGACAAACATCAGCGGTGTGCCATCGTGGATGATGTCGGTGCTGATGCGCGTCATGGAACTGTCGGGTAAGCAGCACTTGGAGGAGGTGTGGCCAAACCTTGAAGTGTTTTTCCATGGTGGCATAGCATTTACACCATATCGTAAGCAGTACGAGCAACTCATCACCAAGGGTGATATGCACTATATGGAGACATACAATGCCTCCGAAGGTTTCTTTGGAATACAGAATGACCCAACGGACAGCAGCATGATGCTGATGCTGGACTATGACGTGTTCTATGAGTTTGCGCCAATGGACGCAATCGACGATGACGGTACGCTGACCGACGAGAGCAAGGTGGTGCCGTTGGAGGGTGTTGAGACTGGTAAGAACTATGCCATGATAATCACCACGTCATGTGGGCTATGGCGTTATATGATAGGCGATACGGTGAGGTTTACCTCGATAAAACCGTATAAATTTGTCATCACTGGCAGGACAAAGAGTTTTATCAATGCCTTCGGTGAGGAACTCATAGTGGATAATGCGGAGAAAGGCCTGCAGTATGCCTGTCAGCAGACAGGGGCACAGGTGCGTGAATATACCGCAGCGCCAGTGTTTAGGGCAGAGGGAGTGGTGCCCCACCATCAGTGGCTCATAGAGTTTACCAAGGAACCGGAAAACCTCGATGAGTTTGCTGCGATACTCGACCGCAAACTGCAAGAACTCAACAGCGACTATGAGGCGAAGCGATTCAAGGACATCAATATGGTGTGCCTCAAGATAGTGAAGGCACGCAAAGACCTCTTTGACGACTGGCTTCGCAGTAAGGGCAAACTTGGCGGACAGCACAAGGTGCCGCGACTTGCCAACACCCGCAAGCATATAGAAGAACTTTTGAACCTTTGAACCCTTGAACCTTTGAACTTTTCAGCTAAAATATTGCACATAGTTCTCCCTCTCCTGGGGGGAGTCGCAGGGGGAATTCTTTTCTCCTCTTGTGCCCGCATGGGACATCCTGACGGCGGTTGGTATGACGAGAGACCGCCACATGTAGTAGGCGCTGTGCCTGAGGAGAATGCTACTAATGTGACGAGTAAGAAGATTGTAATAAGTTTCGATGAGTACATAAAACTCGAGTCGGCAAGCGAGAAGGTGATGGTATCACCACCACAGCACGAACAACCCGAGATAAAGGTGACGGGAAGAAATATATATGTGAACCTGTTGGACTCACTGCTGCCCAATACTACCTATACGATAGACTTCAGCGATGCTATCGTTGACAACAACGAGAGCAATCCCATGGGCAACTACACATACACCTTCTCTACGGGTGATGCGATAGATACTCTGGAAGTAAGCGGATATGTGCTCGAAGCAAAGAACCTCGAACCCGTAAAGGGCATACTCGTAGGACTCTATGCCGACGGCGACAGCGTAATGCGACGCGTGGCAAGGAGTGATTCGCGTGGACATTTCGTGATACGTGGCATAGCGCCTGGCAGTTACACCGTCGGCGCAGTACAGGATGCTGACGGAGACTATCGTTTCACGCAGCGCAGCGAGAAGATGGCATTCAGCCACGACATCGTAGTGCCGACATGTAAGCCCGATACACGTCAGGACACCCTATGGCAGGATAAAGACCATATCAAGGATATCACCATCACGGGATATACCCATTTCCTGCCTGACGATATAGTGCTGAGAGCCTTTGACCATCAGTTGACGAGTCGCTATTTCCAGAAATCAGAAAGGAAAGACGAGAGATACTTCACGCTTTTCTTTACTGCCCCAGTAGATAGTCAGTATAATCAGCCCCTGCCTCAGCTCCGACTGCTCAATGCCCCCTCCCATCTCACGAAGGACTGGGGAGTGATAGATTCATCAACAAGGTGTGACACCGTAACATACTGGTTGCGTGATACGGCATTGGTAAACCAAGACACGCTGCGTATAGAGATGACGACATACATCACGGATAGCACCTACGTGCAACGGCTCACCACCGACACCTTGGAGATTCTCGCCAAGACACCGTATGCCAAGCGAATGAAGAAGCAGCAGGAGGAAAGAGACGAATGGAAGAAGGATCTTGCTAAACGGCTGCGCAGGGCAAAGCCCGATGAGATAGTGGACACACTGATGCCGCGCAAAAAGCTTGATGTGAGATACTTATCACCCACATCAATGAAACCCAATGGAAGTATCGTGGTAGAAATGCCATCGCCCATAGAGAAGTTTGATACAACAGCAGTACATCTCTACGTGAAGCATGACTCCCTGTTGGATGCAGTGCCCTTTGTCATTACGCCGATAGAAAAACGCCGTTGCGAGATATTCACCGACTGGCAGCCAGGCACTACGTATTCCCTTAAGGTGGACTCGCTCGCATTTATAGATATATATGGTACGGAGAGCGGGAAATACGAGAATGATATTCAGGTGGGCAAAATGGAGGATTATGGTTCGCTGTTTGTTAACGTTACAGCATCCCTCCCTATTATAGTCCAACTTCTCAATGGACAGGACGATGTGGTGATGACATCACCTGTCACCGACGGCACTGCGGAGTTTTACTACGTAACACCAGGTACTTACTACCTGCGTGCCATCATCGATAGTAACGGCAATGGTGTATGGGATACGGGCGACTACTTCACTGACTGCCAGCCAGAAAATGTGTGTTACTATCCTGACCCAGTGGAGTGTAAGGCAAAGTGGGATATTACCAAGACATGGAACCTTACTGCAAAACCTCTATACCAGCAGAAACCGTCTGCTATAACCAAGCAGAAACCCGATGCTGCAAAAACCATCAAGCAACGCAATGCAGAGCGTGCACGCAGCCTCGGAATAGAACTGCCGGAATACCTGAAGTAAAGATGAAAAGAAGACTTATTACTTTTTACTTATTACTTTTTACTTTCTGCATTCTGTGCAGAGCTAACGCCCAGTGCGAATATCCCATCACCGCTTTCTCTGGTAGTGAGACAGTCAACTATAATCTCTATTTCAATTGGCAGTTTATATGGATAAAGGCAGGCACGGCATCACTCATCACCCATCAGAAGGATTACAAGGGGAAGCCTGCCTACACCACAAGCCTCGTAACATCATCATCAAAGAAGGTGGACCGCTACTTCATGATGCGCGATACTATTATGAGTATCTTTTCTGACCGCTTGGTGCCACTATACTACAGAAAGGGTGCACGCGAGGGCAAGCGCTACTATGTCGATGAGATGTGGTATTCGTATAGCGATGGAAAGTGTCACACCACCACACGCCATACCCACGATGACGGTCATAAGACTGCAGAAAAACATACCTATAGCCAGTGTATGACCGACATGCTGCATGCCTTTCAGCAATTTCGCAATATCGACACATCAGGATGGAAGAAAGGACAGTCACGCAACCTCAGTATAGCAGGAGGCTCCGAAATAGTCAAGGCGCGGTTGCTATATCGCGATGACAAGACAGTGAAAGGCGACGACGGCAAGAAATACCCTTGCTACGTCATATCGTACATAGAAAAAGAGGGTAAGAAAAAAAAGGAGATAGTGCGTTTCTTTGTCACTAAGGACAAGCGCCATATCCCCATACGCCTTGACCTTTTCCTCAAGTTTGGCTCGGCAAAAGCCTTCTTCAGTTCAATGAAGTAACCCCCCAATATCCTTAAAAGAGCAAAGAATTTAGTTAAAAAGGAAAGGCTTAACAACATTTAACTTAATTATATTCCCAGTGGTGCAAAATTTTCTTAATTTTGCACCACTAACTATGTGCATGATAGCCAAAACAGAGCATCAGTATGGACAAAGAGCTAAACGAAAATCATTTAATACTAATCATAAACTATTAAACTATGTCTGAAAAAACAAAAAACGTACGCTATGCGCTCGTAGGAATGCTGTTGCTATTCTGCACGGCACTGCAGGCGCAGACAATCAGCGGTAACGTGAAGGATCCTACGGGCGAACCGGTAATCGGAGCCACAGTCATGGAGCAGGGTACCCAGAACGGCACCGTAACAGACTTTGACGGTAACTTCACCATCACGCTGAAAGGCAAGAGCCACAAACTCGTATTCTCATACGTGGGTATGCAGAACCAGACGGTGGATGTTGCGGGAAAATCTTCTGTAAACGTCAACATGAAGGACGATGCCCAGATGCTTGACGAAGTAGTTGCCATCGGTTACGGTACAGTCCGCAAGAAGGACCTTACAGGTGCCGTAGCTCAGGTAGGTGCAAAGCAGATTGAGAATATACCTGTAACAGACGTTTCGCAAGCTCTTCAGGGTAAGATGTCTGGTGTAAACGTTACAGTGGCAGATGGTGCTCCAGATGCAGAATCTACCATCCGTGTACGCGGTGGTGGTTCTTTGTCACAGGACAACTCACCACTCTACATCGTTGATGGCTTCGAGGTCGCTGACATCAGTGATATCGCTCCATCAGAAATTGAGACCATCGACGTGCTGAAGGATGCTTCCTCTACCGCCATCTATGGTGCTAAGGGTGCTAATGGTGTCATTATAGTAACGACAAAGAGTGGTACTGATGCTCGCATTCCAAAGATCAACTTCAACGCAAGCTGGTCATGGAAGAAAGCAGCTAAATTCCAGAAGGTGCTTTCTCCGTATGACTATGCAATGGCAAAATACGAGATGACGACTGGTTCCACCAACAATCCTACAACCTATGGTAAGCGCAATAGTTTGGGATTCTACAATGACCTTGACATCTACAAGAGCGTAGCTGGTATGGATTATCAGGATGAGATATTCGGACGTACTGGATTCCAGCAGATGTACAATGTTAACATTGCTGGTGGTACGAAGATACTTCAGTACAACGTAACATACGCTCATGATGATCAGGATGCCATCATGTTGAATTCTGGTTCAAGCAAGAACAATATCAGTGGTAAGTTGAAGTGGAAGCCAAACAAGTACATTGCTGTTGATGCAAGTGTACGTCTGTCTTATCAGAAGGTTAAGGGCTTAGGTTCTGGTGCTGACACCAACGAGTCTAATGCAGCTACGAGTATCGTTGCAAACTCAGTGGCTTATTCTCCTATAGCAGGTGTATCCATTGATGATGACGATGATGAACTTCTGCAGATTAACACATATTCTCCACTCCAGCGTCTGTTGGGTACGTACAAGAAGGTGACCAACAACAAGCAGACCTATAACATTGGTTTTACATGGAAGCCTTGGAAGCACTGGTCATTCAAGACTGAGTTCAGCTACAACCATAACAACAAGATTACTGATCAGGTGTGGACGGCTGAGGCTACAACTAGTGCAAAGACATATAAAGGTTCTGCACAGTCTCGTTACTACGAAGACAAAAAGAAAGGTTGGACATCCAAGAACTATGTTACTTATGACAACAAGAAACTCTTCGGTGGCCGTGACAACATCAACGTAGTCGCAGGTTTTGATATTCAGAGTACTTCAGAAAAAACCAGCGAGGACTTTAGAGCTGGCTACGATTATAAGACAACGGATGAGATTCTTGCCCACAGGGGAGAGGCTGCAAATTTCCTGCCTATAATCCTCGGTGAAGTAGAGGATGACAACATGAAGTCATTCTATGGACGTCTGAACTACATTATGAAGGAAAAATATCTGCTTACATTCACCATGCGTGCCGATGGTTCTTCTAAGTTTGCCAAAGGTAATCACTGGGGATTCTTCCCAGCAGGTTCTCTTGCTTGGCGTGTGTCAGACGAGAATTTCCTCAAGGACAGCAAATGGATATCTAACTTGAAGCTTCGTCTGTCTCTCGGTATGGCAGGTAACAACCGCATTAAGTCAGGCCTACTCTATACAACATACTCAGCAGCGAGCAACTCTTCTGCGACACCATACTTTACGAATGATGTTCGCTCACAGATGTATGAAAAGACCAGTACCGCCCTCTATAACGACAACCTGAAGTGGGAGACTACCATAACACGTAACTTCGGTATTGACTACGGTTTCTGGAAGGGTCGCATAAGCGGTTCTCTTGAGTTATATTGGAACACAACGAAGGACCTCCTGATGGCGGTTACAATTCCTGCTAATAGTGGTTCTACTACACAGTATCAGAACTTCGGTAAGACATCAAACAAGGGTATTGAACTTTCTTCTAACATCGTAGCATATGATTCTAAGAAGTTAACCATCAATGCGAATTTCAACGTTGCTTACAACAGAAACAAGATTGAGGAACTGAGCGAGTATGCTGGTCAGTGGCAGAGTTCAAACTTTGCCGGCAGTAAGGTTTCTAACTATGAGGAGTTTAAGACTGTTGCCGGTGGTGCTCTCGGTGAGGTATGGGGCTATCAGACAGATGGTTTCTACACTCCTGTGACATACGATGCTGATGGTAACTATGTAAGCGGTCAGATTAAGTACAACGGTTCTTCTTGGGAACTTGATCCTGACTACTGCACCAACGAAAGTTACAAGAGTCTGGGAGGTATCCTCTATCCTGGCCAGTTGAAGCTTAAAGATGCTGACGGTGACAATAGATTTGACCTTGTAGGTGATAAGGTAAAGCTTGGCAATACCATTCCTACATGGACAGGTGGTTTTGGCGGCGACGTTACATGGAAAAATACATGGGGTAACATCGATGCCACCGTATTCTTCAACTTTGCTCTGGGACACCAGATCCTCAATGGTACGCGTCTTGTCAACTCTTACGCAAGCAGCACCAACATGAGCTATAATCTCATTGACGACTTTAGGTCTGGCAACTATTACTCTTGGATTGATCCAGCAACAGGTTATAATCTTGGACGTCCTAATTCAGATGTTATAACCTATTATGGTTCTCAGCAGGGTGTACAGGACCGTCTTGCAGAGATAAATGCAGGCAGGACCCTCTATAGCCCTGTTGCTACTACAAAGATGCTGATTATCAGTGATTGTGTAGAGGATGCAAGTTTCCTGCGCCTGCAGAATGTAACGGTAGGTTACTCTTTCCCAAAGAAGTTTGTCAAGAAGATCCACCTGTCAAATCTTCGTGTATATTTTACAGGTTACAACCTCGCATGCTGGACAAAGTATTCTGGAGCAGATCCTGAAGTGGATGTATGTTCTAAGAAGAACCCAATGTGCCCTGGTGTAGATTATTCTGCTTATCCTAAGACACGTTCATTCGTAGCAGGTCTTAATGTGTCATTCTAATAATTAAGGAGGAAAACAAATGAAATATAACAAAGTAATATATGTTCTGCTCTTTGGCGCATTGACACTTACAGGGTGCAGTGATTTCCTTGAGCCCGATTCTGAATACAAGAGGACTCCGGAGCAGGTGTTTAATTCTGTCGAAGAGACGGAACTGAAGTTGAATGGTACATACGGACTGTTGACGGGTAACATCTATTCTACGTATCTGACCACAATTTTCTGTAACAACTCTGATGTAGAGCTTGTTGACGAGGGTAAGGATACCAAGATTGATGTGGATAATTTCCGTGGTTATATGAACTATGTGAATATGTCCGGTGCGAAGTCATACAGTGCTATCACTACTCTGTGGAACAATGCATACGCTATCATAGAGGACTGTAACGAGATAATAGATGGTATCAACAAGAGCAGTATCAAGGATGATGCCAAGATGAAGCAGTTCCTCGGTGAGGCACTTACCATACGTGCCTTGATGTATATGGAGGTTACACGTCTATGGGGTGATGTGCCTCTGATGATGGAGCCTGCGAAAGCTGACTTGAGCAATGTCTATACGGGTAAGGTTGACAGAGACTATATCCTCGACAAGATGCTTGAGAGCCTCGAAGAGGCAGAGGGCTATCTGGAGGGTACCACAAACAACTCACGCCATGTGACAAAGTACTTCGCTAAGGCTCTCTATGGACAGATAGCTCTACAGCGTTGCGGTTATGCCATCCGTGAGCCACAGCGTAACCAGCCTTATGCTGAGGTGGGTTACGAGGGATATGTCAATGCAAGTACAGATGCTGACGTACGCAAGACTCTCTCTGATGAAAACTATCCCACCTTGCGCTGCTCAGACGATGTTCGCAACGAACTATACGCAAAGGCTATCGTGAAACTCAATGATGTGATACAGAATGGCGGTTACCAGCTTGTATCAAGTTTCGATCAGTATTGGACTGACGTAAACCTTCGCAAGGATGATATCAGCGAGAACATCTTCGAGATTCCTATGGGCTTCAACGTAAGTAGTGAATTGGGTTCCACTGTTGGTGTGAAACTCAACTGGTCTTCATCAGAGGTTCACAATTCATATGGTGTGGGCAACTCTGCTTATCCAAAGCTTGCACTGCCTTTGTATGACAGCTATGAGAAGGATGATGAAGGTAACTGCATCGATACGCGTCGTGACGTGACATGTTCACTTATCACGGTAGAAAACCTTGCTGCTGGAGAACCTAATCCTGCTGACGGAAACGTTGACGCAGACAACGAGCGCGTGTATGAGAAACCAATCGGTGACCACCCATTCAATATCTATCCTTCAAAGTGGGATGCCCGCAAACTTTATGAGCAGTCAAATGGCTGGGCTCAGCAGAACAGCAGCGTATCTGCAAAATGGAACTATGGTATTCGTGCCGTACGCATGCGTCTGCCACAGGTACTCCTTTACTATGCTGAGATGTATAATGAGTTGGCAAACAATGGTGGAACGTTGCCTGATGGACTTTCCATGACAGCTATAGAAGCTATCAATATGGTTCATCAGCGTGCTACCGGAAAGACTGTTGATGTATCTGACGATTATAATGACATATTCAATGCTATCGTTGATGAAAATAAGTGGGAGTTTGCCGGTGAGGGATTCCGTAAGTTTGACCTCATCCGTTGGAATCTGCTTGCATATAAGATTCTTGAGATGAAGGAAACTTATGCCAAGAGTTTCAAGGCTGATATATACAGCAAGAAGATTAGCTACGACTATGGATATTATTGGATGTATGGACAGAACGAAAATGAGGCTTCAAGTTGTCTCAAGATAACCAAGGTTTACATCTACAATTCAGACAACATAGATGATGCCATGGTACAAGATGCTACTGATGGTTTCGGCGCTAAGATGGACAACTACAACAAGGGTAAGACTGTAGATAATCTTGACAAGCACCTGCCAATGATCAGCATGGGACTTGTTGGTAAGGAGATTACAACGAAGGGATTCCCAGATATCGTTAAGCCTACAGAGGGTGGTGTAAAGAACCGTTATCTGCTTCCTCTGACCAACGACATCGTCAATAACTCTAACCACATATTGAATAATTCATACAATTTCTAATTCATAGATAGAGAACAATTATGAAGACAAGGAAATATATATCATTCATCGCTGCTGTTCTCGGTATAGGATTTTTCTCAGCCTGTACCGACGGCAACGACTGGGGCATTGACGGGGCATCCAATCGTGTAATGACTCCAAAAATATCTTCCGTAAAAGGCGGTGAGGGCGCTTTGGATGTGTCCTTTACCTCTTATGGAGGTAATGCTTACCTGATAGAGGTTAATGAGAATCCTTTCTCGATTACAGACCTTGACGGAGATGTACAGGAAGGTTCTATAACCGCTATTGTAACAGGTTCTCCTGGTACTATATCAGGTCTGAATGGCTATACAGACTACTATGTGCGTATGCGCTCGCAGTCAGATTCCAAGACTCCTTCCCATTGGTATTATTATGCAGAAAGCAGCGGTACTCTGAAGACTGCACAGACATTAGGCTTGCAGATACTTGAGGAAGTTACTGACGAAGACCGTCAGGCTGAGGCTATCACTGTACGTTGGATTGAAGGATATGCGCCTACCTCTATCACCGCAACCTACTTGAACGGTGAAGAAAAGGCAGTGATTTCTTATCCTCTTGATGATGAGGCACGAGCTAACCGCACATTCACTTGCACAGGACTTACGCCTTCTACCATCTATGCTATACGCATATACAATGGTGAAGAGTGTATAGGTATGAGGGAAACTAAGACCCTCAAGGCTCCTCCTGTCGCAGATTATACCTACACTGTTGAAGGTGATGTTATCGATCAGACGATAATGGATGATGTAGCTGCTCAGGCAAAGGAGAACGCCGGTGGTGCAGAGATCTACGCTGCAACATTCATAATACCTGCTGGTAAGGAGGTTAACGTCACAGCAGGTACCAAGGGAGTGGTCGTTCCTGCAGGTATGACTGTTTACTTCTATGGTGCTGAAAGTTCTGACAATGTCAAGGGCACTCTTGTATTCCCATATCAGCTTGATATCGCAGGCAACCATGGTGAGATAAGTTTCGACAACCTCAACATTACTGCACCTGGCACAGGTTCAAACAAGTACATTATCAACCAGACTAATGCTTCCTCTACGGGTAACATAACGTTTACTGGTTGTCACATCTATGATGTAAACTGTGCTGTAATACGTACTCAGGGTTCTAATGCAGTTAATATTGGTACAGTTACGATAGACGATTGCGTAATCAGCAACCAGGGAACAATGAACCAGAGTTACGGTTATGTCATCAACGCAGGCTGTACAGGTGGTACAATAAGCGAGGTGGAGATTACCAACTCTACATTCAACACTTGTACCGTAGGTATTGTAAACAACAACACCAAGAATGACAAGTACATCTCTAAGGTTAAGATTTCCGACTGTACGTTCTACAACTGTATCGGCAGTGGCTACTATCTCGTCAATGCGGGCAAGAATGCTTCAAGCCAGTTGCTTGCTACCGATATTACAATAAGCAATGTGATTGTTGGCAAGTTGTACAACGCTGCAGCAAAGGGTTATCAGTCAGCAGGAACTCTCACGTTGGATCATTTCTACCAGACCAGCGGAACCAAGTTTGGTGGCGGTTCATTCAAGTCAACTGACGACGGTCTCAAGCTCGACTGGAGAATTGGTCAGTTCACTGATGCAGATATGTTTGAAGATCCGGGAAATGGCAACTTCACATCGAAGCACTGGTTTGAGCAGACTTCTGCAGATGAGTCAAAGGGTCAGCAGTTTGATATCTACGGCGACCCACGCTGGAGGCAGGAGACTGATACTGATGAAGGTTCAGGTGATGAAGAGTAATAATTCGTAAATAAAATGAAAGCCCTTGTATCAGGATAGAACCTTGGTACAAGGGCTTTTACTAAAAAAGAAAATAGATTATGAAGAAATCATATTTGGAAGCCATAAAGGCATGCTTTTTCGCAATAATCGTTACTTGCGGTTGTATGATGCTGACATCATGCGGAGGCGGTGATGACGATGGTGGAGGCGGCGGAGGCGGTGGTGACACCGATCCTATCCCTGTGAAGCCCAAGTCTCGCTCGTTGGCTTTCCCTGGTGCTCAAGGTAGTGCCTCAACTATAACGGGTGGAGCCATAGCAGGAACTCCCAATAATACTTATATAGTTACCAATACTAATGATAAAGGTGCAGGCTCTCTCCGTGATGCTGTATCCAAACCGGGCAGAACCATAGTCTTTGCTGTTTCAGGTACCATCAACCTTGAGACAAATCTTAACATACAGACTAAGAATCTCACCATAGCGGGACAGACTGCACCAGGCGACGGTATATGTGTGGCAGGATACCCTGTAAAAATCACCAACTCGGAGAATATCATCGTACGCTACATACGCTTCCGTCTCGGCGATCAGAATGTTGACCAGGCGAACTTTGATGCTGACAGTGGCGATGCCCTTGAGGTAAAGGATAGTAAGGATATCATGATAGACCACTGCTCTATGTCATGGTCAACAGACGAGTGTGCCTCTTTCTCACGTGTAGAAAACCTCACGGTGCAGTACTGTATAATATCTGAGAGTCTGAAGCTGTCAGGACATTCCAAGGGCAATCATGGCTATGGAGGTATATGGGGCGGCAAGAATGCCACTTATCATCACAACCTGCTTGCTGACCATGACAGTCGTAATCCACGCTTTGACCATCAATATGTTGCCACAAAATCATATATGGGAACGATAGACTACGTCAATAATGTGGTGTATAACTGGGGTGGAAACTCTGCTTACGGAGGCGAAGGATGTGACGCTTCTTTCCACATCAATATGATAAACAACACCTATATTCCAGGAAACAACTCTAATAGCCATCCTAACCGTCTATTAGAGATGACTTCTTCTTGCAGCAATTGCGTTGATAAGTCAACTTCCAAGACTTGTCATCCTGGTTATTTTTACATAAATGGCAATACTGTCAATGGGGTAACAAACAAGGACTGGAACGGTGTTGACAATGCGAACAACAGTTACAAGCTCTCATCTCGTTATACTACAGGGCTTACACCTTATATATCTACTCCGGAGACAGCGGCAGCGGCTTATGAGAATGTTCTTAATTTCGCTGGTGCATCATACAAACGTGATGATGCGGATAGCCGCATAGTAAATCAGGTAAAGAACAATACGGGTGCTATAATCAACAGGGTGTCTGATGTGGGAGGATATCCTGTTCTAAACAGCGAGACTGCTCCAGACGACCTTGACAAGGATGGTATGCCTGATGAGTGGGAAGAGCAGCAACTGGCAGCACTCGGCGTTACAGGCAAGACGTATAGGGACTTTAAACCAAATGTATATAACATCACGGGTAAGTACACTAACCTTGAGGTGTACCTCAACTCTCTGGTGACGGGTACCTTCCCATCAAGTGCTGGCGCTTCAGCGATAAAGTAATTATTTTATCATAACACAGTTTACAGAGGCTATGCTTCCATATGTGGAAGCATAGCCTCTGCACGTGGAAGCAAAGCAACCATATATAGGGCGCAAAGCAACCGCGGTTAGGTGCTAAGCGACCACAGGGAGAGGGAGTAAAAATCAATCAAACAGGGTGGACTTTCATAGCAAAAGTTCACCCTGAATTGTTTTTACATCTATTATATAGAAATAGAATTATATCTTTGCAGACAAATGATAGATAACAGATAATAGATGATAGATAACAGATAATAGATAACAGATGATATTATGAATGCAATTTTTTTGAATAGGGTCGTGGCAACAGTAGCTGTGATGTGCTTGGTTGGTACGGCAGCGATTGCTGACAGCGACGTGACGGCAGAGAAGCAGGTGGCAGAATCTTCTTTCCCCACTGAGTGGGCATCTGATTCAAGAGCCGATGTGGTGCAGTTGCCTAATATAGCGAAAATCACGACAAGCAATACCTATAACATCACCAACTATGGTGCCAGCACGTCGAGTAGCGATAATGCCTCAGCCATACAGGCAGCCATCGATGCCGTGCCCTCTACTGGAGGCATGGTGGTGGTGCCAGCAGGCACATGGCTTTGCGGTCCTATAACGGTCAAATCAAAA
Source organism: uncultured Prevotellaceae bacterium (assembly GCA_946187445.1). Classification (GTDB taxonomy): domain Bacteria; phylum Bacteroidota; class Bacteroidia; order Bacteroidales; family Bacteroidaceae; genus Prevotella. The sequence goes on from CAMHQF010000014.1 coordinate 16,227, forward strand.
ATGGTGCTGCACCTCAGTGCCGGTGCCACGCTGAAACTGCTTCCGTACGGCACCTATCCTTCAAGCAATGCGTATAAGGACTATCGCGGCTCGTACGCTAACTTTATCAGTGCGGATGGAACAGCCAATGACGTCATCATTGAGGGCGAGGGCGTGACGTCTGTCATTGACGGGCAGGGTGCTGCATGGTGGAAGGCTGTAGAGGACGAGGGGAAGTTCACCCGTCCCAGCCTCATACGCCTGCAGAAGGGTGCCCGCCATCTGTTTCGCAATTTCAAACTGCTCAATTCCCCTGGCACAAACCTTACCTTGGGACAGAACGGCAATGCCAACAACATGACCGTGCACGATGTCACCATCTCCGCCCCCGCATCGACACTCGGAAAGGGCAAGGCGTCACATAATACCGACGGCATACCCGTTTGGGGACCTTATGTAAACATCTACGACTGCAATATATCCACCGGCGACGACAACGTAGTGGTTGATACCAACGGCCGCTATGTCCATGCGTGGAATATCACTTGCGGCTCAGGCCACGGCATGTCTATAGGTTCTTATACGGTGAATCTGCACCATATAATATATGAAGACATCACCTTCAACCAGACTGAGACGGGTTTTCGCATAAAGACCAGCAACGACCGCAGTGGCAACGACTACAGCGGTACGAGCGACAATGGTGCGGTGCACGACCTCATATTCCGCAACAGCACCATGTATGGCGTAGGGGACCCTATCAAACTGACATGCCTATATGACGCCGACCCTGCTGACCCCTCAACGGTTGCAACATCGACAGTAACTAAGACTACTCCAGAATACCGTGATTTCCTCTTTCAGAACATTACAGCTACAGGAACGCCATTCTCTTCAAGTTTCAAGTATGGTAACCCCATATATATCTATGGCAGACCTGAGAGCTATATCCACGACATCACGTTTGACAATGTCAGAATCGATGCCCAGAAGGGTATGTTTATGGCATACTGTAAGGATATACACTTCATCAACGGCTGCAACATAGTCAACACAGCAGGCACAGGCGACTTCTCAAAACAATACAAGGCGACGTACACGGGCGAAATCGCTACTGGCATAGATAACGTTAACGATAACCTTAACCTTAACGTTAACGGAGTTATTAAGGTGATTGGCGATAGAACAAAGCGCCTCACCATAGCTGACTATGACGAGGTGGGTAGGAGAGTGAAGTGATTACAGACTCCAAACATGTAATAAAAAAAAGCGTGCTATTATGTAGCACGCTTTTTTTGTTGTAATAGTATATCCCTAATCTGTTATTTCGTAATATCCACGAGTTCTACGGTGAATATCAGCGTAGAGTAGGGAGGTATGTTGCCTGCAGCACGACTGCCGTAGCCCAGTTCCTGTGGTATGTATAGTTCCCACTTAGAGCCTACAGGCATAAGTGTAAGGGCTTCCGTCCATCCCTTTATTACCTGGTCGCAACGGAACTTGGTAGTCTGCGGGTTGCGCTTATAGCTGGAGTCAAACTCTGTGCCGTCGATGAGGTGTCCCTCATACTTTACAGTCACTTCCTGCTGAGCAGTAGGCTTAGCACCCTTGCCCTCGGTGATGACCTTATACTGCAGTCCAGAGGGTAGTGTCACCACGCCTGGCTTCTTTGCATTCTCTGCAAGCCATGCCTTGCCTGCTTCGGCCTTCTTCTCTGCTTTTATATTGCTGTTGGTTTCCATACGTGTGCGGAAGAATTGGTCGGCCTCGGCTTTGTTCATCACGGTGGAATCATTCTTTATTGCAGCTATAAAGCCCTCAAAAAACAGTTGTGCCTTAATTGAGTCAGGTGTATCCTGCAAGTCCTTGTTGAGTCCTGGCACCATGCGTTCCTTTGCCATCTGGGCTATCTGTATGCCAGCCTGACGTGCAGTGTAGCGTGGGTCGTTCTGAGTATTGAGAGCCTCACGCATGCCCTGTATGAAGTCCTCCATATAAGCAGTATTAACGTGGAGTTGTTGCTGTATATATGGTATAAGTCCCTCGGTCAGTGCCTGTCCTGCTGCATAGCTGAGCGAATCGACACCTGTCACGATGCTTATGGGTGCGCTTACAGGAGCAATTGGCTTGCTGTCATTCTTCTTCTTTGCCACTGCCTGAGTAGCAAACACTGCACCTGCCACGAAGGCAAGCGCAGTGATTATAGTCTTTGTAGTATTCATATTACTTCTTAACTTCCAAAAGTTCGATTGTAAATATCAGTGCAGAGTAGGGTCTGATGACATCACCCTGCTGACGCTCGCCGTATGCGAGTGCTGCGGGGATATATACCTCCCACTTAGACCCTGTGGGCATCTTGGTGAGAGCCTCTGTCCAACCCTTTATAACCTGATTGCAGCGGAACTCTGCACCATTGTTGTTAGAGTCGAATACCTTGCCCTCGATAGTCTTGCCCTCGTAGTTGACCTTGACCATTGAGGTGTCAGCGGGAACGGCGCCCTTGCCCTCAATGATAACCTTGTACTGCACGCCTGAAGGCAGTGTCACTACTCCGTCAGCCTTAGAGTTGTTGGCCATCCACTGCTCGTTTTGCTTCTTCCATGCGCCAAACTGCTTCAGCATCTCCTTAGCCTTGATCTCCTGTATCTTCTGGTCAGTGGTAGCACGAGCCTGGAGGAGAGTCATCTTCTGGTCCTTCTCTGTTACGCCAGCTACGAAACCAGCGAGGAGGTTTTTCAGTGAGATAGACTTTGTAGAGTCATTGCCAAACACCTCGTAGTTGATGCCCTGAAGCATCTGACCACCAAGCTGCTGACCTATCTGTATGCCTGCATAGTAAGCAGCCTTTTTCTTGTCGTCGCCAGCTGTGGCACCCTCGTTGAGACCCTTGATGAAGTCATCGATGTAAGCGGTGTCGATACCCATACGCTCTGAGAGGTACTGCTTCAGTCCGTCACTCTGTGCCATGCCGATGGCATAGCTCAGTGTGTCAACCTCGTCCTTGAGGTTTGCCTTTGGTGTACCATTACCACATGATGTGAATGCAGCAGCTGCAATAGCGATACATGCTGCGAAAGCTAATTTTTTCATTGTCTTTATACTTTATACTCTATACTTTATACTTTACACCTTATACTTTATACTCTACTTCACCTCAATGAGTTCCACGTCGAAGATGAGCGCTGCATATGGAGGGATAGCCCCTGCTGCTCCAGCCTCGCCGTATGCCAGGTCGTAAGGTATGAAGAAACGTGTCTTACCGCCTTCCTTCATCAACTGCAGGCCTTCTGTCCATCCCTTTATCACTCCTCCCAGTGGGAATGTAGCTGGAGTGCCGCGCTGTATGCTTGAGTCAAACACTGTGCCGTCAATGAGGAAACCCTCATAGTGGCATACCACGCTGTCTGTCGCTTTTGGTGACTTGCCCGTTCCTTCTGTCAGCACTTTGTACTGCAGACCGGAAGGTGTTGTTACGACGCCCTCTTTGGTAGCATTCTCAGCGAGATACTTCTCGCCGGCAGCCTTGGCAACCTTGCCTTTCTCGGCAGCTGCTGCACGCTGCTGCTTCTCCTGTTCAGCAAAGAACTGTTGTACTATCTGCTGTGCCTCAGAGGCTTTTATCTGTTCCTTACCTGCTATGCTATCCTTGATAGCCTGTGCGAAATCATCAATGTTGAGTTTCTCGGCACCCATACCCTTGAGTTGGCTGCCAATGCCCAGTCCGAGGGCGTAGCTTACTTTATCCATTTTTTTATTCCTTTATATATTCTGCGAAGTCTGTAAGGTGCATGTCACCCTTGCGGCGCAGTGTGTCGTGCATGGCAAAGGCGCATGGCAGGTTGTGGTGTGTGTGGCCTCCCGTAGCTATCTTGAGATATTCACGCAGCAGTGGGCGGTAGTCGGGGTGCGCACAGTTTTCTATGATGCAGTGTGCACGTTCCAGAGGTCCCTTGCCACGGAGGTCAGCGATACCCTGCTCTGTTATTATAACGTTGACATCATGCTCTGAGTGGTCCTGATGGCTCACAAATGGTACGATGGCAGATATCATTCCACCCTTTGCTACTGATGAGCATGTGAAGATTGATATGTATGCATTGCGCTCGAAGTCTCCGGAACCACCGATGCCGTTCATCATCTTTGTTCCTGAGATGTGGGTGGAGTTGGCATTGCCATATATGTCCACCTCTATGGCTGTGTTGATGGCTATCACGCCCAGTCGGCGTATTACCTCGGGAGAGTTGGATATCTCTGACTGGCGTATGGTGAGGCGCTTGGCGAATACGTCGATATTGTCATACACCTTGCCGAGACATTCGTTATCGACAGTCAGCGAACAGGTGGATGCTTCCTTTACCCTGCCTTCGAGCATCATTTCGACGATGGCATTCTGCAGTACCTCGGTGTATATGTTGAAGTCGGGTATGTCCTTATCCTTACCCAGTGCAGCGAGTATGGCATTTGCAGTAGTTCCCACACCGCTCTGCATAGGCAGGAAGCAAGAAGGAATGATACCACGCTTCATGTCGTTGAGGATGAAGTGAGCCACGTTGGCACCTATCTGGTCGGTCACAGGGTCGGTACCTTTGAAGGCACGTGCCTCATCGGGTATGTTGCACTCTACTACACCCACCACCTTCTTCTTGTCCACCTCAAGGTATGGTGTACCAATGCGGTCGCTGACCTTTGTTATCATGATAGGCTGGCGGAATGGTGCATCGAGTGGCTGATACACGTCATGCAACCGTGCCACTCCCTCGCTGTGGAAGTGATTGAGTTCGATGATAATCTTCTCTGCCATCTTGGCAACAGTAGGTGAGATACCGCCTGCTGAGGTGAGGTATACGTGGTATTTGTCGCCTGCGTCCTCTATCTTGCAGACCTCCAATATGCCCCAGTTCAGTTTGCCGAAGAAACCATATCGCAACTCCTGCGCCATGTGTGAGAGGTGCAGGTCGTTGTATGCTATCTCATTCTTGTTGACGTGGGTACGGAAATCGACATTGGTAGTATATGGTGCGCGAAACTTCAGCGCCTGGGCATTAGCCAGCACGCCGTCAGTGCTCTGACCAGTGGAAGCACCGGTGAAAACACTTACCTTAAACTCGTTACCCTTCTCATGTTCACGGATGGCTATCTCAGCCAGTTCCTTTGTCGTTGCCTTTGGCGCACCTGATGGTGTGAAGCCACTAAGACCGATGGAATCGCCGTTTTTAATCATTGACGCTGCTTCAGCAGCAGTGATAGTTGTGTACATTTATTCTATAGTTGAATGTTGAAAGTTTAAAGTTGAAATTAGAATGTTATTCTAAATACACGAAAAATCGTCTGCAAAGTTACAAAAACGAGAGCAAATGACAAAATAAATTTATTTATTTTTGCTTTGCCGAGTGCATTGTCAGTATGCTTTTTCCACCATTGCGCCTGTATAGTAGTGCTTCAGTATGTCGGTATAGGCGATACCTTTGGCACCCATCACAGCGGCACCTATCTGGCATAGTCCTACGCCGTGTCCCCATCCTCTGCCGTTGATGATGAAGCGTTGTGGGTATCCGTCGCTGTCGTTGTCTTTGGCAAGCACGGTAAATGCAGAGCTATACAGGTGTGTCTTGCTAAGCGCCTTACGTATCTCTAATTCCTTGCCTATGGTGAATGTTTTGTTTTCACCTATAATCTTGAGCATGGAGATGCGTCCGCTCTTTCCTCTCTCTACGGCTTCGAGAGCCTTGATGCGTCCGAAGTCCATCTTGAGGTTCTCGCTGATGAGTGCTGACAGTTCCTCCTGAGTGTAAGTTATCATCCAGTCGTGGAAGTCCACCGTTTCCTGGTCATAGTCGTTAAGTACTTCCGAGAGTATGTTCTTGTCATGCGTGTTGCAGTATGGGTCCTGCACGCTGACGAGATACGGCTTGTTGATGTTTTCCCAACAGTACTTATACTCTTCTGTCACTCCTCCGCAGCACTTCGAGAAGCGTGCGTCGCATATCTCACCATCGTAAGCCAACACCTGTCCGCGCGTAGCCTTTACGGCAGCTTTCACGTGTGGATTGAGGGCATTGGTGATGCCCTGATAACGCTGGCAGTGGTCATCTGCGCATACATCGAAGATGGTGTGGTCCTCGCGGTCATACCATCTGATGAGCATGTCGTCTCTCTTGATAAACGAGAAGAAGCCGTCGCTCTTGTCCTTCAGTTGCTGACGTCGCTCCATCTGTGCCAGCAGCCATGAACGGCTTATCACAGAGTGTGCCTTGAGCAGTTCGAGACTCGACGTTGCCGACATCTCGCTTGATATTACACTTTCGAGGTATTTCTCTACGGGCAGTTCGTTGATGGCGCATATCTTGTCTTCTTCCACTACCAGCCGCAGTGTTCCTGAGAAGGTTTGCGTCTGTTTGCGTTCCCAGTGGAAATTCACGCCAATTATCACATCTTGCAGGGTAAACGACGTGTCGCCCGACTTGGGTAGGAATATCAGTTCGCGGTATTGCACGTCTCTCCACATGATGGTGCCTTCGGATATGGTTACTATCTGTTCGCCTGTTATCTCCTCGCCTTTGGCGGTGTAGGTGCCATTGAGGCTAAAGTGTAGTTCGGTGGCGCTTACTATGCCGACCTTTACGTCTGGCTGTGCGGAGAGCTTCTGCAGATGTTTCTTGTTTTCGTTAAGGTTAAGGTTGGCGTTAAGGTTCTCCACCAGTTCCTGTGCTTCGTCGGTGCTTATACTCACCTCCTGCAGTATCGCGGTAGCGGTGTCGGCATCGAGACGTTCAAAGTCCTCCTTGCGTGGTGTGATGATGAGTCCAGCCATGTCGATAGCTCCTGGGCTTACCATTATGTCGGGGTAGCATGAAGGACGGTGCTTCTTGCGTGGAAATACGAGTGTGATGTACTCGTCATCCAGTTTCCATGCCACAATGTTCATCATGGGTTCGCTGCTCTCGTGAGGCATCACCTGCTTCATGGCTTTGTAGAGGCGACGGAACATCTTACGCCCTGACTCGCTGTGGCGTGAACGTATGGCAAAGACCGGTACGGTGTATTCTGTCAGCAGTCCGATGCACTCGCCGTCGGCATTCTCTGTCACCACTTGCATGGTGCGTACCAGTTGTTGCCAGTCATTTTGTATGGGTACTATGCCCGATGTGCCTGCCTGCAGATGCATGTGGTCGGGTGCCGAAGCACCGCATAATGGTCCGTTGTAGAATACCATCACCTTCGGATGCTGGCTGAGTAGCAGGTGTATGTCAGAGAAATGGTCATAGATGCTCTGTGGCTCATGCTTCAGTGATGGTATGGTGAAGTGCTGCGGCAGTATGGGGTATGGATTTACCAGTATTTCAAGAGTCTGCTCCCCTCCCTTTCCTAAAAGAGGTTTGCTGAACTGTTCCTTTGGACGGTTTTGTTCACAGAGGAAGCATGGGCGCTTTGTCAGCGATGCCTTGTCGATTTTCGCCCCTGTGGATACAATACGTGAGGGGTTGTACTGAGCCATGATAACCCCCAGTTGCTTTGTCTGCACATTGGTGAGGTCATTGTAGCGCTGTCGCACAGCGTCCCATCGTTCCAGCTGACGGTTGAAGAAACGCTGCAGCGAGTCTGCCGAATTTGTTTGCAGCACTCCGGCGATGGTCTGCTGGCGTGCCTTCAGTTCCATGGTGCGCAGGCGGTCCTTGTACAGGTTGTTGGCATTTACTTTTTCAATGCTCAATGCGGCATCGCTATTGCCACCCCAACGACGGCACAGGTACAGTTCTTCGTATATCCTGCCTATGCGGAAATTGCGGCTGAAGGCAAGTCCTAAAGCATAGTCCTCGCCGTAGCTGGTATTGGGAAATCCTATCTCGCGTACCAATGGGGTGAAGAAAGCGCGTGGTGCTCCCAGTCCGTTGATGCGCAGGGCATTGTTGGGACCGTTTTCGTCAGTCCACTCCCTGTGATCTATTATTCCTGGTGGCAGGGTGTTGAGTTCGAAGTCGCACATACGGTATGCGCCGATTACCATTGCAGCCTTCTGTCGATAGAAGCAATCGACTATTTTCTGCAACGTTGTGGGGCTGCTGTATAGGTCATCGCTGTCCAACTGTACTGCAAATCTGCCGCATTCATCGCTATTTATTGCTTCATTCCAGCAGCCGCCGATACCGAGATCTGTCCTCTCGGGTATTATGTGTATCAGTTTCTCAGGATTGTCCTTTGCCATCTTTTTGAGAATCTCCGTAGTGCCGTCGGTAGAGTGGTTGTCTACCACTATCACGTTGTATTTAAATGCCGGTGTCTGGCTCAGCGCGCTGTTTACGGCATCGGCGATAGTCTTGGCACGGTTGAAGACGGGTATCACCACCGAAGCCTCCACACTGAATGTCTGCTCGTTGAAGTCGGGCTCCAACCTTACCGACGTGTCAACCTTTGCCCCCACCTGCTCCAGATGTTCCGTCACGGCATGTTCCATCTCTATCTGCACGCTGCGGTTGCGTGGATCGACGTAGTCGAACTGTTTCTCGCCGCTCTTGCGGTTGTCAAGTTCTACTTCAGTATATAGGTATTCGTTGAGGTGGAATATCTCGCCGTACCTCTGCAAGTAAAGTCTCAGGGCATACAGGGCGGCATATGCATAGTCGTTCTTCTGCTGTTTTACGAAATCTTTCAGGTAACTCGTGCGTATCAGCAGCAGTTGTCCGAAGTCAAAGTCATCACGCAGCGACCCCTCCTGACAGTCTATCAGGGGGTGGATTTGGAACTGTGCACTGTGGACAGTGGATTGTGAACTGACATAATGGTCAGCATATACCATCACCGCAGCTGTGTCGATGGCTGTGTGTACCAAACGTTCCAACGCATGCTGCCCCATTACTGCGGGTGTCGTCTTTTGTGACAGCAATACGTACTCTGCCGTTGCCTCATCTGCTATCCTGCGCAGCGTCAGCATCTGCTGCATGGGCTGGCGTTCCAACAGGGTGACGCTCTTTACCACCTTATCTTTACGCAGAGCCTCTGCCAGACTCTCCAGCGACCTTGCTTCTCCGCAAGGCCAGAATATGTCAATTTTTTGTATCATATAGCCATTTCATGTATGTCCTTATCGCCAACTCTACCATCTTGACGCAAGGGCGTTTTTTATAGTATTCATCAGTACGTGCCTCGGGTGTAGGGTCGGTGTTGACATTTCTGACGTATCCGCGTAGCAGTTCACGGCATATCAGCGAGCCTGTCTGAGACTTAAACCTTGCAGCCAGTTCCTGTACCGCCTTGTAGTTTTCTGCCTTAACTTTCTGGTCAGGTTGTTCGCTCGCTATCTCCAGTCCAGCCAGCATAAACATGCCCGATGCCGTGCCGCACGTCTCACGCATCCTGCCTATGCCGCCACCGAATGATGCTGACATCCTCGCCATCAGTCCCTCGGGTACTCCATACCAGTCGGCAAATGCCAGCGTCACCGACTGCGAGCAGTTGTAGCCTTCCTTAAACAGTGCCACGCCCTTTGCCACTCTGCGTTCTGTCTCTTGTTGCCAATCTGTCGGCTTATGCTTGTCGTTGTGTCTCATTTTAAGTGCAAAGTTACGAAAACGAGAACAAATGACAAAATAAATTTATTTATTTTTGCTTTACTCTCTTTTTTTCGTACCTTTGCAACGAGCGAAAATGCAAACCATAAGCTTTAGGGTCCTAAAAGGATATGTTTTAGGGGCTAAAAGCTATCCTTTAAGGGGCTAAAAGGATATGTTTTCGGAGGTACTTTGTAAATATTTAAAAATCAGCAATATATGAAAGAGCAAAAGAGGTTCATGCAACGGGCTATAAAATTGAGTATAGACAACGTGAGAAACGGGGGCGGTCCCTTCGGTGCTGTCATAGTGAAAGACGGTGAGGTGATAGCCGAGGGGGTGAACCGTGTGACGGCAAACCTTGACCCTACCGCCCATGCCGAGGTGAGTGCCATAAGGGCTGCCTGTCATAGAGTGGGGGACTTCCGTCTGAAGGGCTGTACCATATACACCTCGTGCGAGCCGTGCCCCATGTGCCTCAGCGCCATCTACTGGGCTGGAATAGACAAGATATACTACGGCAATACAAAGGAGGATGCCGATGCCATAGGCTTCAGCGATGATGTCATATACAAAGAGTTTACACTTCCTCTTACTGAGCGCACCATTCCCATGCGACCGCTGATGCGCCACGAAGCGCAGCAGGCTTTCCGTGAGTGGGAGGAAAAAGAGGATAAGGTGGAATACTGATAAAACCTTCCAGTTTTTTTGATAAATAGACGAAACTGGATAACGAATAACAAATGAAACGAGGAGACTTCCTTATAGGGGAGGTCTCCTCGTGATTTGAAAGCCACGGAAGTAGGCTGTTGTGGTATTACTTCACAATCTTTTTGTAGTTTTTCAGTGTGATGCCCTTATAAGAACTGTTCACGCGCTGTCCTATAAGGTTTACTTCAAAAGGGGTGCTAACTGCTTTTGCGGTGCAATACTTACCCTCTATCCCTGCCGCCTTGCCACTTACGAGGGTTATGGTCTCACCTTCTGTGGTAGATACGTCATACAGGTATGTTGTGGGCAGGTTGGTCTCGGGTATCTTAGAAATATTAGCTACAGTAGCCTCAGGCATATAGTACTCCTGATTGAGTGCATTGGTATTGACACCCTCTGCAGGGGCGAGAGCGGTGCCGTCGCTCATCATGAGCGGTGCATTGGAACGCAGGCGCAGATTGCCCCCCTGTGTGGAATGGATGCTCACGCGCGTCACCTCTCCGAGTTGCCATTCAAGGTTTACTATCTCGAAACCGCCACGTGCACGCAATCCCTTTACGTTGCCCTCCGACCATTTTGCAGGAAGAGCAGGGAGGAGATGTACGAAACCTGCATGTGACTGTACCAACATCTCTGCTATGCCCGCGCAACAACCGAAGTTGCCGTCAATCTGGAATGGAGCATGTGAGTCGAACATATTGGCGTAGGTGCCGCCGTTGGAATCGTTGATGGTGATATTGGGATCGACGAGACGCATCTGGTTCTTTATAATGGCGAGGGCATGGTCGCCGTCGAGCATACGTGCCCACTCGCATACCTTCCATCCCATAGACCATCCACGGGCGGCATCGCCACGTCCAATGAGTGACTTCTTGACTGCCTGATAGACGGTGGCGTTAGTATAAGGTGATACCTGATTGCCAGGGTATGCGCCCCACAGGTGTGACAGATGACGGTGTGAGGAGGTCTCTTTGTCCCAGTCCTCGTACCACTCCTGTACTTGCCCGTACTGCCCTATCCTGTAGGGAGGCAGCTGTGCCTTTAGATTGTCCCACTTGTCTGCATCCGTAGCATCCTGACCCAGTATGCGTGCTGCCTCGGCAGTATTCTTCAGTACGTCATATACCATCTGGTTGTCCATGGCGACTCCGGCAAAGACAGCGCAGTTTTGTGTCTTGCCTGCATCATCTACATACGACCATTTGCCCGGGTGATTCTCGGGAGAGTTGCTCGGACACACTACCATGTAGCCGCTGTTAGGGTCCTGCACGAGGAAATCTTCATAGAACTGTGCACAGCCCTTCATCACTGGATATATCTCTGCAAGATATGCCTTGTCACCAGAGAAGAGGTACTTCTCCCATAGATGTGAGCAGAACCATGCATTGCACGTAGGCCATACGCTGACTGCATTATTGTCAACGGCACCTGTGACACGCCATATATCGGTATTGTGGTGCAGCACCCATCCGCGTGCCCCGTACATCTGCTGTGCCGTCTTGGCTCCCGTCACGCTGACATCTTTCACCATGTTGATGAATGGCATGTGACACTCGGAGAGGTTTGTCACCTCAGCAGGCCAGTAGTTCATCTCCACGTTGATGTTTGTAGTGTATTTCGAGTCCCATGCCGGATATTGGCGTGAGTTGGGATTCCACAATCCTTGCAGGTTTGCAGGCTGTGTGCCAGGCTGTGATGAACATATCAGCAGATAACGGCCGAACTGGAAGTAGTTGGCTATCAATCCGGGATCGTCGGCATAGGTATAGAAGTCCTTGATGCGCTGTTCGGTGTCCTTCTTGTAGCGCGTATCATTTTCGCCCAGGTCTATGCTTACGCGGTCAAACTGCTCTTTGTATTTCTCTGTGTGGTCTGCCTCGGAGGTGGCATAGTCCTTGTTTTTGTAGAGATATGCCGTCATATAAGCGAGAGCCTTTGCCTCGGCATCGCCGCTGACATCGTTGTAGTTTACGAAATTGGTGGCTGATGATATCACTATCGTCACAGCGGTGGCATCGCTGACCTCTATAGTGGGTGCAGCCGGGTTTGCCGCTACAATACCCTGCCCAACTACATCAGACGTGGTAGCGCTCTGCGTGCCTCCTTCATTGATAACCTTGATGAATGTATAGCAGTTAAGCTTGTTGTCAACACCCTCCGTCTGTGCTTTCGCGGGTATGAGTGATGCTTCAATCATGCCGTCGTCGGTGATTTTGTTTATGTCCAACTTTTCCATGTTGGTCTTTGATGGTGCGGCATAACATACGTTGAGGTTCAGCTTGTTTGCCTCGGATGCCTCGATGTGCATAATGGTGACATTGTCCTCAAATGATGTAAACACCTTGCGTGTGTATGTAACATCGTCAATCTGGTATGACGTGGTGGCAACAGCTGATGCGAGGTCGAGATCGCGTACGTATGCCTCGGCATCAAGTGCATCATCCTCGGCTCCAATCTCAGTGTCATTGTATCGCTGACCAGGAAATCCTATGAGTACGCAACCTGCAGCCTGATACTGTGCACCATGCGATGCGGTGGAGTTCCAGTTGGGTATGGCGAGTTTCTGCGCCTCGGCATATTCGCCATTGAAGATTTTCTCACGTACCTCTGCCAATACAGTCTTGGCATTGGCATTGTAATTGCTGTTGGGTGACTGTCCCCAGAAGGTATCCTCATTGAGTTGCAGGGTGTCCTTGCATACGCTGCCGCTTACCATTGCACCCAGTCTGCCGTTGCCCAATGGCAGTGCCTCCTCCCAGTAGGCTGCGGGACGGTTATACCATAGGCGGTTCTTGGAGTCAAGCACTGGCAGCGGGATGGGGTGCCGCTCTGCTGTGGTGAATGTCGTGGTGTAGGCTTCAGTGCACTTGTTGCCTGACAGGTCGGCAAACGAGTTGGCTGGTATGGTGAAGGTATAGGATGTCAACAGTTCAAGGTTCTCATAGGGGAATGTCACCTTATTATTATTTATCGTAGGTGTGATGCTCTGGATAGTACTTGTAGAGTTGTTTTTCAATATTCCTGCTGCACCATTTGACGCCACTACACTCTCATCAAACATCATAGTGATCTTGCCTGTAGTGCTCACCTTCTCCGTGCCATTTGCGGGAGTGATACCCTTCATCTGGGGAGCAGTGAAGTCATCGGCAAGGATGTTGAAGTATTTAAGGTTGTAGTTGCTCGTTTTGGTGGCTGACTGTATAAGCATCCTTACAATAAGCGAAGAACTATTGTCGGCGTTGAGACTATAAGTCTTGTCAACGTATGTATTCCAGTGACTCCCTGAGGCATAGTCATCGAGTACCGTCCATGTAGTGCCACCGTCAACAGAATATACTACGCCAAACTTGGTACTGGATGATGAACCGTCACCTATGGAGAAGTTTATCTTGACATTGGTGAGATTGAGCGTTGGCAACGATACCTCAAAGTATTGGTCATGCTTGGAACCATCGGTATAATCGTTCGTGGCAGTGAAATTTGTTATAGATGCAGTGTTAAGGCGCAACAGGTAATTGGGATTGCTACCGCTGCTTGTCACCTGCCACTTGCCGTCGCTGGTGTGCACCGTCACCTTACATTCTTCGGGCGTTATGGCACTGGAGTTAGGAAGGAAATAGGGTTGGGCAGTCTTCCATGCAGTGTTGGCGATAGACTCCCACGCACGGTCATTAGGCGTGTAAACTACGGTGGAACCGCTCTTTTCGCTATCATAGCCAGTGGTAAACTCCCAGTGCGCTACTGTGGTCTGGTCGGCAAAGACTGCCGTACCATACAGCATGGCAAGCACTGCTGTAAAAAATGTTTTGATCTTTTTTCTTGATGATTTCATAATTTTTTTATTTGTTTAGGTATTACACGTTTCTGGGTGCAAAGTTAGGTGCTTTTGTGCTTTTAGTATAAAAAAACAGGTCAAACGACTTAAAAAACAGGTCAAAAGTTACGTAAGTGGTAAAAAAATGCTAACTTTGCGATGATAAACGAATCACACATACATGAAACATAAAAGTAACATAACACTGTTTTTTATCCTTTTTATCGGTGTTTTCGCATTTACGCAACCGATAAAATCGCAGATTGTCAGGCACTTTGACGACCACAGCGGCTTGTCGAGCCGACGTGTGGGCGGTGGTATACAGGATAGAAACGGTTTGTTATGGTTTGCTACATGGAATGGTTTAAACTGTTACGATGGATATGAATTTCACTGGATAAACATAAAGCCCGGTGATAAGGCAGATGTCAGTACCAGCCGCCTGCGTGACATACAACTGTCGCCAGAAGGAAATATATGGTGCCATACCGACAACGGCATATTTGAGTATGACCTTAGCACATATTCCTTCAAGGAGGTTTCCCCCAAAAAGCAAAAATCATTGGAGAAACGCATGGGAAAGAACTGGAAGGGTATAACTGACACACAGGGAAATCGGTGGACTGCCGACAGGAAAGGACTGTACTGCACCTCTACTCCTCATCATCCAGCAAATATAATAAAAGGCACCGAGGGGGAATGGCCACGCGTCTTTGCAATAGACAATGTAGGATATATGTGGATGAGTATGTGCAACAGCCACCGAATAAAGGTATTTGATACCTATGGCGATATCGTACGAACCATAAATCTTGACACTGCACCATATGCCATGCTGCCCATGCAGAATGGAAGGGTATGGGTAGGTGGAAAACCAGGAAGACTGCTTCGCATTGAGGCAGACGGACGGCAAACGGTGGTATCGGATGATATAGTGTACGATATCAAGGAAGATACCGAGGGAAATCTGTGGATAGCCACATTCGGCGGGGGAGTGAAGGTATGCGAAAATCCTGATGCTACCCCAGTAGGCAAGCCTATAGCTGTCGGGAAATATGACAAGCTAAGAGTCAGGCGACTGCTGATAACCTCAGCTGGTAATATAGTAGCTACTACTACCGAAGGAGTGCTGGCAGGCCATATCAATGACAAGAACTGGCGACGCACTACGATGAAATTGATAAAGCGTGACGCAAGTAATGCCGGAAGTCTGTCAAGTAACGCAACAATGGACTTGGTGCAGGACGGCAAGGGGAATATATATGTGTGTACAGAGAGTTCAGGCATCGACATGATTAACGAGACTGACTTGATGCGTTGCGTGAGTAACAATGAAGAACCTATTTTTCGCCATTTCAACGTAGGAAATTCATCGCTGACAAGTAATTTCTGCAATGCAATGACGATAGCCGATGACTCGCTGATAGTTGTGGTGGGAACTGATAATATTACCGCCTTTAATCCTATCACTGACCAATCGGTAAATTACGGTAGGATATTCTGGAGCGATACCGTGCGCTTCGAAGAAGCCAAACCCTTGATACTTAACGATGGATCATGGGTGTTGGGAACAAGCGAGGGTGCCCTTATGGCTTCTTCACACAGTCTGTACACACGGGGATTTATACCACCGCTGGTGTTTACAACGCTGTCAATAAGAGGAACAGGGGCTGACTTCTGCCTGGTACCGCGGAATGAGATAACACTTGAGGCTGACCAGCGAAGTTTGACAATAGGCTATGCTGCATTGGACTATACTGATAATAGTGGCATACTTTACCGCAGTCGTTTGGATGGTTCTTCATGGTCTAGTGCCGCCAAGAACCGAAGCATTACGCTGTTCAACCTCGAAGCAGGCAGGCATACTCTCGAAGTACAGTCAACCGATCGTTATGGAAGATGGGTTGACAACAATCGCATCATAACTATAATGGTGGAGCCATTTTGGTATGAGACATGGTGGGCTATGCTGCTGTTTGTGCTTGTGGCCATAGCTATTGTAGGTGCCGTAGCATACACAGTGATTTATATAAGGAGGATAAATCAAAATCGAAAGCAACTGTTGGAAAAATACATGGAAGTACTGGCACGGACAATGGAAGCAGGAACAGACAGTAAGCCATATAGCCCAAAACTCAAAATATCCACAGGTACGACAACTAAGGCTCTGTCTGCAAATGATACACAATTTCTTGACAGAGTGCGAAAATACATAGACCAGAACATATCTAATCCAGATGCTAACGTTGATGACATGGCAGCGGCAGCAGCGGCAAGTCGTTCAACGCTGAATCGCCATCTGCGCTCTCTGCTCGGCATATCGGCAGCGGCACTACTTATAGAGGCGCGTATGCAACGCGCCAGACAATTGCTCAGCAGAAAAGAAGAAACAGGTTATACCATAGCCGATATCGCAGGCAAATGCGGATATTATGACTCACATTATTTCCAACGTGCCTTCAAGCAAAAGCACGGAGTGAGTCCTTCGGAATGGGAAGAACAGAAGGAGTAAAAAACTTCTACTCCGCTTTTTTGCCAAAG
The DNA here is from genome assembly GCA_946187445.1 of uncultured Prevotellaceae bacterium. Lineage (GTDB taxonomy): Bacteria > Bacteroidota > Bacteroidia > Bacteroidales > Bacteroidaceae > Prevotella. The sequence goes on from CAMHQF010000014.1 coordinate 32,817, forward strand.
TCGGGATCTATGTGCAGCAGGGCTGTCGTGATAAAAGTCACGGAGCAAAATAGCATGACGATGATGAAGAATATGCGGTATCCTACCAATTCCTGTAAGGCACCGGCAAATAGTCCTGGTATCATCATTGAAAGTGCCATAAAGGCGGTGCACAGGGCATAGTGGCTGGTTTTGTACTCTCCACGGCTGTAATATATAAGGTACAGCATATAGGCTGTAAAGCCAAAACCATAGCCAAATTGCTCAAAGAAGATGCAGATATTTATGGTGAGTAAGTCTGATGGCAAGGCGTATGCAAGATATACATATACTATGTCGGGCAGCGTGATAGCACATACCATGGGCCATAGCCACTTTTTCAGTCCGTCACGACTTGCTACCATACCACCAAGTATCCCACCGAGAGTGAGGCCTATTACACCCACCGTGCCTTGTACAAAGCCATATTCCTGTGGTGACAGTCCCAGTCCGCCACTATGGCACGCATCGATAAGAAACAGCGATGAAACCTTGGAAAGCAATCCCTCCGGCATACGGTAGAGGAGCATAAAGAGTATTCCTACGATAACCTGCTCCTTTTGGAAGAATGTCTTTAAAGTGTCGATAAAATCGGCAAAAATAGTGTTTGACGTCACCCCTTTGCGCGGAGCATCCTCCTTGGGACGGGGCAAAACGTAAGAATGCCACATCCACAATGCGAGGAAAAGTCCGGTGATACCGTAGAATAGCAGACTCCAAGAGTATGCTATGTTGTTGCGGAAAATGACTTGCAGGTTGCCTGCTATCATCACCAGTACTCCTTGTCCAAATATCATGGCAAAGCGGTAGAACGTGGAGCGTATGCCGACAAACCATGTCTGGTCGTGCTGCGACAGTCCGAGCATATAGAAACCATCGGCAGAGATGTCGTGCGTGGCACTGGAGAATGCCATTAGCCAAAAGAAACACAGTGTGCCTTGCAGCCAGAATGATGTAGGTATAGTGAAGGCTACGCCCCCAAAGGCAGCTCCTATGAGCAACTGCATGGACGTTATCCACCAACGCTTTGTCTTGACAAGGTCTATAAAGGGACTCCACAATGGTTTTATCACCCATGGCAGGTACAGCCATGAGGTATAGAAGGTTATCTCGGCATTTGACAATCCGAGCTGTTTGTAGAGGACAAGTGCGATGGTCATCACCGCAACGTAAGGTATTCCTTCAGCAAAATAGAGGGTAGGCACCCAAGACCAGGGGTTCTTCATAATGTGGTATTATGTATAGAAAATGCTTAATAAAATTCGTTTATGGTGCAAAGGTACGAATTTTATTTTATTGTGGCAAATAATCTGATGGCGCAACCCCATATTTTTGTTTGAAGCAGCGAGAGAAGTACTTCGGGTCAGTATATCCACACTTGTAGGCTATGTCGGCAACACTTATGGCATTGTTTTTCTGGCGCTCGTCGCTGATCAGGTGTATGGCGTGATGCATTCGGGCATCAATGAGCAACTGTGCTGCCGTAATTCCTATAATAGAGTTGAGGCGACGATTGAGTGTAGAGCGACTTGTTGCTGCAGCTGCGGCCATGTCGTCGATGTTGGCATTGCTGTTGCCCATGTTTTGCTCTATATAAGTACGCACCTTGTCCATAAACCACTCTTCCTCTGTCTTTGTTTTTTCGGTGCTTGCTGGCGCACTTTCTATTATCGACTGCGGAGTATTGCTTGCCAGATGGTTGTTTTTCGTCGTTTCGTCGATAAGTTTCATGTACTTCTCCAGAGCTTCACTACGTTGCTTCTTCAAATTGCGTATGAAGAATTGCAGATATAACATCGCAGCGATAAAACCTATAGAAAATATCCAGAAAAGTACCTGTGCCCACGTGGTTTCGTACCAGTGCGCATCAACGATGATGGTGATGCTCGTAATGTTGTTTACCCATCTGCCATAGCGGTCGGTGGACTGTATCCTTAGGTTGTACGTACCAGGCTCTAGGTCGAAGAATGAGATCTCTCGGTCGAGACTCGCCTTTGTCCACTGTGACCCATTAAGACTTGTGCGGTACTCGATGTTCTCATTGTCACCAAGGTCGAGGGCCGCATACTTTATGGTCAATGTGTGATTGTCTGCGGCCAGACGTATGGTGTCAGACAGTGGCATTACGTGTCCAAACTGGCTACCGTCGATGTTGATTGTGGTAATTACTATAGGAGGAATGTATCCCCTACGGAACATGCTCTGTGGTCTCACGATATATGCTCCCTCTTCGGTTGCGAAGATGAATTTGCCGTTGCGAAGTATTGCTGGCTGCCCTTCAGCGAAGTGACAGCTGTCAGCCCAAAATACATGATTGAAGTTGGTAATCTCTTTGCTCTTGTGGTTGAAAACCATTACATTGTTCAACCCAACAATCATTAGAGTGCTGTCGTTTATCATAAAGAGGGAACGACAGAAGTCGGAGCTGAGTGAAGAGTTATCTTCGGTGAAATGGGTAAATTTTGGATTCTCAGAGAAAATCTCCTCCTCGCTGATCATCTCAATGCCAGAACTCTCTGTAGCTATGTATATCATGCCTTTTTCATCCTGCACGATATCCATGATTACGCTATTGGACAATCCATCCTTTCTCTTGCTATCACGATTTATGAGTTTGAATTTTGTCTTGGTATGATCTTTATTATCTATATGGGCAACGTAAAGACCATATGAGGTGCCTGCAAAAATGTTTCCTTTTGGTGTGATGAGTATGGTTCTTGCGTGTACTCTGTCAACGATATGGTCAACGACAGGGTTTTCTGCTCCAGGATTTGGACAGCATAGAACACCTCCGTTGAAACTTGCTATCCATAGGCGTCCCAGCGCATCTGCCTGCATGTCATAGACTGCATCGTTGCAGATGTACTTAACTTTGGCAAACGTAACGCCGCTTTTTGATATCTCAGGCTGAATTCTCACAAAGTGAGCAGGTTTACCGCCAGCATATACATAACCGTTGTCATGCTGATAAATGGAGTAAGGCTGAAATCCTATCTTGATGTCATTCAACATTTCACCATCGGCATTGAAGATTTTGATACTCCTATCGTCCTTGGTGCCTATCCAAATAAGGTCGTTGCTATCAACCATCAGTCCGCGCGGATTGAGGTCTTTCGTTCCATAGAGCGGGATAGCAGGGTGGTGTACTATACTTTGCTTGTAGATACCACCACTGTCACCGGTCCACACGTTGTCCTGCCTGTCAACGAGCTTCTTCCAAGGTGTTTTCAGTCTTTTGAATATGGTGCTTCGTATAGATTCCGGCAATGGTTTGAATCTATATGTCTTGAGGTCGAATTCTACAGCATCCAACTCTGCCAGACACCACAGATTACCATCTGGCGAAAGCATGATGTTACGTATGCGGTCGTTGAGCAATCCGTTACCGTCACCAGGAAGGTTCTTTATTCTGTAGAAGTTGTAGCCGTCATAGACGTTCAGACCGTTCCATGTGGCAAACCACACCAGCCCCCTGTTGTCCTGTACCACAGCTCCCACTCTGTTGCTTGACAAGCCAGAGATGTCATTATAATAAGTTGTTCTCTGTGCAAGTGCCACTTGCGCAGAGAACAAAATTAATGACATTATCAATGTGATTGCAAAAAATAGCCGTTTCATCGGGAGATGGGAGAATTTCGATGCAAATTTACGCATTTTTTACCACATGAAAAAATATTTGAACAAAAATTTTACGTATTTGCATAAAATTTATGCCAAGCATTATTGAAAATATACGTAACTTTGCATTCGAAAGATAGAAGAATCAAATGATTGTAATTATAGTTAGTGCCATCGGAAAGATGGGAAAAACTCCGCTGTAAGTGATTATCGCGGAGTTTTTTTTGTGCCCATACCGACGTTTTGTGCCCAAAAGTTTGGCTATGTCCAAAAAAAGTAGTACCTTTGCACCCGCATTTTGCGCGCGTGACGCAAGTACGCACGTGAAACATAAATATAACTTCATAATTATTAATCAATTAAAAACAAAAAGACAAAATGATTATCGTACCTGTTAAGGAAGGCGAGAACATCGAAAGAGCTCTCAAGAAGTTTAAGAGAAAGTTTGAAAAGACAGGCGTAGTGAAGGAACTCCGTTCACGTCAGCAGTTCAACAAGCCTTCTGTACTTAAGCGTCTGAAGATGGAGCACGCCGTCTATGTACAGAAGCTGCGTCAGAACGAAGAGGCATAAACCATTCGCATCATCCAAGCTAATGGGATGATTAAGGTAGGGTAAAACATGCCCTCCTTAAACTTCGTTAAAAAATTTGGCGGTCTGAATTTATTTAAGTAAATTCGCAACATGATAGTCGAGGACTTTCTCAGATACATGCTTGCAGAGCGTGAGGCATCGCCAAGGACGGTAAGCACTTACCGTGAAGCGCTCGACGACTATGTGGCATTTCTGAGAACCTTCGATGGCAATATCAACCCCGAAGATGCCGACAGCGACCTGGTAAGGCAATGGGTGGAGAGCATGATGGACCGTGGTCACAAGGCCACCTACACGTGCAAGAAGCTCAGCGCAGTAAAGTCGCTTTACAAATACGCATTGAGACGTGGCATCATAGTGAAGGATCCGGCACACAGCGTCAAAGGACCCAAGAAAGAGAAGACACTCCCAGTCTTTTTGAAAGAGTCCGAAGTTGACAAAATGTTTGACGAGATAGAGTGGGATAGGGATGATATACGCGACGTGCGCGCACGTACATTATTATTACTATTATACTCTACGGGGATGAGACGAGCGGAAGTCGTTGCACTGCGTGACAAAGATGTGAATCTTGTGACCCATGAGGTGAAAGTCACCGGAAAACGACGCAAGCAGAGAATTGTGCCACTGGGTGATGAGATATGTAGCGAGATGAGGCAGTACATGGTACTGCGCGATGCACAGCTCCCAGCCACCGATGACAGTGGGGCTCTCTTTAGAAACGATAAAGGGAGGCAGATGACTGGCGCTCAGGTGTACTCCATAGTACACGACAATCTGTCGAAAGTCACCACCCTGAAGAAACGCTCACCCCACGTGCTTAGGCATACCTTTGCTACTGCGATGCTCAATCATGATGCAAAACTCGGCAGCGTGCAGAAACTGCTCGGACATGAGAGTCTGGATACAACGCAGATTTATACGCACGTAACCTTCGAGGAACTGAAGCGAAGTTACACCAATGCCCACCCGAGGGAGTCGCACGACTCATGACGGAGGGATAGTTAATAACCATTTAATCAACTTTGACTATGGAAATTAAAATTCAGTCGCTGCATTTTGATGCAACAGAGAAATTACAGGAGTTCGTTAACAAGAAGGTTAGTAAGCTCCAAAAGTCTTACGAAGATATACAGAAAGTTGAGGTGCAACTTAAAGTAGTCAAGCCACAGACTGCCCAGAATAAGCAGACAAGCATCAACGTGGTAATACCGGGCGCATCGCAGTTTGTAGAGAAGACCTGCGACACCTTTGAAGAAGGAATAGACCTTTGCGTAGATGCCCTAAAGGTGAAGCTGACGAAATTGAAAGAAAAATCGAGAAATCACTAAAAAAAACTGACGAAAAGTTTTGATGATTCAAAAATTATGCGTACCTTTGCATCCGCAAATTCGCAATTCGAAGCGAAAATGCTATGCGGATAAAGGGAAAACGCCTCTTTAGCTCAGTTGGCCAGAGCACGTGATTTGTAATCTCGGGGTCGTTGGTTCGAATCCGACAAGAGGCTCTCCAGCAAAGGAACGCATAATAAAGGGTGGTTACCAGAGTGGCCAAATGGGGCAGACTGTAAATCTGCTGTCTTTCGACTTCGGTGGTTCGAATCCATCACCACCCACTCAAATGAAGTAATGTTTGCGGAAACGCTTGTTCTTGTGATATTCCCGTTTAAACAATCGAGATAAGCAAAGAAGCAACGCCTTCGCATTCTTTTTCTGCGGAAATAGCTCAGTTGATAGAGCACTAGCCTTCCAAGCTGGGGGTCGCGG
>CAMHQF010000015.1:0-38391 GCA_946187445.1 uncultured Prevotellaceae bacterium
TTATCTATTATTTATCATCTATTATCTATGAACAAAATATATTCCCTTTTGGGTTTCGACCCCACAAAGCATTCAGTGAAGACTGAGGTGATGGCAGGAATCACCACCTTCCTTACCATGACCTATATCCTTGCAGTCAATCCACTAATACTCAGCGATGCAGGAATGGACAAGGGAGCCCTTTTTTCTGCCACCGTTGTATCCTCCGTCATCGCCACACTGGTCATGGCACTCTATGCCCGACTGCCCTACGCCTTGGCACCCAGCATGGGCTTGAATGCCTTCTTTGCCTACACCCTCGTCTTGGCGATGGGTTACACCTGGCAACAGGCCTTGACGGCTGTGTTCTTCGAGGGCATAGCATTTATCATCCTCACCCTGCTCAGAGTGCGTGAGGCGATAGTCGAGGCAATACCCATCAACCTGCGCTATGCCATCTCCGTGGGCATAGGACTCTTCATAGCCTATATAGGACTCAAAAACGGAGGAGTCATAGTCAGCAACGATGCCACCATGACCGCTCTTGGTCCCTGGAATGCCACCACCCTCATAGCAGTAGCAGGCATACTCCTTGGTGGAGTGCTCATGGCAATCAAAGTCAAGGGAGCCCTCTTCTACACCATCATCATCATGACCCTCATCGGCATACCCTTCGGCGTCACCCAGGTGCCTGAGAATTTCTCCATCATCAGTGCACCGCAGTCCATGGAGTCCATAGCCTTCAAGCTCGATTTTTCACGTTTCCTGTCATTAGACCTTAATTATTATGTGGTGGTCTTCGCACTGCTCTTCATGGACCTCTTCAACACTCTCGGCACCCTCATCGGTACAGCCACCAGCGCAGGTATGGTTGATAAGAAGACAGGCAGGATACACGGTCTCAACAAGGCACTTATGGCAGATGCCGTAGGCACCGCAGCAGGCGCGCTCTGTGGCACCTCCACCGTCACCACCTACGTAGAGAGCACCACTGGCGTCATGGAGGGCGGCAGGACAGGCATGACATCCCTCACCGTAGCCATGCTCTTTCTCATCGCCCTGTTCTTCTCGCCCCTCTTCCTCATCATCCCGGCAGCAGCCACCACCAGTGCTCTGGTGATAGTAGGCGTGCTCATGATAAAGTGTATCAAGGACATTGATTTCTCCGACATCACCGAGGCACTCCCCGCCTTTGTCACCATCATTTCCATGCCCCTCACCTACAGCATCTCCGACGGCATAGTACTCGGTATGCTCTCCTACGTCATCATCAAGGTATGCTGCGGACGCTACAGGGAACCCTCCATCGCCATGTACATCCTCTCCGCCTTCTTCATCCTCAACTATATTGTAAACTAACCTTTGTACTCCCGAACTATTCTATGAACTTTCTTGAACAGAAAATCCTCTCCGATGGCAATATCAAGGAAGCATAGTACGCACTATCTTTGCCGAGAACTGCGTCGCCGTTGTATTCCTCCTCGCCGTGGTCCTCAACCTCGTGCTACCCAATAAACCCGAAAACCAAGCGCCAGAAGTAACAAATAAAAAATAAAACAAACAACAATGAAAAAAATCCTTTTCCTCATCGCAATTGTGAATTTTCTGTTTTCTTTTTTCAATTCGCTGAATGCCCAGAACATCCAGTTGCACTATGACTTTGGCCGCAATATCTATACTGGCACAGAGGCTGGCCGTTCGAAGGTGACCGTTACCCTTGAGCAGTTCAAAGCGGACTCATGGGGTTCATGGTACTACTTCGTGGATGTGGACCTTTCGAGCCACTTTGTAGAGAGCGCCTACACCGAGATATCACGCGAGTTCAAACTTGGCAAGGAGACACCCTTCGCTGCCCACGTGGAGTATGACGGCGGACTGAGCAAGAGCGGCAGTTTCCAGCAGGCAGCCCTCCTCGGCGCAGCATGGAACGGTCACACGGCGGACTTCTCCAAGACCTACAGCGTGCAGATCCTGTATAAGCAGTTCTTCAAGAGCTATAAGGACACACGCTCATACGCCTCTGCCCAGCTCACTGGTGTGTGGGGACTTAATTTCCTCAATAAGAAACTCACCTTCGCAGGTTTCATCGACCTGTGGCGCGGTGAGAAAAACAACGGTCACGGTTGCCTCGTGATACTCTCCGAGCCACAGCTGTGGTATAACTTCACACCACACTTCTCAGTAGGCACAGAGTGGGAATTCTCCAACAACTTCATCTACAACAGCGACCCCACCAGCACCAAGACATTCTTCTGGAACCCCACTATCGCCCTGAAGTGGAACATGTAATTTCACGCACTCTATAACCCTTTCATATTCAGCGTTTTGTAAAAGCATATCTTTTAGCCCCTAAAAGGATATGTTTTAGAGGCTAAAAGGATATCTTTTCACCCCCCAAAAGGATACCTTTTCCAAGAGGCTACATATACCATTGTTTTTACAGTGCTATGAACAAGAGACTGTATATAATATTTTTCCTCCTCTGCATGGGCATCACCAATGTGCTCAGCCAGCCGACGTGTCAAGTCACTCGGTATAACGAGGCTGACGGCGTGCCGTCGAGCCGCATAGCCCAAATGCTGCAGGATAAGCACGGCTTTATGTGGTTTGCCACGTGGAACGGACTGTGCCGCTATGACGGCTATGAGTTTCAGAGCTTCAAGCCCCGTATAGGCGACGGCAGCCACATACCCAGCGACCGCTTTCGCAATATCACTCTGTTGCCTACGGGCAATATTCTCTGCAAGGTGGACGACGTGCACTGCATCTTCGACACTCACACCTACCGCTTTCGTAATATCACTTCGGAAGAGCTCGGTCAGGTGGAACTGCTGTCCAAGAGGTACAGGCAGAGCAGTTCGCTACAGCGACTGCAGACATATACGTGGACCGATGCCTACCATACGCGCTGGTCTCTGCACGCCGGCGGCACACTGACATATCACGACGCTGCACAGGGCAAGGAGGTGGTATATCCTGTAACCATACCGTTCAACTCGGCATCGTTCGTCATGCCAGACCGCAATGGAAATCTCTGGGCTATCGATGCCGGCAACATATACAAATTTGTCACCAGCCGTCAGCGCACCACGCCACTTGCCATTGAGCCAGCTGCGGAGGTGAAGTGCCTGTCCCACGACAGCAAGGGGCGTTACTGGGTCACCACCAAGGAGGATGCCGCAGTACGCCTTTATTCACGTCATGACGACCGCCTCATAGGCTACTTGGGAAGCGACGGCACCATACACCCCCAGCACACCTCCTTCGCCTCCGCCGTATATACCATTCATGAGAGCAATGACGGCACCATGTGGCTCGGCACCAAACCTGGCGGACTGTACCGCCTGCGCCCACGAGGCGAGGGATATACTGTGGAGCATATCACACACATGCCCTTCAAGGATATATACCACATCATCGCCGACCGCTGGGGACGCCTATGGGTGGCAGCCCTCGACGGCGGCATAGCCGTAAGCACCGACCCCACAGCGGCAGAGCCTGTATTCACTATACCGAGAAACTACCCAAGATACGTCACGCGTGCGCGCTACCTATACATAGACAAGGGGCAGACACTCCTTGTCGCCACGTCGAGCGGACTGCTCACAGCACCGCTGGAGCGCCAGTGCGACAAAATGAAGTTCCGCATGTACCAGCGCACCGGCGACACAGGCAGCGGACTCAGCTGCAGTGCTACCATGGACATCTGTGCCGACCGTCAGGGACGTATATACGTGAGTACCGAGAGCGGCGGAGTAAACCTCATAGAGGGTACCGACCTCAGCAGTCCCCACCTCACATTCCGCCATCTGCGCGACGAACTCCACACACAGGGGAGCGACGTAGTGCAGTCGCTCTATGCCACAGCCGACGGTGGCATACTCGCCGTAGGCAGTCACCTCATAACACTCATCGACAGAAACCTCAGAGGACGCACGCTCGACATAGCATCATTCATGGACCGCGACTATCGCTTCAGCGAGGCTCATCCGCTGCTTCTCGACGGCGGACGTTGGCTCTTCGGACTCACCACGGGGGCTTTCTTCATTACTAACGACCAACTCATGCGCCGCTCCTCCAGTCCGCGCATAGCGCTTACCTCGCTCAATATACAGGGAGCTACAGACCACTGGGAGGTGGAGGGTACCGACACCATCACCCTCCAACCTGATGAGCGCAGCGTCACACTCCATTTCGCCGCCATAGACTACAAGTCGCCAGACAGGATATTCTATGCTTTCCGCCTACTCGGGGGAGACGGGGAGCGCGACACCACACAGTGGAACTACATTGGGCGCAACCGCTCCGTGACCCTTCTCGACCTTGACCCCTCTACATACATGGTGGAGATACGCTCCACCAATGCCGACGGCGACTGGCTCTCCAACCAGCGTCGCCTCATCATCATCGTACGTCCTACCTTCTGGGAGTCAACCTTAGGCAGAATACTCCTCGCCATCATCATAGCAGGCTTCATAACGGCAGTGATAGGCACTACCGTCTATATACGTCGCATAAAGCGCCAGCAGAGCGAGACACTTGCAAAATACCTCGCCATGCTTGAGACGCACGACACCACAAGCAGCGTGCCCCTCCCCAGCATAGAAATGGAACCCGACCCCATGCTGCAGCGCATCATGCAGTTTGTGGAGGAAAACATAGGCAACAGCGATGCCGGCGTGGGCGACATGGCAACGGCAGCCGCCACCAGCCGTTCAGGACTGTTGCGCAAACTGCGTCGCACCATGGGTATAACCCCGCAAGACCTGCTGCGCGAGGCACGCATAAAGCACGCATGCCGACTGTTGCGACACAGCGACAAGAGTGTCAGCGAGATAGCATATGCCTGCGGATTTACCGACCCCAGGTATTTCAGCCGCTGCTTCAAGCAGAGTGTGGGCAGTTCGCCTACGGAGTACAAGGCGGGCAACTCGCGCTAACTATTGCATCCCTCTTGGTGCAGTTTACGGCAGCAGGTCTGCGTGTATGTTTTTCATGGCACTCCACAGGCTGTAGCGTGCCTCAGGGTTGAGTTCCTCCAATTGGTGGAAAAGGTCGTTGACTGCCTTGCGCTTCGTCTCCTTGTCGTAGGGGCAGGGTGTCTTCTGCTTCTCAAAACCTAATATCTGTGCCTGCTCCTGTATCTTTTTCTCTGGCATGAGGCACAGCGGACGTATTATCTCTACGGGGTAGTGCTCCATCTTCAGCTTTGGCGGCATGGTCTGTATGGAACCCTCATATATCATGTTCATCAGCAAGGTGGTGAGGATATCGTCCTGATGATGTCCTAACGCCACCTTGTTGAAACCCTTCTCCTTGGCAAAAGAGAACATAGCCTTGCGCCTGTTCCATGAACAGAGGAAGCAGGGAGTCTTTTGCTTGCGCCTCGCTCGGTCAGTTGACAATTGAGAGTTGACAGTTGACAGTTGAAAGTCTTGGAGAGGGGTTGTATCAAATGAACTGTGCAAGATGGTGAGTTTCACTCCCGTTTCTTTGCAGAAATTCTCCACATAGGTTCTGTCCGTTTCGTAGGGAATGTTATCCATTATCACATGCACCGCCTCCACCTCTATACGGGGCTTGTATATTTTCTGCTGCTGACCCATCAGTTTCAGCAGCATCAGCGAGTCCTTGCCGCCTGACAGTGCCACGAGCACCTTGTCACCGTCCTCTAACAGCGAGTACTCAGCACATGCCTTGTGGAAGAGTCGGAAGATTCTTTTCATATCGCTACGCCAAAGTCGTTCTTCACCTCCTCCATGACGAAGGTTGACTCCAGGGAGCCGAGCATGGGTATCTGCCCCAAGACGTTGAGGATGAATTCCTGATAGTACTTCATATCGGGTGCGTGTACCTTCAGCAGATAGTCATACTTACCCGATATGTTGTAACACTCCGTCACCTCGGGTATCTCACGGATGGTGTCGCAGAACTCCTCTGCAAACTTCTTGTTGATGGTGGATAACTTCACCGAACAGAACACCACGAAGCCCTTGTGTAGTTTCTCGGCATCGAGCACCGTCACGTACCTTTTTATATACCCTTCTCTCTCCATGCGCTTTATGCGCTCAAAGACTGGAGTGCTGCTCAGCATTACCTCCGTGGCTATCTCCTTGATGGTCAGTCGTGCGTTCTGCTGCAGGCATCTGAGTATCTTGATGTCTGTCTCGTCGAGTGTCTCGATAATTGCTTTCGCCATAACTGTATGTTTTGTAGTAAATTATTCTAAGAATATTGCAAAGTTAAGAAAAAGAAATGATTTTCTACCTTATAATTAAACTTTTTTGACAAATTATTTGCAGAAATGGAAAAAAGTCTTTAAATTTGCACCATCGTCAGTTAGTTCCGTATGGAGCGGCGGGCGATCTTATTGATAAGAAGAGACGTTTTCGAACGTCTGTCGTTGTGAACTGTGAATCTCGCAAATTCCTATTCTCACAGCAGACAGATGACAACCGAGACGTCTGCGTGGTACGTTTCCGTATATACATTATTATATATAGTATTCGTACTGGCGTGGGCTAACTGCGTTGTCTATCCTGTGTGAGAGGGCAATGCGAGAGCCTACAGTTCCAGGATAGACAGAGGAACAGACACCTACGCCTTTTTTTGTTTGTAAGTATAAAGCTAACCAAACCTAAATTTCTGACTTAGGGGTGTTCAGTCAGGCAAACAAAAAATTCAATATTATGAAAAAGTTATTTTTAGCAGCTGCAGCAATGATGCTGTCAGTGGGTATGAACGCTCAGAATGAGGTAGGTCAGGTGTCTATCGCTCCTACCGCTGGTATCAATATCTCAAGCGTTACCGATTGGAACGATACCAAGGCAAAGGTGGGCTTCGTTGGAGGTGCAGTAGTAGAGTATGGTGTAGCCGAGAAGTTTGGTGTTTCAGCTGGTGTGATGTTCTCTATGCAGGGATGCGGCTTCAAGGATGAAGACGACAAGGTAAAGCTCAACTACCTCAACATTCCTATCCTTGCCAACTACTACGTTTATAAAGGCTTGGCAGTGAAGGCAGGTGTACAGCCAGGTATCCTCCTTTCTGCAAAAGAGGGTAGCAAGGACATCAAGGACCACATGAAGGGCTTTGACTTCGCTATACCCGTTGGCGCATCTTACGAGTACCAGAACTTCGTACTTGACGCTCGCTACAACATCGGCTTGACCAAGGGCAACAAGGAAGGCAGCCGCAGCAACAAGAACAGCGTATTCCAGATTACCCTTGGCTACAAGTTCAAACTCTAACATCTAAACCCCATTACAAATTTTTCTCATAACTGACCCGTTTGTGCTATCAGTCCCAACATTCCTGTTCGAGGAAAAATACGTGTCATGCCTTGGCAAGGAGCGGGGGGATTGGTAGCACTTACATCTAAAACAATTGCAACAACTATGAAAAAATATATACTAAGCCTATTGGCACTTTTGGCAATGACTTTCACTGCTGTAACACTTACCTCATGTGGCGATGATGGCGACGGTAGTACATCCAGCGGTGGCGGTAGCGGAAGCAACCCTACAACACTTGTCGGAACATGGACTGCCTCAAATTCTTCTCGAACAACTTCATTGACACTAAATAGTGACGGCACAGGTTTGTGGCAGGAAATCAACTCTTCTGGCAATGTATCGGCAAGCGGTACATTTACATGGTCATTATCTGGCAGCACTTTCTATATGAACTGGATTAGTGGCGACACTGAGGGCGCACCAAGTTCTGCTACTATCAGCAATGTAACGAGCAACAGCTTCACAGCCACGACAAACAATCCTTCAAGAACTCTCAACTTCACAAGGGTTAGCGGTGGCAGCAGCGACGATAGCGGCGACACACCATCATCTGGCACTGGAACTTTCCAAGGAGCCAAGAGGGTGTTTGGCGATAATCTGGTGAAGAAGTTTACCTATACTTCATCTGGATATACTGAAACTTGGAATTACACCTATGACAGTAAAGGATTTATTACTCGAGTTGATTATGCTGATTATAATAGTGCATCTTATGCCACGACAGACTATAGTGCGGGTAGCACCATAGTATTCCAAAGTATCGACAAAGCTGACGGCTCTATAATAAGAAGAATTGTTGCAACAATAGGCAGCAACGGATACATCAGCACATATAGCTACACTGATAGTAAAGGCAGAGCAAACAAAATAGACTACACCTACAACTCCGATGAACAGATAACAAACATCGTTGCCTACAGAAACGGCGTGAAGAGTTGGGGATACAACTTTGAATACTCTGACGGCGACCTTGTAAAGGCATACGAACTCGGTTGGGAAAACGATGTATTGGTACACAATGAGCTATATGCAACTATCTATTACGAAACAAGTTCTCAGAGTAAGATTAACAACGTAGGTGGTATCATGGAGTTCGACCATCTTATGCATATTGACTGTGATATCAGTGACCAGTTTGCATTTGGTGCTTTCGGTAAGCCTAACAAACACCTGCCACTCTATGTAGTATATGGTAGTTCTACCTTTACCAACACCTACACGCTTGATGGTGCTGGCAGGGTTACAGCTGCAACTAATGTCCGTACAGACAGCAATGGTTCTACATCAACCAAGACATTCACTTGGGAGTGGTAATATAGACTAAACACCAATTCTGATATGAAGATAATGAAAAGATGGTTTGGCGCACTGGCTATGGTGGCTTTGTGCGCCACCACTTCACTCCTCTTCACCGCCTGCGGAGGAGGCGGAGATAGTAGCAGTGACAGTGATGACTATTACGGTTATGACGATGATGACAGCGGTAGCGGAGATGACACGTCTGACGCATACTCACTGTATGGCACATGGTTCGGCGTGAGTGGTAGCAACGTCATTACCAAAATGGTGTTTGCACCAGGTGGCAAGGGCTACATAAAGATGAACAGCACCACGGCGGTGTATTCTCACAACGGGCAGTTTACCTATAGCTTTGACTCATCAAAGGGCTACATCAATATTGTGTTCAATGATACACACACTAGTGCAACATACAGAATTAACTCTCTGTCTAAGTATGAATCGATGAAGCTCATCAACGACTATGATATGACGTACAATATGGTATTCAGCAGTTATAGTACTGAGATACCCACAGAGTACGAAGATAACGTGGTTACCAACATAGAGAAAGCCAACGGTGCGTATATCACCATGCCCAAGACAAGCCAATTTACCAGCCGAACGCTATTCCACTACTACAAGAAGACTACAGACAGCGGGCAGATACAACTTTACAAGGATGCTGCCTGCCAGAACCTGATAGGAACAGCCTCTACTAACACGTACAGCACTTGGGGTGGATATTCCGTAAGTAGCTACGATTACATCGTCAAGACGAGCACAAGCAACACCTGGGTTTATTACTTCTTCGATTAAAACCCTATCAGGTGATGAAGCAAGATAAGAGTTCAATACCGCGGTTTGCAGTATTGAACTCTTATTCTTTTTATCAGTTATATACTATCATGATGTAATACAGCTTATGTTTTAGTTCCTTTTCTTAGACATTTC
Source organism: uncultured Prevotellaceae bacterium (assembly GCA_946187445.1). Lineage (GTDB taxonomy): Bacteria > Bacteroidota > Bacteroidia > Bacteroidales > Bacteroidaceae > Prevotella. The sequence goes on from CAMHQF010000015.1 coordinate 9,504, forward strand.
TTCCAAGAAGTGATAAATGTTGGAAAGTTTTTCTAAAATGTATGCATTTTCTTGGAAGATATTGCTATGTGATAGTAACTTTGCACTCAGAAATCAAAACAACGCCATTGTTTTTGAAAATAATAACAAACAAAAAAAAGCAAATAACAAATAAAAAAGAAAGGAATTAGACAATGAGTAAAGAAACAAAGAAACTTCATGCAGAAACCCTTGCCCTCCACGTAGGACAGGAAGTAGCCGACCCAGCATCTGACGCACGTGCAGTGCCTATTTACCAGACCACCTCGTATGTGTTCCGCAACTCCGAGCACGCTGCCGATCGTTTCGGACTTCGTGATGCAGGCAACATCTACGGTCGCCTCACCAACTCCACCCAGGGAGTGTTTGAAGACCGCATAGCAGCCCTTGAGGGTGGTGTGGCAGGCCTTGCAGTAGCAAGTGGCGCAGCAGCCATCACCTATGCACTGCAAAACATAGCTCTCGCTGGCGACCACATCGTAGCAGCCAAGAATATCTATGGCGGTTCGTACAACCTCATCACCCACACTCTTGCTGGTCAGGGCGTAGAGCACACCATCGTTGACCCTCGCAATCTTGACGAGATAGAGAAGGCAATCAAGCCAAACACCAAGGTGTTCTATTTCGAGACACTGGGCAACCCTAACTCCGACGTGCTCAACCTCGAGCCTATAGCAGAGATAGCACACAGGCACCACATCCCCGTGATAGTTGACAATACCTTTGCACCTATCATCTATCGCCCATTGGAGCATGGTGCAGACATCGTGGTACACTCTGCCACAAAGTTCATAGGCGGTCACGGCTCATCTCTCGGCGGTGTGATAGTCGATGGCGGCAAGTTCGACTGGAAGGCTAACGCTGACAAGTATCCTACCCTCGCCAAACCCGAGCCATCATACCACGGCGCTGTGTTTGCCGACGTAGCAGGAGCAGCAGCATACGTCACCCGCATCCGCGCTGTGCTGCTTAGAGACACGGGTTCCACCATCTCGCCATTCAACGCATGGATACTGCTTCAGGGTACTGAGTCGCTGCCACTCAGGATAGAGCGTCACGTGGAGAACGCACTGAAGGTTGTGGAATACCTCAGCAATCACCCCAAGGTGGCAAAAGTTAACCATCCTGCAGTAGAGTCACACCCTGACCACGAAATCTACAAGAAACTCTTCCCACAGGGCGCAGCGTCAATCTTCACCTTCGAGATAAAGGGAGGACAAGAAGAGGCTTGGAAATTTATCGACTCGCTCAAGATATTCTCACTACTCGCCAACGTGGCCGATGTGAAATCGCTGGTGATACACCCATACACCACCACCCACTCACAACTGTCGCCAGAGGAACTTGCCGACCAGCACATCACACCATCTACAGTGCGCCTCTCCATCGGCGTGGAGCATATCGACGACATCATAGCCGACATAGACCAAGCACTGGGCAATGTGTAGTTTAAAAGAAAAATAACATAAGTTTGTTATTGCATGGGTGCGAGAAAGTTCGTACCTTTGCATCCAGGAAAATAAAATAAACAGTAAACCAAATAACAAAAGGAATTAACAATATGGCAATCGCAAAGACACTTACCGAGCTTGTAGGCAACACACCGCTGCTCGAGCTCAACAAATTTTCAAAGGCACAAGGCCTTGAGACACCCGTTATCGCAAAGGTGGAGTTTTTCAACCCTGGTGGTTCGGTAAAGGACCGCATAGCCCTCGCAATGGTGGAGGACGCTGAGGCAAAGGGCATACTGAAGCCCGGTGCCACCATCATAGAGCCTACATCAGGCAACACCGGCGTAGGACTCGCCCTCGTCAGCGCAGTAAAGGGCTACCACCTCATCCTCACCATGCCTGAGACCATGAGCGTGGAGCGTCGCAACCTCGTAAAGGCATACGGTGCCGAGGTGCGCCTCACATCAGGCAAGGACGGTATGGCAGGAGCCATCAAGGCTGCCAACGAACTGCGTGACTCCATCCCTGGCTCAGTGATACTGCAGCAGTTTGAGAATCCCGCCAACCCAGCCAAGCACTATGCCACCACTGGTCCCGAGATATGGAAGCAGGCCGACGGCAAGGTTGACATCTTCGTAGCTGGCGTAGGCACCGGCGGCACTGTATCAGGCGTAGCAAAATATCTCAAGGAGCAGAACCCCAACGTGAAGGTATATGCCGTAGAACCTGCCACCTCAGCCGTACTCAACGGCAAACCCAGCGGTCCGCACAAGATACAGGGTATCGGCGCAGGTTTCGTGCCTAAGACATACGGTGCAGAGTACATCGACGAGGTTCTCGACATCGACAATGATGATGCCATCCGCACTGGTCGCCAACTGGCACAGCAGGAGGGACTCCTCGTAGGCATCTCATCAGGTGCAGCAGCCTTCGCAGCAGCACAGATTGCCAAGCGCCCAGAGAACAAGGGCAAGACTATCGTGGCACTACTCCCCGACACAGGCGAGCGCTACCTCTCTACCGTGCTCTACGCATTCGATGAGTATCCACTGTAATCAGATAATAGATTATAGATTATAGATTGTAGATAACAGATAAGGAGGTCTTCCGTTTGGGAGACCTCCTTTTTAATTATCTATCATCTATCTGTAAAAATCTCTCTCATATATTTGGCAGAAAAAAAAATAATGACTACATTTGTCGGGTCATTATGAAGAAAAAGTTGTGGACCCATATCAACTTTATCATCATTCTCGTGGCAGCGATATTGCTGGAATTAGCCATGGGAGTGATGTACTACTCGGCGTATACCAACATAAAGGAATTGGCAGAGCGCTATTTTGAACGTGAGACCAAGGTGTCGAGTCTGAGGGCGAGTGACTACATGAGACAGGTAGAGGTGGCTGTGAACAACATGGCATGGGTGGTGCAACGCAACCTGAACAGACCAGACTCGATGACTGCACTGGTAAGAAAAATGGAGGAGCATAACTCCGTGATATGCAGAGCTTACATAGAGTTTTCGCCTCACCACTACCCGCAGAGAAGCCATTGGTGTGAACCTTACATAGACGATGAAGCCTCGCACACCATGGTGACGACATACAGCGCCCCCGTGAGAGACAAGAGTGGAAGGGTGGTGGCTGTAATAAATGCCGACATGGAGATAGAGGGGTTGAAGAAACTGATAGACTCCAAGAAGAAGTACAACTCTATGCGCAGTTTCCTATTCTCTAAGGGAAACAACTTGATATTTGGTGATGACAGTACTTTCTTCACCAGCGTGAAGGCGATAAAGGAGAGTGACGAGGAAAAGAACGGCGATGTTATCATGACTGATGGCAAGGGGGAGACGATGTACGTGTTCTACCAACGTGTGGCTGGTCCTGCTGACTGGACAATGATAAATGTATGCTATGAGAAAGACATCTTCAGAGATATACGCAAAGTGCGTTTGTTGCTGTTCATAGCCGGAGTGGCAGGGCTGCTGATGTTGTTGTTTATATTGCAGCGGACAAGTGGACATCTGGAGCGACTGCGTATGGTGAGCGTGGAAAAAGAGCGCATAGACAGCGAACTTCGTGTGGCAAAGCGGATACAGGAGAGTATGTTGCCCGACAGCTACTATCGGCAGGACGATGTGGAGGTGTGTGGCGAGCTATTGCCAGTGCGCGAGGTGGGAGGCGACCTGTATGACTACTACATACTAGGCGATCAACTCTTCTTCTGTATAGGCGACGTGAGTGGAAAGGGTGTGGCAGCAGCGATGCTGATGGCTGTGGTACATTCGCTGTTCCGTGCTTTCTCGACTCATGACAGCAACCCTGCCAACATAATGCACCACATCAATGTGTCGGCATGTCAGAAGAATGACACCAACATGTTTGTTACCTTATTCATAGGAGTGCTCGACCTGCCTACGGGAAAGCTGAGGTACTGCAATGCCGGACACGATGCACCCATAGTTATGAGGCGGGGAGAAGTGGAACCGCTGACGGTGGAGGCTCACCTGCCCATAGGGGTGTTTGGTGATGTGGGGTATGCTGAACAAGAAACGACGATAGATGCAGAGAGTACCATCTTCCTATACACCGATGGACTGACGGAAGCGAAGAATAGGGAAAGGAAGATGTTTGGACTGGAGGGAGTGAGGAACTCCGCGAAACGCCTGAGCACCAACTGGAGCTTGGGGAAACTAACGGAGGGAGGAGGACTCCGCGAGTTGCTCAGCAGGATGGTGGAGGAGGTTTACCACTATGCGGGGGGCGGAGCAGAGCAGAATGACGACCTCACCATGCTCGCTATACGCTATACACCTTCACACAGCAAGGATATGCTGACAGAGACGCTGACCCTCACCAATGATTTAAAAGAGGTTAAGAGGCTGAGTGCATTTGTGAAACAGGCTATGGCAAAACTCGACATAGGCAGTCCACTGGACAAGGAGTTGCGACTGGCTGTGGAGGAGACAGTGGTGAACGTGATAGAATATGCCTACCCAAAAGACAGCGAAGGAACGGTGGAGGTGAGGCTGATGTCGGATGGCGACACTGTAATGGTGAGGATTGCCGATAGCGGAATGTTCTTCGACCCTACAGCGATAGACGATGACAATACCACACTGCCAGCAGAGGAGCGTGAGATAGGGGGCTTGGGGATACTGTTGGTAAGGAAGATTATGGACTCGGTAAACTACAAACGAGAATACGGGATGAATATTCTGACTCTTATTAAAAAGTTGAAAGTTTAAAGTATAACGTTTAAAGAATAAAGATATGAATGCAAGAATTGAAGAAACAGAAGGCAGATACATTGCCACACTGGAGGGTGAGATGGATACTGCTGCCGCTATGGAGGCAGAGAAAGTGCTTAAGCCTCTGTACGACAGCGATGGCAAGGAGGTAGTGATAGACTGCACGAAGCTGGAGTATATAGCATCGAGCGGGCTGCGCATACTGCTGGGAATACTCAAAGGTGCCAAAGCCAAGGGCAGCAGAGTGGTGATGCGTGGTATGAATGAGGATATCAAGAATGTCTTCAAAATGACTGGCTTTATAACAGTTTTTGACTTCGAGTAAACCTTTGACTTTTAAACTCCCTAACTATGAACACAGTTCTTATAGAACGCTTTAAGAAGCACGTAGCAGAACGTCCAAACGATATCTTTTGTATAGCAGGCAACAGGCGACTTACCTTTGCCGAGGTTGACAAACTTACGGACAGTATCGACTCACCATACATAATGCGATGTGGTGACCACGTACTGGGGTTCACTGTGCCCCGTGATGAGAACATGGTGCTTGCTCCTCTTGCCATAGCAAAGGCAGGCTACACTGCCATGCCTATTGATGGCAGCTATCCTGAGGAACGCAGGGAGTATATGAAGCAGGATGCCTCCAAATATGAGGGAGGCGAGGCTTTCGTACTGCTCTACACCAGCGGTACTACGGGAGTGCCCAAGGGGGTGATGCTCAGTGATGATAACATGACGACCTTCGTGAGCTATCATGTCAAGAGCATCGGACTGTTGCCTACATCACGCTATGCCACATACGCAGGCTATGGCTTCGATGCGTACCAGATGGACCTGTGGTCGTGCGTGTGGGCTGGTAGTGCTATATATATAATAGGTGACGACATACGCTTCGACCTGGCTGGAATGTATGAGTACATACAGAAGGAGAAGATAACCCACTGCTTCATGACCACGCAGATGGCTACACAGATGGTGTTGGAATATCCTGACATCCCAGGACTGCAGTGGCTCGGCACTGGAGGCGAGAAACTCATCAGCCTCGACCCTCCGCACTATACGCTGGCAAACTGCTACGGACCTACGGAGACTACGGTGTATGTGTGTCATCACAACGTGGATAAGAATGAGGAGAACATTCCGATAGGCAAACCAAATGACGATGTGGAGTTTTACATCATAGATCAACAGGGCAAGGAGGTGCCAGATGGTGGTGAAGGAGAACTGATAGTAGCAGGTCCACAGGTGGCTATGGGATACCTCAACCAGCCTGAGAAGACGGCAGAGGTGTTTGTGCAGTGGAACGGCAAGAGGGTGTATCGCACGGGCGACATAGTGCGCCGACGTGAAGATGGCAACATAGAGTTTGTGGGCAGAAGGGACGGACAGGTGAAGATACGTGGATTCCGCATCGAGCTGAAGGAGGTGGAGGCGGTGATACGCCAGTTCCCTAATATAAAGGATGCCACAGTGCAGGCGTTCGACTACCCCGACGGAGGCAAGTATATCGCTGCATACATAGTGAGCGACGAGAAGATAGACATCAAGGCTCTCAATGACTTCATCCTTGACAGCAAGCCACCATATATGTTGCCTACTGCCACGATGCAGATAGACAGCATACCGCTCAACCAAAACCAGAAGGTGAACAAGCGTGCTTTGCCAGAGCCCATAATCAATGCTCCCGATGAAGAGGAGGCAGAGGCTGCTCCACTCAATATGCTGGAGCAGGAACTGAAGGCAATGATAGCAGAGGTGGTGAACACAGACCATTTCGGTCTAACCACCGACCTGCGCTATGCTGGTCTGTCGTCAATACTCTCCATAAAGCTTGCCACAATGATATTCAAGCGATTCGGAGTGCAGATAGATGCCCTCGAGCTAATCAAGGGAGGATGTATGCAGACGATAGAGAACGAGATACTGCGCAGTATGTTAGAGGGTTCAGCTGATGCTACGAAAAACTCTGCTGAGCCATCATCCTCCGATGCTTCTGCCAGCATCTCAAGATTCCCTCTGTCATACGCTCAGATGGGAGTGTATATCGACAGTATGAAGAATCCAGCTTCGACGCTGTATAACACTCCGATATGTGTGAAGATGCCAAAGGAGGTGAAGACGGAGCCACTACGCCAGGCTGTAGTGAAGGCGGTACAAAACCACCCTGCTATGTACGTGAGGTTTGAAACTGATGCTGAGGGTGTGGTGCAGGTGATTGACGAAGCATGTGGAACGTTCGAAATAGAAGAGCGCACCATGAGCGAGGAAGAGGCACAAGCCTTCAAGTATGCATTTGTACAACCGTTCAACCTCAACAAGGACAGACTGTTCAGATTCTGCATAGTACGCACAGAAGATGCTACATACCTGTACTGCGACTTGCACCACCTGATATGTGACGGTTACTCTTACGATCTCTTCATACATGAGGTATGCAGTCTGCTTGACGGCAATCCTATTGAAGGGGAGATGTGCAGCTATGCACAGTTTGTCATGGAGCAGAAGAAAGCCGAAGATGGTAATATCTTTACTGAGGCAGAGACATTCTTCCGTCAGCAACTGGGCGAGATAGAGGGCGTGACGGAGATAGATGCTGACATAGCTAATCCGCAGTCGCCAGGCAAAAACTGCAAGGTATCGGCGGAGATAGAGTGGGAGGAGGCAACGCGTCTTGCCCAAGAGCTGGGTGTGACACCAGCTGCAGTGATGCTGGCTGCTGTGTTTTACTCATTGGCACGCTACGCTGCCACTGACGATGTATGCATGACCACCATATCCAACGGGCGCAGCAACCTGAAGGTGATGAACACTATGGGAATGTTTGTCAACACCCTGGCGCTGACTTCGCGTATAGGAGAGCAGACAGTAGAGGAGTTTATTGCCGAGAGCGCTAAGACGTTTGAGGATACACTGCGTCATGAGGACTATCCTTTCGCCAAGATTGCAGCAGACTATAACCTGAAGGCAGATATTATGTTTGCATATCAGATAGGCGTGCTGAGCGACTACAGGGTAGGAGGCAAGCAGGTGAAGGCTGAAGAGGTGATGGAACTGAATGTGCCAAAGTTCAAGATAGCCTTCTATATCACAGACTTCGATGGTGCGCCGAGTGTGGCGATAGAGTATGACAACGGACTGTACAGCGAGGTGATGATGCAAAACCTGGCTCAGGCAGTATGTAATGTGGTCAGTGCCTTTGCAAAGGATAAGACGGCATCACTGCGTTCGGTATCACTGCTCAACAGTCAACAGGAGACTGTGCTGGATGGTTTCAATAACACAGAGGTGGAGTACGATGCTGAGCAGACGATTGTCTCGCTGCTGGCGCGCCAGGTGAATGAGACGCCAGATAATATCGCTGTGGTATATCACGACAAGCGATACACCTACCGAGAGGTGGACGAGATAAGCAATGGCATAGCAGGCTATGTGCAGTCTCTTGGCTTGGGACAAGGGGATGCTGTGTCAATACTCATACCACGTTGTGAATGGATGGTGATAGCCTCACTGGGTGTGCTGAAGGCTGGTTGTATGTATCAGCCACTCGACCCGAGCTATCCTGCAGAACGCCTTAACTTCATGATGAAGGATGCCAAGGCGAAATTGCTGATAGCCGAAGAATCATTGCGCTCACTCGTTGATGAATACCAAGGTGAGGTGCTGCTTATTGAGCAAGGGAGACCGAGAATTGTCAATTCTCAGAGTAATCAGAATAATCATATCTCTCCGTCTTCATCCTTCATCCTCCTCTATACATCTGGCTCCACAGGAATGCCGAAGGGATGCCGATTGACGCATGGTAACCTGGTGGCATTCTGCAACTGGTACAGGCGTTACTACGACCTGAAACCAGGCGACAAGGTAGCTGCGTACGCTTCGTACGGTTTCGATGCCTGCATGATGGATATGTACCCTGCCCTTACTACTGGTGCCACGGTATATATAGTAGGTGATGACATACGACTGAACCTGCCTGACCTGAATGACTACTTCAACGCGGAGGGCATCACACACTCATTCATGACCACGCAGGTGGGATGTCAGTTTGCGGCCAATTGCGATAACCACTCATTGCGCCATCTGTCGGTGGGAGGAGAGAAGATTTTGCCCATAGTGCCACCGAAGAACTACAGGATGCACAACGCATACGGTCCTACGGAGTGTACCATATTTACTACGACATACGAGATGAAGGAGTACGAGCAGAATGTGCCGATAGGCAAACCGCTCGACAACCTGAAACTCTATGTGGTGGATAAGGAACTGCACCGTTTGCCTGTAGGGGCTGCTGGCGAACTGCTGGTAAGTGGCATACAGGTGGGTGCGGAATATATAAACCAACCAGAGAAGACTGCTGAGACCTTTATTAAGAACCCATTCGAAACGTCTGGCTCCAAAGCTTTTGAACGCTGTTACAGAACGGGCGACATAGTGCGCTACCTGCCTGACGGCAACATACAGTTTGTGGGTAGAAGGGACGGACAGGTGAAGGTGCGTGGATTCCGCATCGAACTGAAAGAGGTGGAAGCCGTGATACGACAGTTCCCTGATATCAGTGATGCCACGGTACAGGCGTTCGACTATCCTAATGGTGGAAAATATATCGCTGCATACATTGTAAGTGATAAGAAGATAGACACGGGTGCGCTTGCAGAATTTATCCGTGGACAGAAGCCAGCGTATATGGTGCCTGCCGCAACGATGCAGATAGACAGCATACCGCTCAACCAAAACCAGAAGGTGAACCGCAGGGCATTGCCTACACCGCAACTGCAGTTGGAGGACCGCGACTACGTAGCACCAAAGGGCGAGGTGGAGACTCTGTTCTGCAATATCTTTGCACAGATACTTAATGTGGAAAGAGTAGGTACCACCGACAATTTCTTTGAGATGGGAGGCACGTCGCTCATGGTTACTCGTGTGGTGATTGAAGCAGACAAGATGCAGTACCACGTGGCTTATGGTGATGTCTTTACTCATCCTACGCCAAGTCTGCTGGCACAGTATGTGGGAGGCGAGAGCAGCGTGGAAGATACAGCTGACAGTGAGGCTGCAGAATATGACTACACGGGAATTGATGCCATCCTGCAGCACAATAACATCGAAACATTCAAGAAAGGTGAACGTCAGCAACTGGGTGATGTATTGCTGACGGGTGCTACAGGTTACTTGGGAATCCATGTCCTTTATGAACTGATTAATTCAGATGCCAAGACAATAACCTGTCTCGTCAGGAATAATACTCAGCAAGAGGCAGAGAGACGACTGAAGACGTTGTTGTACTATTACTTTGCTAAGTCCTTTGACCCACTCTTTGGTTCGCGCATCTTTGTAGTGAATGGTGACGTGACACAGGATTTTGATGACCTCGCCATCAACCATCAACCATCAACCATCTTCAACTGTGCTGCCAACGTGAAGCATTTCTCTAAGACGACAGATATAGAGGATGTCAACGTGGGGGGAGCAAAGAACTGCATAAAATACTGCATGATAAACGGTGCGAGGTTGGTACATATCTCAACCACCTCGACAGGTGAGATATGGATAGATCGTGGCGACGGAAGCCCTGTGCCTAAGTTGGATGAGCGCAAGCTGTACTTCGGGCAGTTTTTGGACAATCGTTATGTACACTCCAAGTTCCTTGCCGAGCGACTGATACTTGATGCAGTAGCACATCACGGACTGAATGCTAAGATAATGCGCGTGGGCAACCTTGCTGCACGCAGTTATGACGGTGAGTTTCAAGCTAACTTCCGCTCAAACAGCTTTATGGGCAGGTTGAGGATATTCAATATGCTGGGCTGTTGTCCGTTTGATGAATATGATGCACCTACAGAGATGTCACCTATCGACGAGACAGCCCGTGCCGTAGTACTGCTGGCTTCTACACCAAAAGAGTGTAACCTCTTCCAACCATTCAATAACCATACCGAACTGCAAGGTGACGTACTGAAGATGCTGGAGGGCGTAGGTAGTGGCATACGCTTTGTAGAGCAAGAGGAATTCCTCAACAGGATAAAAGAGGTGGGAAGCGACCCTGATAAGGCAAGTCTGATGTCGGCAATGTTGGCATACGAGGATATGGCTCATGGTAGGAAGGCTGTGACAATAGAGCGTGACAATCGCTACACCTGCGCAGTGCTCCATCGCCTGGGATTCAAGTGGTCGGACACCTCAAAAGAATACATAGAGCAGATGCTCCGACAGATAGCATCATTCGGATTCTTTGAGGAATAAAATATTAATGATAAAAATGACAGATTACAGATACAGATTGGAAGAACTGCGCCGCGAGATGCGCGCCGAAAAGATTGATGCGATAGTTTTTCCGAGCAGCGATCCGCATGGGAGTGAGTATGTGGCACCTCACTGGAGGGTGCGCGAGTGGATAACGGGGTTCACAGGCAGTGCTGGCACCGCGGTGGTGACACTCGACGAGGCGGCGCTGTGGACAGACTCGCGATATTTCCTGCAGGCAGAGAGGGAGCTGCGCTCATTCTCTTTGATGAAGGAGGGACTGCCTGAGACTCCAAGTATCACGGAGTGGTTGCTGAGGAAACTGTCGGTGAGCAACGGCAGGGTGATAGCTATAGATGGGCTGTTGCTTAGCTATAGCGAGATTACATCCATGCAGGAGGCTCTGAGAAGGATAGGTGTGACGGTGCGCACCAATTATGACGCAGCGAAAATGCTGTGGAAAGACAGACGGGAGATACCCAAGGGAGAAGTTTTCTCCCTTGGGAACGAAACGTCACTTCGTGACTACGAAAACGAAACGCTTCGCTACGAAAACAAGAAGAGAGGGGAACTACATGACACTGCTTTGTCAAAACTCAACCGCATTAGGGAGGTGATGAGGGAGAAGCACTGCGATGCGCACGTGGTGACCGACCTCATGTCGATAGCGTGGACGCTGAACCTGAGGGGCAATGACGTGCCTATGACGCCTGTGTTTGTCAGCAATCTCATCATAACGTTGGAGGATGCTACGGTGTATGTGAACGGCTACCTTACCAACGAGGCACAGCGACAGATGCAGGAGGCTGGCGTGAGGGTGAAGCCCTACGGCGACTTTGCTGCCGACGTCAGGTCGTTAGAGGGCAGAGTGCTCATTGACCCAGCGGCGGTAAACTACACCATATACAATAGCGTGAAGGACAGGGCAGTGGATGCCGAGAGCCCCATAATGATGATGAAGGCGGTGAAAAGTGCCGATGAAATCGCTGGTTTTCGGCAGGCGATGCTATATGACGGTGTGGCGATGGTGCGCTTCCTGCGCTGGCTGAAACCTGCCGTGGAGGCAGGGGGACAGACGGAGATAAGCGTCTCGGACAAACTGGAGCAGCTGCGCAGAGAATGTCCGCACTGCCTTGACTTATCATTCAACACTATCTGCGGATATCAGGAGCATGGAGCGATAGTGCACTACACAGCAACTGCTGAGAGCAACGCACCACTGAAACCAGAGGGACTGCTGCTCATAGACTCTGGCGGACAGTATGACTGCGGCACGACGGACATAACACGCACCATAGCACTGGGACCCGTCACCGACGAGATGAAGCGTGCCTACACCTATGTGCTGAAGGCAAACATTGCCCTCGCCACTGCCGTTTTTCCCGAAGGGACTAACGGCACACAGATAGACAGCATAGCACGCTCGCAGGTGTGGCAAGGTGGTTACAACTACCTGCACGGTACTGGACACGGTGTGGGATGGCGGCTGTGCGTGCACGAGGGACCACAAGCCATACGTATGGACTGGCGCCCTGCCCCACTGAAGCCCGGTATGGTGGTGACCGATGAACCTGGCATATACCTTGAGGGTAAGTTTGGCATAAGGACGGAGAACATGATGATGGTGGAGGACGATACGCTTCGCTACGAAAACTTTTTACATCTCACCCCGCTGACACTGTGTCCGATCGACACAGCGCCGATAGACTTCACACTGCTGACTGAGCAGGAGAAGCAGTGGCTCAACGACTACCACAGCATGGTGAGAGAAAAACTAAAGCCACTGCTCACAGACGATGCTGACAAGCAATGGCTTGAAGAGCTTACCAATTATATGTCACGCCCAGTGCCACGCTGCGCCTGCCGTAGCGCTGATGTGCAAGGTTGCCCGCAATGAGGTCGAAGTCCCACTTGCCGATGGTCTTTGTTACGGTGAGCGATGCTGCGAGATGCGACGGCATGTCCGTTTCGTAATATCGGCAGAAGGAGGTGTAGTTGAGCTGTGGCACTATGCGCCAGCCTGCCTGCAGCGAGAATGCTGGTTGCAGGCGCAGCTGCACTATGTTGCTGTAGCTGCGACCATAGTCCATCACGTTGTAGTAGTTTATCGCCGCCGAGAGTCTCATTGCACCCTTGTGCCAGAATGTCGAGGCACCTATCTGAAAGGTGTTCTCGTGGTAATAGTAGTTGGTGTGCGAGTTATTTACGAAGGCAGAGAATATGAAGTCAGGCTTCTGATATTCGTATCGCAACTCACTTACGTAGGCATCCAGTTTCTTTAGTCTTGAGTAGTAGTTGTAGTAGTCTTGGTCATAGCTTGCCTTGTAGTAATACTCAACGTAGGAAGGTATGACGGGCGACTTGGCAAACGACCCCTTGAGCACGGAGTGCTTGGTAATGTTGCCATACACGCAGAAGTTGAAGAAGTGGTTGCGGTGTCGGTGACCGAACGACCTTATCACCCCACCCTCGGTGCCATGGTAGTTTTCGTTTTCGTGCTGGAAGTATTTTTGCGTCTTCACACGGTCGCCCAAGCAGAAGTTTACTCCGTGGAAGTTCCAGTCCAGCTGTGCATAGAGGTCGTAGTAGAATGAGTTGTTGCTATAGTCATCCGTTATGAAATCGTCATATCCCGATCCACCCTCTATGCCTGCGATAACCGACAGTCTGTCCTTGACAAGTGGAACATAGAACTCCGCCACGCCCACGGGAATGTTTGAGCGCAGGTGTGACCTGTAACTCAGTATGTCGTCGTCGCTATATGAATTAGAACCTGTATGAGCATACACGGTCTGTATCTCCATCGTGGCACCGCTCTCGCTCAGCTCAGCGTTATAGATTATGTTGAGGTCTATGTAGCGGTCGTGTGACACCATTTCGCCACGGTTCACTTTGGTCTTTGCATAGTTCTGTCCCAACTGCACCATGAGCTTGTTCTTGCTGTTGATTTTCCAGTCAAATCCAGCCACTGCCGCCTCATATCCGTCGTGAGTCTCTATTCGGTTTACCTTCCGGTGGCGCAGTCCGCCCATGAGCTGTCCCCACACCGTCAGGTCGTCGCGTTCCACCTTCACCGTGTTGTAGGTTTTCAGCGTGCCGTATGAGTCAGCCTTTACGCTCACCCTGCCCGACGTGCCGTTAGCACCCTTCTTGAAATACACGTCGATAATCTTCTGCAGTCCCTCTTTTCCTTTCATGGTGCCCGGCATATTACATACGTCAATCAGTTCTATCTCCTTTGCCTTCGTCTTGGAGAGAAACTGCTCCACGTCAACGTCGCCTGCGTAGCTCATGTTATGGTTGACGAGCGAAAAACTGTTCGTTCCCACCGCCAGGCTGATGCCCCGCTCAAACATATCCACCACTTCAGGACACATGGCAAGAACCTCGGCGAGCGATTCCTCGCCCGTCAGTTCCATCTCGTCCACGTGTATCACATACCTGTCTCCAGCGTGCTCTATTACGTCAGCCTGAGCCGTGGGACTGCCCCACAACATCATCGCCGCAACTACCGCAACTGCCGTTCTTTTCATTCTGTTTTTATTTTTTCCGCTGCAAAGTTACAAAAATTTGAAAAATTTTGTTATCTTTGCCGACGAATAATTTATCTTTTTTGGAAAAAAAGCAAGAGATATCTCTGGAATATTATGAACAACGGACATCCTAAGGGGCTATACCTGCTCTTTGCTACTGAAATGGCGGAACGCTTTTCCTACTACGGAATGCGCGCCTTGTTTGTGCTGTACCTCGTAGCGGCTTTCTTCACCAACGACGAAGCGAGCCAAATCTATGGGTCTTACACCGGACTGGTGTATCTCACGCCCCTGCTGGGCGGATATATCTCCGACCGCTATTGGGGCAACAGGCGCTCCATAGTGGTGGGCGGAACGGTGATGGCTGTGGGGCAGTTCCTCATGTTTGCCTCAGCCTGTTTCGTCAACCAGAGTATCATGAGCGAGGGCGGTGGCATAAGCCAGGGGGTCAACAACCAACTCTCCCTGTGGCTGATGTTTGCCGGACTGGCGGCGCTCATCATAGGCAACGGTTTCTTCAAACCTAACATATCGACCATGGTGGGCGACCTCTACGACCCATACGACCAGCGCAAGGACTCGGCATTCACCATATTCTACATGGGCATCAACGTGGGCGCATTCATCGCTCCGCTCATCTGCGGACCCCTTGGCAACGGCAACTGGATGAACCCAGGAGGCTTCAAGTGGGGCTTCTTTGCTGCAGGCTGCGCCATGCTGGTGTCCGTCTTGGTATTTGTGACGCTCAAGGACCGCTACCTTGTCACTCCTGAAGGAAAGATGATAGGGGGAAAGCCAGTGGCAAGACTCACCCCCAACCCCTCTCCTAAAGAGAGGGGAGGCATATCCACTCCTAAAACAAAAAACATAGCTGCAAACAGCGGCACATCCTATTACAATAATATAAGGCTCGTTGGGTGTATCATTGTAGCATTGGCTGTAATGATATTCTCCTTGTGGCAGTCAGAAGTGATACAATTTTCTCCCCTCTCTCTGAGAGAGGGGCTGGGGGTGAGTCTTATCTCGGCTGCCATCTATGGTGTATCTATCGGTTTGCCCATATTCATCATCACCGACGGAGGGCTTACCAAGGTGGATAAGATGCATATCGGCGTTATCTATATCATCGCCGTGTTCGTGATATTCTTCTGGAGTGCCTTCGAGCAGGCAGGCTCCTCGCTCACCATCATTGCCGACCAGCAGTGTGACCGCCATGTGGGCAGTTTCGAGGTGCCCACCACATGGTTTCAGAGCATCAACCCCATCATCGTGGTGACGTTTGCTCCTATCATGGCTATGCTGTGGGAATTTCTCCTGAAGCGCGGCATGAACGTGCCGTCAACGGTGAAGCAGGCATTAGGTCTGGGACTGCTGTCGCTGGGCTATATCGTGATAGCATGGGGCACCTACGGCATCGACTCGCTGACCAAGATTTCGATGTGGTGGCTGGTAGTGCTCTATTTCCTCCACACCATCGGTGAGCTGTCGCTCTCGCCCATCGGACTGTCGCTCGTAAACCGCCTGTCGCCAGTACATCTGGCATCGCTCTTGATGGGAGTATGGTTTATGAGTAACGCCACGGCGAATATCCTGGCAGGACAGTTTGCCACACTGTTGCCTGCACCAGGCAAGACACCCGCAAGTGTCTTTGGCATGGAGATAGTGACGCTCTCTGACTTCTTCATCTTCTTCGCATGCACAGCTGGCGCTGCCTCCATCATATTGCTGTGCCTGTGTCCTATGCTCAACCGCATGATGAAGCCCGTCATAGTCTTTGCCACCAACAACGAGCACAAGCTCAGTGAGGTAAAACAGATACTTGGTAACAGATTCGAGATATTGTCGCTAAAGGATATCAACTGCTTTGAGGAACTGCCCGAGACACACCTCACCCTTGAAGAAAACTCCATAGAGAAGGCGCGCTACGTACATGAGCACTACGGATACGACTGCTTTGCCGACGACACGGGTCTGGAGGTGGAAGCCCTCAACGGTGCACCAGGTGTATATTCCGCTCGCTATGCCAACTGCGATGACAGCGATACTGTAGATGGCAAGAACCGCTGGGGACAGCAGACTACCGACCATGACAGTCAGGCAAACATGCGCAAGCTTCTCGCAAAGATGAAAGAGCGTGAGGAAGAGAAGGGTGCTACGGTAAACCGCAAGGCACGTTTCCGCACAGTAATCTCGCTTATCTTCCATGGTGAGGAACACTTCTTCGAAGGCATCGTAAATGGTGAGATAGCCCGTGAGAAGCGAGGCAGCGAGGGCTTCGGCTACGACCCGCTCTTCATGCCAGAAGAGAAAAATGGCACTCTTACCTTTGCCGAAATGTCGGACAAAGAAAAGAATGCCATATCACATCGTGGCAGAGCGATAAAAAAGCTCGTGAACTTCTTTACGAATAAGTAGCCTGCCTATTACTTCAACTTCTTAAGAATATCCTTTGGCACGCCATTCTTGTTGACCATGAAGTCCATGAGTTTGGCGAGGATGAAGTTTTTCGACATATACCACGTACCCTTATACTCACCGGTCTTGCCCCATGAGTTTTTCACCATGTAGTACAGGCGTCCGTTCTGGTCTTTTGCCTTGCCGTATATCAGCATGCCATGGTCATCGGTGAGTTCCCAGTTGTCGTACTCCTCCTGACGCTTCTCCTGTGACGGTGTCAGCTCAGGTGCACTGACGCCCAGTTTCTGCAGCTTCTCCTTTTTCTCTCCGGCAGTCAGTTTGAGCCATTTTGCCATGTCGCTGCCCTCATTATCCTGCACTTTCTTGACATCTACCAGCATGGCAAGTCCGTCGCGCGTGAAACCGTCATCGCTCACGTCGCCGCCCCATGCTATGGTATAGCCGTTGTCGAGGGCATACTCTATGATGCGCTCTATATCAGAGAGCGGCACGTTCCATGACATACCCTGACGCCAGTTGTCCTGTATCTCGAGTGAGAACTCCGTATAGAAGGGGTGGTGTGTATATGAGGTAAAGCTATAGTAATCGTCCCAGTTGAGTCCCAGACTCTCAGCAAACGTCAGCGGGGTGTATGTCTTGCCCTCGTACTGGAATGTCTCGGGCACCTTGCCGAGGTAGGCGTCGAGGATGCCCTGCAGTCCTGACTTCCATGCCGGTGTCAGTTTCTTAGCCTTGGTCTTGGCTATGGCATCCACGTAGGGCTCCATTACCTCAAAAAACTCGTTGAAGTTGTTGAGCGTGTCGCCCACCATCTTGCCGGGCGCTGTCATAGCATCCTCCGGACATATGCCATAGTGCTTCAGCGCGTACAGCACGTCGTATGCCGAACCACCCTGCGAGAACTGCGCATCACCGTGCATGCGCACCTTCATCACGGCACGGTCCATGTATGTCTTGTTGGTCACATATACCTCGCTAAGGTCATACTCCTTTTTCTTGCTCTTCAGCAGTTCTGCCTCAAAGAATGCCAGCGTAGAGTAGTCCCAACACGTACCCGAACGGTTTTGGTTCTTTATCGACGTGATGGGTATCTCCATGATAGTGGTAAACACCGGTTTGTTCTTATCCACCGTATCCTGCTTCAGCGTGTCGGCAGCGAGTGCCTTTACCGAGTCGGCAGTGACGGAGTCGGTGAGCATCACCACATTACGCTTATTCACACTCTCCTTTGCATGGCATGTCAACATGACCGCCATGAGCGCCACAGCCACATGGAGCGACCTAAGTAGTTGGTTGTACATCATATCGTTTTGTTTATATTGTTAATACTGGTGCAAAGATACATTTTTTTTCTTACTTAACAACATTCCTTTGCTGAAAAAAAAAACACCGTTTTGGAAAAGGATATCTTTTAGGGGCTAAAAGGTTATGTTTTGGGTACCCAAAAGGATATGTTTTGGGGGGGCAAAACATATCCTTTTCCAAACCTCAGTATGAAAAACGAGCAAAATTTGCAACATTCGAAAAAAATAAGTACATTTGCAACGGAAGCACTATATATATAATAGTATAAACTAAAACCTAACATTATGAAAAAGTCATTTATCATCGCCTGTCTGTGCACGATATGTGGCACACAGGCACACGCGGAGTCAAACATTTTCAATCATCTTGGTGCAGGACTGGAGGTAGGTACCACGGGCATAGGTTTTGAGGTGGCAGCACCCATCACCGACTATGTACAGGTGCGTGCAGGCATGGCTATCATGCCATCGTTTAAGGTGAAGGACATTAAAGTAAATGTAAACGTTGACGATCGGCAGTGGTCAGAACTTCAGACGGTTACAGGCTATCAGGGCGATAGACCTACAAACGTAAAACTTGACACAAAGGTTACCAAGGCAGACTTTAAGTTGCTCTTCGATGTTTTTCCATTTAGGAAGAGTAGTTTTCATGTTACGGCAGGTTTCTATGCAGGCAAGTCACAGTTGCTCGATGTATATACCACCAACAATGCGGACGCTTTTCAGGCTATAACAGAATACAATGAGATGGTGGACGCCACAGACCAGATTGGTGTTCAGGTGGGCGATTACCTGCTTACCCCTAATGGTGAGAGAGTAAGGGGATTCGTAAAGGTTAAGGGATTTAAGCCATACGTAGGTTTTGGTTTTGGCAGAGCTATACCAAAGAAGACGCGTCTCGCCTTTGCCTTCGACCTCGGCGTACAGTTCTGGAGCACTCCTAAGTTCTTCATCGAACAGCAACAGGGTCAGGTAGAGGTAACAAAACAGGATGTAGGCAACGACGACGGCGGATTTGTTAAGACGATGTCAAAGATTACCGTCTATCCATGCCTCAACTTCCGACTCACAGGCAGGATATTCTAACAATATCTGGGGAGTGATAGTGCAGCGATAGAGTAGCGAAAGTTAAGCTATAGAAGTAAAAAAGGTACAGGAAACTGCGATTTAACAAACTTTAAGGAATGCATGGTGGTAATTAACGAAAAAATCTTTAACTTTGCGGACATAGAGAACAAAAACTAAAACCATACAAAATTTCCGTATTATGAGAACGAACACTATGAAGAATGTGATGCAATGGGCCATGGCATGGCTCATGCTCTTCGCAGCACCAAGCATGGCAAGTGCCCAGTTTGGCGGACTGAAGAAGATGATCAACAAAGCAACAAAATCTACAACGAGTGGAAGCACCAGCAGTTCAAGCGCAACCGACGATGCCGACCCGTATGGCGCCAGCCAGATAGACCGCATCAATGCCAACAAGCAGAAGGCAGAGGCTGACCGCCAGAAGGCGGAGGCAGCGCGTCAGCAGGCAGGCTGCAAGATTATCGAGTCAAGGCGCGACAAACTCGTAGGTTCGTGGAACTCACGTACCTATACCATCACCTCAGCAGAGCAGTCTGCCGATGGCAAGTTTATCACCTATACCTGGAATCCCTCAACAGGCGAGATAAAACGCAATGACGGCGAGGTAGCCGCAACGATACAGGGTGACAAGATGTATATCAAGTCTATCAATGCCACGGTAGAGATAAACAGCACTGGCGGACTGAAGATTGACGGTGAATCATGCGGCAAGGTGACACGTCAGGACATCTACCTGTACGGTCGCCGACTGGGACAGTTCAGTTGCGAGGCAACGCGTGACATCGTAGCGTTCTTCTTCCTCAACAACTATGCTACACCCGAAATGCGGGCAAAAATGAAGCGCACGCAGTTCATGGACGGCAACTTCCTCAATGCCAGCGGCACGATGGTGGGATACATCAAGGGTGGCATGATATACAACACCAACAAACTATATCCTAAGCAGGGCTCCATACACTACAGCGACGATGAGACAGTCATCGGCGACAACAAGTTCCGCGTGGGTGCCATGCAGTATGACGGTCGCGTGGACGACAACAACGGCAACAAGATAGGTCAGGTGAAGGAAAACGGTGACATACTCAATGCCGCAGGTGCCAAGGTGGCGCATGTATCAAGTGACGGCAAGATAACCGACAAGGCAGGCAAGTTCCTCGTAAAGTTCTCCGGCGACCGTCCTGTTATAGCTGCCGTGGCATACTACTTCTTCTTCCGTAACAATATCCGTTAATCTAGATAATAGATAATAGATAATACTTTATTTCATTTATATTTCACTAACCAACAACATTAAAACCTAAAAATTATGACAGCATTACCTATGATGTCTTTCGGCGAAGCCGTTAAGACCTGTTTCAAGAAGTATGTGGATTTCAGCGGACGCGCACGTCGTTCCGAGTATTGGTGGTTCCAGGTGCTCAACCTTATCCTCTGTGCATGTATGACAGCAGTCTGCATTTGGAAGATCACCGCAGGTGACAAACTGGAGGCTCAGGTAAGCAGTGCTATCTTCGACCAAGAGAAGATGGATGCTCTCATGGCTCAGGCAAACACTATTGACAATACCTTCTACCTGCTTATGGGACTTATTTGCATTATATGGCTGGTACTGGTGCTCCCAGGCCTTGCAGTAACAGTTCGCCGTCTTCATGACATCGGCAAGAGCGGATGGTTCATCCTGCTATGATTCATCCCATACGTGAACTTCATCGGCGGAATCGTAATATTCATATTCACCGTCATGGACAGCAAGCCAGAAGAGAACAAGTTCGGTCCTTCACCGAAATATATCTCATAGGCATAGCCCATATACGGGATACGAAAAAAAATGACAGCGGGTCAGGGAACAGTACATTCCCCGACCCGCCTTCTTTATATATAGAACTAACTTTGCAGGCTCCCCTTTGGGGAATAGAGGGGGTGTTAACGGCGCATCATTGGTTTGTGGTTGGCAGCATCTCTCCACGTAGCGGCATGGTGCTTTGCGTGCTTTGGCTTAGGAGCAGGCTTTACCTTGTGAACGTGCTTGGGAGCAGGCTTGGGTTTTGGAGCAGGTGCCACCCTGTGTGAGTAACGGTTGCAGGCATCATTGCTTGTTATCGTAACCGTGGTGTTGCCATTGCGATTTACTACTGTAAAGGTCATTGCATTCATAGTGATAGTCATTACCATCATCATTGCGAGTGTAAACATCTTTTTCATAACTTTTCCTCCTATTTGTTTAGAGTTAATAATCAGTTTCTTTGTTTTTTCTGATGCAAAGTTACGTCGCAATTCTTACCTCGCAAAGGAAAAGTTCCTAATGCTGCGAGCAAAAAACCCTAAACATCGATAGGGATTTCCCCTCGTTTTGGATAAATTTTTCACACTTGACAAAAGAAATACATTCCTGTTGTTCTCGTTCAATCAAAATTTTCTTAACTTTGCAGGCAAAAAGGAAAGAAAAGATAGAATGGAATATATGTCGCAAGAGGGCTACGACAAACTGGTAGCCGAACTACACGAATTGGAGAGCGTGGAATATCCTAAAGTGAAGCAGGCTCTCATAGAGGCGCGCGAAAAAGGCGATCTGAGCGAGAACTTCGAGTATCATGCCGCCAGACGCGAGCAGTCACGCCTGTTGGGCAGGATACGCTTCAAGCAGAAGGTACTGGAGAATGCACGTCCTTTGGACAAGAAACTGCTGGGCGGTGACACTGTGGGACTGCTTTGCACAGTGAGCATGACGAACATGGCTAACAACACCACATTTGCCTACACCATAGTAAACCCCCACGAGGCTAACATAGCAGAGAAGAAAATATCCATCAAGTCGCCGATAGCGCAGGCTCTGAAGGGCAAGAAAGTGGGCGACGTGGTGGAGGTACGCGTGCCTGCTGGAACGCAAAGGCTGCGCATCGACAGCATAGAACTATAGCCAGACTTATGTCTCGGCACGAAGAGTAGAGGGCGACATGCCCTCTATTTTTTTGAATACACGTGAGAAATACTTTGGGTCGGAGAAACCACAGCTGTAGGCTATCTCGGCAATGCTGACAGTGCTGTTCTGCAACAACTGGCGGGCATGCTCTATGCGATAGTGTATAAGGTAGTCCTGCGGACTGAGTCCCGAGAGTTCCTTGAAGCGGGTAAAGAAAGTGGCACGGCTCATACCCATCTCCGCTGCCATGGATGGTATCGTCAGGTCTTCATCGCTTATGTGCTCGTCAATATACTTACGCACTCTTTCCAGCAGGTCTTCCTTGTCATCACGAATGAGGGGTGCCACATGGTGGATGAAGTTCATGCGCTGCTTTATCACCTCTTCCTGAGTGCGCATCTTCAGTCGCAGACGGTATATGTAAGCCCACACCACGGCAATGGAACCTATTGCCAGAGCTCCGATAAGGATATAGAGCAGGAGTGCCCATGGTGTTTCCCAAAAGGTAGGAGTGACATAAAATGTCATGGTGCGCACATTGTCACACCATACGCCCGAGGCATTGGTGGAGCGCACCTGCAGGGTGTGACAGCCAGCCCTCATGTTCAGGAATGTGAGCCTGTCATTGTCGCCTTGCGTTATCCACGTGCTGTCGCCCGTCATGCGATAGGCGTATTCTATCTTCTCACCCTGACGCATGGTGAGGGCGGCAAGTTGAAGGCTCACGTCGCGTTCGTTGCTCTGCAGTGTTATGGTGTCGCAGAGGTCGGGGTCATAGTCCACCTGCCTGCCTGCCACCGTCAGTGCCGCTATGGCTATGCGCGGTGTTTCTTCATTGGCTTTCAGTGTCCGTGGGTTCCATGATATTATGTCGTCAGTTGATGCTGATATCAGTTCTCCGTTGCCGTCACTCACTATCTCGGCAAACGACATGGACGGCGACTGCCAGTTGTAGAATGCCGTGCGCTTCTTGTTAAGCATGGCTATGGAGCTATGGTAGGCTATCCACAGGTTGTCGTTGGCATCGCCGGTGATGGAGAGGGGTGCATCTGACGGTGCAAGGTTCTGCTTGTCATACACCGTGAATACGGCATTGTCGGACAGCAGCCCGCTCACCGTGGTGCGACAGATTCCCGAACTGGGCGTGAGGCTATACACGTCGCCCTGCCTGTCCTGGTACATCATCATCACCTCGTTGTTGGTGAGACCGTGCTCATCGTCAGCCTTGCGCTCATGGTGATATACCTGCTTTGGCGACTTGAAGGCATAGATGCCCCTGCTGGTGCCTACGCACATGATACCCTCCTTTGTGCAGAGCAGCGACCGTATATTGAGCGAACGCTCGTCGGTTGGCAGCCATGTCAGGTTGTTGTTCTTGTTGATAAACCTGATGCCTTTGCGAGCGTTAACCATATTCAATCCTCCGCTGTAGGTCCCTATCCACAGGTTGCCGTCCTTGTCCTTAGTCATGCTGAACACGTCGTTAGCTGAGATGGAATATTTGTCTTGGGGGTTGTGGACGAAGTTCTCTATGACGAAGTCGCTTTGCGCCTTTGTTCCTTGTCCTTTGCCCTTTGTCTCTTGTATCCTGTAAAGTCCCTTGTCCTTGGTGCCTACCCATACCGTTCCGTCTTGCATTTCCTCTATGGCATACACTATGCCGAGGTTGAGTTCCCTGCCCCATACGGTAAGCTTTCCCTTGGTGTCGCCCACCCACAGCCTGTTCTTTGAGTCCATAAACAGTGCACACACGGGGTTATACACGCCCCATTTTCTGAACAGCTGCCTTGGAAGGCTTATTCTGTCCAGTCCGCCCTCACTGTTGTAGAGCCACACGTTGTTTTCCCTGTCAACAAAGGTGCGCCCCACCTGTGGCTGATACCATTCGCCGTTGTCCAGCTTTACGTGGCTCAGCTGTCCTGTCGCGGCATCGTAACAGCACAGTCCGCCCCCTCTTGCCATCAGCAATACGGTGTTCTGTGGTTGTTCTCCGAAGAACCAGCTGTCATGTTTGTTTTCGTAGTTTCCATCATCTTGGGGCAGCAATGTCTGCAAGGGCGACGTTATCGATGGCAGCAGAGTGACTCCCTTGCGGTCTGTTATCATCCAGTAGCGTCCACGGGCATCACGGAAAAGCCTTTTCACGGACGCAATCCTCTCCTTGTATCTGCTTACTGTCCATTTCCCTTTATGCCACGCCAACAGTGCCTCGTCGGTGGCAACAAGCAACTCGCCGTTGCTGTGTCCTGCCAACCTCAGTATCTTTGTGGTCTTTACGGGCAATGTCACCCTGCGCATCTTCCATGTTCTTGCGTTGAGGTGCCACAGTTCACCTTCTTTTGTGGCAAGATATACGCACCCTGACACTGTCTCCTGCCAAAGGTCAAACCGCTTATTGGGAAATGTGACACGCGAGCCTGGCACTGTGATGCCACCCTCGGAGAGTATCCATGCCATGCCTCGACTGTCCTCGTTGATGCTCAGTATCTTGCCCTTTTTCAGTCTGCCGTTGGCAGGGGAATAGAGTCTGGCGGAAGTCTTGGGGTCATCGATGCTCACACGTATCGCCCTGCCGTCGTCGGTTTGCAGCCACACATAGCCGCTACTCATGGGGTATATCTGACGTATGTTGAACGTTTGGTGCATTTCCTGCTCCAATGACTCTGTAACATCAATAAACGTAGAAGTCTTTATATCGAAGCAATAAGGATGGTAGAACGAGCGGCACCATATATTGCCATTCTTGTCGAGGCGTGCGGCATCCAGGCGGTCGTAGGGCATTGACGTGCCGTCACCTGGGTGTGTCTTGAATGAACGGAACGTATGACCGTCATAGCGATACAGTCCGCCCCATGTGGAGAACCACATAAAACCGCGGTCATCCTGCACTATGCCCGTCACCTTCTCCTTGAGCAGTCCACTCGACACATGAAAAATCCTCTCTGCATACGCTCCTTGAAGCGTGACAGAGAGGATTGTTATTATGGCGAGAAGGTGTTTCATACTTGAGTGCAAATGTACTCATTTTCGATGAAAACACCAATCTTTTTGCAATTAAAAGACTATTTTCCTGCCATTTTTTATTACTATGCCTCGGTAGCCGGAGCCTACCTGCTGACCTAAAGGATTGAAAGACTCACCCCAGACCTCTCTTGTAGAGAGGGAGTTAAAGTTAGCGTTAACGTTGTCAATATCCGTAGCGACAGGTGAGAGTGCTATGTAATAAAGATAAGACTCTCCATTGGTGCGCTTGATGGTGTATTCACCTGCCGAGGGGAGCGTGGCAGTAACAATGTTATTAGCAGGAATGGTTATCTCTGAGAGGTTTATCACGCTGATGCGCTTGCTCTCTGAGGCTGCGAAATAG
Organism: uncultured Prevotellaceae bacterium; assembly: GCA_946187445.1. Classification (GTDB taxonomy): domain Bacteria; phylum Bacteroidota; class Bacteroidia; order Bacteroidales; family Bacteroidaceae; genus Prevotella. The sequence goes on from CAMHQF010000015.1 coordinate 35,097, forward strand.
AGTGTCATCACCATTGGCTCAGAAATAGAGAACGTAATGCTTGAAGAAGAACCCATCTTCAGGCAGGTGTTATAGGTGGTACCATTAACTGTCACCGTGCCTTTGCTGTTGCTGGTACTGCCTACGATGGTGAAGCCGGAGTTGGTGTCAGCAATGAGGTCAACTACGTAGCCGCCCTTGGTCGCTGTGCTTGGCGTAGGTGTGGGGTCAGGCTCGTCGCCACCCTCATCGCCTCCTTCGTCAGCGGGCTTTTTGCCGTCGCCCTGTATGCTTACGATGCTGCTGACGTATGATGTTATTGCAGCCTTCAGTTCGGTGTTTATCTCGTGACTCTTGTCGTCAACGCCGTTGTTGAAGGTCCACTTTATGTCGCCGCCGTTCATGCGTCCTGCGTAGGTCGTTACTATGTCAACCACCTTTTCAGGAGCATCAGGAGCAGAGACATACATTCCATCTGCCGTATCAAAGTTGTCATACACGTGTCCACCCTTCTTTGCTGATACTGTCTCAGGCACCTTGTCTGTACGGTTTTCTACCAACCACGCATCAAATTCCTGAACATCGTCAGTCTGGTACGACAGGCGCAGTTCTATGGTGGTGTTCTCCACCTTGTTGTTATATGCCTTGCTCATGCCGCCCGGCTGACTTGAGAAAGTACCCTTGTTGGGGTCGCTGGCATAGGTGTAGTCCGTGCCCTGTCCTGCTATCATCATGGGGCGCTGAAGATTGCGGAAGTAGTTGCACTCTATGAATGCATTTGACACCTCCGTGCAGCCTATTCCGTATGTCGCATTGCCATCGTAGTAGTTGTTGTATATGTGTGCCGTTGTGTGGTTCAGTCGCGGACAACGCGAGTCGCAGTGGTCGAACCAGTTGTGGTGGAAGGTGATGAGCAGGTTCGTCTCCTCCTTTGTGGCACCCCCGCATCCCATCACCTTGCCTGAGTCGAAGAAGTGGTTGTATGAGATGGTGGTCAACGTGGAGCGGTACTTCATGTCTATCGAGCCGTCGCCTTTCACCTGGTCGGCATCAGGACCAGGCTTGCCGTAGAAGAAGTCGCAGTTGTGTATCCAGTTGTGATAGTTGTCCGTGTCCATTGACACGGCATCGTCGCCAAAGAGCATTATGCCGAGGTTGCGGATTTCCAGTCCCCTCGTGCGCTTGAAGCATACGCCGTAGCCGTAGAGTGCCGCGTCGTCACCTATACCCTCAAGTGTTACCGCCTCCAAGGAGCAGTCAGTGGCGTTCTTACCCTCGAAGTTGAGGTAGTTGCCGTCCTTCAGTCCGTCGATGTCAGAACCCTTCACCGTTCCCACCACGCGTATTATAAGAGGAGTGTGGGTATTGTCCTTGCCACAGGCACTGAGAATATTAGCCAGTCCTGTGTAGGTGCTCTCCTTCTTACCGTCGCTGATGTCGCATGTTACGGTGTTTGCCGTGTTTGCCGTCACATATATTATCTTGGCATTAGCCTTGGGTGTTCCGTCCATGTTGTAGCCGCCAGGCACCACACCCTCAGTAAAGGCATAGCCCTCGCGGTTCTGCGCCTTCACCTTAACGCTCTTGGCATCAGATGTCAGGAGCACCTCACCGCTCTCGCCGTATGCTGTCACTGTAAGCGAGTAATTTCCTGCCTTCAGACCCGGAATGTCGCAACGCACGTAACCCTCGTAAGAACGTATCAGCATGTCATCGGCATTGCCGCTGACGCCCTCGCCAGAATAGCTGACACCATACTTTGCAGCACCTTTTACGGCTGTCCATTGTATGGTAGCCGTTTCTATCCATCCTTCACAACGTGTCACTGTGACCTCCGTTGCCATAGCTCCTGCAAAGACGCAGAACATAATCATCATAGAGAAAAGTTTTTTCGTCATTTTCTTTTTACATGTTTAGATTGTAATTTTTTGCTCGTTGTTTGTGGTTGCAAAATTACTGACTTATTCAAAAATTTGGGTGGATTAATAAATAAAATGGGTGGATTATTCGATAAAACAAGAAAAAATAGTACCTTTGCAGGCAGAAATTTTAATTTTTCAATTTGAATGAAACTTTGGTCAAAAGGATTTGAGGTAAACAAGGAGATAGAGCGATTCACCGTGGGTAAGGACCGCGAGATGGACCTCTATCTGGCTAAGTATGACGTGATGGGCTCCATGGCGCACATCACCATGCTCAACAGTATAGGACTCATTGGCGACAACGAACTGCCGCTGCTGCTGAAGGAACTGCGCAAGATATATGACATGTGCGAAAAGGGCGAGTTCCGTATAGAGGATGACATAGAGGACGTTCACTCACAGGTGGAGCTGATGCTCACACGCGCCCTTGGCGACATGGGCAAGAAGATTCACTCAGGACGCTCAAGGAACGACCAGGTGCTTGTTGACCTGAAGCTGTTCACACGCGCTGCACTGCGCGAGATAGTTGATGAGACCAAAACGCTCTTTGACGAGCTCTTGCAGAAGTCGGAGCAGTACAAGGGTGTGCTGATGCCTGGCTACACCCATCTGCAGATTGCTATGCCATCATCATTTGGACTGTGGTTTGGCGCATACGCCGAGTCCTTGACCGACGATATGCTCTACCTGCAGGCGGCATACAAGATGACCAACCGCAACCCATTGGGTTCTGCTGCAGGCTACGGCTCTTCATTCCCATTGAACCGACAGATGACCACCGACCTGCTTGGATTCGACTCCATGAACTATAACGTGGTGTATGCGCAGATGGGCAGGGGCAAGATGGAGCGCAACGTGGGATACTCCATCGCCGGACTTGCTGGTACTATGGCAAAGATGGCATTTGATGCCTGCCTGTTCAATTCGCAAAACTTCCAGTTTGTCAAACTGCCTAAAGAGTGCACCACGGGCAGCAGTATCATGCCGCATAAGAAAAACCCCGACGTATTTGAGCTCATCAGGGCTAAGTGCAACAAGCTGCAGTCGCTGCCTACTCAGGTGACGCTGATACAAAACAACCTGCCAAGTGGATATTTCCGTGACTTGCAGATAATAAAGGAGGTGTTCCTGCCTGCCTTCGACGAACTGAAGGACTGCCTTCGCATGTGCGCATACATAATAAACAAGATAGAGGTCAGGGAAGATATACTCGACAACCCGATGTACGACGCAATCTTCTCAGTAGAGGAGGTCAACCGCCTCGCTGCCGAGGGAATGCCGTTCCGCGATGCCTACAAGAAGGTGGGACTGGACATCGAGGCTGGCAACTTCACGCCAGACAAGAACATACACCACACCCACGAGGGCTCTATCGGCAACCTGTGCAACGACCG
>CAMHQF010000016.1:0-37799 GCA_946187445.1 uncultured Prevotellaceae bacterium
CTTCACGTACTACTTTCGTTTCTGTCCATGGAAATATGTCAAACATCGAACGCTTCAGACGCTATTTTTTGAGCGGAAGCAGATGCAAAGTTACGTACTTTTTAGAAACCTCACAAACTTTTGACAAACTTTTTTCATCATTTAACGTTATTTTCCGAAAAAAATAGTACTTTTGCTGAACATTTATCACACCAAAATTACTAATGGCTGGCATTTACATCCACATACCCTTTTGTATGAGTCGTTGTATCTATTGCAACTTCTATTCTACGATTGACCTTCAACATTTGCATAGTCAATATGTGAATGCAATCGATAGAGAATTAAGAATGCGTTGCAACTATATAAATAAGGAACGAGTGAGCACCATATATGTAGGTGGTGGCACCCCATCTACGCTGCATCCAAACCTCTTAAAACAAATAGCATCATCCATCAACGATGCATATCATTTGCAAACTGCAGACATCAAAGAATTTACGATAGAATGCAATCCAGATGATATTACAGAATATTATGCGAAAGAAATCGTCAGTATCGGTATCAATAGGGTTTCATTAGGAGTTCAGAGCTTTTCTAATGACAGATTACATTTTCTCGGGCGTAGGCATAATGCGCAGCAAGTGCACGATGCAGTTCGACTTTTACGCAAATTCCAGATAAAAAATATCAGCATAGACTTAATTTTCGGTTTTCCAAACGAAAGTATCGATGAATGGGCATATGACATAGATAATGCCATAAAACTTGACGTAGAGCACATATCAGCGTACTCTTTGATGTACGAGAATGGTACTGTGCTACATAAAATGCTCAAAGACGGAGTAATAACGGAATGCGACGAATCTGTCAGCAAGGATATGTACGACATGCTGATTGACAGGTTATATAAAGCTGGTTATGAGCAGTATGAGATAAGTAATTTTGCGAAGCCTAACTACAATTCACTGCACAATTCAGGTTACTGGAATGACAGCAAATATCTTGGCATTGGAGCTGCTGCGCACTCTTACAACGGCAACAGCAGACAATGGAATGTCAGCAATATCAGCAAGTATATAAAAGACATAGAGAAGGGGAAAATACCTGCTGAAATAGAAATAATAGACCCCATAACACACTATAATGATACCGTCACAACAGCATTAAGAACAATCGACGGCATAGACCTATCAACCTTGCAGGAACCATACAAATCATACATTATTGCCAATGCTGGAAAGAACATAGCAAATGGCAATCTACGTATTGACAACAACAGACTTATCCTCACGAGACAAGGATTATACGTGAGTGACGATATAATGAGTGACCTGATTATGGTATAAAGCAAACTCAAGGAAGGCCGCACTGGCGATGTGATGAAAACTCCGAGTATTGAAGAATAAGGCGCTCCATGCTTCTGTAATCCACCGGTCTTGCAACTTTTATTGTGGCCCGCCATTAGCATAATGGAAACGTACCTCGGTATTTCCTATATTTGATGAGTATCCCTATCTAACCAGTACGACCTCAAGGTGCAAAGGTACAAATAATAGTTGAAAGATGAAAGTTGAAAGATGAAAGTTTGCTTACTTTAAACTTTTTTTGTACTTTTGCACGCAAAATACGAAATCATATTTAAGACAAAAATGGCATTTATTCAATTTAACAACATCAAAGGCGACATCTTTGGTGGTATCACAGCTGGTATAGTAGCTCTACCTCTTGCCCTAGCTTTTGGCATACAGGCATTTGGCGGCATTAACGATCCAGCGGCCGCCTCTATGGGTGCGCTGGCAGGACTTGTAGGTGCGACCCTATTAGGTTTCTTTGCAGCACTATTTGGGGGAACTCACTCACAGATCAGCGGACCAACTGGTCCAATGACCGTAGTAACAGCCAGCATAGTAAGTGCTGCATGGACAGCCTCATCAGGCAATTTCTCGGCAGTAATCATTGCTATGGCGATGGCTGGAATATTCTGCGGACTATTCCAGATATTGTTTGGTATAATAAGGATAGGCAAGTATGTGCGCTATATCCCCTACCCTGTGCTATCAGGATTTATGAGTGGTATTGGTGTAATCATCATCTTGCAACAGATATATCCACTCGTCGGCAAGAAATCACCAGTCTGCACCCTCGACATGCTTCTTAATTTTCTCAGTGCATGTACCGACAATGTGAGTTTGCCCGCTCTCTTGCTGGGACTGGGCACTATAGTGCTGATAATCAGCGTACCACGTCTGACAAGGAAAATACCCGCAACCCTCGTTGCACTTATCGTGATGACCATTATCAGCATCCTGTGTTCATTTGATGCAGCCCTCACCATAGGCGAGATACCAGTTGGACTACCCATGCCTTTCTTTGCAAAAGATGGTATCGACCTCAGCGACATAGACTGGATGCAGCTAGCTGAAGCATCGATTATCCCTGGTCTGGCACTTGCTGGCCTAGGTTCAATCGACACCCTACTCACATCAATCGTAGCCGATAATATCACCAAGACCAAGCACGACTCCAATCAAGAACTGATAGGTCAGGGCATAGGTAATGCCTTAGCTGGATTGTTCTGCGGAATCTCAGGTGCAGGAGCCACTATGCGCACAGTAGTAAACGTGAAATCTGGTGGACGAACCCAAATATCAGGTATGGTGCATGCACTCTTTCTTCTCACCATACTATTGGGACTGGGCAGTTTGGTAAAATACGTTCCGTTGTCAGTATTGGCAGGCATTCTTATCACCGTAGGCTGGGGTATCATAGACTTTCGCGGTTTCAAGGATATCACACGTATTCCTAAAGCAGATGCCTTTGTGCTCATTGTTGTTTTTCTCACGACAGTATTCGTTGATCTTCTTACAGCCGTTGGTATCGGCATGGTTGTTGCATGTGTACTCTTCATGAAGCGTGCTGGAGACCTTGCTGAGCAGCAATACGATGGTGGGATACTATCTGAGGGTTTTGACAAAAACACCCCTTGGGAAGACGAAACTAATGTTACTGATGAAATAAAACAACATACATACATCCAACGCCTTGAAGGACCCATATTTTTTGGTTCCATTACAGGTTTCAACAAAGTCATGCACGATGTACCATCACATATCAATACTGTCATAATTCGTATGCGGCGTGTTACGTTTATGGACCAATCTGGAGCCTATGCCATGGAGAGTGCCATAAAAGACCTACAAGCTCAAGGTATTGAGGTGCTGATGACCATCATACAACCGCAACCTAATTACATTATGCATAAGATGCACCTCATCCCTTTGGTTTTGCCTGAAGACAAGACTTTTAAAACTTTCGAGGAATGTATCGGTTACTTAAAGGAATCGAAAGCATAGATAATGACGTTAAAACAATTATCGGCACAACTCACACAATATGAAGAGCACGAGGCGCAAAGCATAATGCGTCTCGTGCTTAATGATTGCTTTGGCATCACCTTTACCGACATATGCAGTGGAGCTTTAGACAACATGAGTGATGCCAACCAAGCAAAACTATCGTTTCTTATCCACCGTATCAATCAGGGCGAACCTGTTCAATATGTGATAGGACATGCTCATTTTTATAATCGCGACTTTATCGTGAGTTCAGACGTACTTATACCGCGTCTTGAGACTGAAGGGTTAATAGACATTATTAAGCGACATATTCATTCTGACTCACCTTCCATCCTTGATATTGGAACAGGAAGCGGCTGCATCGCTATCACTATTTCTAAAGAAATACCATCTTCACTTGTTACAGCATGGGACATCTCGGAAGGTGCCCTTAACATAGCACAACGTAATGCTAAAATCCACAATGCAAGAGTTACTTTTATAAAACAAGATGCTCTTAATCCACCGTATAATGACAAGGAATACGATATTATAGTCTCAAATCCGCCATACATCTGTAATAAAGAGGCCAGTGATATGGATGCAAATGTATTGGAACATGAACCTCATATCGCACTTTTTGTACCCGATAATGACCCACTACTATACTACCGCGCCATCGCAATCTATGCATCTAAAGCACTACGTCCCGAAGGAATATTAGCAATAGAGATAAATCCCCTCTACCACTCGGAGTTATCCAACATGCTTTTATCTCATCATTTCTGTGATATATCAGTCATAAAAGATGCATTTGGAAAAAATCGGATTATAAGAGCCAAGAAAAATCTCTTTATCTAAAAATATAAAACGAAAAATTTGCACATTTCACGGAAAAGTTATACCTTTGTACCCAAATTTGTGTTTTACAAACGTATTTTACATATTTTCAACGTTAATAATTACAAATTATTCGGATTATAAAACTCTTATATAATTGCATCAAATGAAGAAAGTTTTACTTATGCTTACAGTAGCATTTTCTGCACTGACGGCAAACGCTCAAGATGAGGGCGGTTTCTACGGAAACAAATTTTTTGACAACTGCTACATCGGCATTAATGGTGGCGCAGCATCTGGCACAACTCACAACCCCATTTTTAAGTATGTTAACTGGAATGCGGGTGTACGCCTTGGTAAGTATTTCTCTCCAATATTTGGTTTTGGCATTGAAGGAAACCTCTATTTCAACAACCGCCATGGAGCATATGTCAATCCTCAAGGAGGCCACAACCTCTCAGGTGGTAATACCATACACTACTCTAACGTAGGTTTCTTTGCTACCGTCAATCTGATGAATGCTATCAGCCAGTATCCTGGGGAGCCACGAAAGTTTGAAATCTCCTTCGTTCCTGGTTTCTCATGGGGTCATAACTTTGGTAACGATCCTGTGCCAGAGGGAACCAAGATGAACACCCTCAACAATAAGGTGGCATTTGACTTTGCTTATAACTTCGGTAAATTTCAGGAGTGGCAACTATACCTAGAGCCATCTCTTAACTATTGTATTGCCGGTGTAGACCATGAGAATGATGACAAATCCAACAAGATTGTGAAGTACAATATCAACAATTCATTCCTCCAGCTCAACCTCGGTCTTATTTATAAGTTCAAGACTTCTAACGGTGCCCACAACTTCATGCTTGTAGAAGCTTGTGACCCTATGGAACTTGACGATCTCAATGCTGCAGTTAACGAGCTTCGTGCAAAAGACAGCATCAATGCTCAGACTATAGAAAACCTGCAGAAAGAGGTACAGGACTTGCAGGATGCTCTCAATGAATGTAATGCTAAGCCTGCAGTAGCACCTGTACTTGAACCTCAACTGCCAGCTGTATTCTATCAAGTCAACAAATCTATCATCACTCCTGCACAGCAACAAAACGTACAGATAGCAGCTGATGTACTGAAGAATCATCCTACATACCGTGTACAGGTCAAGGGTTATGCTTCGCCAGAAGGTCCTCATGACAACAACAACTCACTCGGTATACGTCGTGCAGATGCTGTCAAGGATATGCTCATCAATAAGTATGGCATAGCTGCTGACCGTATTGATGCAGAGGGTTGCGGTGAAACTGACCAACTCTTTGAGACTTACGAATTCAACCGTTGTGCGATACTCATCCTCAAGAAGTAGACATTACTTATCGTGCATAACGATAAATAATATATAAACAACAACACAAATATTTTTTCACCCCAATACTCTCTCGAGTATTGGGGTGTTCTTTTTATTCGTAAACTCTCAGCGCCCAATGTAATAGTACCTTGGCAGTAAATTTAAACTTGCGTCAAAGAAGCCAAATAGTACCATTTGACAAAAAAGCAAGGTTTAATGTAGTTCGTTATCGATCACTCTTTTATAAACAAAAATTCCCCTGTCATTCTCCAAAGCAAGAGAATCTGGTCCCAAATAAGCCACGTCAAAGGTATCACGGTTGAGAATCAAATTGCAGTTTACCATTGACCAATGGGTATAAGGATGTGTCTCGGCATTTTGCATACTTATAACAGTACCATCCTCCATAATCTCAAAATTACGATCGAGAGAAGTCCAGTGTCCACATAAACTGGTTAGATTAATGGCTTTCACAACCTCTTTCTCACCCTCTCCATTTACACTTAACACCATGGTTAAATGATCATCACAGTATATTCCGCCCTGCACGTCAGCCTCCATATCAATATTAAGCAACGCAGTAGTGGACTTTCCATTTTCATCAACGATTTCCACCGTGTGCATTGCAGTGGCACGTCCCACTATACCATAAAGCGCGCTATCGTTAACAATAGGTGTCTCCTTGTCTGAGTCAGAAGCCACATCATTTGACGATTTGTTGCCGTTACCACAACTTACAACGACCATTCCTGCAGTAAGAAAAAATATGTCTCGTAAAACTTTCAACTCGTGAACCTATTAAAATCTCCTTGTTTCTATTCCTCATTCTTTGCTTCTTCCCAGTACATATCCATTTCACCGAGCGTCATATCCTTTATATCCTTGTTCATCTCACGAGCCTTTCGTTCTATATATTCAAATCGTGATATGAATTTACGATTGGTATGCTCCAGTGCATTGTCAGGATTGATCTTATATAAGCGTGCAGCATTAACAATAGCAAATAGCACATCGCCCAATTCTTGTTCAGCCTTCTCTGTTTCACCATTTGCCAACTCTTCCTTGAGTTCGTCTATCTCCTCAAAAACCTTATTCCATACATCTTCACGCTGTTCCCAGTCAAAACCGACCATACGGGCCTTGTCCTGAATTCGATATGCTTTGATAAGTGATGGTAGCGAACGCGGCACTCCAGACAACACACCTTTTACCTCGTTTGCATCAGTCTTTCCATTTGCTGCATTCTTCTTACGTTCTATCTGTTTCACACGTTCCCATAGCGAACTCACCTCCTCTGGAGTATTGCATATAGGTTTTACATGCTCACCTTTTTCGTTGACATATCCGTAGATATGCGGATGACGAAATATCAGTTTGTCTGCTTCCTTCGTGAGAACATCGCCCATATCAAAGAGTCCCTTTTCTCTACCTATCATAGCATAGAATACGAGATGTTCCATTACATCCCCTAATTCTTTCTGCATCTCTTCAACATCGCCATCCATTATGGCATCGCAGAGTTCAAAAGCTTCTTCTATGGTGTGTGGCCTCAGCGATTCGTTAGTCTGCTTGTGATCCCATGGACACTTCTCCCGCAACTCGTCCTGTACATCGAGCAGTCGCGAAAAAGCGTGTAGTATTTCCTCTCTTGAGTGCAAAGCTATAAACGACAGACTCCAAATTATATACTACTTCACTATTCCCTTTTCCAGATATTCAGCAAGATTGGTGCGCACCTTCTCTGCAGCGCCCTCCGATGCCACCTTTGCCATATCACTCTCGACCATTATCTTCACTAATTGCTCGAAGGTGGTCTTTGAAGGATTCCAACCGAGCTCAGCCTTCGCCTTTGACGGGTCGCCCCATAGGTTTACCACATCGGTAGGGCGATAGAAGTCTTCAGAAACCTCCACAAGAGTCTTTCCTACAAGGTTAAGTGCTGCCAACTGCGGATTCTTCTCAGTATCGACTGCTACACAGATACCTTTCTCATTGATATCCTCGCCCTCAAACTTCAGTTCGATGCCTGTCTCCTTGAAGGCTGCATAAGTAAACTCACGCACAGAGTGTTGTACACCCGTTGCTATAACAAAGTCTTCGGGAGTTTTATTCTGTAATATGAGCCACATGCATTCCACATAGTCCTTAGCATAACCCCAATCTCGAAGCGATGAGAGGTTGCCCAAGAATAGCTTCTTCTGCTTTCCCTGTGCTATGCGTGCTGCAGCAAGGGTTATCTTTCGTGTAACGAATGTCTCACCACGACGCTCACTCTCATGGTTGAACAATATACCTGAGCAGCAGAACATATCGTACGCCTCACGATATTCCTTAACTATCCAGAAACCATAGAGTTTTGCCACTGCGTATGGAGAGTATGGATGGAACGGCGTCTTCTCGTTCTGTGGCACCTCTTCCACCTTGCCATACAGCTCTGATGTAGAAGCCTGATATATCTTACAGTTTTTCTCAAGGTGGTTGGTGCGCACAGCCTCGAGCACACGCAGAACACCCGTAGCATCTACGTCAGCAGTAAACTCGGGTGCATCAAAAGACACTTGAACATGTGACTGTGCCGCGAGGTTGTATATCTCAGTAGGCTGTACCATGCCTACCAATTTCACCAACGACATAGAGTCTGTAAGATCTGCATAGTGCAGATGAAAGTCAGGCTTTCCCTCAAGGTGGGCTATGCGCTCACGATAATCCACAGAAGAACGGCGTATGATGCCATGTACTTCGTAACCCTTTTCCAAAAGAAACTCTGATAGGTAGCTACCATCCTGTCCGGTAACACCTGTGATAAGTGCTATGTTCTTTGCCATTTATATTATTTTTTATTTTTCCAATGACTCTTTATACCATTCAAACAATTTGCTTACGCCGTCTTCTATTTCTACTTTGTGGGTCCACCCCAGTTTATGAAGTTTGTCAACAGAGATGAGTTTGCGCATTGTGCCATCTGGCTTATTAGCATCAAACAGCACTTCGCCTTCAAAACCGACAGCCTTAACAACGAGTTCCGACAATTGTCGTATAGTCAGTTCCTTACCCGTTCCAACGTTGATGTGGCAGTTACGTATCTCTCCGAGCGACGGTATTGCACCACCTCTGCCTGCGGAGTGGTTACGGTCCACCTCACCATCAGCCTTCGCTCCGTAGTGCACGCTGGAATATTTCTTTATGCCGATAATATCTGAGAAGTCCACGTTGAGCAAGCAATGTACGGAGGCATCTGCCATATCCTCCGACCACAGGAACTCGCGCAACGGAGTACCCGTTCCCCATAGTGTAACCTTATTGTTCTCTATTCCATACTTCGCCAGTACTTTTTCTATCTCTTTGTGTGAAGCGCTACCGTCAACTCCCTCCACTGGGCGTTTATTCATATCAACAACTATTGCATCCCAGTTTTGGTCGTGAATGAGTTTGGCAAGATACACCTTACGCATCATGGCGGGCATGACGTGTGAGTTTTCCAGGTGGAAATTGTCATTGGGGCCATAGAGGTTGGTAGGCATCACGGCTATATAGTTGGTACCATACTGTAGGTTGTAAGACTCACACATCTTCAGACCTGCTATCTTGGCAATAGCATATTCCTCATTGGTATATTCCAGCGGACTTGTCAGAAGACAGTCTTCAGACATTGGCTGTGGTGCATTCTTTGGGTAAATGCAAGTAGAACCCAGGAAGAGCAGTTTCTGCACCCCATGAGCATATGCCTCACTGATCACGTTGCACTGTATCTTCATGTTCATCATCATGAAGTCGGCACGATAGAGCGAATTTGCCATGATGCCACCTACAAATGCTGCTGCAAGCACCACGGCATCAGGTTTCTCATCATCAAAGAACCTGCGCACAGCCAATTGGTCTGTCAGGTCAAGTTCTTTATGCGTCCTGCCCACGAGATTATTATATCCTCTCGCCTTCAAGTTGTTCCATATTGCAGAGCCCACCAGACCACGATGTCCTGCTACGTATATTTTACTTTCTTTGCTTAGCATTTTTCTCTTCCTTAAAGTTTTTAAGGTTTATAGTATCCTTGACATGTCTATATTTTCCTTGCAAAGGTAGCAAGTTTTCTTCACTCTACCAAATTTTCATCGTTCTATTTTTTTTTCTCAGGTAATCATTTCTGACGAAAGAGAAGAAAAAGGCTACTCCAAGAGCATTCATTACAAAGGCAATCCAAAAGGCAGTGTAATAACTGCATATTTCTACCGCTATGCCTCCCACCAGCACTCCTAGTCCCACTCCGAGGTCCCACGAAGTCAAGAACGATGCATTCGCCGTACCTCTGCGGTTGTTGGGCGCCATATTAACAAACATATTTTGTATAGCAGGCATCATGTGTCCATTGCCCAGTCCAAGCAATATGGCATTGGCAAATATTCCAAAAAAATCATGAAACACTGCGAAGCACAGATACCCCACTACCGATATACACATACCCATCGCAGCATTATGTGCCACCCTACCCTGCCTTAATGACTTGCCTCCTGTCAGTCTGCTCAACATGAGACATACTGATAGTACCAAAAAATACAATCCTGCTCCTTTGGCAAGCCCCAACTGCTCCTTTGCATAAATAGCTATATATGTGCTGATTATGCCATAAGGGAAAGCTAATGCTGCAAGCATTACGCCTACCCCCCAGCCTTTCACCAAGAAGAAACGGTCTAATCGTAAAATACCATTTTCCTTGTCTTTTGAACAGTATTTCTTTTCTGGCATGCTCTGTGCCTCCGTACATCCAGCCACCATAGGACTATCCGTTGTGACCGTACTATTTGTTTTTATCGTGTGATTTATACACCACCCTGTTGCTGCCATAAGGAAACTCAGCAAGAATATCGCCTTGAAACTGTCTGTCGCCTCATATAGAAAAAGACCTATCGTAGGGCTTATTGCCGTACCAAGATTGTTGGCAAGTCCATAATAGCCTATACCCTCTGCCCTACGTTGTGATGGCAACACATCTATCGCCATCGTGCTGTTTGCCACAGTTGCTGTACCAAATGGTGCACCGTGTAATGTACGCACTATAGCAAAGAGTATCATCGAACCACCTATCAGATAGCCCAAAAAGAAGCACGCAAACAGCCCATAGCTTACCAGCAACACCGTCATGCGATTGAAAGTATCGACTATATATCCCGAAAACAATCTTGCAAACAGCGCTGTCACTGTATATCCGCTCAGCACCACACCTATGGTGTGCTTACCTGCCCCAAACTCCTCCGTCATATATAAAGGTAGCAAGGGCATTACCAGCATAAATGAGAAGAATATCATGAAATTTGCCACCCACACCTTGGTGTAGTTGGCATTCCACAATCTTGGCAATATGTTATCCTCTATTTTCGTACCTGCAAAATTACATATAAAAAACGAGAAATGTCACGAAAACCCGAATTTTTCTTTCATCTTGACATTTCGCTAACGCTCATACGTGCGTAAAAAGTCATCTATCTCTATTTACTGCTCAAATTCGTAAGTATTTTTATCATTTTTACAACATATTGAATCACAAATTGTTACAAATATTCATTTTTTAAGAATGTATTTTCAGCTCATAAAACTGCTTTTTATCCTACGGACGCTTAGCTTCCACGCGTAGAAACTAAGCATCCGCGTGCAGAAGCATAGCTTTTACAGGACAAAAGCATACCATTTCCGCCTCAAAATGATAACATTACCCAAGCATAATAACCCTTTTATAACAGGGATTATGTGCGTTATCTACTTCTTTCCCTTCTTTCCTTTGGTTTCTTTACTGCCTCTTGTTTCTTTATTGTCCTTGTACCAGAAGAAATACTGGCGCTGGGCGAGTTTCTCCTTCTGCGTCTTGGCGGTGAAGACGGGTTGGAGAGTGTATGGGTCATAGCCTGTATAGTACATCTCGGTGGCGGTGGTCATAGGGGTTGGGGTGAAGTCCTGCACCTGTTCGAGTTTGTAACCCATCCGCCTGGTGATGTCGGCAAGTCCCGCCATATCCTTCTCATGGCACCCTGGATGAGAGGATATGAAGTAGGGTATGAGTTGCTGGCGCAGCCCCTCCTCCTTGTTGATACGGTCGAAGATGCGCTTGAACTGCTGAAAAAGACGGAAGGAAGGTTTGCGCATGTAATGGAGTACGGTGTCGGAGGTATGCTCGGGTGCAACTTTGAGGCGCCCACTGACATGACTAGTGATGAGTTCGCGGGTGTACTGACGTGCTGCCTCATTGGTCTTCTCGTCGTTGCTGTGGTGGAGCAAGAGGTCATAGCGCACACCTGAACCTATGAAACTCTTCTTTACCTCGGGCAGGGCATCGACAGCATGGTAGATGTCGAGCAAGGCACTGTGGTCAGTGATAAGATTTGGACATATCTGGGGATGCAGGCAGGAGGGTTTCTTGCATGCCTCGCATGCCTTCTTGTTGCGTCCGTGCATGCCGTACATATTGGCCGATGGTCCGCCGAGGTCACTTATATAACCTTTAAACTCAGGCATTTGAATTAGTTGCTTCACCTCTTTGATGATACTCTCCTTACTACGGCAGGCGATGAACTTACCCTGGTGTGCGGAGATGGTACAGAAGGCACAGCCGCCGAAGCATCCGCGATGCAGGTTGACGGAAAATTTTATCATCTCGTAGGCGGGGATGCGCTTGCCCTTGTACTTGGGATGAGGCACCCGCTGATATGGAAGGTCGAAGGAGGCGTCAATCTCCTCGGTGGTCATAGGGGGATAGGGAGGGTTGATGACAATGCTGGGCGATGTCAGTTCACAGTTAGTTTGCCTGCGCTCACCTCCTCGAGTCACAGTGCTCATTTCACAGTTGGTGTCCTTCAAGGGCTGTATGAGTCGCTGTGCATGGTACTTGTTTGACTCTTCCTCTACATGGCGGAAGTTTTCTGCCTGTGCCCGTTTGTCGCGCAGGCACTCCTCGTGGGAGTGGAGTATGATATCGTCGGCTGTGGGGGTGACCTCTCCGGGCTCGGCGAGATATACTATCTGTGGAGTGTCACGCAACTGACGGAGTGACTTACCCTCTGTCAGACCTTGTGCTATAGCGAGGGTGACTTTCTCTCCCATGCCATAGGTAATCATATCGGCACCAGAGTCGCATAGTATGCAGGGACGCAGAGCATCCTGCCAGTAGTCGTAGTGGGTGACGCGGCGCAGTGATGCTTCGATACCACCGAGTATTACGGGAACATCGGGATAGAGTTGCTTGAGAATCTTGCTATATACTATGCTGGGGTACTCGGGACGGCAGTCGTGACGTCCGTCGGGGGAATAGGCGTCTTCGGAACGCAGACGACGGTTGGCGGTGTACTTGTTGACCATGGAGTCCATAGCACCAGGCGAGACACCGAAGAAGAGGCGCGGGCGACCGAGTTTCTTGAAGTCACGCCAGTCACCATGCCAGTCGGGCTGTGGCACTATGGCGACACGATAGCCTGCAGCCTCGAGGGTACGCCCTATGACGGCAGCGCCAAAGGAGGGGTGATCGACATAGGCATCGCCGGAGAAAAGAATGACGTCGAGCTGGTCCCAGCCTCGAAGCTCACATTCTTTCTTGGTGGTGGGAAGAAAATCGGTAAGCAACACTTTTCTAAAAACCGTTTTATCCCTTTTGCTCTGTATAGAGTATCATAAGGTTGTGAAGGGCAACAGGTTTCATGTTGGGATGATAGAGCACGTCGAACGAGAAATCTAGCAGGTCCTTGTCATTAGCATTGGTGGACTCTACGAGGGCACGTACATTGAGACGCAGTTTCTCGAGTACGCTGTCATCGACTATGCCGTTGCTGTCAACGAGGTTGCGAAAGAGTGAGTACTTCTCTATGGTAGCGAGGTGTGAGTCGCTGATCTGCATGGTACGTGTACCAGAGGCGTTGGAAATTATTGTGTACATTTTTTAGGAGTTAAGGGGAGTTATAGGGGAGTTACCATTTTTTG
The DNA here is from genome assembly GCA_946187445.1 of uncultured Prevotellaceae bacterium. Lineage (GTDB taxonomy): Bacteria > Bacteroidota > Bacteroidia > Bacteroidales > Bacteroidaceae > Prevotella. The sequence continues at coordinate 13,456 of CAMHQF010000016.1, forward strand.
AAAATTGAAAATTGAAGATTGAAAATTATTGTAGCAGGAATGCCATGATGCTGCGCATGACGAGGGCTCGTTGTGAGGCATCGGTGATGCACTCGAGGGGGAAGCCCATGACAAAGGAGTGGGCAGGGGTGGCAACAGCTGCGGTCTTGCCATCAGCGTACTGCATGGCGATGAAGGCACCTGACTGGGGTGTGAGCACATCGCTGCGTGTGGTGGCATAGTGGCTGTCGCACAGGGTATTGGTGACGGAGAGTGTCTGCTGCATGCCTGTGACGATACCATTGAGCCCACGTATGGTGCTATGGAACGAGGTATGGAGGACGTCGCGCAGGAAAGCCACCTCATCGTCGTTCTCCAGCATATCGGAAGCCACATAGGAACCGCTGACGAGCAGGGTGTGCCTGCCTGACACGGTGCTACCGCTGGTACTCATATAGTGGGCGAGCTGCTGCTGAAACTGCTTGGAGAATGTCTTGTAACGGCGCAGTGAGTGACCGTCGTTGCGCTCCTCGCCGAGGAGGACGTCGAGGCAGTCATAGCGTGAGAGGTCTATGCCCCCCCACTCCACGAGAGACTTCGTGGCACTGACAATATTGTACTGTCCTGCTGAGGCTATCGCCGTAGCATGCTCAGCGACATAGTCAAAGGTATTGCCAGCTATGAAACTGCCCTGCAGTTCCTGACTGGAATATCCGAAGGCGCCAGGTCCCTCACTGCCTGCCGTGGCGGTAGAAAACACCTGCTGCTGTCCGCTCCACCCTGCAGTGAGTCCGTAGCTCACGCCAGGGTCGTCGGCTATATCAAAGCCCTTGTCGTCATAGCCATCGTGGACGGCAGGCGACGAGAGGCGCTGGAAGCCATTGACTACCATCACCGTCTTAGCTCCTGCACCATGATAGAGCACACAGAGTTCCTCAGTGGGGAAACTCTCGCCACCAGCATTGACGGCTGAGACGCGGAAGCGATAAAGTACGTCACGCTGCAGCTGAAGCGAGTAGCGTGACTGCTGTACCACGGTGCCATTGTCATAGCCATATTGCCCAGCCGACATATACACCTTGTATGACGTAGGAGTGGCAGAGGGTTCGGCATCGTCCTTCTGTGGCACCCATGTGAGTGCCGCCGTGCCGCTGGCATTGAGCGTTATGGAGAAGTTTTCGGGGCTTAGGGGCTGCACGACAACAAATTTCCTGCCATGAGCCTCAGCCTCGTAGCGCAGTATGGTCTTGTAGATAGAGCGTGCGAGGGTAAACTTGAAGTCAGGGTCGTGAGCCAGCCTCATATCGGGAAAACTCTGATGAGAGAGGGTCTCAAAGATAGCCGACGGCACAGCAGGATAGCGTGTCTCGCTGTAGTTACGGTCATAGAGATGACGCCAGGTCCACTGCCCATAGCGTGACTTGAGGTCCTTCAGGGACTGGTCAAGCAGCTGCTCGGCAAGGTCCTTGGAGTGGGAGCGCGAGATGCCAGAGGGCAGCATGCCATCGTCGAAATTGGTGGAGCAGATGGCAAGCGAACCATATACGGACTGCATATCCTTATTGTACCCAGCATCAGAATGTACGGCAAGACACAGGTCGATGGGCACCCGTTTGCCCTCCTTCTCAGGGAGGTATGCCGACCCGCCACAGAGCCAGTTGGTCATGAGCGAGCGCACATTAATGTCGTCCTTATAGTCATCCTCGCCCTTGTAGCCTGCATAGACGGTGTAAGGTGCGCCAGCCCACTGCGCATAGTAGCGTGCGCCCTCGAGGCATCGTGGCATGCCGCTCACCGAACCCCCTCGCGAGATATTGCCCATACCACCGCCAAAGCGCACTGCATCGGCTGTGACCTCGCCTTTGGAGAGGGAGTGAGCCGAGAGTACCACACGGTTGGCAGTGCTGCTGCCTGCATCAAAGTCAAAGGTTCCAAGATACACCCACGTGCCACCTCCCATCTGCTGGTTAACGCGAAAATCGGTACGCACGCCCTTGTGATATACGCTATAGAGGGCATCGTCAACGCTGTGGGGCGTGGTGGCATAGCTCACATACACGGCATATCTGCCAGCCTTGGGCAGAGAGGGTTGGTAGGACACGAAGGAGGCATCGTCACTGTGAGTGGTGCGTGTCAGGCGCACGGTACCATGCTCGAAGGGGTTGTAACCGTCAGGAATGGTGTCGGCAGGCATGGCGAAGCCTTGAACATCGGCATCATGCCATCGACCCGAGGAGGTACCCTCGGAGTAGCCCTGCGAAGGAGTATCATTATCGACTATCACCTCAGCCACCTGCCAGTCACGCTCACGAGGGGTGAAGACGTTGGCACCGGCACTCTCGAGCATAGGGATGAGATAAGGCACGACGATAGTCTGGGTAAACAGGTCCTCCGTGGTGGAGAAAAAGAAGGGGCGTTGCCACTTCCAACACTGCTTCGCCTTGTCGTAATATCTGCCATGACTCTGCCACAGCGAGATATGGAGGTCCTCCAGACCTGCAGTGATGCGGTTGGAACGTGAGACATTAGTAACCCACGGTGCGCCGTCATGATATGTATCGCCCCACCATCCGCCTCCGTGGCGCTTTCCGTGAGTGGGTTTCTTTACGGTATGCTCGTCATCCTTTGTCTCCTTGAGGATACTCTTCTCTATCGGCACGCCACCGGCTACGATCACCACGTCATAACCGTCATACTGGGCAGGCAGAGCCTTGTGCAACTGCTTACGTGCCTTCTTGTATATCTTTCGGACAGACTTTTCTGTAAATGTCTGACTGGCAAACTCGTCGTCCATGCAGAGTGTGATGGTGCCTGCAGACTCGTCAATCTTCATCTCCTTGATATGCTCCTCGACAGAATCGGCACGACACGGCACAACGCTGCACCATGTCATGAAAAGAACGAGAAAAAGCAATGAGAAAGAAATATGTCTGTATTGTCGCATAAGGAGAAGGAGAACCAATAATCAGCCTATATGGTAAACTTGTGAGGGTACTTGGCCTTGTAGGCTGTAAAATACTGCTTTATGTCGGCCATATCCTTTTCCACGTCGCCCGTAGGCACAAAACTCCGGGTGCACTGTATCAGTTTGCGCTCGTAGTCAACGCCATACAGGAGGATGGGTATGCCAGCCTTGTGGGCTATAAAATAAAAGCCTTTTTTCCAATGAGGATTGAGACTACGCGTGCCTTCAGGAGTGATACATAGACGAAACTCCTTCTCACGCATGGCTGCGTGGGCGAGACTGTCGGTCATGGACGTATTTCTATTGCGATACACGGGTATGCCGCCATAATGACGGAATATGGGCCCGAGAGGCCAAAAAAACCAGTCGCTCTTCATAAGGTAGTTTATCTGCATACCCTCAGCACGGGCATACAGGCGCCCCAGCACAAAATCCCAGTTGCTAGTGTGTGGAGCAAGGCATATAACAAACTTGTCAGGGATATCGACCGTGATATCCTTGGACCATCCCAACTTCTTGTAGAGCAACCAGGAACAAAACTTCTGAGACATCATGAATGGAGATTGCTTATCTGGTCAATAAGGTCGTTGACATCATTATTGAAACTGGTAATCAATGCCTTGTAATAGTCCTTTGCTTTCATACCAGGTTCAGGATGAGACACTCGCATGATATAGTCGGAGTGCGTCCTCATCAGCGACGTGAGGAAAGAGTCAACGTTAGCCTCATCACTGTTGTTGCTGTACAATGACGTGGCAACACACTCAGCAAAAAGTTCGCTGCACACGTAATTTATCTCCTTCTTCAGATTCCTTTTATTTGCCATAAGAAAACAAGTGTTAAGGTTATTATTTCTGCTCAAAGTTAATAAAAAAAACGATAACGGCAAACAAACAACGATGTTTTTGCATTTTTTTAAATAATAATGTGGCATTTTTATACATTATATCAGTAATTTTTATTACTTTTGCACCCGTATTATAATTTCGAAGCTACAAAACGACAAACATAAAATGGCAAAAGAACTTAAAGGCCTCACAAAACGTGCAGACAACTATAGTCAATGGTATAACGACCTCGTGGTAAAGGCTGACCTCGCAGAGCAATCAGCAGTACGCGGATGTATGGTAATAAAACCATACGGATACGCAATATGGGAGAAGATGCAGCAGCAGTTGGACAAGATGTTTAAGGAAACAGGAGCCGTCAACGCATATTTCCCACTGCTCATACCGAAGTCATTCATGTCAAGAGAGGCAGAGCACGTGGAGGGTTTTGCCAAGGAGGCAGCAGTGGTGACACACTACCGCCTGAAGACCAACGAGAAAGGCGACGGCGTGGTGGTGGACCCTGCAGCAAAACTGGAAGAGGAACTCATCATACGTCCTACCTCAGAGACAATCATCTGGAACACTTACAAAAACTGGATACACTCATGGCGTGACCTGCCACTAATGTGCAACCAGTGGTGCAACGTGATGCGATGGGAAATGCGCACACGACCATTCCTGCGCACATCAGAATTCCTGTGGCAGGAGGGACATACCGCACATGCCACTCGCGAAGAGGCAGAAGCAGAAGCACAGAAGATGCTGAAAGTGTATGCCGAATTTGCCGAAAAATGGATGGCAGTACCCGTGATACAGGGTGTAAAGAGCGAGACAGAACGCTTCGCCGGTGCTCTTGACACATACACCATAGAGGCAATGATGCAGGACGGCAAGGCACTGCAGAGCGGTACGTCACACTTCCTCGGGCAGAACTTTGCCAAGGCATTTGAGGTGACATATCTCACCAAGGAAAACAAGCAGGAGTATGTATGGGCTACATCATGGGGAGTGTCAACACGACTCATCGGCGCACTCATCATGACACACTCCGACGACAACGGATTGGTGCTGCCTCCACGACTCGCACCGCTGCAGGTAGTCATAATACCTATCGGCAAGGGCGAACAGCAAAACGAGATAGCAGAGAAATTCCACCCCATCATAGAAGCCCTCAAGGCGAAAGGCATCACCGTGAAATATGACGATGCAGACAACAAGCGCCCAGGATTCAAATTTGCCGACTACGAACTAAAGGGTGTGCCCGTACGCGTGGTGATGGGCGGCAGAGACCTGGAAAACGGCACCGTGGAGATAATGCGCCGCGACACACTGGTGAAAGAGACCGTAGGCTTCGACGGACTAGTAGAACGCATCGAAATTCTCTTGAATGACATTCAAGAGAATATATACAAGAAGGCAGTAGCATTCCGCGATGCCCACATATATGAATGTGACAACTACGAGGAGTTTAAAGAGAAGGTAAAGGACGGTGGATTCTTCCTCTGCCACTGGGACGGCACAGCCGAGACCGAGGCACAGATAAAGGAAGACACGCAGGCTACGATACGCTGTGTACCATTTGCCTTCGAGCAGACTCCCGGCACTGACATGGTAAGCGGCAAACCAAGCAAATGCCGCGTGCTCATAGCAAGAAGTTATTAGTACACATCATACAACCACCCCGTCATAATCAAACCCACCGATATGGCAGAAGACGTAATTACAAATCATCATCACAGCCACCACCATCACCATCATCACCACCACAGGAGCAGCAGCTCTTCTGATGGTTTGATAGGGGAATTTAAAAGATATATAGAGGCAAAGAAGGCCGAGAGAAAGTACAAAGACAGCACCTCTATATATCGTTCGCGCATGAGAGAGAGACGACTACGCAAGAAGATAATGGAGTCGCTGCTGCTCATATTGACAATGTTTGTCACCATACTTGTAGGATTGGGAGTGGTGTATGCATATTACATTGATACGTAAAGATTGAAAATTAATGAAAGAAATAACGTTTTTCAAAAACTTATATATAAACTAACTCTAACTAAAACAAATCAAAATTATGAAAAAGTATGTTGCTGAAGCAATCGGTACTTTCGTACTGACCTTCTTGGGCTGCGGTGCAGCAGTATCACTTGGTTGTGCAGAAGAGAACACTGCTGCCGTAGTAGGCACAGCCATCGCATTCGGACTCTCTGTAGTAGCTATGGCATACACCATCGGCGGTGTGTCAGGTTGCCACATAAATCCTGCAATCACCCTCGCCTGCCTCATCGACAAGCGTATGACGGTGAAGGACGCATGCGGATACTGGTGCGGACAGTTTATCGGAGGTATCGCTGCTGGTGCCTGCCTCGCACTGATCTACTGCAGTGAGACGACAGGTCTCGGCACAAACGGTCTTGCAGGTGTAAACGGATGTGCCGGAACAGGTATCCTTGTAGAGGCTATCCTCACAGCTCTCTTCGTATTTGTAGTACTCGGAGCAACCGACTCAAAGGTCGGAGCAGGCAGTTTCGCAGGTCTTGCAATCGGTCTGTCACTCATACTCATACACCTGGTAGGCATACACTTCACTGGTACATCAGTCAACCCAGCACGTTCACTCGGTCCTGCTATATTCAAGGGAGGCGAGGCACTTGCCAATGTATGGGTATTCTTCGTAGGTCCATTCATCGGTTCTGTCATCGCAGTGATTCTCTGGAAACTTGCGGGCCCATGTTGCTGCAAGAAGTGTGAAGAGTAAGAACACAGAAACATCAATAACAACAACTGGCATGTGTAAGAAAAACGCTGATTTTCTTGCACATGTCATTTTTTATTAGTACCTTTGCACCGCTTTTTGCGTATTCAGCGCAGGAGCAGAACTTAATTTACACATTTTTATATTATTCACAAAACAATGATGAATCATTACGAAACCGTTTTCATTTTGACTCCCGTTTTGTCTGATGAACAGACAAAGGAAACGGTCGCTAAGTTCACAAAGGTACTGAAAGACAATGGTGCCGAGATTCTGAACGAAGAGGCTTGGGGACTCAAGAAGATGGCTTACGCTATTGACAAGAAGTCAACAGGTTTCTACAACCTCGTTGAGTTCAAGGCTGAGCCAGAAGTTATTGCAACACTCGAGACAGCATATCGTCGCGAGGAGAAAGTTATCCGTTTCATGACCGTTAAGCTTGACAAGTATGCTTCTGCTTATGCAGAGAAGCGTCGCAACAAGCTTGCTAAAAAAGAGGAGGCATAAACAATGGCAGAAAATTCAGAAATCCGTTATCTTACAGCACCAACAATCGACACTCGTAAGAAAAAGTATTGCCGTTTCAAGAAGAGCGGTATAAAGTACATCGACTATAAGGATCCTGAGTTCCTCAAGAAGTTCCTCAACGAGCAGGGCAAGATCCTTCCACGTCGTATCACAGGAACATCTCTGAAGTATCAGCGTCGTGTGGCACAGGCTGTAAAGCGTGCTCGCCAGATCGCACTGCTTCCTTATGTAACCGATCTTATGAAGTAATTAAACATTTAAAAGGAGGATTACACAATGGAAATCATACTGAAAGAAGATATCATCGGTCTTGGATACAAGAACGACATCGTAAATGTAAAGTCTGGTTACGGTCGCAACTACCTCATCCCAACAGGCAAGGCGGTTATCGCGTCACCATCAGCAAAGAAGATACTCGCTGAGAACCTCAAGCAGCAAGCTCACAAGCTCGCTAAGATACTTGAGAAGGCTGAAGCAGAAGCTGCAAAGCTCAACGGCGTATCTGTAGAGGTAACAGCAAAGGTGTCAGCTACCGGAGTGCTCTATGGTTCAGTAACATCAGCAACAGTTGCTGAGGAACTCTCCAAGAAAGGCATCGAGGTAGATCGCAAGCGCATAGTAATGAAGGATATCAAGACTGTCGGCGAATATGCTGCAACAGTGATATTCCACAAGGAAGTAAGCGTAGAGATACCTGTAACAGTACTCGCTGAGGGCAACAGCGCTGCTGTTAAGCCAGAGGCAGAGGTAAAGGCCGAGGCTGCACCAGCAGTTGAGGAAGCTCCTGCTACAGAAGAGGCTCCTGCTACAGAGGCAGCAAAGTAACGCTCTAACACTTCAAAAGAATTAATCACAACATAAATCCCGATTGTCTCACACCGCGTGACGGCACTCGGGATTTTTTTTTCGGAATATTCTATAGTATCTATAGTGACTAAAATTCCTATAGTACTTATTAAAATCAAAGAAAGATGAAAGCATTCGTTTTCCCTGGTCAGGGAGCCCAGTTTACAGGTATGGGTAAAGACCTATATGATAACAATCCCAAGGCAAAGGAACTTTTCGACAAGGCAAACGAGATTCTCGGTTTCGAGATAACAAAGATAATGTTTGAGGGTACCGCTGAGGAACTCAAGCAGACCAAGGTTACCCAGCCTGCAGTATTCCTGCACTCAGTCATCAAGGCTATATGCCTCGGCGAGGAGTTCGATGCTGAGATGACAGCAGGTCACTCACTTGGTGAGTTCTCTGCCCTCGTAGCAGCTGGCGCGCTGAGTTTTGAAGATGGTCTAAAGCTTGTCAGCAAGCGTGCTATGGCTATGCAGAAGGCATGTGAGGCTGCACCATCTACTATGGCTGCTATCATCGGACTCGACGATGCCAAAATTGAAGAAATCTGCGCTGGCATCAACAAGCCAGGCAACGTGGTAGTACCAGCGAACTACAATAACCCTGGTCAGCTCGTAATATCAGGTAACGTAGAGGCTATCAATGAGGCTTGTGAGGCTATGAAGGAAGCAGGTGCTAAGCGCGCCCTCGTGCTCCCAGTAGGCGGAGCCTTCCACTCACCACTCATGCAGCCAGCAAAGGATGAACTGCAGGCAGCCATCGAGGCTACAGAATTTCACACTCCACGCATCCCTGTCTATCAGAATGTCGATGCAAAGGCTCATACCGATGCCAACGAGATAAAGCAGAACCTCATCGCCCAGCTCACGGCTCCAGTAAAATGGACCTACGAAGTACAGCAGATGATGAAGGACGGCGCTACCGATTTCGTTGAGTGCGGACCTGGCAAGGCGCTACAGGGCATGATACTGAAGATAGCAAAGGGCGTAGAAGGCATTACTATCGACGGAGTACAGTAAGAAAATAGAGACATAAGATATAAAGTCAATAAAAACAGCGATCACACATAAGATGATGTGACCGCTGTTTTTATTCTATTCTAATACCTTAAACAGGGCGATGCAGTCTATATATCCAGATGATGTCTGCACCCAATCAGGCAGAACTCTTTCACTTGCATACCCCATACTGCGAAGCATAGCGAGGCACGTAGCATTGTCAGAAGGTACAATAGCATATATCTGATGAATATGCAGATGTGATGCAGCATAGGCATGCAATAGCTTAAGTGCTCCAGCAGCATACCCCTTACCACGCTCTTCCTTAAGGATGGCGATACCCAATTCGGCACGGCTGTTGGCAGGAGAGAAATCGAAAAGATCTATAAGACCTACCGCCTTACCATCATCGGCAGTTATCACAAGACGTAACTGCCTGTCAGAATAGAGGTCATGGCGCTGACTGAGGATGTACTGCTCGAGGTCATAACGGCTATACGGAACATTGACACTACTCACATCCCACAGATCGTGGTCGTTCTCTATTGTATAGAGTAAATCAATATCATGAGGTTCGATGGCTCGTAGTTGCATAATGGAGAAGTGTGATAGTTAGGATGCTCTTTTTACGAAAAAGAGTGAAATAAAAGTTATAACAGCGAGATAGACATAGGAGGGGAAACGGTCCAACATGAGATAAGCCACGACATCGGTAATTATCAGTATTGCAAACGCCAAATATGTAAGTTTTGATATATTGCGCTGTTTACCGTACCACAGTAATAACGGGATAAGTATTATCGTAGCTATAGTCAGGATATACTGAATAAGAAAATTCATAATGTTTTATCGATTATCCGTTGTAGATTACTTCACCTCCTTGATAAAACCATGACGATATGCATAGAGCAACTGGCGCAGATCATTAACCTGTTTTTTCAGTTCGCGACCGCGGTCTGTCTCAGCCACGAGGATACGATGTCCTGCACGCGCCACAATCTGCGTAGTGGACTTTATATCCCTACCCTCGCGCACTGCATCATCAACATTGGTAAATGGTTCGTGTTGCACCAGTTCAAACTCGCGTGAGTGGTACACCAATGTGTAGCCGGCGATGCCCGTCTCCTTATGGTAGGGCTCAGAGAATCCACCATCAATAACCATCAGTTTGCCATTAGCTTTTATAGGACTCTCACCCTTCTTGACATGCACTGGTACATGTCCATTGATAATATGACGGTTTTCACCCTTCACGCCAAATGCATCAAGAATAGTGTCAGCCATCTTTTCTGCCGTTGCCTCATTACCCCTCAACTGAAAGAACCATCCTTTTTTCTCTTCATGAGTTTCCTTCTCTGCGATAAAATAGCGCTCAAAAGTTGCCATCTTTGACTTATCAAAGAGACACGAATCCTTTCCACACCACAGATATAAGAAATAATCGCGGGCATAGTCTTTCTCCTCCTGAGGAGTATCATTGGCAAAAGCAGAACGAACCATCATGCCTATACGGTGCATCAGTACATGACCAGAGGCAAATACGCCAGGCATTATCTCCACCTCCTTCAAGGTGCAGTCGGCATTGAGAGGTACAGAAGCATGGAAGAGCAGGTTGTCATTGTATATAGCATACATACAGCCATGAGAAAGTATTGTACGTATGTGGCGTTTCAATTTATCTGACACACGGAAAGAATGGTGAAGTTTCTTCATGAGCAACTCCTCCTCTTCTGTATATTTCTCCGGACTAGCAGGATCAACCGTTGGGAAATTCATGTCGAGCATTCTGTACTTCTTACCGTCAATATCACATGTACCATCCTGAAAATCAACACGTGAAAACATACAACGATCATCCATCTTCCATACAGGATTACGCCTAATCAACTGGGCCTCAGTCTTAAACTGTAAGACGGAAATGGCCTTGTGCATCATCGTCATAAGGCGAATAGTCTTATCGTCAAAGCGATCTTTGTTTTCGCTGTTGAGTATGGGAGCAAAAGCCTCACATGGATCGTCGCCATATGTCTCCATAGCAAAAGTGGCGAGCGGCATGAGATTTATGCCATATCCATCTTCCAGAGTCGTAAGGTTTGCATATCGCAGAGACAGGCGTATGACATTGCAGATGCAAGCGTCATTGCCAGCACATGCTCCCATCCATAATATATCGTGGTTGCCCCACTGGATGTCCCAAGAATGATAGTCCATCAGTTTGTCCATTATGATATGTGCGCCAGGACCACGGTCGTAAATATCGCCGAGAAGATGCAACTGGTCAATGGCAAGCCGCTGAATAACATTGGCCAAAGCTATGATAAAATTGTCGGCAGTATCGGTAGAGATAATAGTATCAATGATAATATCGACATAAGCGGCTTTGTTGTCATCCTCGGAACGCTCCTGCAGGAGTTCCTCAAGGATATAGCGATACTCCTCCGGAAGATTCTTGCGGACTTTAGAGCGAGTATATTTTGATGACACTTCACGAAAGACCTTGACAAGCTGGTATAGCGTCATGCGATACCATTCCGCCATTTGCACATCAGCATCAGACAACTGCGAGTACTCGGCCTTGACGAGTTCAAGTTTCTGCTCTGGATAATATATTAGGATACATAGTTCCTTCTTTGCCTTAGCGGGCATATACTCCCCGAATATCTCATCAACCTTCTGCGATATACGTCCGGAAGCATTTTTAAGGACATGGAGAAAAGCTTCATGCTCACCATGGATATCGGCGAGAAAGTGCTCCGTTCCCTTTGGCAGATTCATAATAGCAGAAAGATTGATAATCTCACTCGATGCTGCAGCAACATTGGGAAAAGTTTTTGCCAACAGTTGCAGATAGTGGATATTACGCTCTATATCGTATCTCATAACCCTTTAAACTATTTTTAGAACACTTAAAATATATCGTACCCCACAGACATGTTGTACATATCATGAAGAAGATTTTGAATCTTTTTGGTAAAACGTCTCAAACGAAGACGAGAAAGTTCTTTCGCTACAACATCCTCATTAAAATCATCATTTCTAAAAATATCATACAACTCCATCTTGTGACGAAGAGTAAGGCGCTTCATACCCTCTTTATGTGCACGCATTATGGATGTCACAGCCTTATACTCCAATGATGTCGTATCTTTCAGGTGCGTCTTGAACAAGGGCAAGGGCAACTGTGACAAACTGCCACGTTTTTTTGCCTTGCGGTCAACATATCTCGGCATCTCACCGACATTGTCATAAAGAGGAATGTTATAAGAGCGTTGTCTGGCTCCCTCAAGAAACTTGTCAAGAACATCTTCATCATAAGCATAGAAAAAGACTCGACGGTAAGAAAGCGTTCCTTTATCCGACTTTACCGATTCAATAGCATTTGTTGAGAAATCCTCCTTGTTCTTTGTGGCAGTAATGAGGCAGCGTTCCACAAGCATCTCCTCATCTGTCGTAATAAAACGTCGATATGATGAGTCAATAGCCTTCTGATAAGCAGCGAGAACAGCGAGAGTAAGAGACTCGCCACAAGCACTGTCTCTTGGTGAGTCAGGCATTATCTCCACACGTTTCTTAAGAGAGAGGTTGCGTATATCATGCCACTCTTTTTCGTTAATAGCAAGTAGCGAAGTGGAATGGCGCACCATGGGCGCTTGGTAAAAGATGAGAGGCAGGAGTTTTGTTTTGAGAAAATCAGTATTAAGCACCTCAGGCGACATGCCACCATATGTTGAAACACAAGTAACATATCCATTTTTACGTGCCGTGCGCTCCATGACATACAGTATGTGGTTCCATGAACCATGAATATGCACTATATCTGGCTGTAGCAACGCCAAACATTTTTTTATCTCACGTATAGTGCGATATGCTTTCAGAGGACCTTTCACCGACAACTCCGGAAGATACATAATACGCAGAGAGTACTCTACTGCCAGCCGTTGCTCCATCTCCCTTGTAAGGTGCGTGGATGTAACGATATATGACTCTGTCTGTCCTGACACGGAAGTGACAATGCGCAACATAGCCTTTGTCACTGGTGACATGGCCTCAGACAGAGAGGGTATGTAGTGTAATATCTTCATAACTTGTGCGTCATGAAATCATATTTGTCGGTTGCATAGTACTTTATGCGAGTACCGAGGTTATACCACGATACGAACCAGTCAAATATCACAGCCTTTATGGGGTGAACATTATCAAAGTATCTAAGTACAGGAGCATATATAGCGCAACGTATCACAAAAGACAGTATCCACAATAATATTGCCGAAGAAAGTATTACAGTATGTGCAAGAGACATCTGTCTTGACATCACAACACCCCAGACACCATATACTATCGCAGATATAGTAAGTAAATTGTATATATGCATGGCCCACAGATCTACATGATAGCGCAGTCTAAAGGAGAAAGAGCGTTTCATGGACTTAAATGAATCTATACTGTGCATATGACGATACATCCACTGCTTTTTTGTAGGTTTGCTTAACACAAGACGAGCTTCTGGAGCAACAGCTATCATCGTACGCTCTTTAGTAGCAAACTTATTCACCAAATGCTCATACTCTGCCCGCTGATACTCAAGATTACCGGCAAAACCCTGCCTCTGGAAAAATTCATCCTTACGCATCGCTATGAGAGGCTGATTGGTAGAGAATGCCATACCCCTTTGAGCCGAGTTAAAGTGATACAAAGCGGTACGTAACAGATCGTATCGGTAGTATGCCGGCGAGGATTTCTCGTAAGGAGTCATGCCGAGTACCAAGTTTGACTCGTCACAAATGTACTTCGCAAAGTGCCGAAGCCATTGGTCTTTCTTAGGTAAACAATGCACACTGGTAAGCACACACCAATTGTATTTAGCTGCCCTCATTCCGATAGTGATGGCAAGTTTCCTGCGACTGAGATAGCGTGACGACGTAGGTAGCTTAGTATAATAAAGATGAGGATTATCCTTGTATTTCTTCAATATATCCTCTGACGAACTATCACCTTCATCAATCACTATAACAACCTGGTAGTCTGCATCATACTCCTGAGACAAGAAGCCCTCCAAAACCCTGTCCAACTGCTGAGCACTGTCATGAGCAGTTATTATGACGGAAAGTGGCTGCGACTCAGCATTAACTGCCTGCCTGTCTTTTACCCTATAAATAAAAGGACATAGCAGCAGTGTAACGATTGCCAACACCAACAACACTGCTACAATAATAATATATAATGGTATTGTCACCATATACATCAAGCTACATTAAGTAACCCTTGGGAAGTTTTCGGCAATTATACTGGCATGCCATTATCTCACCGTATGCGCCAGCAGAACGCAGTGCGATAAAATCTCCACGATGACATTTGGGTAATCGCTCAAACTTTCCAAACACGTCGCTTGACTCACATATCGGTCCTACCACATCATATATCTCAGCATCATCCTGACTTGAAAGATTTTGTATGTGATGATGAGCATCATAGAGAGCAGGGCGTATAAGGTCTGACATACCCGCATCAACGATGGCAAACTGCTTCACATGAGCCTTTTTCACATACAACACACGTGTAATCAGTGATCCCATCTGTCCCACTACGGCACGTCCCAATTCAAAATGTACCTGTTGTCCATCACGAAGTTTCAGATGCTGAGCATATGTAGAAAAATAGCTGGCAAAGTCAGGTATCGGATTTTTGTCAGGATCCTTATAATCTATACCCAGACCACCTCCAACATTTATATTCTTCACTTTTATGCCCTGGGAGTCAAGACGGTCCTGTAACTCATTAATTCGATTTGCCAATGCTACGAAGTCGTCCATCTCCAGTATCTGGCTTCCTATATGGAAATGCAAACCGATAAACTCAATGTTTGACAGTTCGTTGGCAACGTGTATTGCCTTTTCCATATCCTCCATTGCGATACCAAACTTATTCTCTGCCAATCCAGTAGTGATATTGGCATGAGTATGAGCACCTACATTAGGATTTATGCGAAAACAAACCCTCGCTGTCTTGTTCTTTTTCCCTGCGAGTTCGTCAATGATTTGTAGTTCCTCGAGCGACTCCACGTTGAAACAGAATATACCTGCATCAAGTCCAAGATTTATTTCCCAATCGCCTTTACCCACTCCTGCATATACTATCTTACCAGCATCAAAACCTGCGTCGAGAGCCTGCTGTATCTCACCACCGCTGACGGCATCGACACCAAAACCTGCCTGCTGTATCTCACGCAGCACGTCAATATTGGCATTAGCCTTGATAGCATAGTGCAGATGGTAGTCAGGATGCTTGCCGAGCTCAGCCTGTAATGTGGAAAGAGTGGATGAGAGCACTTTCTTATCGTAATAATAAAAAGGTGTCTCAAGAGCCTTGAATTTATCTATCGGAAATTGTGTCATTGTGGTGGTGGTGTGTCCTCGTTTTAAGCGTTGAAGAGTTTAGCAGAGAGGTTCTGAAGCGCCTTCTTCTTGTCCTCTGCCTTGATAAGGAAGGATATATTGTAGTTAGAACCACCATATGATATCATGCGAACAGGAATATTTGCCATAGCATCAGTTACAAGAGTCTCGAAGCCTACGTTTGACCAATCAAGATCACCTGCCACGCAAATGATACACATATTCTCATCCACAGTCACCGAACCATATTTTTTCAGTTCGTCAACGATACGTCCCAGATTGCTACTATTATCTATCGAAACACTTACTCCCACCTCTGAAGTCGTTATCATATCGATAGGGGTATTGTGGGTTTCAAATATTTCAAATATCTTACGCAAGAAGCCTGTAGCTAGCAACATGCGACTTGATTTTATCTTTATCGCAGTGATATTGTCCTTTGCCGCAACAGCTTTAATCTTGCCTTTGACGAGTTCATTGTTGATGACGGTTCCCTCGGCTTCAGGCTCCATAGTATTCTTTATACGCACTGGTATACCGGCAAACTTAGCAGGCTGCACACATGTAGGGTGTAGTATCTTTGCTCCAAAGTAAGCAAGCTCTGCTGCCTCCTCAAAGTTAAGCTGGTGCACGGCATCTGTCTTCTCCACAAAACGTGGATCATTGTTGTGCATTCCATCGATGTCTGTCCAAATTATTATCTCGTCAGCACCAATAGCTGCACCTATGAGTGAAGCTGTATAGTCTGAACCGCCACGTTGCAGGTTATCAACCTCATCGTACGCATTGCGACATACAAATCCCTGTGTGATGTAAATCTGGTATCCAGGATTAGCTTTCAACACTTTAGTGATATGCTCCTTGATATAAGGCATGTCCGGCTCAGCATTTTTGTCAGTACGCATAAAATCGAGAGCATCAAGAAGTATCGTCTTAACACCCTGCTCATTTAGGTAGTTCGTCACCATATTTGTTGACATCACTTCACCCTGTGCTACAACTATTTTCTCCTCAAAACTAGTAAAAGTATCTTTGGTGAAAGAACGCAGATACTCAAATTCTTTTTTAAGAAATTCGCTGGTCTTCTTTTTCATGGCATCGGTAGAGTACAATTCCTCCACATGTGCCATATATTTTTTTTCCAACTTGTTGATAACCTCCTGTGCTCCTTCGGGATTCTTCTTATAAAGATAATCAGAAATCTCAACAAGTGAGTTAGTTGTTCCTGACATAGCGGAGAGCACTACAAATGTTGGCTCACCAGACTTTGTTATTAGTTTTGCTACACCCTGCATACGCTCTGGAGAACCTACTGAGGTGCCGCCAAATTTCATTACTTCCATTGTTTTTTTCTTTATTTATAGATTTTACTTTTATGAACAATTTGAATATCCTAAAGATGCCGCCTTTACCTTCCCAATTCAGTAAGTTCAATAAACTTCTGATCTTCACACTGATACACCCTTCCAGGATAACGTTCCAGCATAGGCAGGTTATGAGTTGTCATCACAACAGCAGTACCTGCTGCAGCAATTTCATTAAACAACCCTATTATCTGGTCTGCGGTCTCAGGATCAAGATTTCCCGTTGGTTCGTCAGCAAGGATTATCTTTGGCGAATTGAGTAGTGAACGTGCAATGGCAATACGCTGTTGCTCGCCACCAGACAATTCATGGGGCATTTTATCCTCTACGCCTACCATCTTCACTGCTTTCAGTACCTCAGCGATACGCTGTTCTCTGTCAGCCTTATTATCCCATCCTGTCGCCCTAAGCACAAAATCGAGATTGCCCCTCACGGTTCTGTCTGTAAGAAGTTTGAAATCTTGGAATATGATACCCATCTCCCTGCGCAAAGGTTGTATCTCCCAACGTTTTATGTATGTCATATTGCGACCGAGAACCATTGCCTCTTCTGCGCTGTCAATCTCCATTTCGCCATAGAAGGTGCGGAGAAGCGAACTCTTTCCTGATCCAACCTTGCCGATTATATATACGAAATCGCCGGCATCAACATTAAAATTGACACCCTCCAACACGTAATCATCATCGACATGTCGAAAACTTACATCTTTATATCTAATTAACATCGTAGTATCTTTAGTGTTTTTTCCAACCTGGGTTATGACGCTCAGCCAGTTCTGCTGCCATATCCTCTATGCGTAATCCCTTGGAGGTGAGAAGCACGATGAGATGATACAGCATGTCGGAACCTTCATATATCAGTCGGTCATTGGTTCCGTTTGTTGCCTCAATAACGAGTTCAAGAGCCTCCTCGCCAACTTTCTGCGCCATACGATTCAGTCCATCCTTAAACAAAGAAGTAGTGTAACTACCCTCTGGCATTTCCTTATAACGTGTTTCAATAAAGTCCTGCAAGTCTGACAGGAACAATAGCGGATTTTTCTCTTCCATTTACTATATCTTTTACTACTTTAAACTTTCAACCTTCAGTTTTATGCTATTTATTCTCTTCTCCCCAACAAGTATCGGTACCTGTGTGGCAAGTAGGACCATGAGGATGCACCTTCACCAACAGAGTGTCATTATCACAATCGACCTTTATATCGACGAGGTCGAGGAAGTTGCCACTTGTCTCACCCTTCGTCCACAGACATTTTCTGCCTCTGCTCCAAAAGGTCACCTTCCCAGTATCAATGGTCTTCTGCAGTGCTTCTTCATTCATGTAGCCCAGCATCAACACATTTTTTGTCACTGAGTCCTGTATGATGGCAGGTACCAGTCCCCCACCCTTTTCAAAATCTATCTTTTTCATCTCAACAACAGAGGTGCATCACCTCACTACTATTCCTTCTTTTTTTAACCATTTTTTCAGGGTTGGAATTGGTATTTCACCAAAATGGAAAACAGAGGCTGCCAATGCGGCGTCAGCCTTTCCGATGGTAAAGGCATCCCGAAAGTGCTCCATTTTTCCTGCTCCTCCACTTGCAATAATTGGGATGGGCAATGCATCGGCAAGCATGGCGAGTGCCTCATTGGCAAATCCATGTTTCACGCCATCGTGGTTCATTGATGTGAACAGTATCTCTCCTGCTCCCCTGTCAGCTACTTCTTTCGCCCAATCTAACAAAGTGCGTTCCACACGTATTCTACCTCCATTGATGTAGCAATGCCATCCATCGTCATCCATACGTGCATCGATGGCGCACACACATACCTGCGAACCGAAGCGTGTTGATATCTCATTTATAAACTCCGGACGACGCAGTGCTGCACTATTTACACTTACCTTGTCTGCCCCTGCTTCCAGCATCTTATCCACATCATCTATGGCGTTAATGCCTCCTCCCACAGTAAACGGTATATTTATTTCACGTGCCACTCTTGTCACCATGTCTGTAAAAGTCTTTCGACCTTCATGTGAGGCAGTGATGTCAAGATAACACAGTTCGTCGGCACCTGCATCACTATAAGCCTTACCCAGTTCTACCGGATCACCTGCAGAACGCAGGTTGACGAAGTTGGTGCCTTTTACTGTCTCACCATTCTTTACGTCCAAACATGGTATGATTCTTTTTGCAAGCAATTTATTAATTCGTTAATTTGTTATTTCTTCTATTCGTATCTTACCCTCATAATAAGCTTTGCCAAATACCACTGCAGGTATCCCAGCCCTATTGAGGTTTATTATATCATCATTGCATCCTACGCCTCCTGAGGCTATCAGATGTATATGTGGATACTCAGTCATTATTGCCTTGTAGAGTTCTATGGCAGGTCCTTCCAATGTGCCATCTTTGCTTATTTCTGTGCACAATACGTTTTTCACCCCCATGCTGACATATTTTCTCAGAAATGGTACAAGCTTCTCTTCCGAGTCTTCTTTCCACCCGTTTATGCTTATTTTACCATTTCTCACATCAGCTCCGAGCACTATCTTCTCAGCTCCGTACTTATCTATCCACTCTCTGCATAGTTGTGGATTTGTTACTGCTATGCTTCCAAGCGTCACCATCGCAGCTCCGGCATTAAAGGCTTTCTCTATATCTTCTGCAGTCTTAATACCTCCTCCGAAGTCCACTATTAACGATGTATTGTCTGTGATGGCTCTTAATACTGCATCATTGACTATGTGTTTCGACTTCGCTCCATCAAGATCTACTACGTGCAGACGCTTAAAACCCAATCTCTCAAACTCTTTAGCTTGAGCGACAGGATCTTCATTATATATTTTTTTTGTGCCATAGTCTCCCTTGGTAAGTCTCACGCACTTACCCCCAATAAGGTCTATGGCAGGTATCATTTCTATCATATAATTACTTACTCTTTATCTATCCATTTCAATGAAATTACGCAGTATCGTCTCGCCGACGGCACCGCTTTTCTCTGGATGAAACTGTGTAGCGTAAAAATTATCTTTGTGTATAGCAGCAGAATAGTCGAGCGTGAAATTAGTCTTCGCTATAGTGAATTCCTCGTGCAGAGGAACATAGTATGAGTGTACGAAATAGACGAAGTCACCGTCATTCAGGCCCTTGAAAAGTGGGTTAACGTTGCCGTTAACATTTACGTTAATAGAATTCCACCCCATCTGCGGTACTTTGTCTTCATGTCGTTGTGGCACAAATCGTTTTACATCCATAGGAAATATGCCAAGACAGTCTGTACATCCTTCTTCGGAATGTCTGCACAGCAACTGCTGTCCTATGCATATTCCCAACACAGGTTGCTTCAAGTCACATATCACTCTGTCCAGCCCATGCTCTCGCAGATAGCTCATTGCGTGACTTGCCTCACCCTGTCCAGGAAATATCACACGGTCCGCCTTCATCAGTTCGTCAGCATCGTCAGTCCATATGGGTTCAATACCCAGACGTCTCACTGCATTGATCACACTGAATACGTTACCGGCATTATATTTTACTATAGCTACATTCATTGTACTCAACTATTCATCGCCATGAGAAATTCCTGATTATCCCTTGTGCGCATCATCAAATTGTGTATCTGCTGCATTGCCTCAGTAGAGTTCATGTCTGAAATACTCTTACGCAATATCCACATGCGGTTGATGGTGGTCTCATCATGCAGCAGGTCATCACGGCGTGTACTTGACGCAACGAGATTGACAGCAGGGAATATACGTTTATTGGCAAGTTGACGATCGAGTTGCAGTTCAGAGTTACCAGTACCCTTAAACTCCTCAAATATCACCTCATCCATCTTACTGCCTGTATCTGTCAATGCAGTTGCTATTATGGTCAGCGAACCACCATTCTCTATATTACGTGCTGCACCGAAGAAGCGCTTTGGCTTCTGCAGAGCGTTTGCATCGACACCACCAGTGAGCACCTTGCCCGACGCTGGAGCCACAGTATTGTATGCACGTGCCAAACGTGTTATAGAGTCAAGGAATATCACAACATCATGACCACACTCCACCAGTCTCTTAGCTTTTTCCAATACCAGTCCAGCGATTTTCACGTGGCGGTCAGCAGGTTCGTCAAATGTTGACGCTATCACCTCTGCATTCACCGTACGCGCCATATCGGTCACCTCTTCTGGTCGCTCGTCGATGAGGAGCATCATAATATATGCTTCTGGGTGATTAGCAGCAATAGCATTGGCTATATCCTTCATCAGTATAGTCTTACCTGTCTTTGGTTGTGACACGATAAGTGAGCGCTGTCCCTTACCTATCGGAGAGAAAAGATCAACTATACGTGTTGATATGTTTGTTGCACGCGGATCACCACACAGATTAAACTTCTCCTCTGGGAAGAGTGGAGTAAGATTCTCAAAAGATATACGATCACGAATATCCTTAGGGTCTCTTCCGTTTACCTTTAACAACGTCGTCATAGTAAAATATTTCTCACCTCCACGCGGCGGTCTCACACTACACTCTACGACATCACCCGTCTTGAGGAAATTAGCACGTATCTGTTGTACTGTAAGATGCACATCGTCAGGTGATGACAGATAGTTGTAGTCACTGGAACGCAGGAATCCATATCCATCTGGCATTATCTCCAGAAGCCCGTTAGCTTTTATGATATCCGAGAAATCATACTCACTGTCGCTATTTCCATCTGTCTGTCCATCATAAGTCACAGAAATATTGTCTGCCGTATTCGGATTATCAAACATGTCATAGTATGGTATCACGGCATTATCTTCTACCGGAATATCCTGTACTATGATAAAATCTGTATCATCATCAGGAGCATCACTCCACTGCTGCTCGTTGGCTGCACTCTGCAACTGCACCTTTGACTGCAATCTTTCTATCAGACTCATAGATTGCTGCTCATCAGTGTCGTCGTCGGCATTCTCACCTACTCCGAATGAAGCTTCCGGCACATCCTCGTCTATCATCTCTGCCGCGGCCTTTTTCTGGTTATTCTCTGCCAGAGCGGCTGCAGCCAGTTCAGCAGCAGCTATTATCTCGTCTTTTGTACGCCTTATTCTCTTACGTTTGGGAACTGCATCTACATTTCCTTCTGTCTGTGCAACGGACATGTCGTCAGACGCCATTTCCGGCATAGCAGACACAGCCTCCCCAGCAGACTCCTGCTGAGTTTCCTGTTCGGCAGCAATTCTCGCGCGCTCTGCTAATTCCGCCTTACTTGGTCTTCCACGTTTCTTTTTTGGAGCAGTCTCCATATTCTCTGATACTTCGTTAACCATCATATAATTGTGATTGAAATATGGTTCGTGGCGTTGTTATGTATAAGAAAGTGCCACAAACGCTTTCGGTGTATTACTTCTGCAAAGTTACTATTTTTTTTATTATTACGCAAAAATAGCAAAAGCATAATCATTTGTGTTAAATATAATTAACAAAAAAAAATCAGCGACTATTGCATATGATAGCCGCTGATACACTGTTAAACTATATAGAAGATTTGTTACTCTTCCTCCCTCTCTGCATTCTCTGCTATGAGCTGCTGCTGCAGTTCGTTAGGCAGCAGTTCGTAAGAAGAGAACTTGGTAGAGAATGATGCTCTACCGCCTGTAAGACTGGAGAGCGAGATGCTATAGTTGCTGAGCTCCTTGAGAGGTATCTTAGCCTGAAGTTTCTGATAGCCGTTCTCCATATCCATGCCCATTATGAGAGCACGGCGTCCCTGCAGGTCACTCATCACGTCACCTGTCATATCTGCTGGCACATATACTTCGAGATCGTATATAGGCTCCAAAATCTTTGGTGCAGCAGCCTTGAATGCCTCAGAGAAGGCATTACGTGCAGCGAGCATGAATGAGAGTTCGTTGGAATCTACTGGGTGCATCTTGCCATCATAGACGATGACGCGTACGTCACGAGCGTAGGAGCCTGTCAGCGGGCCACGCTCCATCTTCTCCATCACACCCTTGAGGATAGCAGGCATGAAGCGCATATCGATGGCGCCACCCACTACGGTATTGATGAATACGAGCTTGCCACCCCATTCGAGGTCTATCTCCTCGCGTGACTTGATGTTGCACTTCACCTCCTGACCATTCAGTTTGTAGGTCGTTGGGTCTGGCATACCCTCTGCGTATGGCTCCACGATGAGGTGTACCTCACCAAACTGTCCTGCACCACCTGACTGCTTCTTGTGGCGATAATCAGCCTGAGCGCTCTTGGTGATAGTCTCACGATATGGGATGCGTGGCTCGAGGTATTCCACCTGAATCTTGTCGATGTTCTCCAAGCGCCACTTCAGGGTACGCAGGTGAAACTCACCCTGACCTCTTACGATAGTCTGGCGAAGCTCCTTAGACTGCTCTACTATCCACGTTGGGTCTTCCTGACGCATACGTGTCAGAGCTGCCATCATCTTCTCCGTATCGCTCTCGTTCTTAGCCTTGATAGCGCGAGAATACTTAGGATTAGGATATGTGAGGAAGTCGAAGCGGTTCTCGCAATCCTTACCATTCAGCGTGTTGCCCGTCTTGACGTCTTTCAATTTAACGGTACAGCCGATGTCGCCTGCTACCATCTCGTCAACAGGAATACGGGTAGCACCAGCAGCAGCAAAAATCTGTCCGATGCGCTCCTTGGAACCACGATCAGCATTGGTAAGGTCGTCACCTGACTTTATCTTACCACTCATAACCTTGAAGTACTGCACCTCGCCGATATGTGGCTCCACGCCTGTCTTGAAGAAATATACAGACTCCGGACCATTGGCATCGATAGCAACTTCCTCACCGCGAGTGTTGTGCACCTTAGGCATCTCATCTACGTGAGGCACTACGTTGCCTAAGAACTCCATCAGACGGCGTACGCCCATGTCCTTACCTGCGCAGACGCTGAAGAGTGGGAATATGCTGCGAGTCACCAGACCCTTGCGAATGCCCTCACGGAGCTCATCCTCTGTCAGGGTCTCTGTCTCGAAGAACTTCTCCATCAGTCCCTCGTCATTCTCTGCAGCAGCCTCTACGAGAGCCTTGTGCAACTCCATCGCCTTGTCCATCTCCTCTGCTGGGATTTCCTCGATGGTAGGAGCACCACCGTCAGGACCCCACGAATACTTCTTCATGAGAAGCACATCGATGAGTGAGTTGAAGCCTGGACCTTCATTAAGTGGATACTGTATAGGGGTAACCTTTGAGCCATAAATCTCTTGCAGGCGCTCAAGGGTGTTGTTATAGTCACATTTCTCTGCATCAAGCTGGTTAACAAGGAATATTACCGGCTTCTTAAGTTTCTCCGTATAGCGGAAGTGGTTTTGTGTGCCCACCTCGGGACCCACCTGACCATTAATCAGGAGCACACAGGTATCAGTAACCTCGAGTGCTGTAAGTGCTGCACCTACGAAGTCATCAGACCCCGGGCAGTCTATAATGTTAAGTTTCTTGTTATTCCACTCCACATGGAAAACCGTAGAGAAAACGGAATAACCATACTCATGTTCTACAGGGAAATAGTCGGAAACGGTATTCTTCTGAGTAATACGTCCACGACGATTGATGATACCAGCCTCATAGAGCATCGCTTCAGTGAGGGTGGTCTTACCCGAGCCATCATTGCCTAAGAGTGCAATGTTTTTGATTTCACTGGTCTGATAAACTTTCATAGATTTCTTTGTTATAGGTTAGTTAG
>CAMHQF010000017.1:0-37660 GCA_946187445.1 uncultured Prevotellaceae bacterium
CGTGTACCCGGCGTGAGAGGCCGGTATCCTAGGCCACTAGATGAACCCACCATAGAATGCTGGTAGTGGGTACGGGAGTCGAACCCGTGTACCCGGCGTGAGAGGCCGGTATCCTAGGCCACTAGATGAACCCACCAGCATGAAACAAGTGCGGAAGGTGGGGGATTCGAACCCCCGGTACGGTAACCCGTACGTCAGTTTAGCAAACTGGTGGTTTCAGCCACTCACCCAACCTTCCATAAGGTGCTGCCACTTGCAGCTTCTCCTATACCAAACTGGCACTCGTTTTCAAAAATGCGAGTGCAAAGGTAATATAAAAAATCCATTCCACCAAATTTTTGCCCGTTTTTTATTTCTTTGCCACCATAAATGACATATTTCTCGTCATTATGCTTCCACATAATCTGCCACCATATCGGCAACTCTCTCACCATCGACAGCTGCTGACACTATGCCACCAGCATATCCTGCACCTTCGCCTGCGGGAAACAATCCAGATAAAGTGACGTGCTGCAAGGTGAATGCATCACGCAGTATTCTAACTGGTGCCGATGTTCTTGTTTCTACACCTATCATCATAGCATCGTTGGTTAGGAACCCTCTACGCTGTTTCCCAAAAAGATCAAAGCCCTTCTGCAACCTTGACACTATACCCCGAGGCATCCAGAAATGCAATGGCGATGCCACCACACCTGGCGTATAACTGGTCTGTGGCAGGTCATAGCTCAGTCGTCCGTTTATGAAGTCACACATGCGCTGTGCCGGTGCCATCTGTCCCTTTCCACCACTTTGCAGTGCCTGTTGCCAGCACACCCTTTCCAGTTTTTCTTGAAAGTGCATCACCGCCAATGCTCCTCCTTTTTGTTCTGACTCTTCTATCATCACCTTTAGGTCGGCATCGCCGAGAACGTCTTCTGGTCTGATTTCTACCACCATGCCCGAATTGCTCCACCTGCCTCCACGATTGCTTGGCGACATACCGTTGACCACAATCTGCTCACTGCCAGTAGCAGCAGGCACAACGAATCCTCCTGGGCACATACAGAAAGAATATACTCCCCTACCCTCTACCTGAGTGACAAAAGAATACTCAGCGGCAGGCAGGTATTGCCCTCTGCCTTTTTTGTTGTGATATTGTATTTGATCTATGAGTTGTGCAGGATGCTCCAGACGCACTCCGACAGCAATACCTTTAGGCTCTATCGGGATGCCAGCCTCAGCAAGATATCTATACACATCACGCGCTGAGTGACCAGTAGCAAGTATTACGGGTCCACAAAATTCAAGTTCCCCAGCTCTCACTCCCACAACTTTATCCCTATCTATAATAAGGCTCGTCATCTTGGTCTGAAAGTGCACTTCACCACCACTCTTGATTATCTGATTACGCATAGCCTCGATTACGGCAGGCAGTTTGTCGGTACCAATATGTGGGTGAGCATCAACGAGAATGCTTGTTGAAGCTCCAAACTGACAGAATACGTTAAGAATTTTATCCACGCTGCCACGTTTCTTGCTTCTCGTGTACAATTTTCCATCAGAGTAGGCTCCGGCCCCTCCCTCTCCGAAACTGTAGTTTGACTCGCTGTCAACTCGCTGCTGTGATTTTATCATAGCGAGGTCACGCTTACGTTCGCGCACATTCTTACCACGCTCGATGACGACAGGTTTTATACCATGCTCAATGAGACGCAGAGCAGCAAACAGTCCACATGGTCCCTCGCCAACGACGACAACAGTTTTCGCATGCGACACATTGGGATACTCAGTGTAGGTAAATTCCTTATCCTGAGGAATTTCATTGACATACACCCTAAGAGTAAGATTCACCATAACCTGTCGCTGACGCGCATCAACACTCTTTTTCAGTACCCTCACATGCGTGATGGTACGTTTGTCTATCGCAAGTTCTCTGCTGACATACTCCTTTATATTTTGCTCGGTATATGCCACTTGCGGCAATACCCTGACCTGCAATTCTTTTATCATTGTAACTGCAAAAAAGGATGTGCTGGTTGTAGCACATCCCCTTGATGTTTATATCGACACAAACTTTACTCGCCGAGAACAGCAGCAACCCCTGGGAGCGTCTTGCCCTCGATAGCCTCGAGCAGAGCACCACCACCAGTAGAGATGTAAGAAACCTTATCAGCGAGACCGAACTTGTTAACGCATGCTACTGAGTCGCCACCACCGATGAGGGAGAATGCGCCTTCAGCTGTTGCCTTTGCGACAGCATCGCCGATGGCACGTGAACCAGCACAGAAGTTGTCAAACTCGAAGAC
Source organism: uncultured Prevotellaceae bacterium (assembly GCA_946187445.1). GTDB lineage: Bacteria > Bacteroidota > Bacteroidia > Bacteroidales > Bacteroidaceae > Prevotella. Next base: position 2,286 of record CAMHQF010000017.1, read on the forward strand.
ACCTGCTGGACCATTCCACAATATGGTCTTAGCACCGTCGAGTGCCCTAGCGAATAGCTCGCGTGACTTAGGCCCCGCATCCATGCCTTCAACGTCGTCAGGGATGTTGGTAACTGGCACTATGGTCTGGTTAGCTTCGTTAGAGAAGTCGTCACCTGTGACGCAGTCAACTGGCAGAACGAGTTCTACGCCGTTCTCCTTAGCCATCTTCTCTACGTTGAGAGCTACGTCGAGTTTGTCGAGCTCTACGATAGACTTACCTATGTTGCCACCGTGAGCCTTAGAGAAGGTGTAGGTCATACCGCCACAGAGGATGAGTTTGTCAACCTTGCCGAGGAGGTTTTCTATGATACCTATCTTAGATGATACCTTTGAACCACCCATAATGGCTACGAATGGGCGCTTGATGTTAGAGAGTACATTGTCAACAGCTGCTACTTCCTTCTCCATAAGGAGACCGAGCATCTTGTTGTCAGCATCGAAATAGTCAGCGATAACGGCTGTTGAAGCATGCTTGCGGTGAGCTGTGCCGAAGGCGTCCATCACCCAGCAGTCAGCATAGGAAGCGAGTTTCTTGGCAAACTCCTTCTGTGATGTCTTCATAGCCTTCTTTGCTTCATCGTATGCAGGATCCTCCTTGTCGATACCTACCGGCTTACCTTCTTCCTCTGCGTAGAAGCGGAGGTTTTCGAGCATGAGCACCTCGCCTGGCTTGAGGGCTGCTGCCTGTGCATCAGCCTTCTGACAATCGTCGCAGAACTGCACTGGTGTACCGAGAGCCTGAGAAACGGCGTCAACGATCTGGCCGAGTGACATCTCTGGTTTTACCTTGCCCTTTGGCTTACCCATGTGAGACATGATTATCAACGAGCCACCCTTCTCGAGGATGAGCTTGAGTGTTGGCAGGGCACCACGGATACGGGTATCGTCGGTTATCTTGCCGTCCTGAAGAGGCACATTGAAGTCAACGCGTACGATTGCTTTCTTGCCTGCAAAATTGTAATCTGAAATCTTCATCTTGTGATATTTAGAGATTAAAAAATCTAGTCTGTTGTCTTGAGAATTTAAATGACTTGAAGTTGGGGACATTTTTCTTCCAACACTGCTGCTACACCAGGGAGTATCTTTCCCTCGATAGCTTCGAGTAGTGCACCACCACCAGTGGATATGTAGCTTACCTGCTCAGACATGCCGAACTTGTTGATACATGCGACAGAATCGCCACCGCCAACAAGCGAGAAGGCACCATGCTTGGTTGCTTTGGCAATAGCTTTGGCGATAGCACGTGAGCCTTTGGCGAAGTTATTAAACTCGAATACGCCTGCAGGTCCATTCCACAGAATGGTCTTGGCTCCTGAAATAGCATCGGCGAACTGCTTCTGACTCTCAGGACCTGCGTCGAGTCCCATATATCCATCAGGCACGTCATTGGCTGGACATATCACCGTCTTACACTTATTGTCGAAGGCATTACCTGCTACGCAGTCGGTACCGAGAACGAGATTCACGCCTTTTTCCTTTGCCAACTCTATGATTGAGAGAGCCAAGTCAAGTTTGTCATCCTCGCAAAGGGAATTACCTACCTTGCCTCCCATCGCTTTGGCAAACGTGAATGTCATACCTCCGCAGAGGACAAGATTGTCAACCTTATCCATAAGATTTTCGATGACACCAATCTTTGTTGACACCTTGGAACCACCCATGATAGCTGTGAAAGGATGCTTAATATCATCGAGGATTTTCTCCACAGCCCTCACTTCCTTCTCCATGAGGAAACCGAGCATCTTATTATCGGTATCAAAATAGTCTGCTATCAGCGCAGTGGATGCATGTTTGCGGTGAGCGGTTCCGAAGGCATCGTTCACATAGCAGTCTGCGTATGATGCCAACGTCTTTGCCAATCGCTTCTGACGTTTTTTGAGGTCTATTACAGCCTCATCGTATTCTGGCGTACCTTTTTGCAGTTTTGGTAGGTTTGCATCGCCTGACACTTTGCCTTCTTCCTCTGCATAGAAGCGGAGGTTTTCAAGCATGAGCACCTCTCCTGGCTGTAGTGCAGCTACGTCAGCAGCAGCACGTGCACAATCAGAGCAGAAAAGCACATTCCTACCAAGACGATTGGATACCACTTCCCTTATTTGTGACAGCGACTGACGGGCACGAACCTGTCCCTTTGGCTTACCCATGTGGGACATGATGATAAGCGCTCCACCATTGTCGAGTATATATTTGAGTGTAGGCATGGCACCACGAATACGGGTAGTATCCGTAATCTTGCCATTTTCGTCGAGTGGCACGTTGAAGTCCACACGCACTATAGCCTTCTTTCCTTCAAAATCATAATCATGAATGTTCATCTTTTTACCTTTATTTAATTATGCTCCATTATTCTGAACGAATGCAAAAGTACTATTTTTTTTGCACATACAATCACTTTTTCTATTATTTTATTGCATAAATTGACAAAAATCAGTACTTTTGCACATAAAATGTTACAATATGATAAATTACGATCTAAAAGCGATAAGGGCAATCGTATTTGATGTGGACGGCGTACTATCGACCAACACCATACAGATGGGTCCTAATGGTATGCCTGTACGCACAGTGAACATAAAGGATGGCTACGCCATTCAACTGGCCATAAAAATGGGGCTGAAGCTCGCCATCATATCAGGGGGCACGGACAAAGGCGTTGAGGAGCGCTACCACAAGTTGGGCATGAAGGATGTATTCATGTCGTGCTCAACCAAGATAGATGTGTACAAAAAATACTTGGCTGACAACAATCTGACTGCGAAGGAGGTGATATACATGGGTGACGACATACCTGATTACGAGGTAATGCAAATGGCGGGTTGCCCCTGTTGCCCTGTTGATGCATGCAACGACATAAAGGAAATATCAATTTATATAAGCCCCTGCGAGGGAGGAATGGGATGCGCTCGCGATATTATAGAACAGGTACTTCGTGCTCAGGGTCACTGGCTGTCCTCAGCCAAAGCTTTTGGTTGGTAAAAGCAATCTACAATTAACAATTGACTTACATTCACGAACATAAGGACATAGTAAGAGACTATGAGTGCGACATTCAGGGCATAGTGAACAATGCTAACTACCAGCACTATCTGGAGCACGCCCGCCACCAGTTTCTGCGCTCTAAGAACGTGAGTTTTGCCGAACTGCACGAGGGAGGCATAGACTGCGTGGTAGCACGCATAGACATGCGTTTCAAGGTACCACTGAAGGGAATGGACGAATACGTGGTGCGCACACGATTGGAAAAGGAGGGGCTGCGCTACAACTTCTATCAGGATATATATCGCCTGAATGACGAGAAACTGTGCCTGAAGGGCAAGGTGGAGGTAGTGTGCCTGATAAACGGTAGACTGGGCGATAGCGAAGAATTATACGAGATACTATGCAAGAACTGAAGAATCTATACACAGAGTGGCACGGCTCGGAACCTGCTGCGATGGAGAAACTGCCTGGTGCTGGCAGCAACCGTGAATACTACCGCCTGACTGACGAAAATGGCAATAGTGTAATAGGCTGCATAGGGACCTCAAAAGAGGAGAACCATGCCTTCCTAACCATAGCAAAGCATTTTGCCAAGCGCAAGTTACCTGTGCCACGAGTACTGGCGCAGTCGGACGACGAGATGCGCTACCTGCAACAGGACTTGGGTGCGCAGTCGCTGTTTGATGCCATCAAGGGAGGACGTGATGCTGGAGGACGCTATACGCTGAAAGAAAAGGAACTGCTCAGAAAGACCATCTGCGAGCTGCCTAACATACAGGTACGTGGAGCAAGGGGACTGGACTTCTCTGTTTGCTACCCACAGCCGGAGTTTGACCAAGAAAATGTGCTCTTCGACCTCAACTACTTCAAGTATTGCTTTCTAAAGGCTACAGGCCTCGACTTCCACGAGATGAAGCTGGAGGCAAGTTTTAAACTACTGGCTAAAGATTTGACAAACGATAACCTTAACGATAACCATAACGGGAACTGTTTTCTGTATCGAGATTTTCAGGCGCGCAACGTGATGCTAGTAAAAAATGCCGAGGGTGAAGACGAACCTTTCTTCATAGACTTCCAGGGTGGACGCAAGGGTCCATACTACTATGATGTAGCTTCTTTTTTGTGGCAGGCATCAGCACGCTACAGCAAATCGCTGAGGCAGGAGCTCATCAAGGACTACTATAAATCCCTCGGCCACTATACTGAGGTCCCACCCTTCAAGCAGTTTAATGACCGCCTGCAGTTGTTTGTGCTATTCCGTACGCTGCAAGTGCTTGGTGCCTACGGCTTTAGAGGATATTTTGAACGCAAGGCGCACTTCATACAGAGCATTCCGCCAGCAATACAAAACCTGCGAGAGCTGATCAAGGAGAACAATTTCCCCTACCCTCACCTCATAAATGTGCTGAAGCGACTTACCGAGTTGCCACAGTATGCCCCCAAACCCATAGAACCTGCAAAGCGTAAGGATGGCTATAAGACGACTGACAACAACCCGTATAACGTCAACCCTTCAGACGGTAAAGCTACATACTCAAAGTATGACGGCAAGGGACCTCTCATAGTGAAAGTGTTCAGTTTCTCTTTCCATAAAGGAATACCTGCCGACAACTCTGGCAATGGTGGTGGATATGTGTTCGACTGCAGAAGTACGCACAACCCTGGACGATACGAACCATACAAACAACTGACTGGCATTGATGAGCCGGTAATACGTTTTTTGGAGGATGATGGAGAGATATTAACTTTCTTAGAATCAGTGTATAAGCTTGCTGACGTTCATGTAACACGCTACCTACAGCGGGGTTTCACCAGTCTGATGTTCTGCTTCGGATGCACAGGTGGTCAGCATCGCTCCGTATATTCCGCACAGCACCTGGCTGAGCATATCCATAACAAGTTCGGCGTGGAGGTGTTGTTGGAGCATCGGGAACTGAAAATAAAACAGCATTTTCAAGCAGTAAAGGTTTGATAGTTAGATTCATAAAAAACTGGTCGTTACCAGTAAGCATGACAATTGGTGCTCTCGCTTATCTAGTGGGCAGACTTCTACCATTCTCACCCATCGCAAAGGGCGAGATAATGGAGATTGTCACACTGCTGCAACCCCTGCTGCTATTTGTGATGCTATACTGTGCTTTCTGCAAAGTAAATCCTCGTGACATGCGTCCTCATTTGTGGCATCTGTGGCTATTACTCACTCAATGCATGATATTCGTTTCCGTTTGTTTGATAATGATGCGTATCGATGCCGTCAGTGCACCCTGGCAGGGTTATTTCCTTGAAGGAATGCTACTCTCCATTATCTGTCCCACAGCAACAGCCTGCGCTGTTATTACACAAAAACTTGGTGGTGACTCATCTACAACCACAACCTACACCCTCTTTATCAATCTCGCCGTTGCCATCATCGCTCCACTGATGCTGCCTCTGATAAGCCCGCAAGGGGATCTCACCTTCCTTGCTGCATTTTTCACTATATCAAAAAAGGTATTTCCGCTACTGATTTTCCCATTGTTGCTCGCCTGGGCCACACGCTATTTCCTGCCCCGACTACACAAGAAGATACTGTCAGTGCGCGACCTTGCCTTCTATCTATGGCTGGTAGCGCTGGCAATAGCCATAGCCATTACCTGCAGGGCTCTTTGGCATAGCAATGCCACGTCTGATGACGTTTTTGCCATAGCCGCTGCTACACTGATGATGTGTCTTTTCCAATTTGTCTTTGGCAAATGGGTAGGAGGCAAATATCACCAGACTATAGAAGCTGGGCAGGCAATGGGACAAAAAAACACTATTTTCATGATATGGTTAGGATATACATATTTAAGTCCGCTCTCGGCTACAGCAGGCGGTTTCTACTCAATATGGCACAATATAGCCAATTCATACCAACTGTACAAAAAAAGACGTTGATGCGAACTCTACTATTATACACGATAATGATAATGGCTGCTGTCGCAGTTCCCGCACAAGAGGCAACACAGCTGGAACAGGTGCAATGCAGCAATCTTCTATTGCCGCTACGCTACAATGCGGACGTAATAAAACGACAGTTTAGCATAAAAGGTGATACTACCTCACTTGCCGACAAAGTGATAACAAGCACGTACTTGAAACATCCAGAAACAGTCGCACCTGCTACCAGCAATAATATAAATGACAGCAATGGCAAAGATGTAATAGAACCAATAACGAGCCGGCCCAAAGTTGACAAAAGACCACATGAGATAATGATGCCAGAAGCAGAGGACAAAATAGAGTTGGTTGTTACAAAACCTAATTTCTGGACGTTTTTTGGCGACTACAGCCTTCAGTTTATGCAGAACTATATATCACCCAACTGGTATAAATCGGGGAACTCCAATTATTCTATGCTGGGAGCCGTGACGCTGCAGTACAATTATAACAACAAGCAACGACTAAAATGGGACAACATACTGGAGTTAAAATTGGGATTCCAAGCCACTGATGCCGACACAGTGAACAACTTCAAAACCACAGAAGACCTTATTCGCTACACCACACAGCTGTCACTGCAAGCTTACAAGGAATGGTACTATGCTGCCCAACTTATCGCCAGCACTCAGTTTACACGGGGTCTGAAGAACAACGATGCCACTATATATTCTGACTTCATGTCGCCCTTCGACCTCAACGTGTCGTTGGGCATGAACTACGTGGTGAATATATGGAACAAGAAACTGACGGGTAACGTACTGCTTGCTCCCCTGTCATACAAGATGACCTATGTGGATAGGCTTAATTTATCAACACGATTCGGAGTTGATGAGGGTAAGCACGTGTTAAATAACGTAGGTTCGATGATTAATGTCGGACTTACCTGGAAGCCTGCAGACAACATAAAATGGGAGACACGCTTTTATACATTCTCCAACTACTCATATTTGCAAATGGAGTGGGAAAATACGCTTACCTTCCAGTTTAACCGCTATATCTCAACCAAGTTGTTTCTCTACCCCCGTTTTGATAGCCACGAAGAACGAACGACATCTACATATTGGCAGATGAAAGAACACCTCTCTATAGGCTTTGCATACAGCATGTAAAAAAAACAGAGCAAAGAAAGAGTCATCTATGAACAAAGTCGACCTCGCATGGCACATAATATCCAATACTGATACGCACCTGTTTCTTACCGGCAAGGCGGGGACAGGTAAAACAACATTCCTGCGCAGGTTAAAAGACACATTGCCAAAGCGTATGGTAGTGCTGGCACCAACAGGGATATCAGCCATCAATGCTGGAGGTTCCACAATACACTCCTTCTTTCAATTTGGCTTCGGTCCTCTGCTTCCTGGCACAAAGCGAGAGAGAAAGTTCCAATTTCGCAAACAAAAAATACAACTCATTCGTTCGCTTGACCTGATTGTAATCGACGAAATAAGTATGGTGCGCGCTGACGTACTAGATGCTATAGATGAGATTCTACGTCAATATCGCGATCGTTCACTACCATTCGGCGGCGTACAAATGTTACTCATTGGTGACATGCAGCAATTGGCACCAGTAGCTCGCGACGAAGAATGGCAATTACTAAGCCTTTACTACTCCACACCGTATTTCTTTTCATGCCACGTACTACAAAACGCCAATTTCGTCACGATTGAATTGGAGCATGTATATAGGCAGTCTGATGCGGAATTTATAGACATACTGAACCAAGTACGCGACAACACCATCACCGATGCATCACTTGCAAAACTCAATGAACACTATCAGCCCAACTTTATCCCCCCCAAGAAGAGCGGATATGTTAGACTCTGTACACACAACAGGCAAGCAGATACCATAAACGATCGTGAACTGCAAGCTATATGCGCTGATGAATATAGTTTTATAGCCGACATTGATGGCGATTTTCCTGAAATGTCATACCCTACGGAGAAAGTATTGCGATTGAAGGAGGGAGCACAAGTGATGTTTGTGAAAAACGACTCTTCACTGGACAAGGAATACTATAATGGCATGATAGGCGAGGTAATACAATTTGACAAGCGCAACCTTATACATGTGAAATGCGCAGAAACTGGCAAAGTCATCAAAGTTGGTCGTGAGCAATGGAAAAACACCCGCTATACACTCGACAAAGGTAGTAAAGAAATATATGAGGAAACAGTGGGGACCTTTGAACAGTACCCACTAAAGGCCGCATGGGCTATCACTGTGCACAAGAGCCAAGGACTCACCTTTGACCATGCCATTATCGATGTTCAACACTCCTTCGCCCACGGGCAGACTTACGTTGCATTGTCCAGATGCAAAAATCTGAAAGGATTAGTGCTTAGTTCTCCTATACCACGCCATGCCATCATCAACGACAGAGCTGTGGAGCAATTTTATAATGACCCACGTCACCAAGAGCCTGATGACAAATTGCTCATGCATATGGAGAAACAATTTCTCACGCACACTATAGACATACTCTTTTCCCTTCAACCATTACGTCAAGGTATAAATGACACCTTACGTTTTCTGCGCGAGCATTTCTACACACAAATGCCTAAGACATATGCGAAGTGGCAAGATGCGAGCGAAAGACTCAAGCCACTAGAGGATGTAGCAAAATCATTTCACAACCAATACTATTCACTCATCATGAGAGAAGATAATGACATCCTGCAAGAACGCATAATGAAAGGTGCGGCATACTTTGAAGACCAACTGCTTTTCATACGCATACTGCTTAAGGCAACAATACTCAACAGCGATAGCAAAAACATACGTAACAAACGTGATGAAATAATAGGAAATATAACAAACCAATATAAACTAAAATTTCAGTTACTTCACTATGTGGCACACAATGGTTTTAATCTCCAGAACTATCTTAAGACAAAATCACGATTGGTCATATCATAAATACAACATGAGAACACTACTATATATCATAGTAATTTGTTGCACCGTAGGATGTAGCAAAGACAATAATGCAAACAAGAACGCTAATGCGAACAAAATACAAAAAACAGATGCTCCTGTAAAAGTTGCCGTATTGCCAGTAGAAGAATGCCTACCACTCTATGTGGCAGAACACCTTGGACTACTTGACTCACTTCATGCGAATGTAACTCTCTGCAAATATGGTGCTCTGTCAGAATGTCATTCTGCCATATTCCAGCACAAAGCAGAAGTAACAATAAACGACTCAGCACTACGGTACTACTTCCTAACCTCACAAAAAGCTCGTATACATCGTATTGCGCAACTTTCAGATAAAGTGATAGCAGCTGACAGCAAGGGATACTCATACAACATGGCAAGGACGGCGATAGATTCATTACTCAACAAAAGGCGTCACGTATTCATAATACAGGTAGAAGATATCAATATACGCACCAAGATGCTCATTAGTGGCAATGTTGATGCTGCACTGCTCCCAGAACCATATGCCTCACGTGCATTAGAAGCTGGAGCCTATAAGATTACTCTGTCCAAAAACAACATGCAGAACGACACTTTGGCACGTTCTTTGCTCACAAAGCATATCCCACGACTTGAACGCTATCTCGTCATAGCACGTGATTCGCTAAAAGTGTATGGCAAAGACAATTATCTTTATCTTTTGAAATGAAGACTTCTGTACTTCGATATTTCAAATTTCAATATGCAAACCAATGGATACTCTACACCTCATACATAACGGGCAGTTTATAGATGCTATCAATTCCATGACGGGAATGGCAGCAAAGTACCCAAACGAGAACTTCCGCGAACGTCTCGAAGCACTGCGTTATGAATTTCTCATGATGCAAGATTACTTCACACGCGGCATTAATGATCCACGACGTAATGATATTTACCGCACCTTAAGAGGAAAACTTATCAATCTCAACTACGACTTGCAAGTTTACGAAACTCTGCGACAAACTCCTATGATAAAACCATGGATGTCTCACGTAAAACAGATGGATACCACCATAGACTCGTTGTTACAAGTCGACAAGGATTATGCATTTTATGCTGTCCTTACTTCCTATCATTGGCGTAAAGAGGATACCGATGATTGGGTGCATTGCTACACCACCACTTCTACATTTACTGCCAGCCACTATATACTTCTTGCCGCACTAACGATGAGTGCCATAGAGCATTTCTCCAAGCAAAAGGCACTGTGCCTTGCGCGCATATACAATGGCGTACAGGATGCTACCCTACGTCAACAAGCTTTTGTCGGCAGTATACTTGCACTTACCATGGATCGCAATGCTATCAATAACAAAAAACGTGATGAGGTGCTAAGTGAGCTATTCGCATCAGACGACACCCGAAAGGCTGTCATAGAGATGCAAATCCAACTCATAAAATGCACACAGGCTGACACAGATGCAACAAAAATCAATGAGTCAATCATGCCCGAAATCATGAAAAGTCAGCCGTTCATCATAACACGCAACGGCATAGTGGAACGTGATGAGGACAACAACGACTGCGACAGCGACAGTAAGATTGACGAGATGGAAAAGAATATACTAAAAGTGCAGAAAATGCAACAACAGGGTTCCGACATATTCTTTGGAGGTTTCAAGCAGATGAAGCGCTATCCATTCTTCAACAAGGTATCTAACTGGTTTACGCCTTTCGATATAGATCATCCCGAACTCAAAGAGGTCAAGCAAAAGCTGCATGGAAGTAAATTTCTTGAAAGAGTTATCAAACAAGGACCATTCTGCAATTCCGACAAGTACTCCTTTATTTTCGCCATGAATGATGTCATAGGACAGTTCTCCGACAAGATACGTTCCCTTATGGAAGAAGGAGAACTCGGTCCAATAGGCATGCATACCAACCCAGAAGAAGTACTAGAACCTACCTACATACGTCGTCAGTATCTACAAGACCTATTCAGATTCTACTCTATTAACCCCTTGGGCAAAACTCTTAGCAGCCCTTTCAAAGATGCGGAGGATTTTGAATCCTGGTTAATATGTCTTGACTATATGACTACGCAGCAACTCATCGAGATGGGACGATACCTTATAAAGAAAAAGTACCTACACGCTCTCGAGGACATTATCAACTGCTACCCTAACCAAGATGAGGTGGAACTAGACTATCTCTCGGGAGAACTATTACTCCATGAAGCTGCTTATGGCGATGCAATAGAGTATTACAACTCATACCTTCAGGAGCATCCAAACCACCAGCCATCACTACGAGGTATAGCAAAGGCATACTACTCTATCGGTGAATATGGTAAGGCTTCATCTTACTATGACGCATTGCGCACTTTGCAACCAGACAGAGTGGCATATTCCCTAAATTACTGCATGTCGATGGTCAAAGATGGACAGGCATCCGAGATAATCAACGAGCTCTACCGCCTCAATTTCGAAAACCCCGACAATCACGCCATCAGCAACACTTTGGGATGGGCATTGCTATATGCAGAGAAGCCTGATAAGGCTCTAAACATTTACGAAAATATGCCACAAGAGATCATTACACACGATCTCTCCACATATCTTAATTATGTATATGCATACTTCGTTACGCAGTTTAAACTGCCACAGCTACGATTCTCACAAACAGAAACTGTGTTGACAGATAGCGCGACTCTACTCGAAGAGATGCGTCAAGATGCCGCTATGCTACATATTTATGGACTAGGCGAGACAGAAATTACTATTATGGCACACTCTTTGTAAGCTATACTTTAAAATTTGACACTTCTTAAGTACTTCCCATCTCTATCATAAAGTAATATATGAAATACGAAAAGATAAAAGCCATAAACCTCTCTGACGACGAAGATGAGTATGAAGATACTCTCGATGGTGATTCTGTTGACTCTGCCACCACTCAAGAGAGTAGCGACACGAAAAAAACGTCATCCAAGACACCGACAATCAATCGTTTCTCTCTCGACCTCACCAAAGCAGCTGAGGAAGGGAAACTTGACCCCGTAGTAGGACGCGAGCGCGAAATACAACGTTTGCAGGAGATATTGTGTCGTCGCAAGAAGAACAATCCCATTCTCATCGGTGAGCCTGGTGTTGGCAAAAGCGCCATTGTAGAGGGGTTGGCACAGATGATAGCAGACAAACGCGTTTCACCCATTCTTCACAACAAACGTCTTGTATCGCTCGATATGGCCGGAATGGTAGCGGGTACCAAATATCGTGGACAATTTGAGGAGCGCATCAAGAATCTCATCAAAGAACTCGAGAATAACAATGACATTATCATCTTTATTGATGAAATTCATACCATCATTGGCGCTGGTGGGGCAAGTGGTTCCATGGATGCCGCTAATATGCTCAAGCCGGCACTCGCAAGGGGTGCCATACAGTGCATCGGTGCCACCACACTTGACGAATATCGCAAGTCTATAGAGAAAGATGGAGCACTTGAACGACGTTTCCAGAAAATCATCGTTGAACCCTCCACTCCTGATGAAACTATGCAGATACTCACGAATATCCGTGAGCGTTATGAGCAGCACCATCATGTCATCTATTCCGAAGACGCGCTACATGCATGTGTCAAATTGACACAACGTTACATTACGGATCGAGCCTTTCCAGACAAGGCCATTGACGCTCTCGATGAGGTAGGAGCACGCATACATTTACATCATGCCGACATACCCGTTGACATCACAGATCTTGAGACCGAAATAAAAATCATGAAGGACAACAAGTTGCAAGCTGTACAGAACCAGAATTTCGAACTTGCAGCAAGTTATCGTGATCAGCAGCAGAAACTTGAAGACCAACTTTCGGAGATCACACGCCGATGGAGCGAGGGTAGCACAGGAGACCGTGAGACAGTCACTGTTGATGACGTTGCTGATGTTGTCGCAATGATGACGGGCATACCTGTACAACGCGTTGCCGAGTCGGAGGGCGAACGCCTTCGAGGCATGGCAAGCAAACTCAAACAGGAGGTGATAGCTCAAGACAAAGCCATAGAGAAAATGGTCAAAGCAATACAACGTAACCGAGTTGGACTGCATGATCCTAATCACCCTATAGGCGTATTCATGTTCCTCGGTCCTACGGGTGTAGGCAAGACACATCTCGCGAAAAAACTCGCAGAAGAGATGTTTGGCACGACTGATTCACTCATACGTATTGATATGAGTGAATATGCAGAAGCATTCAACACCTCTCGACTTGTTGGAGCCCCCCCTGGATATGTAGGTTATGAAGAGGGTGGACAACTCACCGAAAGGGTACGCCGCAAACCATATTCTATAGTACTGCTCGACGAGATAGAGAAGGCTAATAGTACCGTCTTCAATATACTTCTCCAAGTACTTGACGAAGGCAGACTTACTGATGGCAACGGTCGCCTTGTAGATTTTCGCAATACAATCATAATCATGACTAGTAATGCTGGCACGCGTCAACTCAAGGAGTTTGCACATGGAGTAGGCTTCAATGCTGCAGGTAGCAATTTTAGGGAGGGCATAGTAAACGATAAAGACAAGGAATATGCAAGATCCATCATACAGAAGAGTCTATCCAAGCAATTCGCCCCAGAGTTTTTAAATCGTCTCGACGAAATCATCACTTTCGACCAACTTGACCTTGATGCCATCAAACAGATCATTGATATAGAACTTCGTGGGTTGTATAAGCGTGTTGAAGACATGGGCTATCACCTAACAATCACACCAGAGGTTAAAGAAACTGTCGCAAAGAAGGGCTATGATATACAATATGGCGCACGTCCCCTAAAACGCGCCATACAGAATTACATTGAGGACATTGTATGTGAGCGCATACTATCAAACGAATTGCCTCTTGGTTCTGAGATACTAATCGATAAAATTGAGCAAACAGTTTAAAGTAAAACGGAGCACAGAAAATTCTGCGCTCCGTTTTACTTTATTACTCCTTCTCTATTCTTCTGCTTTTATACATAACTGCTTAAGATCATAATAGGAACCATTATATATATTGAAATCGACATACCCCTTAATTCCTGACACTTTACCAGCATCTGTATGCTGCCAAAATTTCCATTCTCCTTTATACTCCATCTTTTCTACGTAGTAATGAGCTATCCAATACGGATAGTCATTAAAACGATTGTCAGAGAGATATTGTTCCTTAAACTTATAATAGGTGTAAAGTATAGGCTTCACATGATAGCGATCTTCTACGATATGTAGCCATGTTAACACTTCACGCTGAAATTCCTCTACACTCTTGTCTGCAGGTTTGTGCTCCACATCAAGTATGGGAGGTAAATCTCCGTCCTCCAATTTAACCTCGGAAAGAAAATGTTGTGCTTGGGTACGTGCGGACGATTTTGTACTGTAGAAGTGATAAGCGCCACGTATAAATCCATACTCACGTGCTTGGTAGAAGTTATCTCTAAAATTCTCATCTATCATGGTAGCGCCCTCTGTAGCCTTAACAATAACAAAACGTATTGGATCTTTGTTTATCATAGCATTGCGCAGTGCCATCCAATCAATATTTCCTTGATAGTGCGAAATATCTATGCCTTGAATCTCGTACCCCGCAGGATAACTGGCATCCCCATAAAGAGCACGCCAACGGAATCCTGTAGGACCTACAAAAAAATAGTAGAATACAGCAATATAGACTGTTACGACAAGAAAACCTCCCAACCACCATTTGGGAGAAATATGCTTCCTGTGAAATGATGACCGGGAGTTGCGTCTATGTCGTATGTTGCTTGTCAAAATCAGAATGGGAGATTATCTGGGCTGTCGCTATTATCGTCAACAGACTCTGGTGCAGTAACAGAAACCGCCGCATTAGGTGCAGACATTGGTACAGATTGAGGTGCATCGACACCCGCTGAAGAAATCTGAGATGCATCAACTTGGCGAACGTCAAAAGCTCTGATAGAATTAAACCAACGACCATTATATTCATGTGCATCAATATCAAATGCAACAAGAACTGTCTGTCCTATCTGTATATTGAAACGTTGCAAACGTTCTGCTCCAAACACATCAAATACCATCTTGCGTGGATATTGTGAATCCATCGTTTCTAGTACGAATTCCTGTACTTTCCACTCACCTCGTGCACTTACTCCAGAACGCTCTGGGAGAACCGCAATAATTTTACCTTGTAATTCCATATTATATTAATAAAAGTTATAGTTTATTTTTTTGTTTTGCGAAATTACAAAAAAAGTAGCGAAACAAGAAATTTTTCAATTGTTTTTTTGTCTGTGTTAGTTTTTTTTTATATATTTGCATCTGGATTTTCCAACAAACATTATATAAAAATATTACATAAATAATACTATAACCCAAAATGACCTTTACTCTATCATCTTCAGTACTAAGCAACAAGTTAGGACAACTTGCTAAAGTGATAAATTCAAAGAACTCTCTATCAATCCTGGACAGTTTTTTGTTTGAAATTGCTGACAATCAACTAACATTAACTGCCAGTGACAATACTAACATGATGAAATTGTTCATTGATTTGAACAGTTGCGACGGACAGGGTTCTTTCTGCATCCCCACACGTATAATGCTTAATGCTGTGAAGGAGCTAGCAGAGCAGCCTTTGATTTTCGAAGTTAACGAAAATGATAACAGTATTAAGGTAATATACCAAAATGGTTCGTACTCCATTATGGGCCAAAGCGCCGACGATTATCCAAGCATGCCGCAGATGCCAGAAGGATATACAGAAACGCAATTACCTACAAGTTCTCTAGCAAACAACATCCAACGTACATTATTTGCCACGGCTAGCGATGAGTTGCGCATGGTAATGAACGGCATATATTTTGACCTCAAGGAAGATAGTATGAACTTAGTGGCAAGTGATGGGCACAAAATGGTAAGAAACATGCTACTTGCATGCAAGACCGATGTGCCAGCATCTTTCATCCTGCCAAAAAAACCTGCGGGACTGCTGCGCAATGTTCTGTCAACCGACGACGAAAGTACAGTAACAATAAAATTCAATAATAATGCTGCAGAGATAGTATTCACCAATGGAATTCTATCATGTCGCCTCATAGAGGGACGCTATCCAAATTATGCCTCTGTCATACCTACCGACAATCCAAATATCGTCACTATTGACCGCAAATCTATGCTGAGTGCATTGCGCAGAGTGCAGCAATTTGCCAGCGAAAGTACGCAACTTGTGAAACTGCGCTTAGAAATGAACAATTTGCAACTCACATCTGAGGACATAGACTTTGCAACCAGTGCTCAAGAAAATGTAATATGTGAATATGGTGGTGTACCTATGAGCATAGGTTTCAAGGGTAGTGTACTGGTAGATATACTCAACAACCTGAGTAGCGAAGAAGTAATAATAGAACTTGCAGACCCAAGCCGAGCAGGTGTAATACGTCCAGCAGAGCAACCAGAAAATGAAGATATACTGATGCTCATCATGCCAATGCTACTTAACGACTGACACCTAACATTGTTAAGGTATGAAACTGAATCTTACAAAGGCACTAGTGATATTCGACCTTGAGACGACAGGACTTGATATCTCCAAGGATCGTATTATCCAAATAAGCTACATCAAGGTATTTCCTGACGGCAGAGAAGAGCGCCACAACTACTTTGTCAACCCTTCTCGCCCTATCCCTACTGAGGTGGTGGAGCTAACTCACATCACTGACGAAATGGTAAAGGATGCACCGACATTCAAGGAACTTGCCCCTTCTTTGGTGGAGGACTTCAAAGACTGCGACTTCGCAGGTTTCAACTCCAACAACTTCGACATACCGATGTTAGCAGAGGAGTTTTTGAGAGCAGGAATAGCATACGACTTCAATGCTTGCCGCCTGATAGATGCTTGTTTGATTTTTCGCGCTATGGAGCGAAGGAATCTTGCCGCAGCATATAAATTCTACTGCGGACGCAAGATGGAGGAAGACTTCCAAGCTCATCTCGCCAATGAAGACACAGAGGCAACCTACCGTGTACTAATGGGGCAACTTGACATGTACGAGCCTGGCAAGCAGGAAGAGCCCGAACGCCAATTGCCGAATGACATGGACGCGCTCCACGAGATATGTAACAAACGTAAAAATGTGGATTTTGCCGGACGCATCGTTTGGGCTCCAGTGAAGGGGCCTGACGGCAAACCCATTCTGAAGGATGATGGTACGGAACTCATGCGTGAGGAGTTTTCTTTTGGCAAGTATAAAGGATGTTCCGTGACTGACGTGCTAAGACGTGACCCTGGCTACTATAGTTGGATGCTTAATGGTGACTTTTCCCTCAATACTAAGCAGGTTTTGACTCGTATACGTCTTAGAGAGATGCATAGGTAAAACAAAACTGAGTATGACACGAAATAAAATACTATTGTGAAATATCTATTTATAAATATCAAAACACTGCTCATAGCATTGCTGCTATGGGCAGTTGCTATATGTATAGATGCCCAAGAACTTAACGCCAAGATAAGCATAAATCACAATCAGGTGCAGGGTACGGAATCTGCTATATTTGAAGAATTGCAAGAAAAACTACAAGAATGGATAAATGGACAGCAGTGGACTGCGCTGCACTTTCAAGAGAATGAACGGATAAGCTGCAACTTCCACATAACAGTGACAGAATACAAGAAAGAACAGGGAACGTGGACATGCACCTGTTTAGTGCAAGCAAACCGCCCTGTATATAACTCTGCCTACTCATCAGTGCTCTTCCAATTTCAAGACAAAGAATTTACATTCACCTACAAGCAATTTGACAATCTGACATATAATGAGGAGATGATTGACAACCAGCTTACTGCCCTATTTGCCTACTATGCCTATCTCATCATCGGTATGAATCTTGATTCCTTCTCACCAATGGGAGGAGAGGACATACTTCAACGTTGCCTAAACCTCACCAATAACGCCCAAAACCTTAATTATCCAGGATGGGCTTCATTTGACAAAAACACCAACCGTTTTACCATAATCAATGATTATTTGGAAGGCGCACTACAACCTATCAGGCAGTTGCAGTACGACTACTATCGTAAAGGTCTCGATGAAATGGCTAACAACTCAGAACGTGGACGCACAGAAATTACCACAGCACTGGAGAATGACCTGAAAGTAGCTCACGAGAATCGTCCTATGAGTCAGTTGCCACAGATATGGACAGACTTCAAGAAAGACGAGATTGCTAATATATACAAAGGAAAAGGAACCTCAAAGGAAAAGGAGTCGGTTAATGCTCTGTTGTTTAACATCAATGCAGCACAGAATACTGCTTGGAGTAAGATTTTGGAATAAAAGAAAATGCTGAAGCATCTCTACATAAGCAACTACGCACTTATTGATAAACTCGATGTTGATTTCAATGCTGGCTTTTCTGTCATAACAGGTGAAACTGGTGCTGGCAAGAGCATCATTCTCGGCGCTATCGGCTTGCTGTTAGGTCAGCGTGCCGACTCTAAATCAGTAAAAACAGGATGTCAAAAGTGTACCATTGAAGCACAGTTTGATATCTCGCGCTACAACCTGTCATCATGGTTTGAGGACAATGACCTCGACATAGAGGATGGCGAGTGTACAATACGCAGAGAGTTGACATCGGCAGGCAAGAGCAGGGGATTCATCAATGACACCCCAGTATCTGTGCAGCAGATGAAACGACTTGGCGAGATGATGGTGGATGTTCACTCACAACATCAGAATCTGTTGCTCAGGCAGGAAGACTTTCAACTTACCATTGTTGATATCATTGCCAATAATGATGACATCCTTAAAGAGTACGAGAAGGTATTCACCGAATACAACATTCTGACAACAGAAATAGAATGCTTGAAACTATCTCTTGCCGAATCGCGTGAGAAGGAGGATTTACTGCGCTTTCAACTTAACGAATTGGATGCAGCAAAACTTACTGATGGCGAACAGGAAGAATTAGAACTGGAACAAGAGGTATCAACACACACCGAGGAGATAAAGAGTGCCCTATACAATGCCGACCACATGTTGTGTGATGAAGGAGCCACGCTTGACTCTCTTAAGCAAGCAACTAACGCTCTGTCTAACGTCTCTCCTTTATACAGTAAGATAGAACCGCTGGTAGAACGTCTCGACAGCACATTGATAGAGCTAAAAGATATAGCTGACGAGGTGTCACGAGAGGCTGACAACATAGATTTCAATGCTGAAAGACTGGAATATATCCATGAGCGTCTTGACCTCATCTATACCTTACAACGTAAACATCACAAGTCAACCGTAGCAGAGTTGATAGAGGAATATGAACGACTGGCAGAAGCTATATCAAATATTGACAATGGCGATGAAGCTATAAAGGAAAAAGAAGAGCAGCGTGAAAAAATTTTGCACAATGTCAACAAACTTGCCCAGAAACTTACTGACACACGAAGAAAAGCCGCAGTAATAATTGAGAAAGAAATAAAGCACACACTGGAAGCACTCGGAATGCCTGATGTAGAGTTTAACATCGAGATAAAGAAAGGCGAACTAAGTGTTAAGGGCCAAGATAATATCTCTTACATGTTTTCTGCCAACAAGGGTATGGCGATGCGACCTGTTGCACAAGTAGCATCTGGTGGTGAGATAGCTCGCCTTATGCTTGCACTCAAGGCTCTTGTAAGCGCAACAGTTAAGTTGCCAACAATAATCTTCGACGAAATTGATACTGGAGTAAGCGGAAAGATTGCTGAGAAGATGGCAGAAATAATGAATGACATGGGCAATGCCGGTCGCCAAGTGATAAGCATCACTCACCTACCCCAGATTGCTGCCAGAGGCAGTTATCAATACAAGGTGGAGAAGAATAGTACCCAAGAACTCACAACAACCATCATGAGGCAGTTGAACGATGAGGAACGCATAGGCGAGATAGCACAAATGCTGAGCGGTTCGGACATTACAGATGCTGCCCTTAAGAATGCTAAGGAATTATTGAAATGGAAATAAAGAAGTCGGAGTTCACCATAAGCGCCGCAAAACTGTCGCAGTGTCCTAAGGACACCAAGGCGGAGTTTGCTTTCATAGGACGAAGCAACGTGGGCAAATCAAGTTTGATAAACATGCTGACAAACCATAAGGGATTGGCAAAAACAAGTGCCACACCTGGTAAGACGTTGCTCATCAACCATTTTCTTGTGAAAACAGACATTGCCAAGGAGGAGGCAAAGGAGTGGTACATCGTTGACCTGCCTGGTTATGGTTTTGCTAAGCGTTCGAAGAAGGTACAAGATGATATTGAGAAGATGATATCATCATACATACTGCAGCGTGAGCAACTCGTCAATGTCTTCCTGCTAATAGACATTCGTCATGACCCACAAAAGATAGACCGTGAATTTATGGACTGGCTTGGTGAAAACGGTGTGCCTTTCTCCATTGTATTTACTAAAGCCGACAAATTGGGACCTGACAGAGCAAAACAAAATGTCAAGAAATACACAGAGGCACTTCTTGACACATGGGAGGAGATTCCCACCTATTTCATTACGTCATCGGAAAAGCGACAGGGTAAAGAGGAAATCCTTGGTTATATAGAACAAATCCTTAACGATGACGTATAAGAACTACGTTTTTCTTTTACAAATCCACACTACCTATATCAACGAGCCTGTTTACTATCGCGTAAATAGTAAGACCCGCTGTAGAGTGTATTTGTAGTTTGCGAGCTATATTGCGACGATGTGTTATCACCGTATTTGGTGCGATAAACAGTTTGTCAGCAATTTCCTTGTTTGTAAGTCCCTGTACCACTCCTATCACCACATCCTTCTCACGTTCTGACAGTTGCTCGCCATTATCACCATTTGACACAACCATACTAGATATGTCGAGTGCCACATCACCTCTTTCCCTTTTTGTTTCAAGTATTGCTATGGCTGGTTCAAAGAACTTTTCCTCTACATCGGCATGGAAGGCAAGCCACTCTTCGAGGTTGTATATGTCATGTAGCGCAGCTGTCAGCATGTTATTGTGCTTACTGTCCGATGGAAGATATTTTATGATAATGCTCTTCAGTTCTTTCAGTTTATCGCCTGTTTTATCATGGTGCTTCGAAAATGTTTCTATATCATTTACACTTCTGTCAGTACTAACCATCTTGCCATCCAGAAGTCCCTCAACATAGGGAAAGAGTATCTGTTCCTCAAGCTTCATATGATGAGATATGAAGCGCGCATACTCATCGTATATTTTCAGTATCAAGCGTCCCAGGCCATTTCCCTCATCGAGCGACTCTGTCAGTTCTCTGCGCAGAAATGGCAGTTGAAATTCCAGATAGTATTCATGTGATGCCCTAAGATATCTTAGCAGTGTTCTTACATCGAGGTTCTCAACATCGTTCTTTGAGTGATAGCCGTTTATCGTCAGATTAACTACAGCGAGAAAGGTGAATGTATCCACATTACCCTCTTCGCATACCTGTCGCACAGTTTTGTTGCCGAAACCGAGACTTATCCCAAAAGCTCCGAGACTTTGCAACACGTTATAGTTGTCCCTTATTAGTGACAACATACTGTCTTCAGGTTCATATACCTTCACCTTTTTCATATGTTTCTGTATTTTGCGCTACAAAGTTAACACAAAACCACGAATTACGCAATACCTACTTTTAGGTATTCCCTATAGTTTCTTGAGTTGAGCAAACTTCACGAGCAACTTCTTCGTACCTGCATTTCGGAAATCCACAGTTATCTTCAGAGAGTCACCCATTCCCTCCATCTGTTGTACTACACCTATGCCAAATCTACTGTGCACTACCCTATCGCCGACACTATATCCGCCACCGCTCTGCACGGTATGCCCACTACTTTGCTCACGAGGTGTCATAGCTCGCATATTTACAGCGAAATGCGTTGAATGCATTGGATGTGCCTGATGCATCTGACGTGGTTGCATAGAAGCGAGTCCTCCTCCCCCTTCTACGTTTACAAGTTTGCGGTCTATGTCCCTGAGAAAACGACTGGGAGCGCCAAACTCCATCTTACCATATCTAAAACGCGACTTACAGTACGTAAGGATGCAGTACCGCTCTGCCCTCGTTATGGCAACATACAGCAACCTACGTTCCTCTTCCAACTTACGCTGCGAATCGGTACTTTGCTGACTGGGGAATATGTTTTCCTCCATACCTACTATGTACACACATGGAAACTCCAATCCCTTGGCACTGTGTATCGTCATCAGGGTCACCTGTGGCACATCCACCTCCTTGTCTCTGTCACTGAGCAGTGCCACCTCATGCAGGAAGTCGAGCAATCCCGTGGGGTTACCTTCCTCTCGGGCATCTGTTACAAAGTCATGCATCGAGGCGAGAAACTCCTCCATATTCTCTTGCTTTGAGAGATACTCTGGTTCTTTGCTTGAGTATAGTTCTTTTGCTATCTCTGACTGCTGCACTATTTCCTTACCCAGTTCATAGGCATCAACTGTAGCAATCTTACTGACAAAACCTTCTATCAGCTCTCTGAAGATCCTTATCTTACTTGCCACTCCTTTGTTGAAATGCTTTGCGTATGAAGGAGAGTCTATCTCCCTTATCACTTCCCACACTCCTATACCACCTTCGCGTGCCAATGTGAGGATTTTGTTTACCGTAACATCCCCGATGCCGCGTGTAGGATAGTTCACTATTCTCTTGAATGCCTCCTCATCATTATTATTCGCCACAAGGCGTAGATATGCTACAATATCCTTTATCTCCTTACGCTGATAGAAGCTCATGCCGCCGTACACTCTGTAGGGCATGCTGTCCTTGAGCATTTGGTCTTCAAAAGGGCGGCTTTGCGAATTGGTGCGATATAGTATGGCAAAGTCCGAATACGACATACCCTTTTCTCGTATTTTCCTGCGTATGTCACGACATACAAACATTGCCTCTTCCCTATCGCTGCTTAGTTGCGACAGTGACAGGTTGTCGCCATCAGCATTCTCACTATATACGTTCTTGTGTATCTGACGCACGTTCTTGTGTATCAAGCCATTTGCTGCTTCTACTATCTTTTTTGTCGAACGGTAATTTCTTTCCAACTTAAACAATCGTGCTCCTGCATATTGTTGTTGGAAATCGAGTATATTATCTACGTTGGCACCTCGAAAAGCATAGATACTCTGAGCATCGTCACCCACTACGCAGACATGCTTATGGTGTGATGCCAACTGCTGTATGATTTGCTGCTGAGCATAGTTAGTATCCTGATACTCATCCACCAAGTAGTATCTGAACCCTTCAGCATACTTCTCCCTGATATCACGATTGTCTCTGAATAGCAGGTAGGTATTGTAGAGCAGATCATCAAAATCCATAGCATCTGCCGCCTTGCAGCGCTCACAGTACGTATTGTATATTTTACCCATCATGGGCATCTTGGAACTCTCGTCACGCTCCGTGAGTTCCCTGTTCTGTACGTATTCTGCCGGACCTATCAGGCTGTTTTTTGCTCTTGATATACGATTATGTATCTCTGTCGCTTTATACACCTTGTCATCGAGTCCGAGTTCCTTTACAAGCGACTTACACAGCGAACGCGAGTCTGCCTCGTCATATATGGTAAAGTTTGCATCATAACCTATACGTTCAGCCTCAACTCTCAGAATATGTGAAAATACGGAGTGGAAAGTACCCATCCTCAGGTATCGTGCTTCATCGCCTACAAGCCTCATTATGCGCTCCTTCATCTCCTTTGCCGCCTTGTTGGTAAAGGTAAGTGCCATTATCTCCCATGGTTTGTAGCCCTGAGTGAGCAGATAGGCTATCTTGTATGTCAGCACACGTGTTTTACCCGAACCAGCACCAGCTATAACCAGCGACGGGCCGTCAATATACTCCACAGCCTCACGTTGTGAATCATTCAAGTCATCTAAGAAGTTCATTTCCATTTCACGTACTTCATCTGTGCCACTATCCAGCGTTGTCGTTTCCTCATATACTGCGATGGTTCCTTGCTTGAGAACTTCCTCGGATTGGGCAGTGTTGCAGCTATAAGCGCACAGTCGCGCTTTGTCAGTTCATCTGGCTCCTTGTCAAAATTATATTGCGCTACAGCCTTTACACCATATATGCCGTCACCCATCTCTATTGAGTTGAGGTACACCTCCATGATGCGCTCCTTACCCCAGACAAACTCTATGAGTACAGTGAAGTACATCTCCAGTCCCTTACGCACCCACGATTTCCCCTGCCATAGGAATACATTCTTTGCTGTCTGCTGACTTATGGTGCTTGCACCAAATTTCTTCTTTCCTGCCTTTTTATTTCGCTTTATAGCCTTCTGTATAGCATCAAAATCAAATCCGTGATGCTCCAAAAACAGTTGGTCTTCACTCGCCATCACCGCCTTGGGCATATCGTCAGGCATACTGTCCAGTGGCACCCAACTATGATGCATCTTCGGCATATGTCCCTCACCTATCTGTTGTAGGCTGCGTGTCACCATCAGCGGTGTTATCCATACTGGCATAAACTTATACCATACTACAGCAAGAATAGTGGAAGCAAAGAATGCCACCACTATCCATCTTATTATCTTAGTTATCAGTTTGATAATCGTTGTGTATTTTTTTCTTTCGCAGTCCTACGCCTTTTGTCGTATCTTACTGTGCCTTTGCATTGTTAGCCGCATCTATCATCTCCTGTGAGGCATACATGTAGATTTCTACTCGGCGGTTCTTCTGTCTGCCCTCTGGGGTATCATTGCTTGCCACAGGATTACTTGAACCATAACCGTTTACATTCTTCATCTGCTTGTATGCCACACCATTCTGCGTGAGGTAGTTAGCTACACTCTGTGCACGATTTACTGACAGAGGGTTGTTGATGGCATCATTGCCCGTAGAGTCTGTATATCCCTGCACATCGACGCTTACATCGCTGTTCTGCTTCATAATGTTGACCAAGCTATTAAGCTCATTCTTGCTCGTCTGGCTGAGTTCAGCCTTGTTGGTAGCAAAGAGAATGCCAGAATTAAACGTTACCTTCACAGCATCAAGGCCGTTAGTGTCTTTTACTGTTTCTACAGTAGCGTTAGGCAACTGTGCCTCTGCCTGTTTCTTTACCTTATCCATACGGTTGCCTATCACTGCACCAGTAGCAGCACCCACAGCGCCACCTATCGCAGCACCTATACCCGTATTGCCGGCTATAGCACCGATTATGGTACCCAGAGCAGCACCACCACCTGTGCCTATTATGGCACCCTGACCAGTCTTACTCATACCATCCCAAGTCTTACAACTTGAAAGACATACACATACTCCTAATACAATAGCAACAAATTTGATACTTTTCATCATATTTTTCATTATTTTGGTTTATCGTTTATGTACTTGCAAAGGTAGGCATTTATTTTTGTTTCTCCAAGCAAAAAAGCAAAAAAAATCTATCGTCGCTATGCTTCCATTTGTAAGAAGCATAGCTTCCAGCATGTAAAAGCTATGCTATAGAATAACAAAATAAGTTGAATTAAAAAACAAAATAGCCTAATTTGTTAAACAAAATAGGCTAAATTGTAAAACAAAATAGGCTAATTTGATAAACAAAATAGGCTATTTTGTTTTGTAGAAGCATTGCTATAGCACACTGAAAGCTATGCTATAGCACATTGAAAGCTATGCTACTTATTTATTTTATCTTGTATAGGCTGAGGTTTGCCAAATGGTAAACCTCTATTTTCTCAGGGCACTCATCGTGCACTGCCTTTGGCATAACAATCATAGTAGTAGCTGGTGCGATGCCTATTACCGCTGTCTGAGAATAACTGGAGCACACCTCATCAAGGGTGTAGTAACCATCAGCTTTCATTGACCAAGCCATATTGAAATGAAACTTGCCGTCCTTATAGCCGTCACACACAAACTGATGCTGATACATGTCATTAAAGAAATAGCCGGAATACATTACGGGCCGTCCTGCAGCAAGCTCGTTGTATATCATCTCCTCCCAAGCTTCATCACTGTATTCCATACGATACAGTTCACCACTCGTTTCCTTGTATCCGAAATCACGCGAGAAAGCCTCTGCTGCATCCATGGCGAAAGCTGATGATGAGCCTATGCCATACTGCATATCGACCGCCTTGCCACAGTCTGCCATCAGCTTTGCCACAGCCTGCCTCTGCTCTTCCGTCTCACTGCCAGTATAGGTCAATTGCATATTATCCCAATCGAAGCCCTCCGCAGGACACTTGTGGTAATACATTATCTGCGCCATAGCCGTTGCCACACAACCCGTCTGGCAGTGCACACCACTCTTCACGGGGCATTGCAGATTATACGGCGAACCTTGTCCCCATGTTGTTTGGAGCAAGGGGGGTATTGCAGCACGTTGGCAGTAGCCACTCAGTGCCACTGCCAACGTTATCAATATTGTAATACTCAGTCTTTGCATAATAATCTTCCCCATGAAAGGGGGATTTAGGGGGGGCTTACTTCACAATCTTCTTTACGCCGTCAGCGGTTTTAACGATGCTGATACCCTTCTGTGGAGCAGGTATCTCAGTACCGTCGATGCCAAAGTACTTAGCACCTTCAGCACCAGCAGCCTTCACACTCTGAACTGCAGAAGGACTCATTTCCTGGAACATTGTTACTACGTCAGCGCCATCAGTTGAAACCAAAGCGACATACTGATCATTAAACTGTGCAGCATCCAATATGGCCATTGACTCTGAACCCTTTGCAGTACCATCGGAAGTCTTGAAGTGATACACCTTCGCATCTGTGCCTACGTGTGTCTCCTCACCTGTAACCACCATGCCATTAGTGAAAGACTCGTCCTCTGCTTCATTTACCCATGAGTAATTAACTGAACTTGTCATAGGAGAGATTGAAGCTAAGAATGAAGCATGATTGTACTTGTTTTCTTCTCCAGCACTCTTAGAAGACTTTGAGTTGTCAAGTGGGAACTGACCAGAGAACGTGCCACCAAGGATAATATTGGTACCAGACATCTCGCCAAAGAGATTGTACTCCGTATATTCCTTGTCCTGTGGTGCTGCATGATATACAAGTGACATACTCTCAATATTTGAGGTCATAGACAATACCATAGCATGCTCATTCAGACCTCCGCCATTCACTTCGAAAGAGAAATTCTTGGGTGTCTGTCCAGGGACTGTGAGGGTCTCGTTACCCCAACCTATGAATGCAACACCTACCATGCCACTCATGGTAACGAAACTGAATGCATCAGGACCACACTGTAAACCATCATCATACATGTCTGCATCTGTAGTTGCCATAACGTTTGCTATGCTTGTCACACCTGTAAGATCTGTGCTGCTTAATGAGAATACACCTGCTCCAGGAATATCTGATACATAATATGTCTCAAAAGTGTCAAAGTCTAACATCGTGACATATCTGCCTTCCCAGCCAAGACTCTCGACTGCACCGTTATAAAAACAAGAAACATAGACCTTACCGTTGTCAACAACAATCTTGTTAGGATTGACACGTGCTTCACCCCAATAGCCAGATTCTGGACCTGCAGCGTTAACTTGTTGTGCAGCAAGTATTTTACCATCAGAATCAATCTTTATGATATAGCCAGCCATACCTGAAACGACTTCCTCTCCCCACGTTTCATCATATCTGGTAGGGTTGACGATTGTCTTTGAGCTGCCGTCAGTGCCGATAAATTCCGTTTGGTCTCCTGTAACGGTACCTGCTACATAGAGGTTTCCATCAGTGTCAACTGTCATAGCTCTCACATCGTTCTTACCATTGAAACTGATAGCCCATATCTCATCACCAGATTTGTCATACTTAACAACGCAGGTAGAGGTCGTTGTTGCTACAACCACCTTGTTGGCAAAATTAAAATCCTTATCAACAGAACTGCTGACATACACAGAACCATCGCCTGCTACTGTTGTGTGGACACTACTTGCCGTTGAAGTTACTGGGGTAAACTTCTTCATTACCCAAGAATTTTCTGCAAAAACATTCATAGCGCATACTAATGCTACTAACGAAAGTAAACACTTTTTCATAATTTTGATTTTTTAGTTAATAATAGAGTGATTAATATAAGCATTTATTCTATTCCCATATTTCTATCTCTGGATTAGCCTCCACTGCCTCTGAAGGGAACTTCATAGTGTACTTCTCAGGGGTGAGGGTATAGCTTGTGCTACGATACATTCTTGAAAGCGGAGGCTGAGTAGTACGACGTAGGTCATACCAACGGTGGCCCTCAAAGGCAAGCTCACGTGCACGTTCATCATATATCTCCTGAAGGAGCTCCTCCTGCGACATGCCCACCATAAGGTTCTGTGCATTTTGAAGCGCAGTGCTGTTAAGTCTTTTATTCAAAAGAGGCATGAGCTGTGCGATGGCATCAGACGTTTTTCCCAATTCCACGAGTGCCTCAGCCGCAGTCAGATAAGCTTCTGCTGAACGGAAAGAGCAATAGCCGTCCCTCTTCTTTAGCGTAGCTGTGCTACTGCTGGTATCGTAGTACTTAGCCTTACGGCTGTCACCATCACGATATTTTTGTATCAGGTCATTATGCACTATGTTAATTACAGTTGACATATTGGTGCTGAAATGTTCCAGTGCAACGATGTTCTCAACAGACTCCGGGTCGGTAGGCATCTTAGCTGATGAGGAATTCAAATCTTCCAAATCGCCCCATGCGGTGATAACGGTCTGTGCGGCATCGTAGGCCTTCTGCCACTCACCCATGTAAAGGTATGTTCGCGCACGCAGTGCATTGACTGATGTCACGTTGAAACGGTAGTTGAAGCCCTCGTCCCACTTTTCTTTCTTCATATATTTGCCCGCCTCGTCAAGGTCGCTGAGGACCTGCTGATATACCGCTTCCACACTGCTGCTACGAGGCACGGCATTGACATCTGCTGCAAGCATCATCGGCACACCACGCGTGGTAGCTGGAGTACAGTGAGTATATGCCTGAGCATAGAGATTGACGAGGAGGAAATGGCTATAGGCACGCATCATATATGCCTCACCCACAAGCTGGCTGACGTCATCTGACGGGCCATTCTTTATCTCATCCTTATGCTCTATGATGTAGTTTGCTATATAGATGCAGTGGTAGTATGTACGCCAGGAGAAATAAGTGGTGTTGGGTGAAGGGGCTTCGTCTTTCCAAAGCCATAGGTCGAGATAGTATTCAAGATCCTCGCTACTGGTTTTGGCACCAAGTCTAATCTCATCTGTCCTGATAGCAGTCATATAGCGGTCGCCTACAAAATTGTTGTATTCGTAGGTCAGCAGCGCTCGGTACTCATCAAGTGTTGACGGAATAACCTTGCCCGTAGGCGTGATATCAAGAAAATCATCGCAAGATACAAATGACATCGACAACGCCAACAAAATGATAATATGCTTAATCCTATTGTACATTATATTATATTCTCTTTATACTTTATACTCTCTTAGAAGTTTACATTCAAACCAAAGATGATGCTCTTAGCTATTGGCTGGGCGTATGGGTTTCCCATCGTCTCGGGGTCAAGGTAGTTGTCATAGTTGCTGGCAAACACCATGAGGTTTCTACCCTCAAGTGACAACGATGCCGAACTTATGCCAAACTTCTTCAACCATTCACTTGGCAGGCGGTAGGCAACGCGCAGGCTCTGCAGACGCCAGTAATTGCATGACTTTACCCACATATCGAGCATGTTGTATGTGTTGCCTATGCCGTCACTGAGACGTGTATATTCTGCTGCTGTCTCCTGACTGTACACAAGCAGTGGCATGAAGTTGCTGCTCGTATTCTCTGGTGACCAGCGGTTGAGAATATCGTGATTGGTATTAAGTCCGCGATCAAAATATACTGGATTATAAGATGGCTGAACGCGCACCTTCATACCGAGATTGAAGATGAAGTTGATGCCGAGGCTCCAGTTCTTATACTCAAAATGATTCATCAAACCGCCTGAGCACTTGGGGTCTTCGCTACCCATATAAGTGTAGAGGTCACGCTGTTCAGCAGCAGTTAGTGTACTTGCACCAGCACTGTTGAGTTTGAAGAACTCTTTCATAGTCTTGATACTACCGTCCTTTGCCACAAAGAGGGGGTAACCATTTTCGTCAAGCCCCGCAGTCTTGTAGGCGAAGAGCGCACCAACAGGATATCCCTCCCTGCCTGGATATGTGGCGTTCTCAGCCACAGACTCGTTGATAACCTCGTTGGTATTGAAGCCGAGGTTGAGAGTTGTAATCCATGAGAAATTCTTGTTGGTTATATTCCTTGTGTTGATGGCTATCTCCCAACCTGTATTCTTCATCGATGCCCAGTTGATGGTGGTGTATTGGAAACCAGTCTCAAGTGGCAGGCTGCGTGAACTGATAAGGTCGGTACTCTTGCGGTAATAATAATCGACGGTCAGACGTATTCTATTACTCAGCAAGGCAAGGTCGAGACCTAAGTTAACGTTTTTAGTCTTCTCCCACTTCAGGTCTGGGTTAGGTGCTGTCTGTGCCTCAATGATTGTCTCAATATTATCGGGCAAAACCGTCGTCCTGCTGAACTTACCAATAAGGTATGGAGAGGTGTTTTTATCTATGTTACCCTGTATGCCGTATGAAGCACGCAATGACAGTTCATCAACCCACTTAACGTCGCGCATCCATTTCTCTTCTTTCATGCGCCATAGTCCGCTGAAAGAGTAAAGGGGTAGGTAACGATATTTCTTAGCCACACCGAACACATCGCTGCCGTCCCAACGCACGCTTGACCCGAAGGTGTAGCGATGGAGCAGTGTGTAAGAGCCTGTGGCAAACCAAGAAACATAAGCATTCTCTGTGTGAGTTTCGTCATACAGCGGGTATGACCTTGCTATGCTCTCTGATGGGAATAGGACAGGCTGGGAAGTCAGCGTACGAGCGTCGTAGCCGTATGCTGTCGATGTAACAGATTCGCTCTCGGTATGTCGCAGTTCAAAACCTCCCATCAGCTCTACATCATGTATATCATTGAAACGCTGATCCCACTCAAGCATCGTCTTCCATGTCCACTGGCTTGAGTGTGAGTCGGTCTTCTTTATCTTACCACCCTGTGGCAGTATTATTTTCTGCTCGCCGTCCACGGTGTATTTAGCATACGCTCTCTCTTTGCGCATAGCATAGCTATTCTGTCCTGTGTAACGCTCAAGGTTGTAGTTATCATACTGATAGCCAAACTGCGTATTGAGTTTCAGACTCTTAAGCAGGCGCAACTCTGCATCAAACTTTGCCATTACAGAACGGTCTATGCGTTCCTTCGAGGTGTTAGCACGTTCCTCAAAAATATTGAAGTCAGGAACTTCGTTCTCCCTACCCTGTACATTGGTATCATAGTTATAGTTACCATTAGCATCATACGGCTGGAAGTAAGGATTAACCATGCGAGAATAGTAAATAGGGTTGGTAAAGCCACCCGCATCGGTCATATAACTTTTCTGCTTGCGTTGGTTAGCAAATACTGACGCTCCGAGCTTGAGCACTTTATTTACCTTGAAGTCTGCTTTGAGGGTCACATTGTAGCGGTTGTTCTCAACCCCTACGGTTGTTCCTTTTTCATCATAATAACCTAAAGAAGCATAGTAGTGTGCACGCTCAGAACCACCACTCACGCTGGCATTATACTCTTGGTTGAACACTGTACGAAAGAGTATGTCATTCCAATCCACATTGGTGTTGCGCAATTGGTTAATCTGCTGCTGTGCCGTCTCAGAGAGGGCATCCCATCCTCCCAGTTTATATGCAGGCATCTCACCAAGGGAGTTGATAATCTGCGCCACACCGCCCTTGTTTTCACGATAGGTGTAGTTACTGCTCAGCAGGTCAAGCTCAAGGTTCACTTTCTCATTTGAGTTAAGCAGATTGAGACGGTCTATACCTCGTTTGGGGGTAACAGAGAGCTTTGTGGAGAAACTTACGATAGGTCTGCCTTCCTTACCCTTCTTGGTAGTAATGACGATGACGCCATTAGCAGCACGAGCACCATATATAGCAGTAGCAGCAGCATCCTTCAACACCGTGATGTTGTCAATATCTGCAGGATTGAGACCAGCTATGCTTGTCTGATAAATATCATCTATGTCATTAAGATTTTCCATCGTTGGTATATCGTTACCCTCAAGAGGCATACCATCAAGTACCCAAAGAGGTTCCTGCACACCATTGATAGAAGCGGTACCACGGATGCGTATCTTTGCAGGCGAACCTGGAGCTCCAGATGTTGACACCGACGACACGCCTGCTATCTGACCTGCCAATGCCTCATCGATATTCTTTATGGCACCAAGGTTCTCATCTGATATTTTAATTTCTGATACAGCAGCAGTGAGTTTGCGACGGTCTATGTTCTGATAACCTGTCACTACAACTTCACTTATACTATGACCTGAGGCTGAGAGAGTTACGCTATAATGACTAACACCAGGCTTTAACAGCACTGTCTTGGCATCGTAACCCACATAACTCACCCTGATACTTTGAGCCTCCTCAGGCACAGAAAGTGTAAACTTGCCGTTTACATCCGTCACGGTACCTGTTTGGATTTTCTTGTCACCTACTCCTACGGTAGCACCTATCAGCGGTTCGTTTTCCAACTCGCCGTCCATCACCACACCAGTGATGGTACGCATATCCTGTGCTATAGCTCCCATGAAGCACAGCACAAGCATCAACGATATTGCAAGTAGTCTCTTCATATCATATTTCTTAATTCGTAGCTCTTAATTCTTAACTCTTAGTTATCCCCAGTGCCGTTTGTATTCTCATTATTACATCCTCGTAATGCATCTGAGTACTCATGTCGCCAGAAGAACGACGTGACTTCAGGAGTTTCATTATAAGTATCAACTCACCACGCTTCAAACTTAGAGCATCGCTCACACGATTTATCTGCGAAGAAGACATATCTATCATCCTGTATCCGCTACCCAACTGTACTTTTGAGGTTTCCGAATTTAGACCCTTTGTATTGACCTTCACTCCCTCTTGCTCCGCTGCTGCCGTGATAAGGGCATCTACGAAACTCTTCTGCAAACTGCGTTCCATTACATTGAGAGTCTGACCTGCTATAGTCTTACCGAAAATACACTGGTGCAACATCTGCATCATCTCCACAGGGGTAAACGCCTTCGCACCATTCTGCCACTCGTTCTCATACATCCTGACTATACGGTCATTCGTCATCAAATCCCATAGGACATAACTTTGGATATTCTTCAGTATCAACGCAGGTTCCTGCTCAATAATACCAGAAGGCGACTTTCGACGAAGATATACCTGAGAGGAAAACTTATTGGCAAACAACCACTTAGGGAATATCAGGACCTCATCTATCAAGAACTTGACAGACTGTCTCTGGCGTTCCTTCTCCACAAACTCATACGATGTCTTAACCTCGTAGGGCGCAGAGCCTGTTATCATAGGACGCTCCATATAGATTCCGCCTATATTTGCCATCACATGATACAGATACAATTGCCACTGTCCAACTACATATGAATAGAGCTCTGCAGCATCGTCGTAGCTCTGCTCTTGTTCTCCAGTACGTGTCCAATCAATAAGGTGGGGCATTATGCGCTTGAGGTTAGCTATACCTAGCGTAGCCGACTTTATAGGGTCATCACCCAGGTCTTCGTTGAGGGCTCGTGGGTCTATAGCAGAACGCTGCTGTTGCTGCTCACTGTAGCGATACTCCTTGCCCTGATGTTTTGCAAGAAATTCTGAGAGCACCCTTTTCTCATCCGTACCCTCAGGATACCATCGATACCCCCACTCTATAGCCATCAGGTCATACGGCCCGATATTTGGCGACCACTGTTTCACGCCGTCACCTGGCTGTGCCACATAGTTGAAGCGGGCATAGTCCATGATGCTTGCTGACGTACCACCTACACGCTCCACAAACGATGCCGAGCGCAAAGAGTCTGTGGCATAGGCAGCTGAAGCTATCATATTGTGACGCAATCCAAGGGAGTGTCCCGTTTCATGACAGGCAACAAACCTTACTGCATCACCAATCAAATCCTGAGGTAAATGATGGAAAGAACGTGCACGGACATCAGTAGGTGCAGTTTGCACTATCAACCATTCACGTATCAAAGCAAGAACATTGTGCCACCATACTATGTCTGCCTCAAAAATTTCACCCGTTCGCGGATCGACGGTAGAAGGCCCCATGGCATTCTGCATCTCTGAAGCAGCATAGGTAAGCACCGAGTAGCTCAGGTCGTCACCCTCCACATCAAGGCTGTCATCGGGAACTACAGCACGTATCGCATTTTTGAAACCAGCACACTCAAAAGCCTTATTCCAATCTGTTATACCTTTTATAATATACGGACGGAGGTACTCGGGAGTTGCCCTATCAATATAAAATACTATTGGCTTCTTGGGTTCAACCAACTCACCTCTCATATAGGCAGCTGTATCTGTCGGTTCCAGGCGCCAACGGTTTATATATCCCGTACGTTTCGTACGTTGCTGATAATCATCATAGTACAGCGACGGTGTGGTAAAATAGCCCACACGCCAATCCTGTTCTCTGCGGCGCATCATATCATCGGGTAGCAACATTATAGCGGTACTCACCTCAACA
The DNA here is from genome assembly GCA_946187445.1 of uncultured Prevotellaceae bacterium. Classification (GTDB taxonomy): domain Bacteria; phylum Bacteroidota; class Bacteroidia; order Bacteroidales; family Bacteroidaceae; genus Prevotella. Next base: position 36,811 of record CAMHQF010000017.1, read on the forward strand.
GTCACATTAACCTTCGACTGACCTTCATGTACCACCGTAGTGAGTTCCGAACGAGCTACCACACTTTTGCTGTATGACTTCACACTGATGATTCGTGACATCTCCGCATCAGGACTTGTTCCAACGTTTATCTCGTTGAACACGTCATTCAGCATATTCTTCTTACCATTCAGCAAGTCTGTGACATTAAACACTACAGTAGAAGAGTCCGGCGCCACAGCCCTCACCTTCAGCGTTGCTATTATAGGGTCTATGTAATTATCCGATACAGAGCGAGAGATATCCGAGAACTTTGGCGTTTCCGGTGTTACACGTTTCTCTCGTATCACAACTTTATTAGTTGCCTTGTTCCAGTCAAAGGCTATCATCTTACTCTCGTAATTTATACCTCTGCTGGCATTCGCCTCATTAAGTTCTTCTTGCACGCGCTGCAACCTGTTATGCACGAGAAATGGCTTTCCCATTAAGTTTATTGGCATCTCCAAGTACACAGAGTCACCCTTTTGGATGACATTCATCACACCATCCAAACTTACAGTATCACGTGAAGTTAGTTTTTCATATTGCGATGTAGTTTTCGTCGTCTGTTTAGCTTTCTTTGCCTGCATCTCCGAGAATGGGACACATAAAACAAACGCTATCAAAACTCCCCAAAATGCTACATATATATTTTTTCTTCTTACATATTTCATCCTCATGAGTGCAAAGATACAAAAATTTCTTACATTAACAAAACTTTATAAAAAAAATAACAAAAAAAAGAGAGTCACCTCATTTCTGAAGTGACTCTCTCAGATGAAATTATAAAGAAGGCGGCCTCCTACTCTCCCACATTGCATTGCAGTACCAT
>CAMHQF010000018.1:0-37065 GCA_946187445.1 uncultured Prevotellaceae bacterium
GCGACCCAACCGTAGCAACTGTAGCTAACGGCGTAGTGACCGCCGTAGCCGCCGGCACCGCTACCATCACCGCTACCGCCACCAACGGCACACCTGACGACACCAGCGACGACTTCAGTGCCACATGCGCTGTAACCGTAGTTGAGCCAAAGAACTACTCTACATCTGTGAACATAGAGCAGATGGTGCTGGACAACGGAGTGAAGTACGACATAACGAAGGACTTCATCAACAGCTACATAGAGTATGCAAGCATCAACGCCCTCGACACCCTCAACGACCTCGAGAACAAAGCTATGCGCAACGAGCCATACCTGGGTCTGAAGCTCAAGACGGCAGGCGCATACATAAAGGTATTGGTGAAGAAGGGCTCTACGCTCAACGTGAAGCTCGGCGCAGTGAAGGAAGCACTCGGCGTGAGCATCAACGGCACAGCCCAGGAGTCTATAGCAGCCACCGACGAGGGCACCACATACAGCTACGAGGCTACGGATGCTGACGCAGAGGTAGTATTCACCACGGCATCAAACAAGACGGTAGTGTTCAAGCAGATAATGATAGACGAGCCATTGGCAGACATTACCCTGCCAGAGCCGGGAGCATACCTCATAACGGTGGCAACACCAGAGAACGGCACAGCTGCGGTTAACTGGGCAGACAAGAAGTATCGCACCCCAGTAGGCGCAGAGGTGACAGTGACGGCAACGCCAGCCGAGGGCTATGAGCTTGAGGCAATCACCGTGACAGGTGCCACGAGCAACACAGCCTACGAGGTAGCCGACGGCAAGTTCACCATGCCAAACGAGGAGGTTACCGTATCTGCCACCTTCAAGGAGGAGTCTTACGTCAAGCTGTCCGACTATGCTTTTGACGTAAACAGCGAGTTTATTGATGACCCAGACTACGGCAAGGAAATCGAGGCAAAGCTTACTTATAAGTCAGAGCTGACAGGTTCTTATCAGAATGAATTCACGCTCACTGCCACTTTCGACTACGAGGTTGTTGATAAGAATGGTACAGTGGTTACCAGCGGCACGCAGAGTCCGTTCAGCGTATCTTCTAATGCAGTCACAATCTACATCGATGGTCTTGAGGAAGGCACGGAGTACACCATAAGGCTTACCAGTGCAAAGGTTACTGACTTCGACGTTACTACTTTCGAAGAAAAGGTAGTGTTCAATCAGGTTACTGACCTTAGCGGCACTCCGCTCGCTTCTTATACATTCACCACCAGCGAAGCTACCGGCATAAATAACGTTAACGGGAATGTTAACGGGAACGATAACGTTAACGTTAAGGTTATCAAGGACGGCAAGATAGTAATCTACCGCAATGGTGCGAAGTACACCGTGGGTGGAAAGAAGATGAAGTAAGGAGACTCACCCCCAGCCCCTCTCTTGCCACTGCGTTAGAGAGGGGAGGGATTACCCTTATTTTTAGTTATAAGGTAGCCGAAAAAGTCTGATGAAGAACTTTTTCGGCTATTTTCTTTGCAGATTCAAAGAAACTTTGTAACTTTGCACATGCAAATCAGTCATGAGGACTGGTGATATTTATTAGCGTAAAGAGCTCAGGATTCCGACAATGCACCTGTTAAAGGGGAGTATGTGGTCGGGGTTCTTCTTTTTTGTCTGTCTTCTGTAAAGTATAAACAATATAAAATAAAGAATAAAGAAAATTATGGCTTACATGTCAAAAGAAGGCTACGAGAATCTCGTAGCAGAACTACATCGCCTTGAGGCTATAGAGATGCCTAAGGCAAGTGCCGCCATAGCGGAGGCACGCGACAAGGGCGACCTGTCGGAAAACTCAGAGTATGATGCAGCCAAGGAGGCTCAGGCACACCTTGCTGACAAGATAAACATACTGAAGTCAACCATCGCCGATGCTAAGATAGTGGATAAGAGCCGTCTGAGCACCGATGCCGTACAGTTGCTCTCTAAGGTGGAGATGACCAACCTCGCCAACAATGCAAGGATGACATACACCATCGTGAGTGCTAACGAGGCTAATCTGCGCGAGGGTAAGATAAGTATCGAGACTCCTATCGCTCAGGCACTGCTTAACCACAAGGTAGGCGACGAGGTGGAGGCTAAGATACCTCGCGGAGTGCTGAGGCTGAAGATTGAGAGCATCACTTATTAGTTCACAGTTCATAGTTCACAGTTCACAGTTTAGAGTTATGGATATATTTTCAAAGATAGCGGCTGGCGAGATACCCAGCTACAAGTGTGCAGAGAACGATGAGTTTTACGCTTTTCTCGACATCAATCCGCTGGTAAAGGGTCACACACTGGTGATACCACGCAGGGAGGTGGACTATATCTTCGATATGGAGGACGACGAGCTACAGCGCTACCAGCTGTTTGCCAAGAAGGTGGCAGTGGCAGTGAAGGAGGCTTTCCCCTGTAAGAAGGTGGCACAGGTGGTGCTGGGACTGGAAGTGCCTCACGCACACATACACCTCATACCTATGCAGAGCGAGGCAGACGTAGATTTCCGCAAGGAGAAACTACAGCTCTCTGCAGAAGAGATGCAGGAGGCTGCCGACAGGATCCTCGCCGCTTTCTGTAAGAAGTAACACTAACGTCAAAAGTCAACCGACACATGGGTATGCTACCCATAATATTCAAGCGCAGAGAACGCTATAAGCAGACACGCAGACACTCTGGCTACCATGCCTTACTGTTTGCCGTGGTGGCAGTGCTGATAATATGCGCATGGGTATTATGGGTATTTTTGCCTCTGAGCACAGAGGAACGGCAAGACTCCGACACCCGTGCCGTGATACGCTCGCGCTACGTGGTGATGTCGGGCGATGAGGTGCTCTTTGCCTTCAACCGCATGCGCGGCGACAGCCTCTTCTCCAACATCATGCCCTCCGACAAGGGATATGTCACCGACACCGTCAATGCGCAGTGGGTGAAGCGATGGGCACTGCTGCCATACTGCGGTGGAGCCATAGCGGTGGAGCCTCGCGACACGCTGCCAGTGACAGGTGCCACGTCGGAGGAGTTGCAACGTATGTTGGGCAACGAGGCACGCTACCTCAACAAGATGAAGAAGGTGCTTCGTGAGCAACGCAAGGATATAGACTACTACCTAAAGACCCACTCCGTGACAGAATACGGCTTTGACATGGTGCAGCGCTACAGCAGGGCACTGACCGCCGTCACCGACTCGGTAAACCGTGCATACGCCATGGTGAAGCAGGCTCTCGGGGCACGTAATCTGCAAGTGAAGCTGGAGCAGGAGTGCATCGCCATCGACAGTACCGCGGAGAAGTTTTATACGAGGATGGGAAGGCAGGAGGCACTGCAGCGACTGGAGCACCGCAGGAAGAATACCCAGACGGACCGCGAGCGCAGTGGCATCGACAGCCTGGGTGTATATGAGGGTAGCCGCGACTCATTAGCTTTGCCCGATGGAATCGGCAGATTTATGAGTTGGACGGGTGACTTCTACGAGGGAGAGTGGTTACATGGCAAGCGGCAGGGCGTAGGCTTTGCCATGGCACCTGGCAAGCGACTGCGACTGGGCGAATGGAAAGAAAACAGGTTTCTCGGTGAGCGCATAACATACCACCCCGAGCGCATTTATGGCATAGACATCTCACGCTATCAACACGAGCAGGGCAAGAAGCACTTCACCATCGACTGGGGCAAACTGCGCATCACCAGCCTCGGCACCTATTCGAAGAAGACGATTGAGGGTACGGTAAACTATCCCATAAAGTTTATCTACATAAAAGCTACCGAGGGCGTGACGATACAAAATAAGTATTTCAATGCCGACTATAACGCCTCACGCCAACATGGTTACCGCACGGGCGCATACCACTTCTTCTCGCTCAAGACCGCTGGCACCGAACAGGCACAAAACTTCCTAAGCCACGCTCGCTATAGCAAGGGCGACCTGCCGCCGGTGCTCGACATAGAGCCCACCGACCGACAGATAAGCGAGGCAGGAGGCATCGACAGGGTGTTTAAGAATGTCAGGGCGTGGATATCAGCAATAGAGAGACGATGGAAGGTGAAACCGATACTCTACATCAGTCAGAGATTTGTCAACAAATACCTCTCTGCCGCCCCCGACCTGAAGCGCAACTACGATGTGTGGATAGCACGCTACGGAGAGTACAAGCCCGACGTAAACCTCGTCTATTGGCAACTGTGCCAGGACGGCAAGGTAAACGGCATACACGGGCAGGTAGATATCAATGTATATAACGGATTTGAGTTCTGACTCACTACGTTCGTACGAAACGCTTGCTGCGCAAGCTACGATAATTTATAATTAGACATACTTATGCAAGAGACAAGACAAAACAAGGTGTGCAGGCTGCTTCAGAAAGAGCTCAGCCTGATATTTCAGAGCCAGACACGTGCCATGCACGGCGTCATGGTGAGTGTGACCCGCGTAAAGGTATCACCAGACCTCGGTATATGTACGGCATACCTCAGCATATTCCCGTCGGAGAAGGGTGAGGAACTGTTGGACAATATACGCCAGAACACCTCCACCATACGTTACGACCTCGGCAAGAAGGTGCGCAACCAGTTGCGCATCATACCCGAGTTGCGCTTCTTCATCGACGACTCGCTCGACTATATGGAGAAGATAGACGAATTATTGAAAAAATAATTCGTACGAAAACGAAACGTCACTTTGTGACTACGAAACGCTTCGCTACGAAAACCAGCGCTTCAGCGCGTTTGAACTATGATCCCTGCATTCTACATAGCTCGGCGTTACCTCTTCTCTAAGAAGAGCACCAATGTAATCAACGTCATATCGGGCATCAGCATAGCTGGTGTCACGGTAGCTACGATGGCAATGGTGGTGGTCTTGAGCGTGTTCAACGGTTTCAGCGACCTTGTGGCAACTTTCTTCACTTCCTTTGATCCCCAGCTCAAGGTAGTGGCAACGGAGGGCAAGACGTTTGCTGCCGATGCTCCCGAGATAGTACAGGTAAAGGCCATGGACGAGGTGGAGATGACATCGGAGACAGTGGAGGACCAGGCCCTTGCCGTATATGCCGACCGTCAGGCGATGGTGATGGTGAAGGGTGTCGATGACAATTTCGCCCGCCTTACCAACATAAAGAAGATATGCTATGGCGAGGGAGATTTTTCACTCCATGCCGCAGACCTGCAGTACGGCGTGATGGGCATAAGGCTGGCAGGCACCATGGGCGTGGGAGCCTACTATCCTGGCTATATGCATATCTACGCACCGCAGCGTGAGGGACAGCTCGATATGATGAATCCCATGACGGGCTTCGTCGCCGACTCGCTGCTCTCGCCCGGTGTGGTATTCTGTGTACAGCAGTCGCGCTACGATGGCAACTACATACTCACCAGTCTGCCCTTTGCAAGGATGCTCTTCCAGTGCGACGGCGAGATAACATCGCTCGAGATACGCCTGAAGCCTGGCAGTGACTTAGCCAAGGTGAAGGAAAAGATACAGGCGGCAGTGGGCAGTAAGTATAAGGTAAAGGACCGCTACGAACAGCAGGAGGAGACCTTTAACATCATGAAGATAGAGAAACTCATGGCATACATCTTCCTCACCTTCATACTTGTCGTGGCATGTTTCAACATCATTGGTTCGCTGGCGATGCTCATCATCGACAAGAAAAACGATGTGCAGACCCTTCGCAGCCTCGGTGCCAGAGAGTCGCTCATAAAGCGCATCTTCACACTCGAGGGATGGATGATAAGCATCATAGGCGCCACACTTGGAGTGGCATTAGGACTGCTGCTATGCTGGCTGCAACAGCAATACGGCATTGTATCGCTTGGACAGAGTGCAGGAGCATTCATCATCGATGCCTACCCTGTCAGCGTGCACTATGATGATGTGGCGATAATATATCTTACAGTAGTGGCGATAGGACTCCTCGCCGTACTCTATCCGGTGAGGTATGCGTTGAAAAAGTAACGACATAACGAAAAAAAAAAGAGACTATGGAGAGAAAAAAGATTGTGGTACTAACAGGCGCCGGAATGTCTGTTGAGAGTGGACTCACCACCTTCAGGGATGCTGGAGGTTTGTGGGATAACTATCCTGTGGAGCGTGTTGCTACGCATGAGGGATGGGAGGCAGACCCCAACTACGTCAATGATTTCTACAACATGCTGCGCATGAAGTACAGGGACGTACAGCCCAACGAGGGACACCTGTTGCTGAAGGAACTGGAGAAGGATTATGACGTGGTGGTGGTCACCCAAAATGTTGATGCCCTGCACGAGGCGGCAGGCTCGAGCAAGGTGATACACCTGCACGGCGAGATGATGAAGATGTGCTCCTCACGCGATGTGGATAATCCCCGCTACTGGGTGAGCCTGCCACATGAGGGCTTTGGCGAATTAGGTCTTGAGGTGCCTCACGGAGAGAAGGCAGGCGACGGTTCCCTCCTCCGTCCCTACATCGTATTCTTCGGCGAGGGCGTGCCAAACATGTATGACGCAGTACAGGAGGCGCAGCAGGCAGACATATTCATCATAATAGGTACATCACTCAACGTCTATCCCGCTGCGGGACTGGTGCAATATGTTAAGCCCGGCACCCCCATCTACCTCATCGACCCCAAACCTGTAGCTGCAAAGCAAAATGTTACACACCTCGAGTGCGGAGCCAGCGAGGGAATGCGTCGTTTACAAGCTCTGCTTGGAAACGAAGATAGCAGATGATAGATAAGAGATAAGCTTTAGACAAATCATAATTTTCAATTTGAAAAAATGAAAATACTAATCATGAATGGTCCCAACCTCAATCTGTTGGGCGTAAGAGAACCTGGAATATACGGTGACAATTCATTCGAGAGTTACCTTCCGCAGTTGAAGGCTCGCTATCCACAGGTGGATATAGAGTACTACCAAAGCAACGTGGAGGGCGAGATGATCAACAAGTTGCAGGAGGTGGGTTTCAGCTACGATGGCATAGTACTCAATGCCGGAGCATACACCCACACCAGCGTGGCATTGCATGACTGCATACGTTCGCTGAAGACACTCGTCATCGAGGTACACATCAGCAATGTATTCACCCGTGAGGACTTCCGTCACCACTCTTTCCTCTCACCCGCATGCAAGGGTGTCATCTGTGGTTTCGGACTCGACAGCTATCGCCTGGCGATAGAAAGTTTTCTATAGATTATAGATTACAGATTATCCATCGAACGAAGTGAAGAGTACCACTCAAGATCCAAATCACACAACGCTGGCAGGCGAGCGACTGCTCGATCAGTATGTGCTTGAGCACAGCGATGACGAACCAGAGTACCTATACCAGCTCTGGCGCGCCACCAATGTGCACCTGTTGCATGGACGTATGGCATCAGGCAGGCTGCAGGGCAGGCTCCTTAAGATGTTTGTCGAGATGATACGCCCGCAGAACATCCTTGAGATAGGCACCTTCTCAGGCTACTCTGCCCTCTGCATGGCAGAAGGGTTGGCAAACGTTGAACCAGAGTCGCAGGCTCGTTTGAACCCATTGAACTGCTCCGCAGGAGCTCTTGAACCAGCGAAGCGTCACTCCCATCTTTTCACTTTTGAAATCAACGACGAGCAGGAGCCCTTCACCCGCAAGTGGATAGAGGAGTCGCCGTGGGCAGACTATGTCACCTTTATCATAGGCGATGCCAAGGAAAAGGCGAAGACGTTGGGAGTGCAATTCGATATGGCATTTCTCGACGGTGACAAGAAAACCTACGTGGAGGATTACGAGGCAATCCTACCCCTGATGAACAAGGGCGGTTTCATCCTTGCCGACAACACCCTGTGGGATGGTCACGTCATAGACCCCGACTACGACCGCGACTATCAGACGCAAGGAATACGCCGCTTCAACGACCATATAAAAAATGACCCCCGAGTGTCGAGAGTCATACTGCCCCTGCGTGATGGGCTTACCATAATTAGAGTAGAGTGAGCTACCTCTTAATCCTTGCACCCACCAGTGTCTGACCAACAGCCTTATTCTATGGATATGGATGTTGTGAAGTAAAGCAAATTATCTGATAAAAAAAACAAAGGCATCCATGCACGATGAGTGCGCGGATGCCTTTCTACTTCCTCCCCATTATATTTCGTGGGTGGTGTTGTTCTATCTCCTCCCTGAGGGTTGACATGTCGATGTGGGTGTATATCTCTGTGGTGCCGATGCGCTCATGGCCTAACATAGCCTGTATGGCGCGGAGCGAGGCTCCGCCTTCGAGTAGGGCGGTGGCAAAGGAGTGGCGCAGGGTGTGGGGTGAGATGGTTTTCTTTATGCCTGCCATAGCTGCCTGCTGCTTTATCATGATGAGTATCATGGTGCGGGTGAGATGTGCGCCTCTGCGGTTGAGAAACACATAGTCTTCCTCGCCGGGTTTGATAGTCATGTGACAGCGGTCGTCATACCATAGGTGCAGTTCCTTGATGGCGCGCTGTGATATGGGTACCAGTCGCTCTTTGGAACCCTTGCCATATACTCTGAGGAAGCCTTCTTCCTCATATACTTGTGAGAAAGTGAGGCTAACCAATTCTGACACACGAAGTCCGCACGAGAAGAGCACCTCTATTATCGCCCTGTTGCGATGCCCCTCCCATTTGCTCAGGTCGATGCTTGCCTCCAGCATATCGACCTCTGCTGTGGAGAGAACTTCAGGAAGGTGTTTCTCTTGTACGGGTGCCTCGAGCAGTTCGGCAGGGTCTTGCTCTATCCACCCATCCAACTCCAGAAACTTATAGTATGCCCTGATGCCGCAGAGTATCCTGGCATGTGACGACAGGGAGATGCCTACATCGTGCAGGGAGGCAGAAAACTCCTGCAGGTCTGCCAAGTTTAATTCTTCTATAGGCTTGCGTTCTTCTCCTTCTCGGGAAGGTTGGGAGGGAGTTGCCCATTCCACCAACTTGCCTACGTCATGCATGTAGGCTTCCAGTGTATTAGCTGAAAGTCCGCGCTGTAGCCTTAGGTAGCGTCGGAAAGCTGCTATGGAGTTGTTTTTGGTCATTGAAGATTGAAAACCGTGAAATGTGAAATATAACCTAATATTCAATCTTCTCCAGGAACAGTGCATGTGCGGGCATCGATTCTCCTGCCTGCGTGCGTTGTTTGCCTTCAATCACTTCACGAAACTGTGCGAGCGTCATGCGATGTCGCCCCACCTCCACGAGTGTGCCCACCACGGCACGCACCATATTGCGCAGGAAACGATTGGCAGTGATGCGGAAGTGCCACTGGTGCTCCGCCGTCTGTACCCACTTCGCCTCTGTCACGGTGCACAGAGTTGTCTTCACGTCAGTGTGACTTTTGCAGAAAGCAGCAAAGTCGTTATACTCCATGAGTATGGAAGCCGCCTCGTTCATCAGCTCAAAATCGAGGTCGTAATGACATTGCCAAGTATATTGACGGTTGAAAGGGTCGCGCTGTGTGGTGATGTAATAGTGATAAGTGCGCGCCTTAGCTGAGAACCGTGCATGCATATCATCTGTCACCTGCTCTATCTTATAAACGCAGATGTCAGGCGGCAGCATACGGTTGAGGCGATAGGTGAGTTGACAGTCGACAGTTGGTAGTTGGCCTTCCCTCTCTGGCAGAGAGGGGGCGGGGGTGAGTCTGTCGAAATGTGCCACCATGTGGCGTGCGTGTACCCCTGCGTCAGTTCTGCCTGCCCCCACTATGTCGATAGGCTGGCGCAGCAATACTGACAGGCATCGCTCTATCTCTCCCTCCACGCTGATACCGTTAGGCTGTATCTGCCATCCGTGGTATCGTGTGCCGTCGTATGCCAAGTGTATGAAATATCGCATAGTTATCTTTTTTTCTTTTTCTCTGCAAAAGTACAAAAAAACAAGTGAAGTGTCAAATTTATTTTTGGAAATGTACGATATATTTTATGCACAAAAAGTTTGGGGGTGTAAAAATATATGCTTATCTTTGCGGCAAGATATATTTACGCCTATGAGAAAAGTTATTGCTCTTATTGTGTTGATGCCCTTTGCTATTGTGGCACGGGGACAGAATGCTCAGATTACAAAGATACGTCAATTGTATGCAGATACCAAGAATATAATAGAGAGAAAGAAAGATGCAGAGCTGCCACCAGATGAGACTGTGGTAACCAGCAACTATATGGCGCCAGGGGCTGGTCCTATCAAGGATATTACACACTATTACTACAGCGGAGAGTTTGACGAGAACCTCGGCAACGTGTACTATACACCCTATATGATGACGCGTAAGTACAACGTGGGAGCAAGCGAATACTACGAGGAATATCTTTTTGACCATGGAGACCTCGTATTCTATTTCTCAAAAAATCAAGACAATGAAACACGTCACTATTGGGGAGCAAATGGTTTTCACCATGAGGACGTTAAAGGAGAAAAACTGATAGATGACGTGCAGGCCTCACGTCTGTCTTATGATTTGAAAGAGGCTTTCAACAGACTAATGAACAGAGAATATTAGAAAAGTGCTAAAAATTCTTAATTCATTACATTATCTGGCACGTAAAAAAAATTTTATTGCTATCTTTGTAACGGATATGCGCTGCACATTCAACTAAACAAACAATTACATAAATTACTAAAAAAACACTATTATGGCAAATTTACAGAATTTCTCCCTTGAGGGAAAGAACGCTTGGATCACAGGTGCTTCCTATGGTATCGGTTTCAACATCGCCAAGGCTTTTGTCGCTGCAGGCGTGAAGAACATCATCTTCAATGATATCAACGAGGCTGCCCTTGAGAAGGGTCTTGCTAACTATAAGGAGGCAGGCATCGAGAACGTAAAGGGTTACGTATGCAACGTATGCGACGAAGTGGCTGTGGCTGAGCTCGTTAAGAAGATCCACGAGGAGGTTGGTCAGATTGATATCCTTGTAAATAATGCTGGTATCATCAAGCGTATCCCTATGCATGAGATGAAGCGCTCAGAGTTCCAGGCTGTCATCGACGTTGACCTGGTAGCTCCTTACATCTGTGCTGCTGCTGTTATCCCAGAGATGATGGAGCGTAAGGAAGGTAAGATTATCAACATCTGCTCTATGATGTCAGAGCTCGGTCGTGAGACAGTTAGTGCTTATGCTGCTGCTAAGGGCGGTCTGAAGATGCTCACTCGTAACATCTGCTCAGAGTATGGTCAGTACAACATCCAGTGTAACGGCATAGGCCCTGGCTACATTGCTACTCCACAGACAGCTCCTCTGCGCGAGCGTCAGCCAGACGGTTCTCGTCATCCATTCGATTCATTCATCTGCGCTAAGACTCCTGCTGGACGTTGGCTCGATCCATCTGAGCTCGGTGGTCCTGCAGTTTTCCTTGCTTCAAAGGCTTCTGATGCCGTTAACGGTCACGTGCTCTATGTCGATGGCGGTATCCTTGCTTACATCGGCAAGCAGCCATCATAATGAAGTTGACGAGTTGACAAGTTGACAAGTTGACGAGTTATTTGAAGAAGAATTATTTTCTGCCCCTGCAAGTACGGCTTGCAGGGGCTTTTTATGTAATAAAAAGTGCAAAGATACCTTAAAAAACACCCTTTTAGTCGATAAATATCCTAATAAAACATACTGGTGGCGTTAATATTCAACTTTTATTTGTACCTTTGTGGCTGATTTTACGTTGAATAATTGTAACCCTTATGATAAGACCCCTTAGCCTCAGTGCTATCCTGATATCAGTGATAAGCCTCGTGTCATCATGTATGAACAGCGATGAGGCTACATCATCTACAGCATACGAAGATACAGCCATCACCTCGTTCACACTCGGAACGGTGAAGGTAAATCGATACATAGGCAAGAAAAAAGCAGCCGGCTATGAGGATGTGGACAGTTTCTACACCTACAGCTATACAGGCAGCAAAACGCCAGTGTATATCGACCATCTCACAAGAGAGATATACAACACAGATTCGCTGCCCGCTGGTTCGTATATGAAGATGCTCACCAGCGTGACATCAAAAAATTCCAACACCATAACTTACCGTGATTGGGACGCTGACGATAATGCTAAATGGACGGCATACTCCTCCAGCGACTCCATAAAGTTTGTCAATGACGAGGGTGAGATAAAACCTCTGCGCTTCCGTGTGTGGTCATCGACGGGCAGTTACACCCGCGACTACAAGGTGCAGATAGTAAGTCACAAGGAGTATGCTGACTCTTTCCAGTATGTCACCCTGACGCCGCAGAGCATCTTTGCCGATGCTAAGAGTCTGAGAGGTACAGCGACTTCGAAGGGACTGTATGTGCTTGTTGGCAATGGCACATCGAGCACTTTGTATCTCGGTACCGCTCATGGCACGGCATGGACGACGGTGGCAGGCACGTATGGCAGTGGAGCCACTATAGCGTCAGACGATGAAGACAATATCTACATACTCGATGGCAACACCCTTTACCATGGCAGTGCGGCACCACTGCAGACAGCTGACGTGACGGGATATGCCCTCAGCGCACTGGCAGGAAACTGCAAGGATGAGGTGTATGCAGTCAACAGTGATGGCAAGATGATGGTGGCTCATACCAACAACCTTGCCACATGGACTAAGGATGCAGTCTATGACAGTGACAACCTATTGCCAGCAAAGGATATCAGCTATGCTACGGCAGTGCAGAAAGTGAACAGCGACGTGACGCGCATCACTATCGTGGGTAATAAGACTTCATACTCCGGAGCGGACACATGTGCGGTGGTATGGAACAAAAACGTAAACACCGCTGCTGATGAATCATGGATATACAATGATGCAACAGAGGCGAAGACTAAGAGGCTGGCACTGCCAGCAATGGCCAATCTCTCTGCTACAGGGTACTACAACGGATGGATACTTGCCATCGGTGGCGAAGGACTTAATGCCACTACACCGCTGACGACGCAGCCCTACAGAGTAATATTCTGTTCGGAGGACGGTGGTACGTCATGGCATAAGCTTAAGGGACTGCGTATGCCCGATAAGACACTTGACAGTAGCAAGACTGCACTTATCGTTGCAGACAAGGATGGATACTTCTATATCATCAGTGCCGACGGAGGTAAGGTGTATTGCTGCAAACTGAATAATGCTACATGGGACTCCACGGAGTGGAAGATCAAGAATTGAAAAATGAAGATTGAAAATTGAAGACAGGACGCCGCATAACAATTGTCATGATGTTGCTGCTCATTGCTGTGGCAATGAGGGCACAGGACGATGTGGAATATCGCATGGAACTGGGTGTCGGTGCTAATATGACATCCTACCAGGGTGACCTGTCGAGTGGATTATTTAGCAATATGCAACCAGGAGGCTCTGTGCTATTCAGAGCTATCATCAATCCACGCTCTGCCGTAAGGATAGGTGCTATGGTTTCGAAACTAAAGGGAGAGGTGGGCAAGGCCGACACAAGGTTTCCGGACGTCAAAGAATTTTCTTTCAGCAACACCCTGGCAGACCTCTCTGTGGCATACGAGTACAACTTCTGGCCATATGGTACAGGACGTGACTACCGCGGAGCAAAGCGTATCACACCATTCATATCACTTGGCCTTGGTATGACATACGCACACTGTAAGGAGGGAACATACGACTATTCGCAGGGAAGTACAGAGGGTGGTGAATACGTGCCACAGCATAGTGCGTCAAAGTCAGTCATCACAGGCAACATACCTATCGGTGTGGGAGTGAAGTACAAGATAGGCGCCCGTACAAACCTGTCACTGGACTGGCATATACACATCTCCTTTTCCGACAACCTCGACGGACTGGATGACCCATATCGTATAAAGAGTTCTGGACTACTAAAGAATGACGACTCATACACTGTTCTGACACTGGGACTAACATACAGCCTTTCACCAAAGTGTTCAACTTGTCACAAAGATAGATGATTGATAATAACAACATACCACAGCATATAGCCATCATAATGGATGGCAACGGACGATGGGCGCAGGAGCGCGGACAGGTACGTACTGCAGGACATATAGAGGGCGTAGCAGCACTTCAGCGCGTCACGGCAGACTGTTGCCGTCTTGGAGTGAAGTATCTCACGCTGTATGCTTTCTCTACAGAAAATTGGAATCGCCCCAATGATGAGGTTACGGCACTGATGGGACTCGTGCTGACACATCTGACGGAAGAACTTTTTGACAAGAACCATGTGCGTATGCGTGTCACAGGAGACCGTTCTCGTCTGCCTGAAGCAGTACGCGAAAAACTGGAGTGGATGGAACAGCATACGGCACACTACGACGTGATGACCGTGACACTCGCCATAAGCTACTCGTCAAGGTGGGAGATAACCGATGCAGTGAAAAAGATAGCTGAAGAGGTGAAACAGGGTTCTCTGTTGCCAGCAGACATAACCGAACAGACAATCAGTAAACATCTCGACTCAAGTTTCCAGCCAGACCCCGACCTATTGATACGTACGGGTGGCGAACTACGCATAAGTAACTACCTGTTGTGGCAGATAGCATATTCCGAACTATATTTCACACCAGTATATTGGCCTGACTTCAATAATGACGAACTGCTTAAGGCCGTAGAGTACTACCAGACAAAGCAACGCCGCTTTGGCAAGACTGGTGCACAGATAGAAGAAGAAAAGAAATAGGATGACAGAAAACAATAAAACATGTAACGCATCGGAAAAGTTATTGTTGACCGTGAGTGCATCGCTCAGAAAACTCTGTGTGGCTGCACTTCTCTTATGTATGTCAGCAATGACCTTTCAGCAGCTTCATGCCCAAGAAAAAATACTCAACCCCGAGATATCATACGCATCGTCTGTGCGCATGATGAAGATAGGAGCACTCAACGTGAGTGGAGTGGAGGGATATGAGAGCTATATGCTGACAAGCATCTCGGGACTCAGCGTAGGACAGGAAATATCTGTGCCTGGCAACGAGATAACAGAAGCCGTGAAGAAATATTGGAGGCATGGACTATTTTCTGATGTAAAGATAGCAGCAGATTCTATTGTCGGTGATAGCATATACCTGCACATATACCTTAAGACGCGTCCACGCGTCAGTCAGATAAACTACACGGGACTGAAGAAAAAGTCAGAGCGTGAAGACCTGGAGCAGAAACTGGGACTGTTGAAGGGTTCGCAGGTCACACCAAATATGCTGGCGCGTGCCAAGACTATAGCACAGAAATATTTTGAAGATAAGGGATTCAGCAATGCCGAGATAAATATCACACAACGTGATGACGTGACAGAGAAGAATCATGTGATACTCGACATCGATGTTGATAAAAAAGAAAAGACAAAGGTTCACCGCATGTACTTCGAGGGCAACAAGGCGCTGACAGACAAAAAGATAAAAGGCGGATTGTTTGGAGGAGGAGCACTGAAGAAACTTCATGAGGTGAACAAGTTCAACAGTTTTCTTAAGGGTAAGAAGTTTACACCGGAACGTTTCAGTGAGGACAAACAAAACCTTATAGAGAAATACAACGAACTGGGATATAGAGATGCTGTCATACTGAAGGATAGCGTGGTGAAATATGATGACAAGCATGTTGACATCTACTTCAAACTCTATGAGGGACAGAAATACTACATACGCAACATCACGTGGGTAGGTAATACGGTATATACAACAGACTACCTCTCTACCATTCTTGGAATGAAGAAGGGAGATGTGTATAACCAAAAACTGCTTAACAAGAGACTGCGCGAAGACGAGGACGCTGTGGGCAATGCATACTGGAATACGGGTTACCTATTCTATGACCTGCAACCTGTTGAGGTCAACGTGGTGGGTGACTCTATAGATCTTGAGATGCGCATACAGGAAGGTCCGCAGGCACACATATCACATGTGCGTATCACCGGTAATACAAAACTGTATGAGAAAGTGGTACGCCGCGAACTGCGTACCAAGCCTGGAGACCTCTTCTCTAAAGATGCCCTGATGCGTTCGGCACGAGAGATTGCATCAATGGGACACTTTGACCAAGAGAAGGTAAACCCCGACGTGAAGCCAAACTATGAGGATGGAACGGTTGACATCAACTGGGACCTTGAACAGAAGTCAAATGACCAGGTGGAGTTCTCACTGGGATGGGGACAGACGGGTGTCATAGGAAAGATAGGTCTGAAACTCAACAACTTCTCTATGGCAAACCTGTTCCGCAAAAAAGGAGAGCGCAGAGGTATCATGCCTGTGGGAGATGGTGAGACACTGTCACTCAGCGCACAGACCAACGGTACATACTATCAGGCGTATAACGCATCATATTCTACAGCATGGTTTGGAGGTAAGCGACCTATACAGTTCAGCGTGGGAGTGTTCTACTCTAAGCAGACCGACGTAAACTCCAACTACTATAACACCAACTGGCAGAATAGCTACTATCAGTACTATTACGGATATGGCAGCAACTTCTCCAACTACGAGAACTACTATGACCCTGACAAGTATGTACAGATGCTCGGTGCATCAATAGGATGGGGTAAGCGTCTGCGCTGGCCAGATGATTATTTCCAGCTGTCGCTCACAATGGCTTACACTCGCTACATGCTGCGCAACTGGAACTACTTCATCGTGAAGAATGGCAACTGTAATAACGTAAACTTGAGCATCGCTCTGGCACGCAATTCTACTGATAACCAGATATTCCCACGCAGAGGTTCGGAGTTTACCCTCAGCCTTACGTTGACACCACCATGGTCATCATTCTTCAATAAAGATTACAAGAATCTTGCTACCAATCCATACGCCTCAAACTATTCTGAGCAGCAGCAGGAGAAGTATCGATGGATAGAATACCATAAATGGAAGTTCAAGTCACGTATTTTCACCTCGCTGACTAACGGACAGAAGTGTCTGGTACTCATGACACGTGCGGAGTTTGGCATACTGGGTCACTACAATAAGTACAACAAATCACCTTTTGAAACATACTACATGGGTGGTGATGGCATGTCAGGATATTCTTCAAGTTACGCAGAGGAAACCATCGGACTGCGTGGTTACGAGAATGGTTCGCTCACGCCATCAGGATATGAGGGATATGCCTATGATAGATTCTCGGTAGAGTTGCGCTATCCGTTCCTGTTGGGCAATACCACAATCTTCGGAATGGGCTTTGTGGAGGCAGGAAACGCTTGGGCGGATGCTACAGACTTCAATCCATTCGACATGAAACGTTCTGCAGGTCTCGGCCTGCGTATATACTTGCCTATGGTGGGACTGATGGGTCTCGACTGGGCATACGGCTTCGACAAGGTCTTTGGCACTAAGGGTGGCAGCAACTTCCACTTCATCCTGGGTCAGGAGTTCTGATGCCCCTCTCCATCTGTAGGGAAATCCTACCGTAGAAGTAGGGAAACTACCACTTGCTACAATGCCAAAAAGGAATAACTTCGCAGCATGATAAATAACAAAATGTTTAATCAGTAGTAAAACAAAAACATTATGAAGAGACAAATAATTATAGCAACGCTAATCGTAATCTTCAATTGCCAATTCTCATTTGTCAATTCGGTAAGTGCACAGAAGTACGCCCTCGTAGATTTGGAGTACATACTCAAGAACATACCTGCCTATGAGCGCGCCACAGAACAACTGTCACAGGTGAGCAAGCGTTGGCAGGCAGAGGTTGATGCGCTCAATACTGAGGCAACAACTATGTACAAGAACTACCAGAATGAGGTGGTATTCCTCTCACAGGAACAGAAGCAGGCACGTCAGAATGCTATAATGCAGAAGGAGAAAGAGGCTGCCGACCTGAAGAAGAAGTACTTCGGACCAGAGGGTGAGCTGTTTAAAAAACGCGAAAGCCTCATGTCGCCCATACAGGAAGAGATATACAATGCCGTGAAGGAGGTATCAGAACTGCGCGGATACCAGATGGTAGTTGACCGTGCCAGCAACAGTGGTATAGTGTTTGCTTCACCAAAGATAGATATCTCCAACGAAGTACTGCAGAAGTTGGGCTACTAAAAGATTATACAATTACTCCGATAACTCCGAAAACAATAATACTAATAATAAATAAGGTAAAAGAAAATGAAAAAAGTAATTATCGCCCTCGCTGCTATGTTCACTGTAGCACTTGGTGCAAACGCACAGAAGTTCGGTCATGTTGACACACAGTCTATCATGCAGTCACTGCCAGAACTCACAAAGGCTAATGGTGAACTGCAAGCTAAGGCTCAGGAACTGGATAACCAGATGAAGGAAATGCAGGATGAGTTCCAGAAGAATTACGAAGCTTATGAGAAAGCAAAGCCTACCCTCTCTGCTGCCGACCAGCAGAAGCGCGAAGCAGAACTTCAGGAACAGTACACTAAGATACAGGGTGCCGCACAGCAAAACCAGCAGGAGCTTCAGAAACTGCAGCAGGAGAAGATGGCTCCAATACAGCAGAAGATAATGACTGCCATACAAAATGTAGGTAAGGCAGGACAGTACACCTATATCTTTGAGGCTACGGCACCACTCTACACTGGAGCTGGTTCAAAGGACGTAACAGCCGAGGTAAAGGCTGAGATAAACAAACTGAAGTAAATGAGAAAATACATACTGACACTCATCGTGATATGCTCTGTCTTCTGTACAGCAAATGCGCAGAAGATAGGGCATTTCAGTTATAAAGCAGTGCTCAACGGCATACCAGCATACATTACAGCACAACAGGAATTGGAGCGCATGCGTAAGGCCTATACCGAGGAGCTGCAGGTGGGTGAGAGAGAGTTTTCAGAGAAATACGAGCTCTTCATCGAACAACAATCCACACTTGCTCCCGCCATCAGTGAGAAGCGCCGCTCAGAACTGCAGGAACTCTACAACAGCAACATCAAGTTTCGTGACGAGTCACAGCGTATGTTGAAGCAGAAAGAGCAAGACTCCATGACACCCATCAAGGAGAGTATAAAGCGTGCTGTCAATACAGTCGGGCAGCAAGGTGGTTACCTGCTTATCGTTAACACCGACAGCGATGCCTGCCCATATCTTGATGGTGCAGCTACATACGATGTGACGGCAGAAATACTCAGTATGCTTCGCTAATTATCAACTGTAATTTTTCAATTATCAATTGTCAATTGTCAATTGTCAATTAAAATGTCTCCCATCGGTGTCTTCGACTCAGGTTATGGTGGTCTCACCATCCTCCAGCAACTCCGCAAGCAGTTGCCGGAAAGAGACTTCATATACCTCGGCGACAATGCCCGTGCCCCATATGGCTCCAGGAGCTTTGATGTGGTGTATGAGTTCACACGTCAAGCGGTGATGAAACTCTTCTCTATGGGGTGCCGTCTGGTGATATTAGGATGCAACACGGCATCGGCAAAGGCACTGCGCACCATACAGCAGCGTGACCTAACCTCCCCCTTTGGGGGAGTCGGAGGGGGTCTTATGGAGCAGGGCTACCGCGTGCTCGGTGTCATACGTCCCACGGTAGAGGTTATAGGTTCGCTCACCAAAAGTCGCCACGTAGGCGTGGTTGCCACAGAGGGTACCGTGCGCAGTGAAAGTTATGCCCTTGAGATAGCAAAGTTCTATCCCGATATCACGGTAACAGGTCAGGCATGTCCTCTTTGGGCTGCGATAGTTGAGGCAGGTGAGAGCGAGAGTGAGGGAGCCGAATACTTTGTGCGTAAGCGCATCAACCAGTTGCTTGACAAAGACCCCATGATTGATACCATAATTCTCGGCTGTACGCATTACCCGTTGCTGATGAACGCTTTGCGCAAGGCAGTGCCCGAGGGTATCAAAATAATAGCACAGGGTGAATATGTAGCTCGCAGCCTTGAGGATTATCTGCACCGTCACCCTGACTTGGATGCCAGTTGCTCCAAGGGAGGTACTGTACAGTTCTTTACCACCGAGTCGCCCGAGCGTTTTAAGGAGTGTGCTGCGATGTTCCTTCATGAGGAGGTGAAAGTACAGCACATAGACCTATAACTGACGTAGAATGGCAAATTGTCAGTGTAAAGTCTGTTTTCATAACAAAATGTTTTGTTATATCAATATTTTTGAGTAATTTTGCACACAAATTACCAATTTTCAATTTTTTATACAAACAATGGCAGAAGTATTAGATATTAAGGAACTCGACCAGGTGGTCGTTCGTTTCTCTGGTGACTCCGGCGACGGTATGCAGCTCGCCGGAAATATCTTCTCTACGGTATCTGCTACCGTAGGCAACAGCATCTCTACATTCCCCGACTACCCAGCCGATATCCGTGCCCCGCAAGGCTCGCTCACAGGTGTGTCTGGTTTCCAGGTTCACATCGGTGCCAGTCAGGTATATACCCCAGGCGACCAGTGTGACGTGCTTGTGGCTATGAATGCTGCAGCCCTCAAGACACAGTATAAGTATGCCAAGCCAGGCGCTACAATCATCATTGATACCGACTCTTTCGCACAGAGCGATCTTGACAAGGCACAGTTCCAGACTGCCGACTACCTCGGTGAGATGGGCATCGACCCTGACCGCGTCATCCAGTGTCCTATCACTCAGATGGTGAAGGATGCGCTGAAGGACACCGGCATGGACAACAAGGCTATGCTTAAGTGTCGCAATATGTTTGCCCTCGGACTCGTATGCTGGCTCTTCTCTCGTGACCTCGACCTTGTAGCAAACTTCCTCAAGGAGAAGTTTGCCAAGAAGCCAGGCGTTGCTGAGGCTAACATCAAGGTGATACAGGCAGGTTATGACTATGGTCACAACACCCACTCTTCAGCGACCAACGTATATCGCATAGAGTCAAAGGAGAAGACCCCAGGCCGCTATATGGACATCACGGGCAACAAGGCTACGGCTTACGGTTTCATCGCCGCTGCTGAGAAGGCAGGTTTGAAGCTCTACCTTGGCTCTTATCCTATCACCCCTGCTACAGACGTTCTCCATGAGCTCTCCAAGCACAAGTCACTTGGTGTCACCACCGTGCAGTGTGAGGATGAGATTGCCGGCTGTGCATCATCAGTAGGTGCTGCCTTCGGCGGTGCCCTTGCAGTGACCTCTACATCAGGTCCTGGCATCTGTCTTAAGTCAGAGGCTATGAACCTCGCTGTCATCATGGAGCTGCCACTCGTGGTGCTCGACGTACAGCGTGGCGGACCTGCAACAGGTCTTCCTACCAAGTCTGAGCAGACCGACCTCCTGCAGTGCCTCTATGGTCGTAATGGTGAGTCACCACTGCCAGTCATAGCTGCCACCAGTCCTACCGACTGTTTCTATGCAGCATTCGATGCAGCCAAGATGGCGCTCGAGCACATGACTCCTGTAGTACTCCTCACCGATGCCTACATCGCCAACGGCTCAGGAGCCTTCAAGCTTCCTGACCTCGCCAAGATGGATGCCATCAATCCTCCTTACGTTCCAGAAGAGCTGAAGGGTACATGGACTCCTTACATGCGTGCAGAGAACGGCACACGCTACTGGGCAGTGCCTGGCCGCGAAGGCTTCCAGCATATCCTCGGAGGTCTGGAGAAGGACAACAAGACAGGTGCCATCTCTACCAACCCAGAGAATCACGACCTCATGACACGCAAGCGTCAGGCTAAGATTGACAACATACAGGTGCCCGATCTTGAGGTTATCGGCGACAAGGACGATGCCGAACTCCTCATCGTGGGCTTCGGCTCTACCTACGGTCATCTCCGTGCCGCTATGGACGAGATGCGTGCCCAGGGCAAGAAGGTGGCAATGGCACAGTTCCGCTATATCAACCCACTGCCAAAGAACACTGCCGAGGTACTCAAGAAGTATCCTAAGGTAGTGGTGGCAGAGCAGAATATGGGACAGCTCGCCGGCTACCTCCGCATGAAGGTCGATAACTTCGTGCCTGCACAGTTCAATCAGGTAAAGGGACAGCCTTTCGTAGTTAATGAACTCGTAGAGGCATTCAATGCATTAATCAAGTAAAGAAAGGAGACATACGATATGGAATTTACAGCACAGGACTTTAAGAAAGGACAGCCACGTTGGTGTCCTGGTTGCGGTGACCACTTCTTCTTGGCTTCACTGCATAAAGCAATGGCAGAGATAGGTAAGGAACCTTGGAACAATGCCGTTATCTCAGGTATCGGCTGCTCCTCACGTCTGCCTCACTATATGGCGACCTACGGCATGAACACCATCCACGGACGTGCTGCTGCCATCGCCACAGGTTGTAAGATAGTCAACCCCGACCTTACCGTATGGCAGGTCAGCGGTGACGGCGACGGACTCGCCATCGGTGGTAACCACTTCATACACGTCAACCGCCGTAACGTGAACCTCAACATCATACTGCTCAACAACCGCATCTATGGCTTGACCAAGGGACAGTACAGTCCAACGTCTCCACGCGGCTTCGTCTCTAAGTCATCACCCTATGGCACGGTAGAAGACCCCTTCCGTCCAGCAGAACTATGTTTCGGTGCCCGCGGACACTTCTTCGCTCGTACCGTAGCCACTGACGGTGCACATACCGTAGAGGTGCTCAAGGCAGCCAATGCCCACAAGGGAGCATCAGTCACTGAGGTACTGCAGAACTGCGTCATCTTCAACGACGGCACCCACGCCTCTGTATATAACAAGGCAGGTCGTGCAGAGAATGCCATCTATGTGGAGCACGGCAAGCCCCTCATCTTCGGTAAGGACCGTGAGTATGGTCTCGTACAGGAAGGCTTCGGCTTGAAGGTTGTCAAGATAGGCGAGAACGGCGTAACAGAGAAGGACATCCTTGTTCACGATGCACACTGCGAGGACAACACCCTGCAGCTCAAGCTCGCCCTCATGGGCAACGGCGACGGCTTCCCTGTAGCCCTCGGCGTCATTCGCGATGTTGACGCACCAACCTACGACGATGCCGTAAACCAGCAGATAGAGGAGGTCAAGGCAGCAAAGAAGTATCACAACTTCGCAGAGCTTCTCGAGACCAACGACATCTGGGAGGTGAAATAGAGTATAGCATAGTATAAAGGAACACGAAGTGATGAGCTGCAGGCGCTATCGGACGCACCGAAGGTGCTACGCTTGCAAGGCAAGAATACAGAGTAAGTACCCCGTAGGTTTATTCCTGCGGGGTACTTTAGTTATGTTTTTTCTGCTCTTTTTTTTGTTTCAAAAATAATGCTAAACTTTGTATCGAGGTCGGAAGCCTTGCCGGTAAACTGTGGCGGGCGCTTCTCAAGGAATGCTTGTATGCCCTCGCGGTAGTCGGCACTCTGATAGACGCGTGAGCGGTAGGCATTGATGCGCTCGAAACTCTCTGACGGTATTACTGCCGATGACTTGGAGAGGATGCGGAACTGCCTCTTTATGGCACTGATGCTGAGCACGGAGTTGCGGCGCAGCGGTGCGAGGAAATGCTCTTCAAGCATGGTGCCAAGTTCCTCGCGTGGTGCTATGTGATTGACCAGTCCTACGTTGAGTGCGTCGGCAGCCTCTATGGGTGTGGCGAGGAAGAACATCTCGCGTGCCTTGTTGATGCCCAGTTGGTTGATGAAGTGCATGATGCCCGATGCATTGTATGGTATACCTATCTTGGCAGGTGTGATGGCAAAGGTGCTGTCGTCGCTGGCTACTATCATATCGCAGCTGAGGCACAGGTCGCAGGCGCCACCCCATACGCTGCCCTCCACACAGGCTATGACGGGTATCGCCACCTCCTGTATCTTGTGCAGCATGCGCTCCATAGGCACGTCGTATGCCAGTGGGTCGCTGCCGTCAAGGGGCAGTTCACGTATGTCGTGCCCGGCACTCCATACTCCCTTGTGACACTGTGCCTTGATGACGATGGCTATACACTCATTGCGATAGCCCTCATCGATGGCACTGACGATGTCGTAGCACATCTGTTCGCTCAGGCAGTTGAACTTCTCTGGATACTGCATTTCTATGAAACACACGCGGTCGTCAATTCTTGTGCTGACCATGCTGGTTTTCTTCTCGTCTTGTTGCATAGTGGAAAGGGTTTATAAGAGTGTAAAGTATAAAGTAAGAGCCTGTGGCTATACTCCCATGACAAGTTCGACAAGCCACAGCACGAGCGGTATGGTGATGGCAAACATGCCGATGAGGTCTATTATCACGCCCGACTTTATCATCTTCGTTATGGGCACGTAGCCTGAGGCATACACGATGGCGTTAGGCGGTGTGGATACAGGCATCATGAAGCCGAGTGACGATGAGAGGGCGATGCCGATGGCAATGGGGATGGGGCTGAAACCCAGTGACAGGGCCGTGCTGATGGCTATCGGCGCTATGAGGTTGGTGGCGGCAGTGTGTGAGGTGAGTTCGGAGAGTAGCAGCGACGCTACGCAGAATATGCTGACGAAGAGCATCTCTGATGGGGCATCGCCCAGCATATGCATTATGCATTTGCCCGTCCAGTCCGAGAGTCCGGTGGAGTACATCAGGCTGCCCATTGCCAGTCCGCCGCCAAAGAGTAGCAGCGTACCCCATTCGATACCCTCCATGCCGTCCTTCCAACTGAGTGTGGTCTTGCCGGACTTTATATCGACGGGAAGGAAGAAGAGCAGCAGTCCACCTATCATGGCTGCCATCTCCTCAGGTATGTATTTGTCGTAGGTCTTGACGATGTCGGAGTCCGAACCATACATCATGCTCAGTATGCCTGGCAGTACCCACAGCACTACGGCAAGGGTGAAGGCAAAAATTGTGTTCTTTTGGGCACGGTTCCACTTGCCCAGTTCTTTGACATGCTTTTCGATAAACTTGTCGGCACCCCTGATATGCTTGACGTCGGCAGGAAACATGCGCCACAACACTATGCTGGCAACGGCAAAGTAAGCCACCATAGCCACGATACCCCATATCATCCAGTCAAAGAACGATACTACGGGAGCATCCGGTGCCAACTCCTCGAGGAAACCGAGCATGATGATATTGGGAGGGGTGCCGATAGGGGTGAGTACTCCGCCGATGGAACAGGCGTATGCCGTCATGAGCATCAAGCCCGTGGAGTATTTGTAGCTGGAGAGGTCTATGTCCTTGCCATTGGCAACCATCATGTCGCGTATAGCCTGCAGCAGTCCGAGGGAGATGGGAAACATCATTGCTGCCGTGGCAGTGTTGCTTATCCATCCGGAGCACAGCATGCATGCCACGCCGATGGCGAGGAATATGCGACGTGGTGAGTCGCCCACCCACTTCATCGACATGATGCCGTAGGCTATGCGTTTGTCCAGTCCGTTGACCATCATGCCCTTGGCTATTAGGAAACCTCCCATAAAGAGGAATATCATGGGGTTGGCAAAGGCGGCAAACGCCGTCTTCATGTCAACCACGCCGAAGAGCACGCACAGCGTAGGACCCAGCAGTGAGGTGACGGGGATGGGCACGGGTTCTGTAATCCACCATATTGCTACGAGTGCCATTATGGAGAGCAGGGTGTGCTCCTCCGCTGTCAGTCCGCTTATAGGGGTCAGCCATACCAGTACGGCACATAGCGGACCGAGTATGGCACCCGCCAAGTGGCGTTTGCTGTCAAAAGAACTTTGGTTACCTTCCATGTTATTGCTCATGTTTTATTACAAGAATACGGCTCCAAAATTACAATAAATTCGGAATATCACCAAACTTTCGTGTCTTTTTCTGTATTTTCTGTCTGAAGGGAAGATATGGTGCCGCCAGTGTTTTTTCAGAAAAAATTTGCGAGAAATCCCAAAAAGGTGTATCTTTGCAATTGACAATTGATAATTAATTTCATTGACCCTCCCGATTTCTCCCATAGCCTTATGAGAGCGTTCAAGGGTTCAAGAGTTGAATAGTTCAAGGATTCAAGAGCTCAAGGCTATAAGGTCGACTTTCGAGAGCGTTGACAGTTGACAGTTGAAGACTGAATGTAAGAACATACTGATAATCATTCTTGCACTGCTGTGGCGATATGACATCGTCATGGCGGCAGGGGAGGGTGGCGACGTAATGACGCAGCTGCGTGAGCGTTATACCCTGGAGCATCCGCTGATATATGAAGATGCGTGGACAAAGTCGCCCTATGCCTTTATAAACGACGAGGGGGAGCCTGACGGATTCGACGTGGAACTGGTGCGCGAGATAATGAAACGTACGGGGTTGCCCTACGAGATACGCATGAAGCATCAGGACAGCGTGCACGTTGACCTGCAGAGGAGACATGCCGACCTCTCCTTTGGCGTGTCGGCACATTATAATGCGCCGTACGGTCTCTTTGGTAGCGTCACGCTGAGCCAGTTTGAAAACAGTCTCCTCGTGCCTCGCAGCGACTCTGTGGCGCACGTGACGTTAAGCCAGCTGCGCAATATGCGTCTTGTAGTGGCGTGCGGCAGCCGTGCCCATGCCTATCTGAAGGATGCCGGCATGCCCGACAGCACCATTACCGTCGCCAACAATATGATGATGACGGTGCTCGATATGGTGAGTCGTGGTGAGGGTGGGGTACTGTGGAATACGGTCATGATGAAATGGCTGCTCAGGAAGTATGCCATACATGGCTACGTGCTTGTGCCCACCGACATCCCTGCCGGCGAATACCGCTTCATGTCGCACGACCCACAGTTGCTGCATGTGCTCGACAGCGTGGCGCTTGTCATGCAGCAGGAGGGCAAGATAGACCAGATAACCAATCGCTGGATGTACCCCGAGCGTAAGGAGCAGGTGCCTTATGTGCTGTACGTAATGCTGATCCTCGTAGTGCTGTTTATCATCGTAGCTCTCATCACCCAGGCTATACGCTACTATCGCACTTACTACTCCCACAGTACTCTCGACGACATCAACAACCAGATGGGGCTCATACTGTCGTCTAACGAAGTCAGCGTATGGACATACGACGTGATAGGAGGCAACTACGCGTGGATGACTCACCATGGCACGGTGGAGGAGGAGTACAGCTCGTTTGAGTTTTCGCGCTTCTACCCCGACCAGGACTTTTACATCATCCACTCCACTGTGCTCGAACTCATAAGGCAGCCTGGCACCATCGTCACCAAGACGCTGCGCCGCTATGCTGACAGCGGTTCGGACGATGTCATCGACATAGAGGTGAGCATGCAGGCTGTCACCGACGACTACGGCAAGGTGTATCTCGTATGTGGCGTGCAAAACAATATTACCGACAGTAAGGCGCACCTTGAGCGCATGCGACTGCTCAGCGAGCGTTACAAGACGGCATTCAACATCTCCCTCGGTGCTATCATACGCTTCGATGCTGATGGAAACGTGGTGCAGTTTAACAAACGTTTCTGCGAGTGGATGGGGATGAAGGATGATGCGGAACTGAAGCAGATGAAGTTCAACATACGCGACGTGAGCATTCTTCGAGATATCGACATCGACCATGACTTTGATCAAAGCCTCACCTTCTGCGGACTCATGACGACACTTGAGGACTATGCCCCCATGCCGCTTACTGGTGAGAGGTATTTCCACGTGCACCTCGTCAAGGCGTATGGTGAGGATGGCAAACTGATGGGCTACATGGCTTACATGCGTGAGATGACGGAGGACGTGCGTTACTATCGTGACATACGTGACAAGGAAAGTCGCACCCTCAGCCTGCGTGAGGAGAGTGACCACTGCCGCCAGCGCCGTGATGATGCCCTCCGACAGTCAGACATCGTCATGATGCGCTACTACCCCGAGGCGAAACGCCTCTTCTACTACGACCGTGGCAAGGGGCGCATGGTGCCCATACCGCAGTTGCGCGTCATACAGATGATAGAGAGCCGTAACATGAAGGCGGTCTTCAAGGCGTTCTATCATGCTGATGCCTTGGAAGACAGGGAGATGCACCTCGTCGTAGGCACCCTCATGCGCAATGCCAAGGGCGAACGCATGCAGATGGAGGTCCACATGTCTCCGTTCAAGAGTGATGCTGGCACGGTGCTCTATTACTTTGGATTGTGCAAGGATGTCACCGCTCAGGTGGAGATGCAGCGACAGCTCGCCGACGAAACCCTCAAGGCACGTGAGGCGGAGCAGGTGCGCCAGAACTTCATACGCAATATATCATACTCCATACGTCAGCCACTGGTGATGATACAGAAGAACCTTTCCGCTTACAAGAACGATGAAACCATCGAAAATGAGCACGCCCTCGTCGATGGCATCAAGTTAAGTACGCAGCGACTGGTAACACTCTCCGACGACATATTCATACTCTCACGCGTGGAGGCTGGCATGTACACGCAGGAGGTAGGTCAGCATGACTTTGTCAAGGTATATAACGAGTCGCTCAACAGGGGTATAGAGCCATACCGTCAGAGCACCGTGACCTACAAGATAGAGAATACATACGAGTCGCTGCCCCTCAGCTTTGATGCCAAGGTGGTGTCGCGCATACTCAGCGAGGCGGTGGCGCTCTCGGCGCGCTATACGCACTATGGCACTGTCAATGTGCGCTACATGTATCGCAAAAACCATCTCACCGTGGCGATAGAAGATAACGGACAGGGCATACCGCCTGACCTTCGTGACCGCATCTTTGAGTTGCATGTCAATGCCAACTATACCTCATCCGCCTCGGGAGTGATGCTCTCCGGTCTGGAGTTGCCTATATGCCATGCCTTTGTCAAGATGCTCGGCGGCAATATAGACGTAGAGTCGCGCACCGGCCACGGCACCCTGATATACATACAACTGCCCATCAAGGAATGAAGTCACTGCTACGTACATACCTGCGTATAATGCTTGTCGCCGTCATGCTCATGACGATGACCGCCGATGCTGTGGCATCGTCCTCGTCTGCCGCATCATGGTTTACCGCCTATGGTGGTGACAGGCCTGGTGATGCCACCCTGCCGCTTGGCATACGTTACACCAAGCGTCATCCACTCATCATCGTCGCTGACTGGAACTATCCGCCTTACTCCTTCCGTAATGACAACGGCGAGCCCGACGGTTTCCTCATTGAGATGATAGGCAACATATTCAATCAGCTCCACGTGCCATATGAGATACGCATGATGGATTTGCACGAAGCCATCCGCCAACTGTACCGTGGTGAGGCGCAGCTGATGATGCAGGTGGGTGATTCTCTCAGTATGCGTCATGAGATGGTGGGCAAGTCGGTAGTGGTCAAATTCCCCGTCGGTGTGGCACGTCTCAAGCACACTCCCCCTATCCACAGCATAGAGATGCTGACACCCCATGACACCATCTATACCAATGGCAACGGTTATATATATCGCTACCTGAAGGACTACTTGCGCCATTCGCAGCGCTTCGGCGTTGTCACCGTCTCGCCGACGGCAGCTACGCAGGCACTCCTGTCGGGTGAGGTAAAGTACTACGTGTGGAGCAAGATAGCGATGAATAGCGAGATACACCGCCTGTCACTGCAGGATAGGTTGGTTGTTGACGACATCGACATACCTGACGGACAGTTCCGCTTTACCAGTAATGACAAGGCACTGCTCGGCGAACTTGATGAGCAGTTTGAACGCTTGCAGCGTTCCGGCCGCTATCAGCCGCTCGTGGACAAGTGGCTCTCGCTTGACGGCAAATATGACAAGGGCATCACGGTGATAGATATCATAGTCATCGTGGGCATGCTGCTGTTTGTAGTAGGCAGTATCATAGCTTTCGTATCGATAAAGCGCAGTGACAGTTCGTACAACCTCAAGCGCGAATACCGTGCCATAGCCCACATGTCAATAAGGCTCACCGACTGTAATGTCTTTGCTATCAACGTGCGGCGCCAATGGGTATATAACGTGTCGGGCGACGTGCTGCCGCGACAGGGCATGTCGATGGCTGATTACGAGGCACTCATACACCCCGATGACCTCGCCGTGGAGCGTCTGGTACGTCAGCGTGTCGATGGCGGGCAGGTACACATGCCGATGGTGGAGTTTCGCATGAGGAAGTACCAGGGAGCCCCTGATGACTGGCGACACATGCGCATCAATGCCTTTGTGAAGTGCAACCGCAGTGGCAAACCTACCTATGTATATCTCGCCCTGCACGACGACACCGAGCGTATGAGGGAACAGGCAAAGCTTGCCGCGCAACTGCGCGAGTTCTCGTATGTTACTGAGATATCCGAGCACAGCATGGTATATTACGATGCCAACGGCAAGTTTGTCAACTGCAACCGTGCCATGATAAGACTCGTGGAGAAGGGTGGCGTAGCTCATGGTGAGGAGTATATGAAATCGACCACACGCGACGGACTGAAGGCACTGTTTAACGGACTGCCTCTCGAACGCGGCGGACAGGCATGGTTCTGTAGCTTCGTCGATGTGCCGGAGCGTAATCTGCACCTGCAACTCGAGGTGCGCATCAACCCCGTAACAGGCGATGACGGCCGCTATCACGGTTTCTCAGTAAGCATACAGGACCTCACCGACAAACTCGCCATGCGCCACCGTGACCGTGCGGCAAACCGTCGTGCGGAGCATAATGAGCGCGACCTCCTCCGCTATCGCAGGGAGATGGAGTTTGCACTGCGTGAGCGTGATACCCTCAATGACAAGTTCCAGCAGATGGAGCAGACGCTTCGAGAGCAGACACAGCGTGCTAGCGATGCCATACGCCAGCGAAGCATATTCCTCGCCAATATGACCCATGAGCTACGTACGCCGCTCAACCTCATCAACGGTTTTGCAGAGGTCATGCAGACGGGAGCCACCCACGAGGAGAAAGAGCAGTATTACGCTATCATGCAGCACAACTGCACCATGCTCATCAATATCATCGACAACATACTTCGCCTTTCAAACATCGACACCGAGGGCATCACCATACGTGCCCAGCGCACCGACTTCGCACGCGACTTTGCAGAGGGTGCCGCCGAAATGCGCAAGTACATCGACTCGCCACGGGTGGACTACCACGTCGAGA
The DNA here is from genome assembly GCA_946187445.1 of uncultured Prevotellaceae bacterium. GTDB lineage: Bacteria > Bacteroidota > Bacteroidia > Bacteroidales > Bacteroidaceae > Prevotella. Next base: position 30,778 of record CAMHQF010000018.1, read on the forward strand.
TACCGCTCAACACTCTCGCCATAGATGTCGATACGGAGCACGTCATGATAATCCTCGATGCCCTTGTCAACAATGCTGCCAAGAACACCCGTGAGGGTTCCATCCGTGTAGGCTTCACCTATGACAAGTCAGCCCGTCAGCTCACCGTATATTGTCAGGACACCGGCTGTGGCATCCCTGCCGACAAGCAGGAGGAGATTTTCGACTGCTTCGTCAAGGTCAACCCCTTCGTGCCAGGCACTGGCATAGGACTCTACCTGTGCCGTCGCATCGCCGACGCCATGAATGCCCGTCTCGAGGTAGAGTCAAAAGAAGGTGAAGGAAGCACCTTCACACTCACCCTGCCGCTGTAGTTTTTTCCATGATTTCACCCCCCAACTCCTTTAGTTATTAAAATAGTAGATAAATATTGCTATTCCCTCCAGTGCCTTCTTGCCAGTCTCCTTCACGTTCATCGTAAACTTTATCTCTGTCTTCACAGCGCCGCGCAGGTTTACTATGCTCTGTAGGGTGGTAGTGAGGTTGAGGCTCTGTCCGCTCAGCACAGGCTGTCCGAACTTCATCTTGTCGATGCCGTAGTTTACGAGCATCTTCACGTTCTGCACCTCCACTATCTGGTTCCACAGATAGGGCAATACTGACAGCGTCAGGTAGCCGTGGGCTATGGTAGTGCCAAACTGGCTCTCCGTCTTCGCCCTCTCTGTGTCGATGTGTATCCACTGGTGATCCAGCGTAGCATCGGCGAAGAGGTTGATGCGCTCCTGGGTGAGTTGTACGTAGTCTGAGGTGCCCAGCACCTTGCCCTCATACTGGGCGAAATCTTCATAACTTGTGATTGTAAGCATGATCCTTTATCTTTTGTATATAACTTATACTTTATATTGCATTTCGAACTGTCTGCAAAGTTACAACTTTTTTTACAATTGTTTGCGTAAACAAAAAATATTTTTTAATTTTGTCGGCAGAAAGAAAAAAATGTAAACTTTAAATAACATAAACATAAAAAGAAAGGAAAGATGAAACGGACACTTATGAAAGCCTTCGTGGCTTTAGCGTTGATTGCTGCAGGCAGCGCGATGCCTGCCAATGCACAGTTTGGTAAACTCAAAGGTCTTGCCGACAAGGCAAAGAAGTCTGCCAAGGAACAGGTAGACAACAAGGTGAGCGACACTAAGAATAATGCAGTCAACCAGGCAAAGGGTGCTGCAGGACTTGACATGCCATCAGCAGAAGGCGTAGTATGGCGCTGGACAGGCAAGGAAAGTACTTTCGGTTCATGGGCAGACAAACTGGTATTCAATGGCGACCGCAAGTCAGATGCTTACAAGCAGCAGGTATATCTGCATATGAACATATTCAATGAGGTTCTTAAAAGAGTTGGTTCTACAGAATCTTATGGATTAGTGGACTATATAACCTCTGCTGACAAGAAGACATGTGCTCCTGTGGATGAGGTACCACGCTATGCATGGACAAAGGCTTTCGTTGACAATCCTACCCTCGACAACTTCAAGGTGTTTGCCATGGTACTGCTGTATGATACTCCAACCTATATGGTATATCTGCAGTATCCGATGAGCAATGCTACAAGTGGTGTGGTAAATACCGATAAGAACTGGATGCTGGCTTGGCCTTCAGAGACAAGCATGACAAGTGAGCGCAGGGCACGTGAGGAGTATGCCATAGAACTCGCAAAGAAGAAGATTGCGCTGAAAGACATATGTGAATATACCCTCATGCAGTATCAGCGTGCAGAGGCAGCCATAGAGCAGGGAAGCCCAAGTCTGGCTCATGGCTACTTCATGGCAGAGGCGATAAAAGACCGCATTATAGCTAATCATCCTCAGTACAGCGCATCCGATGAATTGGTTCGCCAGGTAGAGGCTCAGTCAGCAGCGTGGCAGGCAAATCAAGGCGAGAAGTATCGTAATATGGTTGAAATCTGTGGTGTAAACACGATGAAGGCTGTTGATATGCCTAAGGGCGTAAGCGTTGCTGCAGACATCAAGAGCAATGGCGATGCTGCTGCCAAGAAATGGGCTCAGGCTGCTAAACTGGAGTATGTGAAGACCATATACCTGGATAGTAAGTGGCATGCTTTCAAGAGTCAGAAGTTCCCTTATCCTATCACGCACTACTCTATTCCTACTGCAGTCATCTGCAAGAAGGGTGACAAGTACGTGATGCAGAAGATGGACCTGCAGAAGACAGTAAACGGTCAGTGGGGTATGAACGTTGGTCTTGGCGCAAAACTGACTCCAGTAAACTACAAGTAAGTCTGATAAGAAAAAAACGACAACAAAACCTACAGAGCAACGAGCCTGCCCTTATTATAGGTGCAGGCTCGTCTGCCAATACAAGGAATAGCGATGAAGGGAAAAAATCTTGCGTTAACTGTAGCATTTTTTTGCATTGCTGCACTGGTAGCATGTGCCAATAGTAGTAAGTCACAGGGCGATGCTGATGCTAACGACAGCACACAGGTGGCTGTCGCTGACAGTGCCAAAGCAGATGACGGATGCTTCACCGACATGCCTCCAGGAGAAAACGAACCCCTGGATGACCGTCCTTTAATCAATGAGGAGTTTGACGTCAGTGTGCGCACTTTTGACATGGACAGCCATGACCCAGGTCCTGGATACGAAGTCATCATACGGCTTGACGGCAAGACACTGCAGGTGGTAGAGGGACGCGGTTACGACTATCCCGAGGATATGCTTGAGACTTTCGGCATGGTGTGGATGGTCGATGCGGACTTCGACGGACATACTGACGTACTGGTCAGTCTGGGTACGGCGCCAGCCAGCGACCAGACCTTCGAACAATATGATGCTTGGTTGTACAATCCTGACGAGGGTAAGTTCCACTATGCGAAGACTTTTCGTGACATCTACAACCCCGAGTTTGATGCAAAGGGACATCGCGTGCTGAGTCACTATATAGCACGTGACGGAAAGACAAAGGTATATAGTGCCCACTATTGGCAAAAGGACGGAAACATACAGCAGGTAGGCAAAACGTGGACTGTGAAATAAAAAAAGGTTTGGACTATGAATAACGATAACGAACAAAACATACAGGGCAATGAGCCTGTCATGACAGAGGAGCAGGCGCGCCTGCAAGGCGAGCAAATGGCGCGTGAAGCCATAGAGCAGGCACGCAAGGAGACACTGAAGAGTATGCCGGGCATGATGGCAGAGTCGATGGCAAAGCAGAAAGCAGAAGAAGTGATTTCACACATGCTGCCCGACGAGGTGAACCGCATACGATGGGCTGGATGGGCACGTAACATACCCATAGTCAGTGATATCGTACAGTGGATGGACAACATCGCATGGCTACGTCGCCTCTTCCTCATACTCGCCCTGATAGTGCCTATGATGGTACAGGGCGTATCCATTCAGACAATCAAGATGGGATGGAAGTCAAAGGTTATAACCAACGTGCCGACGGCAGGACTGGGCGTTATGTTGGAACGTTTTGACCAGATATGGCCTACCAGCGTGGGAGCCGATGTATGCCAAGTGATGATGACGGGCGCAGAGGAGATGGTGCTCGACCGGAACACAGGCTACAAGGTCATCAATGATGCCAAGAACGGCTATGTGGAGACCTCGGACATGGGCAGCGACCGCCAGCGTATGCAGGCATGTGTGTGGCGACGCTCCAACGGTCACAGACTCTTTGCCGTAGTGTTAAGTCAGCCAGTAAACCCAGAGATAGAGATTATCTGCTTCTATGACTATGACCCGCAGAGGAAGATGCTGACACCAGAACCTAAGGCTATCGGTGAATGGATGGATATAACGGAAAAAGGCGACTACAGTTTCACATTGCCCAGGGTAGGCAAGGAACTCCTCATCTTCGACAGCAATGACCAACTGATGCACCACTTCAAGTGGAACGGCATGCGACCAGTATATGACCGCTCAGAACAAATGGCGGATGTACAGGCAAGTAATTTCCCAGGCGGACTTGCCGACGACGGTCGCGGTCCGGAGGAAACAGAGCCATACGGCGTCACCGTAAAATATGACGGCGATGAGTATGTGCGTGTATCTACTGCCGAACAGTTTGTCAATGCCCTGAGGTCAGACGCCATGATACTGGTGGCTAAGGACACGGAGATAAACCTGACACCGCTGCTGGATGACCCTACGCAGTTCCGTACGCGTTACCGTCAGTGGCGCCCATACGCTTCTACGGATGTAGGCAACCAGCAGGTGCTCATCAGTGAGGAGGTATTTGACGGCAGGCAGCTGACTATATGCAACCACAAGCAGATGATGATACGCGGTGAGGGACATTCAAGCATCGTGGTGGCTCCACGTTACGCCTTCTGCCTGAACTTCAAGGACTGTGAGCAGATAGAAATACGCGACCTCACCATCGGTCATACCAGGGGAGGATACTGTGAAGGAGGAGTGATAGGCGTCAGCGGCGGATGGCGCATTATGATACAGAACTGTGACCTGTACGGTTGCGGCACATACGGACTCGATCTGAGCAACACGCGTGACTTCTCAATGTATCGTTCCAACATACACGACTGCACATACGGCATCATGATGCTCAACAAGGTCGAGACAGCAAAATTTGATATGTGCGACTTCTACCACAACCGAGAGTTTGCACTCGTAGAAAGTCACAGCTCATATCCGATATTCAACGACTGCCGCTTCTACGACAACGAGCCTACGGCGCCGCTGTTCTCATGCGACGGGGAATTTTATCTCTCCGGCTGCACTATATGCCATCCTGCAGAGCAGCTCGGCACAATGCATTTGGCTGACCAGTCGGGCGCCAAAAACTGGTATGACTCCAATCCTAAGAACGAGAGCATGAAGCCTCGCGGCATAGGACCGAAATAACATTTTTAGATTTATATTTCTCACTAACCAACAAACAAAAATCATGAAAAAAGTATTATTCAGTTGCGCCATTGCAGCAGTAGCACTGTTGGTGGCTTCATGTGGAAAGAAAGAACTTCCAGGAGAACCCCTCAACACAAGGTACTATTCACTTATCGTCCCAGAAGGCTACAAGGTAAACGGCAGCGACCCAGACAAGAGTTTCTCTATAGTAAAGCTGAAGGAAGACGGCAAGAGCCAGGAGGAAGGCAGTATGTGGTTTAACTTCCATGCCTACAGCGACAATGACATGTACCACGAGCCAAGCGAGATGAAGGACAAGGCGGTGGAGCGCGGAGAGATAGACAAGGGTGAGCAGCAGTATGGCGGCAATACCTACTATGTAAGTCAGGATGATGAGTACGGCAAACTCAAGTTCCGCACAAAACTCGCTGACGGTGCTGTGCTGGAGATACATGTGAAAGGCTGGAATTTCGAGGATCCTATGATAAAGGAAATACTTGACAACATCGTCATCAAGGAGACGCCTGATGCTGTAAATCCAAACTATGACTGCGAATACTTCAGTGTAGTAGCTCCAGAGGGTTGGGTGCCACAGCGCTCAAACAACCACGTGCGCATGGTAAAGGACGACCTCAGCATCACCGTCAACACAACTACTGTTTCTTTTGACAAGGTGAAGGAGAACTGGAAGTCATTTACCCCAAGCGGTGAGATGAAGGTGGGCGACATCACATGGCAGGTGTTTGTCAATGACCGTTCAAAACTCTACAACCTGCTGACTGACATAGCAAGCGAACCAGACAAGGCACTCACCGTCACCACCTTCAAGGTGCTGCCTGACGATGCAGAACTGAAGAAAGTGCTGGAGAGCATAAAACTGAAGAAGTAAAATAGAAAGACTGCATGAGGTCAGGTCCTCATTTATAATTATTTTTTGTATTTTTGCAGTCGCAAAAAATCTAACGGCAAGAGGGTATGAAACTGTCGGAACTTAACATAGGCGAGTCAGCAAGGATAAGAAAGGTGGGTGGTGAAGGTGCACTGCGCCAGCACTTCCTTGACATGGGTATCATACCAGGTGCCACGGTGACGCTGAAGAAATATGCTCCCATGGGCGACCCTATGCAGTTTGAGGTGCATGGCTACGCCCTGACACTGCGTAAGGCTGAGGCAGGGAAGGTGGAAATAGACTCACCCCTAACCCCTCTCTTGGAGAGAGGGGAGGTATTACAAGATGCTAAATCAAATTCTTTTCAAAAGGATAATACGCTGTCTTATAGGAAAGATAATACATACTTCTCCCCTCTCTCCAAGAGAGGGGCTGGGGGTGAGTCTCCTCACCCCGGACTTGGTGAGGGCGGTATATATCACGACCCTACGCACGAGAGTCCGCTGCCTGAAGGTGCTACGCTCA
>CAMHQF010000019.1:0-36369 GCA_946187445.1 uncultured Prevotellaceae bacterium
AAGGCACAGCCAGAGCACATCATGAGATGGCCGTGGGTGATGGAGAACGGGAACGGGAACGTTAACGGGAACGGGAACATTGCTGAGGGTTTCCCTGGCTGGCATTGCGAGTGCACAGCAATGGGAAGGAAATACCTTGGTGAGGAGTTTGACATACATGGAGGCGGCATGGACCTCGTGTTCCCACACCACGAATGTGAGATAGCACAAGCGCAGGCTTCAATGGGTCATCCTGCCGTGCACTATTGGATGCACAACAATATGATAACCATCAACGGACAGAAGATGGGTAAGTCATATAACAACTTCATAACGCTCGACCAGTTCTTTAAGGGCGACCACGAACTGCTCACCAAGCCGTTTGCACCTATGACCATACGCTTCTTCATACTCTCAGCCCACTATCGTGGTACGGTGGACTTCTCAAGTGAGGCACTGGAGGCAGCAGAGAAGGGTTTTGCACGACTGATGCAGGGATTGAAAGACCTCAAGCGCATACAGCCCGCCAAGGGTTCTTCACCAGAAGTAGCGAAGTTTGTCAGCGAACTGCCACAGAAGTTGCATGACGCAATGAACGACGACCTGCAGACGCCTATCGTCATCTCCGAACTCTTTGAGGCGTGCCATCAGGTGAACCTGCTTGTGGATCGCAAGGCAAAGATAAGTGCCGATGATCTCAAAGCCCTTTCTGATACCATGCACCTCTTCATAGAGGATATCCTCGGACTAACCAATGCAACAACTGTGGGTGCTTCATCAGAGAAGGATAAGGCTCTCGACAAGGTGATGCAGATGGTGCTCGACATGCGTCAGAAGGCAAAAGAAGAGAAGAACTGGGCGGTATCCGACCAAATACGCGACGAACTCTCCGAAGCAGGCATCATAGTAAAAGACACACCAGACGGCGCGGTATGGGAAGTGTAGGTCGTTGACAGTTGATAATTGATAATTGATAATTGACAATTAAGAATTGAACAAAGGAGAACTGTATGAAATAATGGCTCCCGTGGGGAGCCGTGAGAGTCTCGCAGCAGCTATCAATGCAGGAGCTGATTCTATCTACTTCGGCATTGAGAAACTAAATATGCGTGCCCATTCAGCAAGTACCTTCACTATAGACGACCTCAAGGAAATAGCTGCACTGACAGCAGAGCACGGCATAAAGTCATACCTTACCGTCAATACCATTATCTATGGCGAGGACTTGGAACAGATGCGTGAGATAATAGATGCTGCCAAAGAGGCAAATATCTCTGCCGTGATAGCCAGTGATGTTGCAGTGATGATGTACTGCAAGCAGGTGGGACAGGAGGTTCATCTCTCTACCCAACTTAACATCTCCAATATCGAGGCACTGCGCTTCTATGCACAGTTTGCCGATGTGGTGGTACTGGCACGCGAACTGCGCATGGATCAAGTGAAAGCCATTCACGAACAGGCAGTAAAAGAAAATATCTGCGGTCCGTCAGGCAAACCTATCCGCATAGAGATGTTCTGTCATGGTGCGCTATGTATGGCAATATCAGGCAAGTGCTACCTGTCACTGCAACTTGCCAATCGCTCGGCAAACCGTGGCGAGTGCGTGCAGATATGCAGGAGGGGCTACAAGGTTGACGTCAATGATGAGACACAGTATCTTGCTACCGATGTAGAGACAGGCCACGAACTTTTGGTTGACAACAAGTACATCATGTCGCCGAAAGATCTGAAGACTATCCGCTTCATCGACAGGATGATAGATGCCGGAGTGAGAGTGTTTAAGATTGAAGGCAGAGCACGCGGACCGGAATACGTAGATACCGTAGTACGTTGCTACAAAGAGGCTATCAATGCGGTGCTTACCGACAAGGAAAAACTATTCACCGAAACTGCCAAAGACGCGTGGGACGAAAGACTCGCACGTGTGTTCAACCGTGGCTTCTGGGATGGATACTACCAGGGACAGACCATAGGCGAGTGGAACGACAGCTACGGCTCTAAGGCAACAGAAAAGAAAGTCTATGCCGCCAAGACCATAAAGTATTTCTCAAAGATAGGAGTGGCAGAGTTTCAGGTAGAGGCTCATGAGATAAAAGTGGGCGACAAACTGCTTATCACTGGTCCTACTACTGGAGCTATGTATATAGACGAAGTAAAGGAGATACGTTACGACCTGAAGCCCGTCAACGTGGCAGAGAAAGGACAGCGCATCAGCATCGCCGTGCCAGGCAAGGTGCGCCCTAATGACAAACTGTTTGTATTAGAAAAGGTACAATAGTAACTATACGCACTATAGTAACTATAGGCACTATATAAAATAAAAAGAAATGACAATCAACGAGATACAAGACGAAGTAATAGAAGATTTCAGCGCCTTCGACGACTGGATGGACAAGTACCAGATGCTCATAGACCTTGGCAACGAGCAGGAGCCTCTGGCTGATGAATACAAGACGGAGCAGAACCTTATTGACGGTTGCCAAAGCCGTGTGTGGGTGCAGTGTGACAAGGCTGAGGACGGAACGCTCAGTTTCCTTGCCGACAGCGATGCACTCATAGTAAAGGGCATCATTGCACTGCTCATAAAGGTTATCAACCACCAGCCGGCAAAGGACATACTCGATGCAGACCTCTACTTCATAGAAGATATAGGACTGAAGGAGCACCTCTCGCCAACGCGCAGCAACGGACTGCTCGCCATGGTAAAGCGCATCAAGGCATATGCCCTCGCTTACTCAATTGAGAATTAAAAATAGAAAAAATCTGATTCCTAATTATAGATAATCTCTCACATACCGAGCAATATCTGTTGTGTATATACACCCTTTTCCATGTTGACGGAGCACAAGCAGGAAGGGTGCGCAACATTGTGAAGTCGCTGACAGGACAACCTCTCATTGACTTTAAGTCCACCCTTGCTGCAATAAAGTCCAAGGGGTACCTTGAGGAGACGGGTTACAATTGGCGCAACGACACTTACGACTACCGAGTATCAGCCCCACAGCTCATACCGCTGATGCTTTATTTCTATGAGCAGAAGCCACAATTCACTATACAGGTGTTGGAAGAGGCACGTGGTATGCAGCCCTCCAACATACAGAAAATGCTGTGGCAGTTTATCAGTTCCGCTTTCGAGAATATACGCATCGAGGAAATCAGCGACTACGACATCGGCGAGGCTCTCCGTTACTTCGTACCTGCAGTGCTTGACAATCGTTTCATGCCATTGCTGATGGTATTCAGTGCCACAAATTTCCATGACCTTGTGGAGATTACACTGACTGATGCCATAGAAGGCGAGGAAAGGGTTGACATGGCATATCTACGCACACTGATACGCCGTTATCGCTTTGACACCACCCAGACCGAACAGTCTCTCAGCGAACTGCTGTGCATGTGTGACCTTTTGGAGTATTTTATGGAAGGCAAAGTGCCTGTTCATCTGAATACCGCCGACCGTTACCATCTCATGCTCGCCGCAGTAAACGAGGCCTCCCACAGTAATGTCAGCAAGGCATTCACTCTATTTAAAAACGCCGTAGCAAGAGTCAACAAACCTGGCAGCTACTACGCTACAACGAAAAACTACCTGCCTTTCAGTATCGTCAACTTCTATTATGTGTTGACGGCATACCATGTCGGCAGTGACGAGGGGCGCAAGAGAGCCCTCACCATAGCAAAAGCTCCCGAGGGACATGTCACGTCGGCAGCAAAGGTGCTGTATGACATACTCTATCGCAATACCAGCGAACGCCAACTCCTCATGCGCCTCAACCAACTGCATGACAATGGAGGCATCAATGCCACCCTCGCTACCCTGATGTGTCATCATATAGGCAAGGATTTCTCACATCCTACCACCCCGCGCTGGGACATCGTAAGACACGACATACCTCTTCTGTCCACCATATACCGTCATCATCCTACAGAGAGCATCATTGACCCTCTCGCCAATCGCCATGACGTGGGCATTGATGTTGCACTCACAGCAAAGAAGAATGTGCGCATAGGTTATTTTATGCGCAATATCACCGATTCATCTGTCACACCACGACAGCAGGCAACACTCAAAAATGGTGGGTGGGGAGCAGGACGCCAGGTCAGCATTCCTGCATTCATGATGGGTACCGTGGATGGTACCAACGAAGCAGATAAGAGGATTATCGATAATAACAAGAATGACAACGAAAATGCGAGTTCTCCTGCAATAAGCCTTCTCAGCGTACTGCCCGAGATGATACATGAGAGCCGCCTCTACGTAGGACGCTATGCACCATTTACACTTGTGGAAGTGGTTGAGGAGATGCCCTATATCGCCTTGCATCATGACAGCGATGGTTTTCACGTCAGCAGCAATGTGACAGCCTCTGAAGTTGATTCCGACATCATCATAACCTACCGCGGCGTGGCAAGTATCAATTTCATGCGACTCACTCCACGTCAGCGTCCCTACTATCGACGTCTGCTCTCCATCGGTTCTTTTGCCAACGAGGCAGAGCCACTGCTGCGACGCTTCCTCAAGTCACTCGACAACGACATGGAGGTGCACAGTGACCTCATAGAGGGTGGCAGCACACTGCCCATATGTGACGGTTCATCGCTACTTACTATGCAGATGCGCCCCGACCGTAGCGTTCGTGGTGGCGAACAGCACTACAGGGTATCATTCTTCGTACGCCCACTGCCTGGTGGCAAGATACGTCAGGTGCCTGGCGAGGGCAATGAGGTGATTGTTGACAATAGCAATGATAATGGCAATCATACTGTACGTACCAGAGTAAAACGTGACCTTAATGCAGAACGTGACAATGTAAACCACCTCATCGATTCTGTCAGCGATGACGTACCTGAGATACAAGGTCTGATGAAGGGACACGACAGTCTTATCACCTCCAGCCAGCTTCTGCCACTCATAGAGTATGCACAGACCAATACTCACCGTATCATCTGCGAATGGCCCGAGGGAGCACGTCTGCACATACGTCAGCGCAGCAGCACCACCACATGGAATGGCACCATCACCAAGAATGACAATGGATGGTTTGAGATAGAGGGTTCTGTACACCTCGACCAGGACAAAGTCATCAGCATGGCACATCTGCTCGAACTCGCCAGTCACTCTCAAGGACGCTACATCACCCTCGGCGGTGGCGACTTCCTCGCTATCAGTGAGCAGCTGCGCCGTCAACTCGATACCCTCAATGCACTGGCATCACGTCATCACGGACATCTGCAGATGTCACCCTTCTCCGCTGCACTGCTTGGTGCCGACATACTGGAGGGCGACGAACTAATGCTCACTGCCGATGACCAACTCCTTGAGATACGCCGACGTATAAAGGAGGCAAGTCTCTACACCCCCGAGATACCATCCACCCTCAATGCTACACTGCGCCAATACCAGGTGGAGGGTTATCAGTGGATGTCACGTCTCAACTACTGGGGAGCCGGTGCGCTGCTCGCCGATGATATGGGTCTCGGCAAAACGATACAGACCATCACCTTCCTCCTGTCAAAAGCCGACGAAGGACCTGCACTCGTCATAGCACCCGCCAGCGTGGCACCCAACTGGAAAGTGGAGTTTGAGAAGTTTGCTCCATCACTGCGCGTACGCATGCTCAACTTCGAGACCGACCGCATCGATGCCATACGTAGTGCCGAGGCAGGCGACGTAGTGGTGTGCACATACATGCTGCTGCTCAGCGTCAAGGACGAGATTACACGAAAACAGTGGAACACCATCTGTCTCGATGAGGCACATATCATCAAAAACCGTGGCGCCAAGACATCTGCCGTTGCCATGAAACTGAAGTCCAAAAACCGCATCATGCTCACCGGTACGCCAGTGCAAAATCATCTCGGCGAACTGTGGAACCTCTTCCAGTTTGTCAATCCAGGACTGCTCGGCACCTTCGAAGACTTCAACCGCCACTTTATCCAACCCATCGAGCACAGTTCACAGTTCACAGTTAGTTCGCAAAGCTCATCACATTCGTGTCACAGTTCACAGTTAAAATCTCAAACCTCAAACCTCAAACCTCAAGCCCAGCTCGACCGACTTGTGAAACCCTTCATGCTGCGTCGCACCAAGGACAAGGTGGCACGCGAACTGCCTGAAAAGGAAGAGATATACCAGCACGTCACCATGAGCGAGGCAGAACAACTCGCCTATGAAGCCATGCGACAGAAGGCTGAAGCCATGTTGCTCGCCAACGGACCTGGCACTCTCTCCATCAATACCCTTGCAGAGATCACACGTCTCAGACTTGCCGCATGCTGTCAGTCTAAGGTCACTGCACTCCTCGAATTGCTTCAGACCGTCACCGACGGTTACGAACAGCTACCTGTCGAGCAACGTGGCGGAGCACTCGTCTTCTCACAGTTTACCACCTACCTCGCCGACATACGTCAGACTCTCGACGAAGCCCACATACCTTATTTATATATAGACGGCAGCGTACCCATCAAGGAGCGTCAACAGCTCGTGGAGAAATATCAGGCAGGCGAATGTCCCGTATTCCTCATATCACTCAAGGCAGGAGGACTGGGACTCAACCTCACGCGTGCCAACTACGTCATCCACATGGACCCATGGTGGAACCCCGCCATCGAGGCACAAGCGACCGACCGTACACACCGCATCGGGCAACAGCGTGCCGTCACCGTATATCACCTCATCAGTGAGGGTACCATAGAGGAGAAGATACAACGCCTCCATGAGCGTAAGCAAGCACTCGTCACCAATATACTCGCAGCTACCGACATGAGTCACAAGCTCACCGGTGAGGAACTCCTCGAAATGGTAAGAGGGTAAAATTGCGAGTAAACAAAAATTTTTTATAGCAAGAGACTGCATTTAATATTATTTTTTATAAATTTGCAATCGCAAATAAATTCTACTAACCAAAACAAAATACATTACTGACTATGAGAAGACTAATTATGGTAATTGCCGCACTGGCGGTAATGGGAACGACCGAAATCAGCGCACAGGGATTTCTGAAGAAACTGAAGCAAAAGGCTATGAGCGCAATAGGAAACATGGGCGAGAACGCCCAGGATGAATACAACACAGAGGAAACAACCACCAGTCTGCAAAGTGAAGAAGACATGGGAATAAGCGTTCCTAAGGGTAGCGACATCATACAGAAGCGCCGCACAGCAACCGTAGACTGGGACGGAGCCATCACTCCCAGCAGTGCCTCCACAGCCTCACAACTGATGAGCGAGCTCCCTGCCCTGCCATCGGTCGAGAAGATGGCACGCAGCACAATGGAGGAACGCGATGCCTTTTACAAGAAAATTGCAGCCGTGGAGATACGTGCCGAACAGCTGATGAAGAACTCTGCCGGCTGTTCTGATGCCGACATGGAGAGACTGCGCAAGGACTGGACAAACAAAGTGCAGAATCTATTCGGACTCACTCAACAGGAAATGGCAATAATGATGGACGACAACGCTCCTGAGTCAAAGAAGAAGCCCATACAGGACAAGATAACCAGGAATATGCTCGGCATGGATCCCAACAGCATGGACATGGAGAAGTTTAACAACATGAGCGAAAAGGAGCAGGAAGCCTACATAAAATCCCATCCCGAATTTGTGCAGCAGATGCAGCAGGTGGCAATGAATGCCCGCAACTTCAACAACAAGTTACAGCAGATGACAGGCGGCATAAACAACTATGAGAACAAAGTCGGACGATTGGCACAGGACTATGCCAAGTTCATAGAACGCGAAGAGGAACACAGCTACGGGGGAATAGCAAGAAAGTATGAAACAAGGTTGGCAGACATCTATAAAGATATATGCAAGCAGAACGACCCTGCAACAATCGATGCCATGTATGATCAAGCTGACAAACTGCTATATGAATACCGCACAGAGGCGGCAAGGGAGTATCGCGGCTCGCTGCAACGTCAAATAGAGGAAATAAAAAAGTTCACTAACGAGTACATACGACTCACCAGGGAGTTGGTAGCAAAGGGCGACATACCTGAATGCGCCTTAGGACGTGCCGACCTCAATGCCGTCATCACTGTGGGCAATCTTCTTCAGAAGGCATACGACGACCCATCAGACCTGATGCCCAATCCTGTTTGTACAGACGTAATATACGAACTTCCCGACAACGGTTGGACTTTCTGCCCGTGGGAGTGCGGCTATCCTTTGGGAAGAGGAGCCTCAGTAGAGAGCATGAACAGCGGCAACGATGTGAGCAACTCATGGCCGCTGTTGGCTGAACATACTATAAACGACGGAAACAGGGAATTTGGACTGCTTGACAAGGGCAGCTTCAGAACCATAACTGAGGAAGAACTGGAGAGATACAACAAGCGTGCCGATGAGCAGCGCAAAAAGCCCGGCACGCAGAAACCTGCCTACGGAACGTATAAGAGCCGCAGCGGAAAACGCACGGTGGAGTACAGTCAGTCAGGCGAACTTATAATCAACGGCATGACTTCCTATGGTCCCATTGCTTTCACCGCAAAGGCTGACTGCCTGCAATGGATTATCTTTGACGGCGGAAAGATAGTGAAGTGCACTTATAAACTCTGAATGACGCGAACGAAACATCTTTGCATGCTGTGGATGCTGCTCGTTATGGGCTATGCCACAGCATTCTCTTTCAACTACCAGAAAGCCTTCGGCGCTGACTGGGCAGCAGCTGAAAGCTATGTTGCCAAGCACCATGATAAATGGAAGCATACATTCGACCTGTTTCGCGTTAACGCCCGTATGGCAGAAGCAGTAGTATTTCCCGAACTCATACGCTACTCCATATGGCAGGACGAGATAGAAAGAGCCGCCGTCAACGGACTCTACATCAACGGAGGCAAGAGGATGGCAGACTTCTCAATAGGACGGTTCCAGATGAAACCCTCCTTTGCCGAAGAGGTTGAAAGGGAATGGAACCAATCCACACTGGCAAGGGACTATGGCTTTGTGTTTGACACGCGCGACCATAGCAGTGCACGTCGCAGCCGCATAAGCCGCCTCAGCACGGAGGAAGGTCAGTGCCGCTATCTGGCAATCTTCATACTGCTCCTGCAGGAGCGTCATCCGTGCCTAAACAAACTGCCTGAAAGAAAGCGTGTACGCTATCTCGCAACCGCATACAACCATTCGTTCACTGCATCATGGAGTGAAGTATGCAGTATGCAGCATAAAAGTTCATTCCACACGGACATATTAAAGACCACCGGCACTCATCTCTATTGCTATGCAGATATTTCAGTCTGCTTCTATCGTTTGAGGTATTAATCAGTGATTACCAAAAGGTGTATGTAGCAATAAATGAGACTTTCAGGACGCTACCACCAATACGGCAAAGATAATATTCTCGCCGCCACCGACATGAGCCATAAGCTCACTGGCGAGGAACTTCTCGAAATGGTAAGAGGGTAAATTACAGATGAAATTTGGCTTTTTGAGATAAAGACATGCAATGTTGGTACTATTGATAAAAACAAAAGGTAAAAAAAACTAAAAATAGTACAATAAAAATAACATTAAAACGTTTTCTCAAAAGAGAAATTAAATATTTATAATTATGAAAAATTTTTTTATTACTTTTTTTACTTTTGCATTGTTAATGCCCATAACTTCATGTCAGGAGGATATAGAAAATGAAAACCAGAATATAGCAACAGAAAAAATCATTGTGGAAAAGATGAAAGTAGAAGGTGTACAGTCAAAAGCTTCTTCCAATGAAAGTATAGGATTAGAAGATTTCTATTCTATTAAATACAGAAATAATTTTTTTGAAAATGTACCCCTTACCAAGGAAAAAGTAGAGGCTCTAAGGGCAGCATACTCCGTAAGTGATCCTATTCCTGTTTCTTTGCATGGATATTCACAGTGGACTGTTAGAACAGAGGGAAATAACGGTGGTGATTGGTATGCTTTATATATATCAACGGGAAACACGGTTGCACCAGCTTGCGGAATAGCTCCAGGTACATATATCGTTAGGGATGTTTGGCTATGGCAGACTTACACCTTCTCAACACCGATGGTTGTTGTTATTCCTGGAAGTTATTCAAGTTATGCAAAAATGGGTTGGAATCCAGATACTATGAGCGGACCGGGGTATAAGCATTCTTTAAGTGGAACAGAACTAACATTAAAGACAGCGGCAACGCTGTTTAGATATACAGTAGCAGGGCAAGAAGTTTATAAGACATACCCAGTAAACGGAGATAGCATAGAGTGGAATTTTGATTATATTACCATAAACTGATGAAAGTAATTCTGTTATATTTCTTTCTTTTTTTCTCTGTTTTCTTTACTTCATGCAATAGTGACATTATCACCCATAATGAGGAAGACGTAAATAAAACGGAACTGTTGAGGGCTTTATATCTGGAAAAGGTATATGGAAGTTGGAGTTGCATAGAAAAGACTGATTTTATGTATGCAGAAGAATACTATACTTTCAAGCCAGATAAAAGTCTTGAGGGACACGTAATATTGAAATCAAGAGAACAAGTTTCTGTAGGTGGAGAACAGAAACTTACTGACTGGAATACAATATTTGACACAGATATTACAGGGAAATGGGATTTATTCTATCATTCTTCGTCAACAAAGAATGTATTATATGTAAGTTCAGATGAAAAATACGGTCCAAATAGATATGCGGAATTCATAAAAGTGAATGACGATATAATGGAGATAGAATCACCTATTTTGGGGACTATTGTACAGATGCAGAGGGACAAATAAGAAGACAGGTTTCTTGAAAAAACATAGTCTTTATAGCGAAGCCTTCAAGATTTCTTGCACCAACTGCATGCGTGTCATAGTCCTCACCGCCACCGACATGAGCCATAAGCTCACTGGCGAGGAACTGCTCGAAATGGTGTCAGGGGGTGATAATAATATGTTTACCCTGCAAGAAAAATGCTGAAAATCTGAAGTACTACTTCCGATTTTTATTCTTTTCCTAACCCTTAGTTCCCCCACTCATCAGCTTTTGCAATGGAGTGAGAGATATTGTTTTTTTATAGAAAGATTTGTTAAAAAGAAAAATAATCGTTACCTTTGCTGTCGAAATTTAACGTGAAGAAGTAATCCATGTTATGATTCGCTGCTATTTTTTTGCGTTTTTGCTTGTGCTCGTTGTTTCTTGCCAGGAGCGCAGAGCGAGCGACGACCAGGGCAGGACGTCAGCATGCTGGATATATGCCATGCTGACGTGCATCGAACATGAGGCTGCACTTCATGGCGACAGCATCACGCTGTCACGCCAGTGGCTCATGGCAAAAGCACTGGAAGAGCAGACGGAGTGGGCATATTTTAACCATAACCATAACCTTAACCTTAACCATTGTGGTATCTCTATGCGTGGCGTAGGTCCCGAGGCTATCCGACTGATAGAGCGCTACGGCCTGATACCTTACCAGAATGAACGAACGGAGATAACCAACAGCAGCGTGCTGGAACGCAAGCTCTCATTGCTTGCGCAGCAGGCACGATCTCTTGACGAACTACATGAACGCATGGATGCACTGTTACCA
This sequence comes from uncultured Prevotellaceae bacterium, assembly GCA_946187445.1. Taxonomy (GTDB): domain Bacteria; phylum Bacteroidota; class Bacteroidia; order Bacteroidales; family Bacteroidaceae; genus Prevotella. The sequence continues at coordinate 11,502 of CAMHQF010000019.1, forward strand.
CGGTTTACACTATCCCAGCACGGTGCTTTCTACTATCTCTCCATGCGCTACAACCCGTATCAGTTTGCCGAGAGCATCATGTATCGTCAGCACTGGCAGTTTATCACGTCGGTGCCATATCGTGAGTACGGCACTACATTTCCTCTCGAAGTTGCCGACAACAGCCGCCATCATGAGTTTCTCAACATGCCTATCGACAGCCTCACCTCACATGTCATAGCATCGCTCCGTGCAGGTCATGCCGTGTATTGGGAGTATGGCAAGCGCACTGCTGACAGTCTGGTGACCAGCGACCACGCCATGGCGATAGTGGGACTACGCAAATCGAAGGATGGCAATATGATGCTGCTCTGCAAAAACTCCTATGGCAAGGAGTGGGGCAAGAATGGCACATGCCTCATCAGCATCGACGATTTCAAGAAAAAGACCTGCAACGTCGGAGTGCTCTTAAATGAATAATATATTTATTTTCAACATACATTTTTTTTCTAACCAACAAAAAACAAAACTATTATGAAGAAAATGATTTTAGCAGTGATGGCTGTAGCTGCCATCGGTTTCACATCATGTGGTAACAAGACCCAGCAGGGCGAGGCTATCGACTCTGTTGCTGTAGCTGACTCTATCGCTGAGGCAGAGGCTCAGGGTGTCATTGATGCTCTCAAGGCTGCCATAGCCAACAAGGACGCTGCTGCCCTCAACGATGTATTGAAGCAGTGCAAGGCAAAGATTGCCGAACTGGTAAAGCAGAATCCTGAGTTGGCTAAGGAGTATGCTGCCAAGGTACAAAACTTTGTCAAGGAGAATAAGGAGAGTATCCAGCAGGCTTTCGCAGGCAATGCCGCTGCTACTGCTGCTGTCAATGCACTTACATCCGACGAGGCTGCTGATGGTCTGTCAGGTGCTATCGACAAACTCATCGGCGATGCTGCTAACGTGAAGGACGCTGCCGAGGATGCTGCAAAGTCTCAGGTTGATGCTGCCAACAAGGCTGCTGACAAAGCAGTGGAAGATACCAAGGCTGCTGCTAAGAAGCAGGCTGACGACGCCAAAGCTGCTGCCAAGGAAAAGGCAAACAACGCTATCGACAATGCTGCCGCTAACGCTAAGAAGTCACTGGGACTGTAAGATTAGATTATAGATAATAGATAATAGATAATAGATTAGATAGCGGGCACCCTGCATTTCGCAGAGTGCCCGTACTTTATACTTTATACTCTATAATCTATAATCTATACTTTATAATCTATAATATACACTACTCCTCATTCATCTCCTTATTGAGTTGATCGTACTTATCCTGCATATTCAGCATTTTGTAACATAGCAGCAGAGGTTCGCCCCATAGCGAGTAGTTGTCGGGCATCAGTTCGCGAGCCATCTCGTAGTATGTGCGTGCATTGAAGAAGTAGGTTTGGGCTTCAGCAAGTTCCTTCTTATATACCGACTGCTTCACCTGCTGATTGGAGGCGGTAAACACGAGTTTAAACTGTCCCTGTCTGCGTAGTATGTTGATATCCTCTATGTAGGTATTTCCCATACCGGCACAGGCATAGGCATAGTATTCGTTGATGGCTATCGCCTTGCTGAAGCAAGAGCGTGCCTCGCTGTTATTGCGCTGTAGGTCGAAGTACAAAGTTCCTTTGATATACCATGCATCAGGACAGTCGGGGTGAGCACTTATCATCTTGTCAAGGTCAGCCTGCGCCCCAGCCATATTGTTGGCATAGTTCTTTTTGTAGTACTCGGTGAGTTGGTCAGTGAAACTCATGTTTCTCGGACAGCGCACCACAGCCTCTTTCAGCAGTTCTATGTACAGGTCGTTCATACCCTTGGCCTTTGCTGCCTCTATACCACTTACATATACATTGGTGATACCCTTATTCGTCATTTCCCATGGCTTCGCCTTCTGCTCTATCTGCACGCGGCGACCGTATGGCAGTGCCTTGAGTACTCCGTCCATATCGTTGACAGAGAAGTATAGGTATATGGCGTTAAGCGCAGCCTGGTCATACACTCGTTTGTCTGCTTGATACAGTGAGTCCTGCTGTGCCTGCGACATGCCACGCCTTGCCGGCTCCTCAAGGTAGAGCATGAAATTCTTTGCCGCCTCAGCCTTGTCACCACGTTCGTTGGCACGATATGCCTGACTGTTGTAGTAGTCTATGCGCTCTGTCATACCATCACTGCCGTCACCTTCTGGTAGTGAAGTGCTGGCATTGGCACTTATCGCCATACAGCATACGGCGAATATTATCATCTTCTTCATATTGCGTACGTTATACATATATTGGATGCAAAGTTACGAAAAGTCGAGCACAAAACAAAGAAACGAGTTTCTTTTTTTTGTCGAGACGGAGTAACTTGACTCAGAATGAGGCAAAGTTACGAAAAAAAGTATAAAGTACAAAGTATAAAGTATAAAGTTTTCTGCGCCAAGTGCATTAAAGTAATACCCCCCAGCGATGTGGCTGAGGGGTATCTTCGTGTACTACATAGTGCAGCTGCTCACGGTCATTGCACTGATGATGGAGGTGATACAGGTAAGTATGGCGTTGATTATAACGCTCCACTTTTGAGAATTGCTGTTGTTCATAACTGTGAACTGTGAATTGTGAACTGTGAACTGTGAACTGAAAAAGCTGTCGAGGGGGCATGCTTATTTACTCTCCCTCTTCCTCCTTCTTCTTCTTGTCGGCGAGATCTATTACGGTAGCCTTGTAGCCGAAACCGAAGGACTTGCCGGTTATCTTACCAGTAGCAGCATCGCGGTTCATGGTAGGACGGAAGTTGATGTGGAAGTTCTTGAGGTTCTCAGGTACGTTCCACTCATCCTTGGCGAGTGCGCCAGAGGTCTTCACACCTACTGAGAAGTATCCGAATCCGTCGAGCTTTATCTTGTTGGAGTTAGCGAGTTCGTAGTTCATTACCTCCACGAGTTCGGTGAGTACTGCCACCACGTCACTCTTCTTCACAGTACAGTTTGCCTGTATGCGCTCTGCGAGCTGGTCGCTGTTGATGGTGTTGAGGTGATACGCCCTGCCGTAGAAGAGCTTGTTGGAGTTCTTACGAGTGTCCTGATAGACTTTTACTTGAATTGCCATAGTGTTTTTTTAGTTTTTAATGGTTAATGATTAAATGGTTAATAAAAAAAAGAAAAAAGAAAAACTACTACTCTTTGATTTCGTAGTTTGAACTGACCTTACGTCTGTTGGGCCCATCCTGGCGGTAGCTGATATGCAGGCAGTGCACTTTGCCTCGCTTCATCTCCACCAGCATCTGATCGAAGGTCAGGTTGTTGATTACAAAGTTGTACATCTTCAGTGCCACCTCCACGGAGCTTACATGTATGTCGGCAGCCTCGCCCAATAGGTGCTGTGATGTACGCGAACCGCCTACAGCCTGATTGAGTTTCATGCAGCGGTATCCGCTCGTTATCCTTATCACGCCAAATCGCTTGCGCAGTGGTTCCAGCACATGGATACACAGAGCCTGCAGTGCTTCTATGTCTTCTATCTCTGGATTGTTGTCTATTCCCAGTCGGAGGGCTGTAGCGCTGCGTGTAAATTCCACGAGGCGAAAATGCTGCGACAACTGCATATCGCATAGATAGTCCTGGTTTGTAAAAGTAGTGTTTTTCATTGTATTAGATTACGTTATATATTATAAAGGTACGTGCGACCTTTTTGTTGTGATTTCTGTTTGCAAATTTAATAAATCTGCAAGGCGAAAGCAAATTTTACGTGTTAATAAAAGTTATAAAAAAAACGATGAAATCGGCATTATTTGCGCATCTCATTCTTTCTTAGTAATTTTGCAATTACTTGTTAAAGTAAAACTTTTTTCCAGCGTATGTTTACCAAAAAAGCTAATGAAATTTTCCGCAAGGCGATAGCCGATTATCATGTTAAGGACAACATTGAGACACCTATCCTCAACCCTTTTGATGAGGGTAGCATAGAAGCTACGCTATACCACAAATGTTGGATAGACACCGTGCAGTGGCACTTTGAGGATATCATACGCGATCCAGAGATAGACCCTAAGGAGGCACTGGTGCTGAAGCGTCGCATCGACAAGTCCAATCAGGACCGCACGGACATGGTGGAAGATATCGACACCTACTTCCGTGAGCTATATAAGGACGTTACAGTACAGCCTGATGCTACCATCAATACAGAGTCACCGGCATGGGCTGTGGACCGTCTCTCCATACTAGCACTTAAGATATGGCACATGACTGAGCAGACGGAGCGCCAGGATGCTACAGAGGAACATCTCGCCACTTGTCGTGGCAAACTCGCCGTGCTCCTTGAGCAGCAGAAGGATCTCTCCACTGCCATCGACCAATTGCTTGCCGACATTGCAGCAGGCCGCAAGTACATGAAGGTGTATCGTCAGATGAAGATGTACAACGATCCTTCTACAAATCCAGTACTTTACAAGAAATAATTTCCGGTGCAATATCCATACAAGCCATGTCTCCCCTGAGGCATGGCTTGTTTCCATATATAGAGCAGGGGCGACACTTTAGGTCATTACGCTGTATGCTGTCGTCTATACTCTGTCCCCAACCAAGGAAACCGGCATACGGATGCGTGGCACCCCAGATGCTCACCACCCTCGTGCCAACGAGCGATGCCAGGTGCATGTTTGCCGAGTCCATCGTCAGCATCACGTCGAGACTCTTCATCAACTGCAGTTCCTCCCTGAGGTTCTTGCAGTATTCCGATGCAAGGTGCACATTAGGGTATTTGTCAGCCCACTCCTGCATCTTTGCACGCTCCTCGCCGCCACCGCCGAAGAGAATGATATTTTTTGCAATATCATTGCAAAGAATCATTCTCACTACCTCTTCCATCCTCTCTAACGGATATATCTTGCCCTGATGGGCAGCAAAGGGGGCGATGCCGACCTTCTTAGTTGACAATTCGGCATTTCGAGATATCGGCATTTCGTTATGGTTAAGGTTAGAGTTATCGTTTAATCCGCACTCTTTGAGTACGGATTGATAATTCTCAAACGCCGTAGGCAGTTGTATAAGCTTTTTCTTGTCGCCCTCCGCCGTTATCACCTTGCGCAGTTCACGGTGCTTGTTTATCTTATATACCTTGTAGCCATGCAGGCGGAAGAATTTCCTCAGCACTTTGGTCCTGAGCACGTCGTGCATGTCGCACACGCAGTCGAAATGCATCTGGTCAAGTTCCCTGAACAACCTATAGAGTCCCTTCAGTCCATTATAATCCTTCTTTACGTCTCTGCCTATAAAGTGCACGTTCTCCCCAATGTTCTCAAACAAAGGTTCGCACATAGGGCGTGACAGTACGGTAAACTCCGCATCACCATTCTCCCGTGCCACCTCCCTCACCACGGGAGCGAGCATCGCCACGTCGCCCAGCGCACTAAATCGTATAAGCAGTATATTCTTCATTGCTCTGCAAAGGTACTTATTTTTTTTATAATTCCACTTTTTTATCCTTTCTTTTTGCCGTAAGAAAAAAAAATCGTAATTTTGCAGAACGAAATAGAAAATTATTTCATAAAATGACAGCTGTACAAATAAATACTATTAATACGAGGTTATGGCAAAATATCGGAGCCATAGCAGATAACACGTATCTAATGGAAAAATTATCAAAGTACGTTGCCCGACTGGTAAAAGAAAAGAAAGACTCTACACTAATGAGTAAAGAAGAATTCTATAATAAAATAGAAAAGGGTGAGGAAGATTATAGGCAGGGACGCTGCACACGACTCATGCCTAATGAATCTGTTACTGATATGCTGAGGAGGAACGGCTACAATGTATAACATTGATTTTACTCCTGATGCCCAGGCAGATCTTGCCAAACTCATAAAAAACGAACCAAAGGTTTACAACAAAGCTTTGCGCTTCATAGAAGAACTAAAGGAACATCCCAAAACAGGATTGGGGCATCCCGAACCACTGAAGGGTAAACCTGAAAATAGATGGAGCAGGGAACTTACAAAGAAGCATAGACTCATTTATTCTATTTATGAAACGGAAGTGGTAGTGCTCATAGTTTCAGCCTATGGTCATTATAATGACAAATAAAGGAAATTCGCTCTGATAGCTAAATACTATCCTATCGCTCGAAAACAAATAAAGTAAGCAAGCTCACTTTGCTCTTCGCTCTGATAGCTAAATACTATCTGTCGCTCATAGGCATAACTTGAAAGCAAGCTTTCAGTTCTGCGCTCTTCGCTCTGATAGTTCAATGGATAGAACAACTCTCTCCTAAAGAGTAGATCCCAGTTCGATTCTGGGTCGGAGTACAAAAGGAAAACACTACCTACACAACCATTTTTTTATAATATTATCAGTCGTAACCACTAAATTTAGTATAAATTTGGCGGTTTGAAGTTATATTTTTACTCTATTTTTTTTGTGGTTTAATAAAAAATGAGTAATTTTGCAGCCAATATGCGCTAATTACATATTACAAATTGCTTTTTTACTAATTAACTAATCATATTTATTAACAGTTTAAAAAATTACAATCAATGAAAAAATTTTTTACTCTTATTGCTTCAGCAGTATTTGCTCTTACAGCAAGCGCTGAGTACAAAATCACATGGAGCGAAGCAGTTGCAGCAGGTAGCCTTGCAGCAACCTATTCATCAAATGGTTTGGTTCTGACTCGTACAGATGGCAACAACAAGCACGCTATCGATGCTAACAATGCTTACTTCGGCGATGCAGATTCTCAGGAGAAGTTCTCTTTCCGTTTCAAGACTGGTGGTACTGGTGGTTCTAAGAACGCTCTTTCTCTTACTGTTCCTGTAGCAGGTACACTGAAGGTATGCGCTCGTACAGCATCAAGCTCTACTCCACGTGCTATCGTTATCAACGGTACATCTACAACATTGGACGACTCTTACACATCTGTTGATATGGAGAGCAACATTTCTGAGACCAACCCAACAGGTGCTACAAAGGTTTATCCTGTTATATCTATTCCTGTAACTGCTGGTACTGTTTCTATCACTTATCCTGACGGTGCTGTTAACATCTACTGTATTGAACTCGTTGCTGGCGAAGGCAGCGGCGAAGGCGGTGATGATCCTGTTACCCCAACTCCTTCTGGTGACGTTCAGGAAATCACTTGGTCTGAGGCTGTCGCAGCAGGTAGCCTGGCAGCAACATATGGTTCAAACGGCTTCGTTCTGACACGTACCGACGGAAACAACAAGCAAGCTATCGATGCCAACAACGCTTACTTCGGTGACGCTTCTGCACAGACAAAGTACTCTTTCCGTTTCAAGACTGGTGGTACAGGTGGTTCTAAGAACGCTCTTTCTCTGAGCATCCCTTCAAAGGGTACTCTCGAGGTATGCGCTCGTACAGCATCAAGCTCTGCTCCTCGTGCTATCGTTATCAACGGTACATCTACAACATTGGACGACTCTTACACATCTGTTGATATGGAGAGCAACATTTCTGAGACTAACCCAACAGGTGCTACAAAGGTTTACCCTGTAATTTCTGTTCCTGTAACAGCAGGCAATATTTCTATCGGATATCCTGACGGCGCTGTTAACATCTACAGCCTGAAGTTCATCCCAGAAGGTGCAGCTACTGCAGTAGAGGCTATTGCTGAGACCAAGGCTGAGGCTCCAAAGGCTGTGAAGGTTATCAAGAACGGTAAGCTCTTCATCGGTAACTTCAACGTTGCGGGACAACAAGTAAAGTAAGAAGACTCACCCCCAACCCCTCTCTTGGAGAGAGGGGAGGAATATGAGGATATATATAATAAAAAGTCCGCTGGGCATTGTGCTCAGCGGATTTTTTTTATTACCTTTGCACCAATGAAACTCAAAAAAGTTACACTCTCATACGGCAAGAAGGTGGTGGCAAAGGATATCAATGCCGAGCTGCTGCCAGGCGAACTGGTGTGCCTCGTAGGGCGCAATGGAGTGGGTAAATCTACTCTTATAAGACATATACTGCAGACTTATCCTGACCCCAAACTCATCAGCGTAGTCTTGACCGACAGGATAGACATAGAAAATATGACCGTGCGCGACGTGGTGGCGATGGGCAGGATGCCATACACGGGTTTCTTCGGCAGACTGAAGGCTGCAGATAATGCCATAGTGGATGATTCAATGCATAGTGTATGCATTGATAAACTTGCTGAAAGACATATAAAAAACCTCAGCGACGGAGAGCGCCAGAAGGTGATAATAGCCAAGGCACTGGCACAGCAAACACCTTATATACTACTTGACGAACCGACGGCATTTCTCGATCACCCGTCAAAGGTAAGCACCATGCAGCTGCTCAGCCGTCTGTGCAAGGAACAGCATAAGGCAATACTCATCTCCACGCACGACCTTGAAATATCACTGCCTCACTGTGACAAGGTATGGCACATGGCTGACGGAACACTGAAGGAACTGTCACCAAAAGATTTTCCTATTACTTCACTATAACTCCACCTTATTCCTCTGAAGTTTATCACCCCCTCACAAAAAAACATCATTATATTATTCTTTTTATTTTTTTATTTAATATATAAGAAAAGAAATAATGAAGATGATTATGTATGGTTGAGAAGTGGATAACACCTAAAACATATCCTTTTCATACCCTAAAAGGATACCTTTAATGAGCTAAAACATATGCTTTTAGCCCCTTAAAGGATATGTTTTCCAAACGGTAGAAAATGGCAGTAAATTGTGTGGAAAACCACCTTAAAGTAAAGAAAAAAAATAGTGGAAATCCACGATGGAATGGACTTTTATTACAATGTGTGAATAAACTGTAGGTTATAAAAAAATAATAATAAAGTTTTCAAGGTATTTTTCCACAGATTTATCAACGTTGAATTTTCAATTTACAAGTGATAGGTTGATGGTCCGATACTTTAATATCCTTCACTATGTGGCAATTATAAGGTGTGAAGTGTGATGAGCAAAATATATTGTCTATCCTTTCCCTTATGCCGAAGTGCTTAAAGGTGTAGCCAGGTCCGAAACCAGTTGCTTGGTAGCAGTCGGTGATGGATACACTATGTACATCCTTGTTTAAGGAGTTCACTATGGTATTGTGAACAAACGAGTTAGGTATATCGTTGAAATCGCCTGCGAGGATGATAGGTGTGTCGGCATGTTGCTTGATAAAGGCTGCAATGGTCTCAGCCTGCTTGGCACGTTTTTTAGTAGAATTGTATATCTTGCCTATCAGCGTATGCGACGTGGAGCGTATAGAGTCATGGTCCTTCTGATTTCCGTGCACTATGGTGCTTAGTTCCGTACGTTCCTTCATAGAGAAGTGCATCACTTCGAGGTGGGTGTTTATCACTATCACCTCTTTGCCATTCATGTCGAGCCAGAAGGCACCACACGCATTACCCTTTGACTCTATATCGATATGTTCCTTTTTTATTATAGGGTAGCGTGAGAAGAGTGTAAGTGTGAGACCACGCTTTCGTGGAGCGATGATGGTGTCAGCATATTGGTACATCTCTGCCACGCCTTTTGAGTGTTCATTGAGAGGTGACTCTTGCATCACGATGATGTCGGCATTGACCTGTTTCACCATCTCTGCTATAAGGTTTTCCTTCTCCTCAATAGTAGATATTTTATCAGGCGAAGTGACAAGGTTGCCCCAGTTGCTGCTGTTGTATGATAGTACGGTGATGAGACTGTCAGGCATGTCGCCATCAGCTGTAGCAGTGTTGATAGGACAATAGAGTGTGACAGGTTGGTAAGTTGCTATGAGGGCTACGAATGAGATGAGTATATAGCGCTTCTTGATAAACACCCACAGTAGCATCATCGCTATTGTTGCGATAATAAAAAGGGGTAGGGCATAGCCTGCCAAACTAATCCATCCATAGGTGTTGGGATCGAGATACTCGGCATAGCCTGTCAGCAGTAGCCCAAGAGCCACTGCTACATTGATGATAATGAGTGTATATATAGGTATGCGCCTAACCTTCAATATAATTGAGAATTGAAAATTATGATTAGTATGAAGTGAATTGTGACATTAATATGATGAGCTTTGCAAACTAATTATGAATTGAATTTGCTTTGGTCAAAAAGTTTCTTTTTCTCCTCCTCGCTGAGTGAGGCATATCCTGAGCGGCGTATCTTGTCGAGTATGATGTCTATCTCGGTCTCCTTTTTCTTTTTCTGGGCGTTATAGTTCCAGTCATCCTGCCGCTTATTATAGGTGGAAGAATTTTCGTTAACGTTATGGTTATGGTTAAGGTTATCGTTAGGGTTATCTATATGGAACCATCTTCTTATCTTTGAAAGTATGCCGCCAGAGTTTTCTTCCTTTATCTCATAGCCGTCCCATCCGTCGCTGTAGTGACGCGTGTGGTTATTATAGTCCCTGCCTGAGTTGCGCCACATGCGTATCATGATATATCCGAAGAACATACCTCCGAGGTGTGCCACGTGAGCCACGCCGTCGCCACGCTGTGAGAGGGCAGAGAGGAGTTCTATGACTACGTATATCATGACAAACCACTTTGCCTTGAGTGGTATGGGCAGTGGAAAGACAAAAAGTCGCTCTTCAGGATAACTCATGCCGAAGGCGAGCAATATGCCGTATATAGCACCCGATGCTCCCACGGTGGTGAGATTGTTGAGCATCATACGTTCGGCGGTGCTGATGTTGAGCAGGTCCATAAACGTGGTGCCGTCAGTGGTGAGCTGAGTGAGCACATAGACCGTCTGCGACACCTCCTGACACAGTGCTGCACCGAGTCCGCACACTATATAATATATAAGGTATCGCCTCTCGCCGAAGGTACGCTCTATCAGTCCGCCAAACATCCATAGGGCAAACATGTTGAAGAACAGGTGTGTCCATCCGCCGTGCATAAACATGTAGGTGATGAACTGGTAAACGTGGAAGTTGGTAGCCTGCCAATAGTGCAGTCCAAAGACATCATTGAGATCTATGCCTATGCCACCCATCACCACCGTAGCAAGGAAGCACACTATATTGATGATGAGCAGATTTTTCGTAATTGTCGGTATCTGTTGCATTTACACGTATTTATAGTAATAATGCCACAAAGTTACTAAAAATTGATGGCAAAATAGCATGAAAAGGGCATTTTAGTGGTATTTTTACGTAATTTTGATTATTTTTTATATAGAAAAATTTTGTAGAAAAAAAAAATTATGTAACTTTGTGCCAAGAATATACACATACTAACGTATTTATAATACTAATTTAAACAAATTACACAACTATGAACAAATCAGAATTGGTAAAGGCTATTGCTGAAAAGGCAGGCATTTCACAGGTAGCAGGTAAGGCAGCTCTCGAAGCAGCTCTTGAGTCAATCGCAGGTGCACTGAAGAAGGGTGAGAGCGTACAGCTCATCGGCTTCGGCACATTCTCTGTAGCAGAGCGCGCTGCACGTCAGGGTAAGAACCCACGTACAAAGGAAGTTATCCAGATTCCTGCTAAGAAGGTTGCTAAGTTTAAGGCTGGCGCTGGTCTTATCTAATCTAATCAGGTAAGCCTTTATAAAACAATAAATCCCCGCGAAGTCCTCTTCACGGGGATTATTGTTTTTGCCCTTATAATTAATAGTAAAATAAGAAAATTGCACTACTTTAGTGCATTTTTATTTACTGCTTCATTTTGTTCTTGGGCTCTGTCTATTCGTCAGATAGAATTTCCCTCACCAGCGGCACCACCACTTTCCTGAGGACCTTCTCGTTGAGTTGGTGCTCACCGTCGAAGCGCTGGCACTGCGGATAGTGCTTGGAGAAACCACCGTAGGTGTTGCACGTAGTGTCGTGTATGCCAAAGAGTCCCCACACGTTCTTTTTATCCTCATCGGTGATGTCCTTGAACTGCTGGCGCTCTATCTGGTTATGGTGCTGTATGATGTCGCGCGTGATGCGGAAAGTCTTCTGACCATCCTTCCTGCCATTGAGAAACTTATGCTCACCCGTCTTCAGCACCTTGCTCATCGTTGACATGTTGATGGCGGGGTTCACGCATATTATCTTCACCGGTACACCCTTGGCACTCTTTATGCCACGCATCTGGTGAGCGTACATGCCACCCATCGACGTGCCTATGATTACGTCGGGCTGTTCCTTTTCACACAACTCGCGCAGGAAGGGCAGTGCCTCCAGCGGTTCTACGGGGATGTCGGGAGCTATCACTTCATCCTCAGGCATGAGACGTCTCAGCGTCTGCACCGTGCCCGAAGCCCCCGAGGAAGAAAAGCCGTGAAAGTAAATTATCTTCATAACAGGTGCAAAGGTACAAATTTTAAATCAAACAAGAATAAAACACATTTATTTAACAAACTTTAAAGGGGGAGTAACGCTTGTTAACGAGAAATTAGTTAACTTTGCAGACATATAGGACAAAATATCTACTAATTTAATAAAAACAAAGATTATGACAAGTAAATGGATTGTTGCCGTGACTATGCTTGTGGCTGTTTCTGTCAATGCTGATGCCCAGGGATGGCTCAACAAAATAAAAGAAAGGGCACTGGAAACCGTAAAGGGAAAGGTGGAGGACAAGATTGACAACACGGTGGGCGACGCTACCGACAGCGTGCTTGACGGAAGCATCCCGACATCAGGAAAGGGTGAAAGTACTCGCAGTGGGAGTCAGGAAGACGTAAGCGCAGTACAGTCTGAGGCACCAAGGGTGAACACTTCGTCAGACTTCAAGCGCGGCAGCGTAATACTGTTTCAGGATGATTTCGCGGGAGAGACCGTAGGCGAGTTTCCTTCAAAGTGGGACTTGCTGGACGGTTCAGCAGAGGTGAAATCCATTGGCGGAGTAAAAGCTGTAGAGGTGACAGAAAACGGCATTATCACTCCACTCATAAAGGAACAGGGAGCATATCTGCCCGAAGAGTTCACCATCGAATATGACTTCTATTATTGGAGTGACGGTAATCAGGTAAGGGGCAACGATGGTATAGGCTTGAATGACATGAAACTGAGGCTATATACCACGACAGACCGTACAAATCCAAACACGGACGACGGCAACGTTTCTTTTGAACTTGTTCATGGAGTTTGCGATACCTATGACCATACCTACTACAACATGGGCAGACCTACACAAATCCACTACAAGTTCCAGCAGGGCTGGCACACGGTGGCAATTTCGTTCAACAAGCGTGCCCTGAAGGTTTACTTCGATGGCAATCGCGTAGTCAACCTGCCCAACGTAAAGCAGCCTACGTGGTTTGCCTTCCAGGTGCCTTTCGATTATCATAATCTTACCTTTATCCGCAATGTGGTTTTTGCCAAGGGTGCCGTTGCCCTCTACGACCGCAATGCTCAGGATATGACTGCCGTTGAGAAGGCTATTGCCGAGACAGGAAAGTTTGTGACCAACAACATTTTGTTCGAGACGGGCAAGGCTACACTGAAACCAGAGTCGATGACGGAGATTGAGAAAGTGGCTGCTTACATGAAGAAGAACCCACGGGTTCGCTTCGAGGTGCAGGGACATACCGACAACCAAGGCTCCGACAAGATTAACGACCCACTGTCTCAGCAGCGTGCAGAGGCTGTGGTCAAGGCACTTGCTGACCTTGGTGTTGATGACTTCAACCTGAAAGCCGTAGGCAAGGGTTCACACGAACCCGTTGCCGACAACAAGACGGAGGCAGGGCGTGCCAAGAACCGAAGGGTGGTATTCGTAAAGAAATAACAACAAAAAGATAAAATCGTATGAAAAAGATGATGTTCATGCTGGCTGCGCTATTGATGTTCAGCACAGCAGATGCCAATGCCCAGGGATTCTTGAAGAAGCTGAAGCAGAAGGCTCAGCAGGCTGTTTTAGGAAATCAGGCTACAAGTGAAAATGTAGAGGAACAGCAGGTAGAGAACGACGAACCTGCCGATCCCTCAAATCTTGCAGTAGCACAAGGAAGTGATATTGTGCCAAAGCGCAAGACCGCTACTATCACATGGGATGGCACTATCACTCCCAGTTCGGCATCGTCAGCCTCGGCTTTGATGGCTGAACTGCCAGCACTGCCATCGGCAGAGAAGATGGCTCGCAGTACTATGGAGGAGCGCGATGCCTATACACAAAAGATTGCAGCTGTACTGGCTCGTGTCGAACAGTTGTTATCCAGTGAGAAAGGATGTTCTGATGCTGAAATGGAAGCACTTCGCTTGAAGTGGGAAAATAAGATTAAGGACATGTTCGGCTTGACTAAGGACGAGATGGCAATCCTGAACGATGAGAATGCCCCTGAATCGAAGAAGAAACCTATTCAAGACAAGGTGATGGCGAAAATCATGGGTGGCAATGTTGATCAGGCAGAAATGGCACGCTTCGAAAAGATGAGTGAAAAAGAGCAAGAGGCATACATACGTCAGCATCCTGAGTTCATACAGAAAATGCAGGAGATGGCAATGAATGCCGGCAACTTTGCCAATAATGTAAAACAAATGACGGCGGCTCTCAATGGTTACGAGTCTAAAATTGGCAAACTGGTACAGGATTATGCGAAAGCTATCGAACGCGAGGAGAATCATAGCTATGATGGTATAGCCAGGAAGTATGAGAGTAAACTGAAGAAAATATACGGTCAGATATGTGATATTGACGATGCTACACAGATTGACAACCTCTATGCTGAGGCTGACGAACTGCTATATAACTATCGCTTTGAGGCAGCCAAGGAGTATCGTGCTTCATTACAACGCAAGATAGACGAAGCTAAGAAGTTTGCCGTTGAATATACCCGTCTGACAAGAAAGGTGGTTGATAGCGGTGACCTGCCCGAGTGTGCCATCGGACGTACCGACCTGAATACAGTAATCATGGTGGGCAACATATTGGACGAAGCATATAAGGAACTGCCAAAGTTGGAGACTTCTCCAGTTTGCGAAACAACCATCTATGAATTGCAAGAGGGTTGGTCGTTCGCTCCATGGGAGTGTCGTGGCTACATCGGCGGTGTAAGCGATTTCAGGACACCTGGTGGTTCTTGGCCCCTGTTGGCACAGAACGATGAAACCAATGAGTATGGCGTCTTGGAAAATGGCAAATTCCGCAAAATAAGTGAGGATGAGCTGAATAGCATCAATAAGAAAGCAGACCAACGACTGAAAAAGGGTGGTAATATGGACAAGACCCCGCCTTATGGCGTTTATAAGAGTCGCAGCGGCAAGCGCATGGTGGAATACAGCAAGTCAGGTGAGATTATTATCAATGGTATGACAACCTATACACCTTCTGCCTTTACTTCCTGTCCAGACCGTTTAGAGTGGATAAACATTAAAGGCGGCAAGATAGTTAAATGCATTTACAAACTCTAAAACATATCGTATTGCTGTGGCTGATGCTCTACGTGGGCACTGCCACAGCATTTTCTGTGAATTATCGTAATGTCTTCGGCAGCGATTGGACAGAGGCCGAATGTTATGTCAGGGAGCATCACGAAGAGTGGAAGAAGGAATTCGACCTCTTCAATGTCGATAGTCGTGTGGCAGATGCAATAGTCTTTCCAGAACTCATCCGTTATTCCATGTGGAAGGACGAGATAGAGAAGGTTGCTGTCAACGGACTTTATGTCACGAAGGGTAAGGAAGGGGCAAACTTTTCCGTCGGACGGTTCCAGATGAAACCCTCGTTTGCAGAGGATGTTGAGCGAGCATGGAACTCGTCGCCCCTTGCTCAGAAGTATGGTTTCTCATTCAATCTTGCAGACAATAATGAGGCTCGTCGCAGCCGTGTGCGTCGTCTTAGCACCGAAGAGGGACAATGTCGTTATTTGGCAATATTCATTCGTTTGCAACAAATAAGACATCCAAAATTGCTGCAGCTCAGTCAGCAAGAACAGATTGGCTTTTTGGCAACGTCCTATAATCGCTCGTTTAATGCTTCATGGGACGCTATTAACAGAATGCGACACGAACGTCACTTTCACACAGATGTTGTCAAAACCAGGAAAACGCATTTCTACTGTTATGCGGATATCGCTATAGCTTATTATTTGACGAAAACTTCCAACTTATCCGCACAGAGCAACGTCCACATGAATAGGAATACAAAAAAATCGTTACGAAAATTTCTTTCGTAACGATTTTTTTCGTAACTTCGCAACAACATGAACGAACGTAGGATAATACATATTCTTGCCGTGACTACGGCTACTGTGATGCTCGCTGCCTGTGGTGGTAAGGTGAGCCCAGTGAGCGGCGACAGTGACAGCATAGCCAGCGACACAGTAGTGGAGGAGGCGGTGGTTGACTCTGCAGCCATCAAGGACTCCATACGTCATACCGTGGGTTATATCAAGCAGCGCATAGACTCGCTCTATAAGCACCGCAGCGATAGGTACGGCTGTTCGGCGGAGTACAACCGTCTGAACGATAAGGCCGACAGCATCTGCGAGGCACAGGGTGGTATATGGACTGACAGCGACCACTGGATAAACGGGCAGGATATAGACGACCACTGGTGGTATAAGGTAAAGAAAGTGACCATCGGCAAGGACGGCAATACCGCCATAGCAGAGGTCGTGGTGCACAACTTTGAAAACAACACCATATACCTGCACCTGGTGTATGAGCGCCAGGATTGGTATGTCGATGACTTCGTATTCAGATGGAGTGAAGGAGGAAAACAAGAGGAACTCTCCGAAAAGAATAACGCTAAGGAATATATTAAAGAACAATGCAGATACAAGAAGAAAATGTAAACAAGGTGCTCAAAGGCTGTGGATGTATGTCGATAGGCTTTGTGATATTCACCATTATCCTGGCTATCATCGGTGCCTTTGTGGATGATGACGACAGCAGCAGCTCTGATGGGCAAAAGACGGAGCAGGTGGAGCAACGAGACAGCCTCGCCACCGATACCGTGGTGGTGGGCGACCCATATAAGGAACTCGACGAACTGATAGGCCTCGATGATGTCAAGAAGGAGGTGCATACGTTGGCAAACTTCGTGAAACTGCAGAAGCAACGCGAGGCACAGGGACTGAAGACGGCAAAGGTGTCATACCACCTCGTATTCTACGGTTCGCCAGGTACGGGAAAGACCACCGTGGCACGTATCGTGGGTAGGATATACAAAGACCTCGGAGTGCTGAAGAAAGGACATACCGTGGAGACCGACCGCAGCGGACTCGTAGCAGAGTACGTGGGACAGACGGCGACGAAGACCGATGCTGTGGTGCAGCGGGCACTCGACGGAGTGCTGTTTATCGATGAGGCCTATGCCCTCGTGCCGGAGGGAGGCAAGTCGAGCGACTACGGACAGGAGGCCATATCGACACTCCTCAAGCGCATGGAGGACTACCGCGACCGACTGGTGGTAATCATAGCTGGATACAAGGGTGAGATGAAACGCTTCATAGACTCTAACCCAGGACTGCAGTCGCGATTCAACCGATACATCGACTTCCCTGACTATTCGGGAGGAGAGCTGACGGAGATATTCAAGATGTATATGAAGAAAAACCAATATACACTGGCTCCTGATGCTGAGGAATATCTACGCAAACGCTTCGACTACGTAGTGGCGCACAAAGACCGTAACTTCGGCAATGCACGCTATGCACGCAATGTGTTTGAGAAGAGCATACAGCACCAGGCCAACCGTCTGGCCAGCCATGGTAACCTAAGCAAGAAACAGCTTATGGAACTGACCATCGATGACCTCAAGGAAGGATTTGCGGGAAAGACAAATATTTAGTTTTATAGGAGTTAAAGGAGTTAAAGGAGTTATAGGAGTTATAGGAGTTAAAGGAGTTATAGGAGTTATAGGAGTTATAGGAGTTAAAGGAGTTAAAGAAGTTAAAGAAGAAATACCCCACGATGAAAAAGCTTTTTATCATATTACTTGTCACTATGGTGACGATGCCACTGCTGGCGCAACAGCAGTACGAGCGTAAGGACTTCTCCTTTCGTTTGACATACGAGAGGAATGCCGAGGGAGAGATAAACCTTGTCAACGTAGGCACCTATGTGGGTGATAAAAAGTTTGATGAGTTTAGCTTCGAACTCGCCCTCGCCCTTTCGGAGGAGATGGCAAAGGAGACCATCAGCTACAGCGAACCAGACATAAACTTCGACGGATATCCCGATTTCGACATATACCTGGGATATATGGGCGGCTTTGCCAACAACACGCAGCACGAGGCACTGCTGTGGGACCAGTCGCAGCACCGCTTCATAGAACCCGAGGGGTACGGCGGCATCGGCGAACCCGATTTTGACAGTGTGAGGAAGGTGATATCCACCGTACTCTCGGCAGGACCTGATCACAGGGTGACGACATACTACGGATGGCAAAGAAGCAAACTCACGGAATACCTATCTGATACATGGGAGATAGAGAGTAAAGATGACTCGTTTGTGGACTACAGCGGGGTGGTGAACCTGCAGTGCCACCATTTTGATGCTAAAATAGGCGGACGCATACCCGTCACCATAATGCTTCAAAAGACCAACGACAGCATAGCGGCAGGGTATATATACTACCCCAAAGCCAAAAACCCCGCACCAATAATGCTGGCAGGAAACGTGATAAACTATGACGGCACGGACAACTATAACGTGGCGGAATATCAGGCTGACGGCACCATCACGGGTTTTATACATATAGAGCATAAGGCCATCGACCAATACGACAACAAGGTCGAGGGAACATGGATAAACCCCAAGACACTCAAGGAACTGACACTCGCTGACATGCGCTACAGCCACGAGGCAGTGAAATGGTTTACCCAGTCGCTCCTCACCCCTGAGGACCCAGGCAACATAGGACGGGAATACTCCTTCCAGCAGTGGGACGTGAAATACCAGTCGATGATGGGAGGCAACATCACCTTCCGTGCGGCAGGAAAGAACAAGGTGCACTTCACATGCAGCAACGCACAGCACAACATCGCTGAGGGCGGCAGCAGCAAGGACCGCCCCGCGCAGCTCAACGGCAACGTATTCGAATACTACAACCTCAACGAGTGCGGTTATGGCTTTCGCGCCACCTTCTTCCCCCGCTTCGTGGTGCTGAAGACATTGACAGGCTACGGCTCAACAGACTGCTTCGGCGTGGGCGCATCCTTCGACGGTGTGTATGTTAAGGTGAAGAAATAATCAACATTTGACACAAAATCAGCGACAACGAGATTCAGATTTCGTCTGAAAACCTTTAATTTTGACTGAAAACGAAAAAAAAATGGAGGGTGTGTCAAATAGGCACATCCTCTTTTTTTGCGCAAAGCCCCGACTTTCTCAAGCCAGGGGCTTTGTTATGTCGTAAAGTTTTTGTACCTTTACAACATGAAAAATAAGTCATTGCAAAGGTACCATTTTCGTCCGTATTCACCAAATCAGACGATACTTTTTCCACAAAGAATTGACAAGGACATAGCGGAAAATGATCCAGTTCGTTTCATCAGCCACCGTGTTCCGCACGATACGCTCTATATATAATAAAGGTATCGCGCATGAAGAGGATACTCACGGCTCGTTCCGTCTGTTCCCCCTATCGCCCAAACAGGAGCATCGACGTGTACAATCTGGAGATTGTGATTCGCCTGGCATACGCCATCGACAGCGAAAACAGCCAAAAGTTCCGCAAGTACATCATGAACCGACTGATGGGCAGACCCATGTATGAAAATGTATGTGTTATGCTGAGTATGGAAGATTTCATGTAGAAAAGGCTCTTCACGAAAGTGCAATGACAACAATGAATGATAAAGTCGTCCAAATCAGGACGACTTTATCATTCTATAACGTATAGCGAAAACTAAATCTCTGGCAGTTCATCAATGTAATCGCGCAATGATTCCATCAATTTCTGAAACTCTTCTGACTGAGGTATCTTTGTGATTGAACTGATTTTCTTTTGGATGTCTTGCAAAGAATTGGAATCTGTGTGAGCCTTCAAGAATAAACGCCAATTGTTAGCGGGAATACCAAGAATATCCACAAGTAGAGTCTCTTCAACAAATTCGGTCATAATACCAGTTCTGGCCAATCGTCCGAAATTGTTTCCTCCATCGTTTGCTGGCTTGTAGTTTGTTTTGTCGCGAGCATTCTCCATGTAAGGACGCACACCATCTGGAACTTCCAGACCACGTTGTTTCACGGTCATCGGCTTATCTGTCTGCCGCTCATATATCCAATACCGCTTTGTGGCTTCGGCAGCGGCTTTAGCAGAATAGACCCACGGAGTGGCCAGTACAGGATGACCGCAGACAGCATCGCTGAGATACCAGGGGATGATGCAAAGCAGATCTGCTGGGTCGCAAGCCTCGGATGCTGTACGATAGCGGAATGAAGGCTCGCCCTCTTTTGATAGGATAAACCAACTTTTCAACTCTATGCCAAGAACGATGTCATGATTGTCGCCCTTTCTGACAAGACGAACATCAGGGAACGATTCGTTTGAGCGAATGAAATGATACTCACTCCAACAGCCATCATCCCAAAGATGCCGATGGGCATTGAGGAACATCACAACTTTATTCTCTATCATCGAACCAAGCAGTGTGTTCAGGCTGAATAAGTCTGTTGCCAGAATTCCAGAGTAATTGTTTTCGATAGAGCATTCTGCAGGGAGTGACGGGAACACAATATTGCGAAGTGTCTCTATCAGTTTTGCTCTATTGTCATTACCACTCAGCGAGTAATCTGATTCTACGAAAGGCGGAAGTGAGTCGATGTTTGTAAATGCAACCCCTTTTTTGGCTTCTGCCAGCGTTGCAGTATAAGATTGTTTATTTGTTTTTATACGGCAATAAGTTCTGTTTCTGATAATCTGCTTACAGCATTTCTAAACGTACTCTCTGTAATTTCCGCAGAGTAGCAAGAACGGCCAAGCCTACGGCAACACCAAGCCGTCGTTGCCAGTCCAGCAAACGGATCCCAGATTACATCACCTTCGTCAGATGATGTGCGGATGATATAATCGATAATGGAAACGGGCTTCTGATTATAGTGTAATGCTTTGTGGCTTGCACCATCCTTCAAACGTTCCTTACTATGAAGTGCTGGCTGACTCCAGACGTTAGTGTAACCGTGAATATGATTCCATTTGGCACGCATTCCGTCCCAAAGTGATTCTGACATTTCTTGCCCATTGACAGTAAAATAAGGCCGTCCGAACATACTGCCATAAGCATTTGCATAATCGGCTATCATCTTCATGGCATTGGAAGGTGGAAAATACCACAAGTCGTCAGGAGTAAAATACTTTCTTGTGGCGGCATTCTTAACGCCACAGGCCTCGTTGGTCTTGCTGAAAGGCAACCCCGTCCGTTTCCACTCGCTCCGCAGCCACTCTTGCAATCCCAACATCTTTCCGTCCTGACATTCTAACATTACACGCTTAGTGTATCTCACGCACACTTCTGTCACGACAGGAGCCTGTCGGATAGTTTTTGAGTTCACATTCCCAGCCACATGGCCTATACCTTTGTTCCAAACAAAAGTCTGCTCATAGTCCCAGCCATTGACCTCAAGATAGTGGTGCATCCTTGCCCAACCAAGTTCGGTTCCCCAGAACCACAGCGTTGTGTCGGGCTTTGCATGTTTCGACCACTCAGCGATGTGAGGCGCATAAACTTCAGGAAGTAGTTTCGTGTCTTTCGGGTCACCTGGAAAACCATTGATACCATAAGGGCCATCCACGAAAATCACAGTCGGGGCTGGCCATCGGCTGTAACAATCCAGAGAGTTCTTGTTTTCAAGAACAATTCTGTTGTTTCCTAAGCATTGAACGAAAGTATCCATGTCAGACGTATTTGATTTCTGTTTGCAAAATTACACAAAATTCTTCTAATTCGACAGCCTTAGCTGCAAAAATCATATAAAAACTAAGTGGAAAAGCCGAATTTCTTTGTCAAATTGCAAGAAATGAGGGAAAAATAAGTAATTTTGCGACTGGCTTCTTTGAAATTAGTGTCGGATGACGTGCTAATGAGGGGTGTCAAACTTGCAAGGGGTTTGCAGACGTGGCGAGAAAGGTTAGGACGATGTACAAGGGACTTGCGGACATGACGAGAAAAGTTGATAACCTCGCAAGCGGCTTGCGAACACCCAAAATAATGTCAGCACGGAATACAAGGTGTTTGCAAGAGTTTCAAAGGCCACAGGCTAACTTGCAAACGGCTTGCATTCGCAACAACAAGTTTAGGCATCCTCGCAACAGGCTTGCAAATGTCGCAACATACAATGTCTGCTTTACAAGGCATTTGATAGATGACATGCAGAACGACCGTGCCGTGATGGAGGCCTACGGCTTCCCCGTGAAGAACGAGTTCACGGAGAGCCTGTGTGTCGCCGAACTGTTCAAGATGTACCAAGAATTGACAAGATAGGCATAGGAAAAAGATATTTATTCGACTCGAAACATTCCACCGGCATTATAAAAACAGATAACAATGAAACATAAAGTAAAGGTAACGGTCATTGACAAGAAACTCTATCCAGAGTTGCAACAGCAGTATTGTGCCGACCCTTGTTCGGGCATGTGTCCCTGCTATAACGTGGGCGACGAGTTCATTTTCGAGCGCGACGAAGTGAACGACCACTTCTGGCACGGAGGATTGAACACATTGGTAAAGACTACGGCTGACCCTGATACGGTGGCTGGTGGTCCGAAGATGCCGCATTGCTCGGAGGCCTGGGATGCCATCAGCCGCTATATCTACACCGGCTTGCAGGGCGGCTCCATCATGAAGGGCTGGATGAAGCGTGAGAACGAAATGATTTGCTGCTGCTCCGACGGCACCCGGCCCGTCATCTTCAAGATTGAAAGGATAGACGAGAAATAGACATGGACAGAAGAAAATTCCTGAAGATATCGCTGGCGGCAACTGCCGCTGCAGCCGTGAATCCTCTGATGGCTTCGCCACTGACAAGACTAATGGAAGAAAACAATTCTAAAACAAATACTGCTTATGACTAAAAAGATGATTCTATTGAACGCCAGCCCGCGCAAGAACCGCAACACGGCGCAGATGCTGGAGAGCGTGATGAAAGGTGCCCAGGAAGCGGGTGCCGAGTGCGAACTGATTCACCTGACGAGTCTGAACTATAAGGGCTGCGTGAGTTGTATGGCCTGCAAGCGCACGGGCAACAAGTGCGGTGGCCTGTGCATACAGAAGGACGACCTGCGCCCCGTGCTGGAGAAGATCCTGGAGGCCGATGCCCTCGTCATCGGTTCGCCCATCTACTGGTCGTACCCCACGGGCATGTTCCGCAACGTCATCGAGCGTCTGCTGTTCCCCATGCTGCGCTACGACCTCGACCCAGAGACGGGCAACACCAAGAAATACCTCGACAAGCGGATGCCCACGGCCCTCATCTACACGATGAACGTCCCCCCTGAGGCCTACGAACAGATGAACTACGGTCCCCTTCACGCCCCCGACCGTGAGCACATGGAGTACTACTTCGGCTCGTGCGAGGTGCTGAACGTCCACGGCACCTGGCAGTTCTATCCCGACTACTCGAAGTTCGACGCTTCTGCCGTTGACCTCGAAGAGAAGCAGTGGTACCGCGACAACCAGTGGCCGAAGGACTTGCAGGCAGCGTATGAACTGGGCAAGCGGATGGTGGAATAATAAAACAGACGAGAATATGACAACACTAAATTTGACACAGGAGTGGGACAAGACGTTCCACTTGAGCGAGAAAGTGAACCACCGCAAGGTGACGTTTGAAACACAGTATGGGCTGACGTTGGCGGCAGACCTTTACACACCGAAGGATGCTGAGGGCAAACTGCCTGCCATCGCCGTCTCAGGTCCTTTCGGAGCCGTGAAAGAGCAGTCGAGCGGACTCTATGCCATGCGGATGGCAGAGAGCGGATTCGTGACGCTGGCCTTCGACCCGTCGTACACAGGTGAGAGCAGCGGTGAACCCCGTCGCACGGCATCGCCCGACATCAACACCGAGGACTTCATGGCTGCCGTCGACTATCTGTCGCAGTTGGAGAATGTGGATGCTGAGAAGATTGGCATCATCGGCATCTGCGGATGGGGAGGCATCGCCCTCAACGCTGCCGCTGCCGACACCCGTATCAAAGCAACAGTGGCCTCGACAATGTACGATATGACCCGCGTCAGCGGCAATGGCTACTATGACAGCGAGGACAAGGAGGAGTCGCGCCATGCGGCCCGTGAAGCACTCTCTAAGCAGCGGCTGACAGACCCGACAGCTATGGGTGGTGGCGTGGTGAATCCCCTGCCCGATGATGCCCCGCAGTTTGTAAAGGACTACCACGACTACTACATCACCCCACGTGGCTACCACAAGCGCAGCGGCAACTCAAACGACGGCTGGCGCATCATCGGCACCCAGGCCTACGCCAACGCCCGCTTCCTCTACTACATCAACGAGATTCGTTCTGCCGTCATGGTGATGCACGGCGAGAAAGCCCACTCGCGCTACTTTGGCGAGGCTGCCTATAAGTTTATGGTGGAGGGCAAGGCCGAGGGCTACAATGTCATTGGCAAGCCCAACCCTGTTCCTGAGAACAAGCAACTGCTCATCATCCCTGGTGCCTCGCATTGCGACCTCTACGATGGCGGATATACAGAACTCACAGGTAAGGGCGAGCCAAAGAACATGATTCCTTGGGATAAGTTAGCCGATTTCTTCCAGACAAACTTGAAATAAGAGAGGACTGTCTTCCCCAAAACACAAACTTATTCTCCCGTATCGCCCTTGATATGGGAGTCTTTTATTTTTCCATCCTGTACTGCTTGGGATTGATGCCCTTCATGCGGGTGAAGAAGCGACCGAAGCTCGACTGGTCGGAGAAATGTAGGCGCTCAGCAATGTCGGCAAGCGGCAGGTCGGTGGAACAGAGCAGCCACGAGGCTTCCATCAGCAGCATCTGGTTGATGTA
>CAMHQF010000020.1:0-35478 GCA_946187445.1 uncultured Prevotellaceae bacterium
AAACGATGGTTGGGAGGTCGTTGCCTGCAGGAGCAGAGATAACTACCTTCTTAGCGCCAGCAGCGAGGTGAGCCTCAGCCTTTGCCTTTGATGTGTAGAAACCAGTGCACTCGAGAACTACGTCAACATCGTTAGCTGCCCATGGGCACTTTGTTGCATCAGCCTCAGCAGAGATCTTGATTTCCTTACCATCTACGATGATTGAGTCCTCTGTTGCCTCTACAGTGTGCTTGTTCTCACCAAACTTACCACAGAAACCGCCCTGAGCAGTGTCATACTTAAGAAGGTGAGCGAGCATCTTTGGTGAAGTAAGGTCATTGATAGCAACAACCTCATAGCCCTCAGCCTCAAACATCTGACGGAAAGCGAGACGACCGATACGGCCGAAACCGTTAATAGCTACTTTTGTCATAATTTTCTTTTTTTTATTAATTTAAATATGGAAACGTTATATTATCCTTTAGCTTTATTCTTGTTATCCCGATGTAAAAATGTAACCAAATATATTGATTAACGAGATTTGCATTGCAAATTTACGTTTTTTTTCTGACAAATTGTTTGTTATTGAAAAAAAAATGTTATCTTTGTGCCATATTTGAACCAAACAATTAACACAAATCAATTATCACAGAAAAATTGTAATATCAACTTTGCAAAAGGTATTCAGATCACGAATAATAACAAATAATTCTAATTTTTAATTTTTCAATTTTCTATCAAGCTATGGGATTTATTAAGGAATTCAAAGAGTTTGCCATGAAGGGCAACGTAATGGACATGGCTGTCGGTGTTATCATCGGTGGCGCTTTTGGTAAGATTGTCAGCAGTCTGGTTGACGACGTGCTGATGCCTATCATCGGTATGATAACGGGCGGTGTAGATTTCACTCAGCTTGCTATCACCGTGGGCGAGGCAAATATCAAGTATGGCACTTTCCTGCAGAACATCATTGATTTCATCATCATCGCACTCTGTATCTTCTGCATGATCAAGGCTATGAACAAGATGAAGAAGGAGGCACCTGCAGAGCCCGAGGCACCTGCTAGTCCTACACAGGAGGAGCTTCTCACCGAGATACGTGATCTTTTGGCTAAGAAGTAACCCCCAACCCGAAGAGGGCGAAATCGCCTTTCAAAGGGTCATCGGGAAATGTCATACGCAATTTCTCCGTAAGTTTTAATGCGGAACCCATCGAAGCCGTCTTGGACTCAAGCAGTCCAAGGCGGCTCGCTTCTTGTATGACGTGTGTATCGAGGGGCATTATGAGCGTGCGCCTGTCTATAACGTCTGTCCACAGTCCGAGGTCCACGGGCGACCCCTCTCTCACCATCCATCTAAGAAACATGCACAGGCGCTTGCAGGATGACGAAGTGGATTGGGGGATGACGTTAACCTTAACCTTAACGTTGACCTTAACCTTTATCCGAAACCACCATACTATTGCCTTGATGGCATCAAGAGCCTGACGTGATGGCGGTTGTGATGTTGCAGCCAGTTCCTCCTTAACGTAGTTTTTCAGCGAACCATACCTAAAGAGCATATCCGTCAGTGAGTCAAGAAACTCACGCATAGTGCGGTTGGAGTATAGTCGGTAGTAACACTCATCATTATCAGGTATGTCATCCTTGTACCTGCCTGACAGGAGCCAGTGCTCCACCTCCCCATGAGAGCAATTCAGTATATACTGTATCTTTGGCATAAATTGTTTCCTGCTGCCATAGCTCAGTGAGGAGGCAATAAAAGCAAGGAGTTCCTTGTTGGCATCTCCCTCCACTTGGTGCATAAACCAAGATGGGTCACCATCAAGGAACTCCCTTGTCTCGTATCGTTCAGCTAAAGTCTTGAGGTCATGCATTCAACCTTATACTTTATACTTTATACAAAGCTTACAATATTGACTTCACTGTTTCGAGCATACCCTTAGACTGTATGTCGTTCAGGAAGCCTTCAACCATATCGGTAAGTCCAGGTATCTTGTTGAGGTCGCCGTGCTCGCCCCATATCCAGTCTGCTGCCAGTACACCCTCAGCCACCTTGCGTGTGTCGCCAGTAGCCCAGAGTTGCTTGAGCAGATCCATAATCTTCTGGTCGTCGTTTGGCTCGATAGGAGCACCGTCAGCACGTGTGCCACCCTTGTAGTAAGTGATGATAGCAGCCAGACCGAGTACCAAGCCCTTAGGCAGCTCGCCCTTGCGCTCCAGATATACCTTTACTCCTGGCAGGTCGCGTGCCTGGAACTTTGGGAATGAGTTGAGCATGATTGACGTTACCTGGTGGTCAACGTATGGGTTGTCGAAGCGCTCCAATACGTCGGCAGCAAACTGCTGCAACTCGTCCATAGGCAGGTTCAGTGTCTGCATGAGTTCGTCATACTGTACCTTCTTGATGTACTTGCCTACTACCTCGTCATGCAGTGCATCACGCACGATGTTGATACCAGAGAGGTAAGCCACAGGTGAGAGCACTGTGTGAGGACCATTGAGCAGTGTAACCTTTCTCTCATGGTAAGGAGCCTCAGACTCTGCAATAAGAACATGCAGACCAGCCTGGTCAGCAGGGAACTCAGCACGGAGCTCTTCGCATGTCATATTCTCAGCCTTCTCGATAACCCAAAGGTGGAATATCTCAGCCTGTACCACGAGATTGTCCTTATAACCTATCTTCTGCTGTATCTCAGCAATCTCCTTGCGTGGGAATCCTGGTACGATACGATCCACGAGTGTAGCACATACGTAGTTGTACTTCTCAAACCACTCCTTGAAGCCCTCGTAGTCCTTGCCAAAGTCGTCCTTCCACAGTTCGATGTACTTGCGTATGCAGTCCTTGAGGTGATGACCGTTGAGGAATATCAGCTCACAAGGCATGATGATAAGTCCCTTCTTTGGGTCGCCGCCAAAAGTCTGGTATCGACGGAACAGGAGCTGAACCAGCTTGCCGGGGTAAGAAGAGGCAGGAGCGTCAGTAAACTTACATGCTGGATCGAAAGCGATACCAGCCTCTGTAGTGTTAGAGATAACGAAACGGATGTCTGGCTGCTCAGCGAGTGACATGAATGCCCAGTTCTGTGCGTATGGGTCGATGCCACGAGAGATAACGTCCACACGGTCGAGCTGGTTTACAGGCTCACCGTTCAGACGTCCCTGCAGGTTTACGTGGTAGAGGCAGTCCTGACCGTTCAGCCACTGCACCATACCCTTGTCAATAGGCTGAACCACCACTACCGAACCATTGAAGTTCGTCTTGGCGTTCATATTCCAGATGATCCAGTCAACGAAAGCGCGTAGGAAGTTACCCTCACCAAACTGGATGATTTTCTCAGGAGCTGTGCTCTTTGGAGCAGTCAGTCTTGATAAAGATTTTAGCTGTGCCATTTTTTGTTTAGTATTTATGGTTATATTTTAATAATGTTTTCCTCTTTTGCAAAGGTAGCAATAATAGTTGAAAGTTGAAAGTTGAAAGTTGAAAGTTCCTTTCGCTTTAAGTTTTTTTAACCATCAACTATCAACTGTGAACTCATCACAGTGCTCCTTTTGTCGATGGAAGCTGGTAGTGGTATATGTCCCTCTTTACTGCCATCCTTATGCTACGAGCGAAAGCCTTGAATATGCCCTCTATCTTATGGTGTTCGTTGTCGCCCTCTGCTTTTATGTTGAGGTTCATCTTGGCAGCATCGCTTACCGACTTGAAGAAGTGTTGAAACATCTCCGTCGGCATTTCGCCTACCTTCTCACGTTTAAATTCTGCATCCCATATCAGCCAGGGTCTTCCTCCGAAGTCGAGAGCCACGTTGCACAGGCAGTCGTCCATCGGCAGACAATATCCGTAGCGCTCTATGCCACGTTTGTCGCCAAGTGCCTTGAGCAGGCATTCACCAAGCACTATGCCCGTATCCTCTATGGTGTGGTGTTCATCCACGTTGAGGTCGCCCTTACAACGTATGTATAGGTCTGTCATGCCGTGCTTGCCTATCTGCTCCAGCATGTGGTCGAAGAATCCCAGTCCCGTCTGTATGTCACACTTTCCCGTACCATCGAGGTTTATGCGCACTGTGATGTCCGTCTCCTTCGTGGTACGTGTTATCTCGGCTATGCGTTCGCCGGCAAAGAGCAGTTCGCTGATTTTCTTCCAGTCCATTCCGTCCTTGCCAAGTATCAGCGCCTTACATCCGAGATTGACGGCAAGCTGTGCGTCCGTCTCCCTATCGCCTATCACGTATGAACCAGCAATGTCGTAGTCTGAGTTGTCGATATACTCCGTGAGCATCCCTGTGCCAGGTTTACGGTTTGGATGAGCATCCTGTGAAAAATGACTGTCTATCAGTATATTATCAAACTCTATTCCCTCACCTTTCAGGGTGTTGAGTATGAAGTTATGTACAGGCCAGAAGGTATTCTCGGGGAAAGAGTCTGTACCCAGTCCGTCTTGGTTGGAAACCATAACAAACTCAAAGTCGAGGTTCTTGCGTATGAAGGCGAGATTGGTTATCGCGCCCTCCACAAACTCCAACTTCTCGAAAGAGTCAATCTGCTCATCTGCTGGCTCCTTTATCAAGGTGCCGTCGCGGTCTATGAATAATACCTTTTTCATTTTCTCACGCTTCCATACAAAAACATCAGCGAGGCATAAAACCCTACTGACAATATATTAATAATGGTATAGCACACGGTGCACGCCACCACCATCATCACGTAGCCGCTGATGGGTATAAGCGCCGTATCGCCAAAATTCACTTTTCCCTCCACACTGCTGAAATAGGCATAGGTGGAGACAACGTAAGGCAGATACACCACCATGCTGAGCACGAAGCATACGAAGAGTGAGAGCAACGTGGTGCCCACCACCTTACCCAGGTGTAGGAATATGGTTTTCATCACCCCACCCCATCTTATCGTTCTTTTGCCTTTGATGCCACACACGCCCTTAAACATCCTGTAGAGTCTCACCATCGCCACCACGTAGGCTGTCAGGCACAGCACTGCCAGCACCACTGCTGCTATCACCTCCGTCACGTCTATCTCTTCGCCTGCCAGTATCGCCACGTTGGCGTGGGTATTCACAGCGTTTGACAGTACGCAGAGCAATGAGAGCACCAGGAAGTATGGCACCATCACCTTACACACCATCCATAGGTTCCCTGCGAGGAATCGGTATCCCTCACTCACGCATCCTGCGTAGGAACGGTATGTGTAGAGGTCGTCAATCACTTCTTAAGTTCAGCGATAGTCTGTTTCAGCGCAGCAATCTTTTCGAGTGAGTCCGACTCCTTCTTGCGCTCCAGTGCCACTACGGCTTCTGGGGCATTGGCAACGAAACGTTCGTTGGAGAGTTTCTTTCTTACTCCCACAAGGAATCCCTCGAGGTGCTTCAGCTGTGCCTCAGCCTTGGCTATCTCTGCCTCCACGTCGATGAGGTCGCCCAGAGGCACGGCATACTCGCGGGTGCCTATCATGAATGCCGACGAACCCTCGCCCTTCTGTTGCACATACTGTATGTCGCTAAGTCCTGCCATCTTCTTGATTACAGGTCCCAGGGCTGGACACTGTGTTATCACCTTGTCGTCGTCGCCCGTCACTATCACCTCAAGTGTGAGAGGTTCGCGAGGACCTATGTTCTTAGTCTGCCTAACGCCACGCACGCCCGATATTATCTGCTTCATCTCCTCGAAGTCTGCCATCAGCTTCTCGTCAGCCTCCGTTGGAGCATCGAGTTTGAACACATCCACCATCAGCGACTCACCGTCCTTGCGCTCAGCGATGTGCTGCCACAGTTCCTCGGTGATGAATGGCATGAATGGGTGTATTATGTGCAGCAGTTTGTCGAATATGTCGAGAGTAGCCTCAAGTGTCTCCTTGTCGATAGGACACTGGTATGCTGGCTTTATCATCTCCAGATACCAACCAGAGAACTCGTCGGTAAACAGTTTGAAGGCAGCCATCAGTGCCTCATTGAGGCGGTACTTAGAGTAGTCGTCGTTGATTTCGGCATATACGCTCCTTATCTTGGCGTTCATCCAGGCTACAGCCTTCTTGTTTGAGTCTGATGCCGCCTTGTCCTCCGTCTCCCATCCCTGTACCAGTCGGAAGGCGTTCCACATCTTGTTGCAGAAGTTCATACCCTGAGCCGAGAGGGCGTCATCATAGAGTATGTCATTACCAGCAGGAGCGGCGAGCATCATACCCATGCGCACGCCGTCGGCACCGAATTTCTCTATCAGTTCCAGCGGGTCAGGTGAGTTGCCCAGTGACTTGCTCATCTTCCTGCCCAGCTTGTCACGTACTATACCTGTGAAATATACGTTGCGGAATGGTATCTGCTTCTCGTATTCGCAGCCCGCCATTATCATCCTTGCCACCCAGAAGAATATGATGTCCGGACCCGTCACCAGGTCAGCCGTTGGGTAGTAGTACTTTATCTCCTCGTTGCCAGGATTGTTGATGCCGTCAAAAAGCGATATAGGCCACAGCCATGATGAGAACCATGTGTCGAGGGCATCCTCGTCACGATGGAGCTGGTCCATCGTTATGTCCTTGCCATACTTCTCCTGCGCCTTCTTCAGTGCCTCCTCCTTAGTGAGAGCCACAACGTAGCGCTCCTCGCTGTCTTGAGTCTCTCCTCCTTCGGGGGAGTTGGAGGGGTTAATAAAGTACGCCGGTATGCGGTGTCCCCACCACAGCTGGCGAGATATGCACCAGTCCTGTATGTTCTCCAGCCAGTTCTTGTATGTGGTCACATACTTCGTTGGGTAGAACTTCAGTTCGCCATTCACGACAGGAGGCAGTGCTATGTCCGCCATGTGCTGCATGGAGAGGAACCACTGCTTGCAGAGGCGTGGCTCCACGGCAGTATCCTGGTTACGCTCAGAGTAACCCACCTTGTTGTCGTAGTCCTCCACGTGATCCATCAGTCCAGCCTCTTCGAGGTCTATGGCTATCTGCTTGCGCACCACCATACGGTCCATGCCTACATAGATGCCAGCAGCCTCAGATATCGTGCCATCAGGATTAAATATGTCGATTATCTTCAGGTTGTGCGTCTTGCCAAGGTTGTAGTCGTTCACGTCGTGAGCAGGCGTCACCTTCAGACAGCCCGTACCAAACTCTATGTCAACGTATCTGTCCTCTATCACGGGGATGACGCGGTTCACCAGCGGTACTATCACATTATGACCCTTCAGCCACTGGTTTTTCACATCCTTAGGGTTGATACACATCGCCGTATCGCCCATGATGGTCTCAGGACGTGTGGTGGCAACCACTGCGTAGTAGCCCTTCTCATCCTTGTGCCATACCTCGCCCTCAGCGCCTGTCAGCACAACAGGGTTCTCGTGGGCGTCAGCCACGTAGTACTTCAGGTGATACAGTTTCGATTTCTCCTCACGGTATATCACCTCCTCGGTAGAGAGCACCGTCTGCGCCTTCGGGTCCCAGTTCACCATGCGCAGTCCGCGGTATATGTATCCCTTCTCATAGAGGTCCACAAACACCTTCATCACCGACTCCGAGCGCTTCTCGTCCATGGTGAACGCCGTGCGGTCCCAGTCGCATGATGCACCCAGCTTGCGGAGCTGCTTCAGTATTATACCTCCGTGCTCGTTGGTCCATTCCCATGCGTGTTTGAGAAACTCCTCACGCGTCAGGTCACGCTTCCTGATGCCCTGCTGCGCCAGCTTGTTCACCACCTTCGCCTCCGTAGCTATTGAGGCGTGGTCGGTGCCAGGCACCCAACAAGCGTTCTTGCCGTCCAGTCGTGCCTTACGTATCAGGATATCCTGAATGGTGTTGTTGAGCATGTGTCCCATGTGCAGCACGCCCGTCACGTTAGGCGGTGGTATCACGATGGTATAAGGCTCCCTGCCGTCAGGCTTGCTGGCAAACAGTTTATGGTTGGTCCAGTACTGGTACCACTTATTCTCTACCTCCTGTGGAGAGTATTTACTTGCTAATTCCATTGGTCTATATATATTTTTTTTCCTTATTTTTTTCTTGCGAATGCAAAGTTACAATTTTTTTATGACATACGCGGATAAAATAATAAAAAAAAGCAAAATTATGAGCGTATGTCTCATACAGTCATTAATGTTGTTCTATGTTCTTGCGCTCTAGTTGGTGCTCTGGCGAGCAGAGCTCGGAGAATCATAGTTGTCGTTCCTTTAAAAGACAATGCAAAATTACTACATTAACTTAACCTGTGCAAACTTTTCTCCGTTTTTAACATCATGTCATCTCTCCGCTTTAGAGGCTATGCCAGAGGGTGCTTCTGGCTATGCCGAAATGACCTTCTTGCTATGCTAGAAGGTACATCAAGCAGTGCCAGAACAAGCCAAAATGTACGCATCGTTTACTTAATATATAACCGATTGTGTTACAACACGTTACAACTATAAAATACAAAATACAAAAAAAACTGTCAATTGTCAATTATCAATTGTCATTTACCCAAAACGTTGTCTCCGTTTTTAACATTTAAGTAGGTCGTCGATGTTGCCAAGGTCGCCAAGGTCGCCATTGCTGTTACGTGCGTGCGTATATAGGTTATTATTATATATACAATATTAATATCTCTTTTCCTTTAATGGTTTCTCTCTTCTTTTTCTAAGTCATATTTTTCATCTATAATCTATAATCAGTCCTCTGGTGTAGAAAATCTTGTTGGCGACCTTGGTGACCTTGGCGACTTTTCAGTTTAGGACATGGCACGAGGAATATGAAAAATGAAAAAACTATTTAAACTCATATTGTTTCAAGGGTTAGAAGATTTCTACAATCTGTCCTTCCACAGCCTTGTCATATCCTCGAGGGTCTTGCCCTTGGTCTCAGGCACGAGTTTCCATACGAAGATGGCGGCGAGGATGCAGATGACGCCATACAGTCCGTAGGTGAACCAATGTCCGAAGTCGTCACCCTCTGTAAGGTGCATATTGAATAGTGGCACGAAACTGGAGCTGACGATAAAGTTGAATATCCACTGGAAGGCAACGGCAATGGCTACTGCGGCACCACGTATGGTATTGGGAAACACCTCGGCAATGAGTACCCAGCAGATGGGGCCCCATGAGAACATAAAACTTGCGGAATATACCATGATGCTCGCCATACAAAGGAGTTCCAGACCTGGATGTCCGAAGGTCGTAGCGACTCCGAAGGCTCCTATCGCCATACCTATGGAACCTGTAATGAGCAACGGACGGCGACCAAGTTTCTCGACGGTGAAGACAGCAACGAGGGTGAAGAGTATGTTAACTATGCCAGTGAATACGGTAACGACCATAGGATTGTCTATACCCATATCGGCATAGATACGTGGTGCGTAGTAAAGCACGGCATTGATACCTACTGCCTGCTGGAATACTGACAGCATGATACCTACGAAGATACACATCCAGCCGTAGGTAAAGAGATGCTCTGTCTTTACGTGCATGGTATTCTTGATATCCTGAAGGATGGTATGGGCATGGAGGTCGCCGTTGATGCGTGAGAGTATGCGGCGTGCCCTCTCGTAAAGTCCTATGGAGACAAGGTAGCGGGGGCTCTCAGGCACCATGCAGATGAGCAAGGTAAACAAGCCGGCGGGCACCATCTCTGAACCGAACATATAGCGCCAACCTGTCTGAATAGTCCAAGGGTCACTCTCGGGCAACACATGGTTCATACCCTGCCCTATGCTCTCCATCACGGGATTGGTATGTTCACCGAGTATGATGAAGTTGACGAAATACACTACAAGCTGACCGAAGATGATAGCAAACTGGTTCCAGCTAACAAGCATACCTCGCATGTTAGCAGGGGCTATCTCGCCTATATACATAGGGCATATGGCTGAGGCAAGTCCTACACCGATGCCACCTATTACACGGTAGACATTGAATACTATGAGGAGGTCGTATGACGGCACACCACGCTGGAAGAACAGCGTCTCTGGCTCCATACTGCCAAAGGCTGAGATAAAGAACAGCATACCGGCTATGACGAGCGATTTCTTGCGTCCAAGGTTGGAGGCAAGGATGCCTGACAGCGCCGAACCAATGATGCAGCCTATCAAGGCGCTCGACGAAGTGACACCATGGTGGAAATCGGTATAGCCAAAATCCGTAGCACCGATGAAAAATGCCTGGAGGCCCTTCTCGGCACCTGATATTACTGCGGTGTCATAACCGAATAACAAACCGCCGAGAACAGCTACCATCACAATGGAAAATAGATAGCTCTTGCTACCTACATTGGTCGTATTCATTTGATTTAGGTTTTAGGTTAGTTATTTTAAATGATAACGGGAATCTAAACCATCCCATTAAAATACATTCTTTCAACTACAGTTTCAGTTCTTTAAGCACGGCAGAAATCTTCTGCTTGGTAGTCAGGCGTGTTGGTACAAGAGGCAGGCGGAGCACATTCTTGAGCAATCCCATCTCGCTCATCAACGCCTTGACACCTGCGGGATTTCCATCAACGAAGAGAAGACTATAGAGTTCAGTGAACTTATGATGTATCTTTTGTGCAGCTCCATACTCGCCATTAAACTCCAGACGTATCATGCGTGAGAATTCCTTGGGCAGTGCATTGCCAATAACAGAAATTACTCCTACTGCCCCCGTGGCTATCATGTGGAATGTTATGGCATCGTCACCAGAGAGTACCTCAAAATCGGTAGGTTTATTTTTTATTATCTCATCAACCTGCTCTATCGAACCGGAGGCTTCCTTTATCGCCACAATATTATCGCAGTCGTTGGCGAGTCGACATGTTGTCTCAGGCTTGAGATTGATGCCCGTACGTCCTGGCACATTGTAAAGTACAACGGGCAGCCGGGTAGCACCAGCAATAGCCTTGAAATGCTGGTATAGTCCCTCCTGCGATGGTTTATTGTAATATGGGCATACTGACAGCAAACCATCGATGCCGCTCATATCGTAGGTCTTGCACATCTCTACCACAGCGGCGGTA
This sequence comes from uncultured Prevotellaceae bacterium, assembly GCA_946187445.1. Taxonomy (GTDB): domain Bacteria; phylum Bacteroidota; class Bacteroidia; order Bacteroidales; family Bacteroidaceae; genus Prevotella. The sequence continues at coordinate 10,941 of CAMHQF010000020.1, forward strand.
TTGTAGCCACCGCAACCCATAAGGAGTGGTACACGACCTGCCACCTGCTTGACAATAAACTGCTTCACCTTATAGTGTTCTTCACTTGACAGACAAGGTGTCTCGCCTGTCGTTGCCAGGATACATAGGAAGTCAGCGCCATTGCTTAACTGATACTCGATGATGGATGCCAGCGACTCATAATCGATGGTACCATCCTCATTGAACGGAGTGACTAAGGCTATGCCAAGTCCACGGAATATATTTTGCATACTACTTTATTTTTCAGGAATTACTTATACTCTTGCCAAGGTTTTATCTCTATCTCATCAAGCGGCTGGGTACAGAAGGCATTGATGAATGCGCTTGCCAACCGGCTGTTGGTGATGAGAGGCACATTGAGGTCTATGGCAGCACGGCGTATCTTGTAGCCATTGTCAAGTTCTGATACAGTTAGGTCTTTAGGTATGTTGACCACCATATCGATTTCCTTATTACGAAGCATATCGAGTGCTTGTGGCTGTCCCTCTTCGGAAGGCCAGTACACCTTGGTACTCGGTATGTCGTGCTCGCAAAGGAACTTGTAGGTGCCACCCGTAGCATACAGGTTGTAGCCGTGCTCCACAAGCTGTCTTGCAGCATCGAGCATCTCCACCTTCTGTTTAGTGGAACCCGTGGATAGAAGTATGTTCTTCTCCGGTATGCGTTGTCCCACGGAGAGCATAGCCTTAAGTATGGCACAGTTAGTGTCATTGCCTATGCATCCCACCTCACCCGTTGATGCCATATCGACACCCAGAACAGGGTCAGCCTTCTGCAAGCGGTTGAAGGAGAACTGACTCGCCTTAATACCTACATAGTCGAGGTCGAAGAGGTTTTTACCAGGCTTCTCAAACGGCACATTAAGCATTACTTTAGTAGCAAGGTCTATGAGATTGAGTTTTAACACTTTGCTAACAAATGGAAAAGAGCGAGAAGCACGCAGGTTTGTCTCTATAACAAGGATATCATTATCCTTCGCCATGTACTGGCAGTTGAATGGTCCTGAGATATGCAACTCCTTTGCTATCTGCCTTGTGATACGCTTTATGCGACGTACTGTCTCGACATACAGTTTCTGTGGTGGGAACTGCAAGGTGGCATCGCCTGAGTGCACTCCGGCAAACTCCACGTGCTCGGAGATGGCGTATGCTATCACCTCGCCGTCCTTTGCCACACCGTCGAAGTCTATCTCCTTGGCATGCTCAATAAACTTGGACACCACTACTGGGTGTTCAGCACTGACATTGGCTGCAAGCTGGAGGAACTTTTCCAATTCCTCACGGTTAGAGCAAACATTCATCGCCGCGCCAGACAGCACATATGATGGACGCACGAGCACGGGGAACCCTACACGGTCAATAAAGGCATTCATCTCATCCATAGATGTCAGTGCGGCCCACTCCGGCTGATCCACGCCGATGCGGTTAAGCATAGCAGAGAACTGTGCACGATCCTCACAATTATCAATATCCTTTGCCGATGTACCGAGTATGGGCACATTCTCGGCATCAAGTCGCATAGCGAGATTGTTAGGTATCTGTCCGCCCGTAGAGACTATCACACCGTAAGGCATCTCGAGATCAAGAATATCCATAACACGTTCGAAGGTCAACTCATCGAAATAGAGTCGGTCACACATGTCATAGTCCGTTGACACCGTCTCAGGGTTGTAGTTTATCATCACAGAGCGATAGCCTTGACGGCGTATGGTATTGAGTGCCTGTACGCCGCACCAGTCAAACTCTACAGAGGAACCTATGCGATAGGCACCTGAGCCAAGTACCACGATAGACTTTTTGTCATTCTCGTATTTTATATCATGCTTGACACCTGCATAAGTCACATACAGATAGTTGGTCTGTGCAGGATACTCTGCTGCGAGGGTATCTATTTGCTTCACCACAGGCGTGATGCCATAGCTCTTACGCAGTGCACGTATGGTAAGTATTGCCTTGTGCATGCTGCCCAATTCATTCTGCAATCCTACAGCACGTGCTATCTGGAAGTCGGTAAAACCATATACCTTTGCCGTACGTAGCAGTTCCTTGTCGAGCACGTTGACAGACGTACACTTGTCAAGTTGGTCATCGATATCCACAATATGCTGTAGTTTCTGCAGGAACCACAGGTCTATCTTCGTCATATCGTGAATCTGCTGCACGTTGAATATCTTGCGCTTCAATGCCTTGGCTATGACAAAGATACGTTTGTCCGTAGGAGCTTTGAGAGCTGCCTCTATGTCGTCTATCTGTAGCACCTTGTTCTCCACGAAGCCATGCATACCCTGCCCTATCATGCGCAAGCCCTTCTGTATTGCCTCCTCAAAGTTGCGACCTATCGCCATTACCTCACCGACGGACTTCATAGAAGAACCCAGTTCCTTATCCACTCCACGGAACTTAGAGAGGTCCCAACGTGGTATCTTACAAACCACGTAGTCGAGGGCAGGCTCAAAAAATGCCGATGTCGTCTTGGTGACGGAGTTCTTGAGTTCGAAGAGTCCATATCCCATTCCGAGTTTTGCAGCCACAAAGGCGAGTGGATAACCCGTTGCCTTAGATGCAAGAGCAGAAGAACGGCTTAGACGTGCATTGACCTCTATGACACGATAATCCTCCGACTGCGGGTCGAAGGCATACTGCACGTTACACTCGCCCACGATACCGATATGACGTATTATCTTTATGGCGAGAGCACGCAGTTTGTGGTACTCAGAATTGGTCAACGTCTGAGACGGAGCTATAACGATAGACTCACCGGTGTGTATGCCCAGAGGGTCGAAGTTCTCCATATTGCAGACCGTGATACAGTTGTCGTAACGGTCGCGTACCACCTCATACTCTATCTCTTTCCATCCTTTCAGTGATTTCTCCACCAATACCTGTGGAGAGAAAGAGAAGGCTTTTTCTGCCAGTTTGTTGAGTTGTTCCTCATTGTCACAGAAACCTGAACCGAGGCCACCGAGGGCGTATGCCGCACGTATTATGACAGGATAGCCCAGTTCCGCAGCAGCCTTACGAGCATCCTCGATATTCTCCACAGCGTGCGACTTGATAGTCTTCACACCTATTTCATCGAGTTTACCGATAAAGAGTTCTCTGTCTTCTGTATCCATTATGGCCTGAACGGGAGTACCAAGGACACGTACATTATACTTATCGAGTACTCCTGACTGATATAACTCAACGCCACAGTTGAGTGCTGTCTGTCCTCCGAAGGCCAACAGTATGCCGTCAGGACGTTCCTTCTTTATGATACGCTCTACGAAGTATGGCTGTACGGGCAAGAAATAAACCTTGTCTGCCACACCCTCTGACGTCTGCACCGTAGCGATATTGGGGTTGATGAGCACAGTCTCCACCCCTTCTTCCCTGAGAGCTTTGAGTGCCTGTGAGCCAGAGTAGTCAAACTCACCCGCCTCACCGATTTTCAGTGCGCCAGAGCCCAGCAGCAGTACTTTTTTTATATTTTCGTCTTTCATCCTTATTCGAATTGAAAATTGAAAATTGAGAATTGAAAATTGTGATTACCTTTTTCTCACTCAATAGACTTTATAAATAATTCACGAATTTGTCAAACATAAATTCTGTATCGACAGGTCCTGAGCATGCCTCAGGATGGAACTGGCTTGAGAACCAAGGTTTTGTCTTATGCCTTATGCCCTCATTGGAGCCATCATTCATATTGACAAACAATTCTTCCCAATCTGCGCCGAGAGTTGTTGCATCAACGGCATATCCATGATTCTGCGATGTCACGAAACACTTTTCTGTTCCCACCATGCGTACAGGCTGATTGTGCGAGCGATGACCATACTTAAGTTTGTATATCTTTGCTCCTGAAGCCTTTGAGAGCAGTTGGTTACCCATGCAGATGCCACATATCGGCTTGTCGCTCTTTGCCATCTGCTTCTGGATTATCTTCACAGCATCCTCACACATGTCAGGGTCACCAGGACCGTTGGCAAGGAACAATCCGTCAAAATCCATATCGGTATAGTCGTAGTTCCATGGTACTCGCACCACTTCGCAACCACGGTTTATGAGGCAACGTATGATGTTTGCCTTCACGCCGCAGTCCACGAGCACTACTTTTTTTGCCTTACTGCCTGCAGGCACGCTGCCTGGAGCAGGCTGGTATGTAACGATTTCCTTCACAGAAACCTGATCCACGAAGTTTACTCCTTCGTAGTTGGCCTCTGGAATATTGTCGGGGTCGTCGTCAAAGAGTATCTTTCCCATCATCACACCATGCTCACGCAGCACCTTTGTCAGTTCACGTGTGTCGATGCCCGTGATGCCCGGCACCTGCTCACGCTTCAGCCATTCAGCCAGACTCTCCTTTGCATTCCAGTGGCTGTACTCCGTGCTGTAGTCTGCAACTATTATGGCAGAGGCATATATCCTGTTGCTCTCCATAAATGTAGGCAATCCGTTTTCCTCGAAAGAAAATGACGGTACTCCATAGTTGCCCACGAGGGGATATGTGAGCACCATCAGCTGTCCAGCGTATGAAGGGTCGGTAAGGCTCTCAGGATATCCCATCATGGCGGTGTTGAATACTACCTCACCAGCGACGGGTTTGTCATAACCGAATGACTTACCATAAAACTTTGTTCCGTCCTGTAATAATAATGTTACGTTTCTCATTATGTTGTGTTATATTCCTTTTTCCCGAATAATCAGTCTGAGATTTTATGACTTACTCTACTGTCACCGACTTGGCAAGGTTACGCGGTTGATCCACATTGAGTCCCTTTGCCACTGCCACATGGTAAGAAAGCAGCTGAAGAGGTATGACGCTGAGCAGCGGTGCAAGCGGCGCTATTGTCTCTGGCACCTCTATAACTTCTTCGACCATATTCTTCACATCCTCATCACCCTCTGTCACCACTGCGATTATTTTGCCACGACGCGAAATTACCTCCTGCATGTTGGATATTATCTTACGATACAGTTTGTGGTGTGTAGCGATGAAGACCACAGGCATCTCCTCATCGACAAGTGCTATTGGTCCGTGCTTCATTTCTGCTGCAGGATATCCCTCGGCATGTATGTAGCTTATCTCCTTGAGTTTGAGTGCTCCCTCAAGTGCCACGGGGTAGTTCCATCCGCGTCCCAAATACAGGAAATTCTTGGCGAAGGTAAACTTGGACGACATCTGCTTTATCTTGTCGTTTTGCAGGAGCACCTTCTCTATCTTTTCAGGTATTGCTATGAGTTCGCGTATGGTTTCCTCATACTCATCCTGACTTACCGTACCTTTTGCCATACCCAGTGCGAGTGCGAGCATGACGAGTACTGTAACTTGACCTGTGAAGGCCTTTGTAGATGCCACTCCTATCTCTGGTCCGACATGTATATATGTACCTGTCGTTGACTCACGTGCTATGCTTGAGCCCACGCCGTTCACTATGCCGAATATCATGGCTCCCTGCTGCTTTGCCAACTGTATGGCTGCGAGTGTGTCGGCAGTCTCACCTGACTGGCTTATTGCCATCACCACGTCATCATAGCCTATCACTGGATCGGAATAGCGGAATTCTGAAGCGTATGCCACCTCCACCGGTATGCGGCAAAAATGCTCTATGAGTTGCTTACCGATGAGTCCAGCATGCCACGATGTACCACATGACACTATCACGATACGCTTAGCCTGAAGCAACTCACGACGATGGTTGGTGACGGCAGAGAGTATCACCTGTGGGTCGTGGGAGTATGGTGACTCCACGATGCGTCCTCGCATACAGTCTTTCAGCACATTGGGTTGGTCGAATATCTCCTTAAGCATAAAGTGGGGATATCCCTCGTGATCAAGCATGGAGAGGTCCACATTTACTTCTTTTATCTCAGCATTGGCCTCTTCTCCCGTCAGTTTATAAACTTTCAGTTCCTTACCTCGCTCTATCACCGTCATCTCCTCATCGTTGAGATACACTATCTGGTTGGTGTACTCAGCTATCGGGCTGGCATCAGAGGCAAGGAAAAACTCCGAGTTGTCATCCACCACTCCAACAGCGAGTGGCGAGGACTTACGTGCTGCCACCAACTGGTTGGGGTTGCGTGCGTCGATAACAGCTATGGCGTAGGCACCAAACACCCTGCTGAGAGCTGTGCGCACTGCCGTGGGAAGATCCACATTGTTCTTCTCCATGACATACTCTATAAGTTGGACAAGCACCTCAGTATCTGTCTCGCTCTTAAACACATATCCGCGTTTCTTGAGCTGATCGCGCAGCGTGGCGTAATTTTCTATAATACCATTGTGTACAAGTGTAAGATTGCCTGACTGGCTCTTATGGGGATGGGCATTCACCTCGCTTGGTACGCCGTGAGTAGCCCAACGTGTGTGAGCGATGCCTATCGTTCCTGTCACATCGTTGTTTTCAGCCACCTTCTCAAGGTCTGACACCTTACCCTTTGCCTTATAGACATTCAGTTGCTTTGTAGCTTCCGATATCATTGCGCAACCTGCTGAGTCATAGCCGCGATATTCCAGGCGGCGCAGACCCTTTATCAGTATTGGATATGCCTGCTTTGTTCCTATGTATCCTACTATTCCGCACATAACTTTGTTATTTGTTGTTTTTGACAGTTTCTATAATGAACGCAGAGCCCTATAGGGTTTTCATTTTCGTTACCACTTAGTTATTGCCACTATCATCGTAGCCAGCGACATACCCAGACTCGTAAGTGAGGTCCAGAATGTATTGGCACTGATATCGGCATTGCGTGCCTGTATCTTGTGTGGCTCAACGTAGATGATATCATTCTGCTCAAGGAAGTAGTAAGGGGAATTGAGTATATTGGCATCGTTGATATTATAGCGTGCCGTCATCTTCTCTCCTTTCTCATTTTCACGTATAAGCATGATGTTTGTCTTCTTGCCGTACAAGCTGATATCACCACTCTTTGCCAGTGCCTCGATGATACTCATGCGCTCATTCGGCACATTGATAACCGAAGGACCTGCAGCACCTATCACAATTACGTTAAAGTTGGATATACGTACCTTGACTACAGGTTTCTCGTTTGCGGTAAAGTACGGCTGTATCTGTTCTGCAATAAAGTCCTCCAACTCCGGACGTGTTTTGCCCTGAACCATTATCTTACCCAAAACAGGGAAGTTTATTTCACCATTCTTATCGACGATATAGGTATAGATAGAACCTGCACTTCCCATGTAGCTGCCAGCGTTTACAGAACTTGCATTGAAATTGAAAGGTGCAGCAGCTTCAGGAGTGATTGATGTAACGTTAATGGTCAGCTCATCATTCGGCTTAATCTTTATCTTAGGCCTCATCTCCCCCTGTGCAAGATTCACGCTATCAATATTTTGGAAATAAACGAGGTGTTTGGTCAGTGTGCATCCAGAAAACAACATTGCACACACAAGTAAAACGATGCCCAAAAGAAGTTTTTTCATCTTGTAACAGTTTATGATGAGAATGACTTACAATATCTCTGCAAAATTACTACATTTTTTTTATTTACACAAATATTTTTCCTTTTTGTCACAAAAATATGCTTTTAATTTTCAATTTGATTGTGAAACCAAAATCGCCGATTTGCCAACACTTTGACATTTTCTAAATCACGGAGAATTAAAATTTTTCAATCAAACGCCATTTAGCCGTCAGATTTTCAAATTTTGCACACCACGCGCAAATACATCATAATCAGCATGTTACATTTTTAAGAAACTCTACGACCTCCTTTTTTGCCCGAAAACAGTGATGGGGATATGCAAAAGCTATGCTTTAACGGTATAGAAGTTATGCTTTTATGACCCTAAAGCATAGCTTTAGTCATGCTTTAGGATAGGTTTTGCAGTGTCAAAATGTAGGAAAAACGGTAAAATATGTCAGATTGCAGAGCAAAATCCAACTCATTTTATCTCTAAAATGTATGGTGAAGGTGAGAGTTTTAAAAATTCAAAGTGTAAGCAAAATTGCCGTTTTTCTTTGCAAAATGTCATTCCCACTATTGTGACATCTTAGAAATTCACCCCTACAAGAGCGTAGACTGAGGCTATGAGGTCTCGTGACATCATTACGCCATTGCCATGCTGGTAATAGAAAGAAACGCCCTGTAACCCCGTGAATATAGGACCGCTATTGTAAAGCAGTGCAAAACGCGTGGTGACCCCTAAGGCAATGTTCTTTCGCAAGACAGCCTCCATATCATTGATGAACTTCGAACGGTCCGCATCTGGTTTATATTCATTATTGGTATGTTGTATGAGGTAGCCTATTGAGCCCGTTGCCTCCACTCCAAATATCCAGTTTTTTGCAAACACCCAGTTGTAGCCATAACCTCCCGAGAGTGAGATCTCATCATTATATTGCTCTCCCGACAAGGAGGAATTCTCCAGTGTAGTACCACTGACAGCATTCATCTTGTCTGTGAGTTGTTGCCAATTAATATCGCTCCGATTGTGGGCATACTGTATGCCAGCTATGGCCGAACCAGCGGATATAAGCTGACGGTGAGTCTGACTGAATGCCGCCTGTTGGGAATAGTGCTTATAGTTGAAAATATAATTGAAACTTACTCGCGTCATTCCCATGTGTATTCCGTCAAATGGTTCCCCACGCAAGTATTTTGAAATGTCAACATCATTGACAACGAGCTTGTAAATTTTATAGTTACCCCCCACCCTACGATAAAAAAGATCGAAGCCAAAGGCAGCAGAATATATAGAGGCGCTGAGGTCTGTGTCATCACTATTGATAAAAATAGACTTTAGGTCTATGTTGTATCCGAAAAATGCAAACCTCCAACCGAAAAAAGGTCCTACACGAGTACGAGGTCTCGGAGAGACACGGATAAGGAACTTCTCATCTGCATCTAGCTGACAAACCTCAAATCGGGTAGTAACCTGCAACATTCCACACCAATTGTAGTAGTCTTGAACGTCGATGTATTTGGGGTCACGGGGAGGCGAGAAACACTTGTTCATAAAACGATAAATCCTCTTAAAGACGTTAGGACGCTTTAAGAGGGTATCTGTCACCACAGCAGTTGCGGCAGTATCTGCTTCTGCCGTCATAACCATATCTACTCCTGCTACGATACTGTCACTGCCTATATCATCAGCATAGGTAGTCGCGAAAAAGAGCAAAAGCACGAATATGTGTATGAAACGACTCATATCTTGCCCAGTATCTTATCCAGAACCCAATTGGTAGGTGTAGCACTTAGCGAAGTACACTGTGTGTCACACTTACCTTGCAACGTTTCCACGACGGCCCTTATGATGGGTGCCTGAACATGCAGGGGGTGCTTAATATCAAACTCCTCTACCCCCCTTGACAGATGCAGACGAATAGGTTGATTTTGAAAGACTGAGAAACATATCAGCCCTTTGTCGCCTATCAACTCTATGCGATCCTCTCTGGCTGCTTCCTGTGCTGCAAAAGACCACGACCCACTTCCTACTATGCCGTTGTCAAACATAAAACATGCCCCGATAGTATCTTCTGTCTTGTATAGTCCTCCACGGTTGGAACTGTACCCCGTAGCATGGGTAATTACACCAAATATATCCTGTAATAAATCAAACTGATGTGGGGCGAGATCATAAAAATAGCCACCACCCGCAATATTTTCCTTAATACGCCAAGGCTGGTGCGCCTCGTCAAGGAAGTCTTCTTTATGCGGAGGTGTGGCTAAACGTATATGTATGTTCTGCACCCTACCAATACGTTGTTGATCTATAAGTTCCTTTATCTTCTGAAAATAAGGCAGATAACGGCGATAGTAAGCCACAAAGCATGGCTGATGGGTCTCCTGCGACACATGATTGATACGTGCACAGTCTTCGTATGAGGCAGCGAGAGGTTTCTCTATATATACCGGTTTACCTGCACGCATCGACATTATAGCATACGCAGCATGGCTTGAGGGAGGGGTAGCGATATAGACAGCGTTGACCTGCGGGTCATCGATAAGCGCCTGAGCATCAGTGTACCATTTAGGTATATGATGTCTCTCAGCATAGGAGCGTGCCTTGTCAGCCGTGCGACTCATTACAGCCACTACGCTCGAGCCTTCTATCTCACTGAAAGCCGGACCGCTTTTTACTTCCGTAACCTCACCACAACCGATGAAGCCCCATCTTACTTCTTTCACTTCTTGGTATTCTTTTCTGAAGCCGAACCTTTCTTATATGCCTTATTGAGACCCTCTATGATATCACTGGTAATATCTGCAGACTTGTCTGCAAAGAGTATATTGTCACCACTCTTTGAGAGTATCATAGTGTATTTCTTGTCTTTATTGTACTTGGCAATGAAATGCTGAAGGGAGTCATGCAGTGCTTCGTTGAATTTTGCAGTCTCTTCCTGAAACTCTGCGCTGAGACGCTGCTGTAGTGTTTCAAGGTCAGCATTCTGCTTCTGAAGGCCTGCCTGTATCTGCTCTGCCTGTTCGCGAGTGTAAGCATTCTGCTGAAGCTTCTGCTGAAAATTGGCAGCTGCGGACTGCAATGCTTGTCCCTTTTGCTGGAGGGTTGCCTGAATGTTCTGACTCTTCTTCTCCAATATGAGAGAATACTCCTTGCAGTACTCATACTGAGTCATCAGCGAGTCAACCTCTACATAGGCAATTTTTAGGGCAGATGGTGTCTCAGCCTTGGATGCTGAAACCTCATCAGCTTTAGGCGATTTGTTACATGATGTGAGTGAAAGGGCAGATAAGGCTGCTACTGCCATTGCGCAAAAAAAAAGTTTCTGTGTCATTTTATGTAAAAAGAAATGAATTTATTTTGTATTATCTTCAATTTTTTGTACCTTTGCCAGCGGTTCTTAATGCACACTATACGTAGGTTGGTGCAAAGATAGTAAGAAAAACTCAATATCACATTTTAAAAAACGTAAAATTTGAATAAAAAAGACTTAAAGCCCGAGAGCGTTTTCCATTTCTTTGAAGAAATCAACAACATACCACGTCCTTCAAAGCATGAGGAAAAGATGATAACCTACCTCAAGAATTTTGGTGGAGAAAGAGGACTTGAGACTATCGTGGACGACACAGGCAACGTGCTGATACGAAAACCTGCAACACCAGGCAAAGAGGGAGCTGCCAAGATAGTATTGCAGAGCCATATGGATATGGTATGTGACAAACTTGTGGATCATGATATAGACTTTCTTAATGACCCTATCGAAACATATGTCGATGGGGAGTGGATGAGAGCCAAAGGCACAACACTGGGAGCCGACGATGGTATAGGATGTGCAATCGAACTTGCCATACTTGATGCGGACAACATAGAACACGGATCAATAGAATGCCTGTTTACCATAGATGAAGAGACGGGGCTAACAGGTGCCAACAACCTCGACGGTAATATGCTGAAAGGCGAAATGCTCCTCAACCTTGATTCGGAAGACGAGGGACTATTCTATGTGTCATGCGCAGGAGGCAAGACTACGACTGCCACCTTTAAATATAATAATAAGGTGGAAGCACCAAAAGACATGTTTTTTGTCACCGTATCGATAAAAGGATTGACAGGCGGACACTCTGGTGACGACATAAACAAAAAACGTGCAAATGCAATCAAGATATTGGCACGCTTCCTATATCTAGAGCAACAGAAGTACGACATACGACTTGCTGAGTTCAACTCCGGCAAACTGCACAATGCAATACCACGTGACGGTGAGATTACATTTGCTATTCCTTTTGCATATAGAGAGCAGGTGCGCGTGGACTGGAATGTATATTGCGCAGAAGTGGAAGAAGAGTTTTTGGTAACAGAAAGGAACATGCAGTTTCACATGGAAACGGCTGATGCCGTCAACGTGATACCACAGGAAACTGGTCAACGTATCATAAGAGCCCTGCAGGCTATGCACCATGGTGTATTCAGCGTAGTGCAGGATCTTTCACTCGGAGACCTCACTGAGACTTCAAGCAACCTGGCCGTAATAAAAACCGGAGAAAAAGAGATGATCATACACACCAGCCAGCGAAGTAGTGTGATGAGCAATCTGACCAATATGGTAAACACCATCACGGCAACATTTGAATTGGCAGGGGCAGACATCATAGTGCATAACGACGGCTATCCTGCCTGGGAAATGAATCCCAATAGCAAACTGCGTGATATAGCCAAGGCATGCTATACAAAACTGTTTGGCACACAACCAACCATCACAGGCATTCATGCCGGACTGGAGTGTGGATTGTTCTCTAAGCGATATCCACATCTCGACATGCTTTCAATAGGTCCTACGATGAGAGGGGTACACTCTCCCGACGAAAAACTGCACATACCCTCAGTAGAGAAGGTTTATGCACTAGTACTCGAAATACTAAAGAACATATAGACAACACAATGAAGAAATGCTGTATAGACCTGACAGTCAAGTCTGTAGAACATCTCAACGAGAAGTATGTAGTCATCACACTTACTGACGATGCCCCACTTCCCGAGATGGTGCCTGGACAATTTGTAGAAGTTAGAGTTGACAACTCCACGTCCACCTTCCTACGCCGTCCTATATCTATCAACAACGTAGATTATGACTTAAATGAGCTACACCTGCTTGTAGCATGCATAGGAGATGGCACAAGACAAATGGGAAAACTAACAAGTGGCGATAAGCTGAACGTCATGCTGCCACTCGGAAATGGCTTTACGATGCCTTCCAATGCAGAGAGAAGGCACCTATTGATTGGAGGAGGCGTAGGCGTCGCACCACTGCTATATCTTGGAAAAAAGATAAAGGAAAATGGAGCAGAACCTACATTCCTAATCGGAGCACGCAGTGCCTCAGACCTGCTGATGCTTGACAATTTTAAGAAGTACGGTAGGGTATTTATCACTACCGAGGACGGTAGCGAGGGAGAAAAGGGCTTTGTGACCAACCACTCCATACTCCAGCAGGAGCAGTTTGACTTCATATCCACCTGTGGGCCGAAACCTATGATGGCAGCAGTAAGCAAATGTGCCGAGAAACTCAATGTAGAATGTGAGGTGAGTCTGGAAAACAAAATGGCGTGTGGGTTGGGCGCTTGTTTGTGTTGCGTAGAGAAAACTAAAGACAAAGGCAACATATGCATTTGCACTGAAGGGCCTGTTATTAATTCTAAAAGACTCGATTGGTAATGGCTAATATAAAAGTAAAAATAGGGGAACTGGAGTTTAAGAACCCAGTCATGACGGCATCAGGAACATTTGGTTATGGCATAGAGTTTCAGGACTTTGTACCTCTTGACCAAATTGGCGGTATAATAGTAAAAGGCACCACCCTACTCCACCGTGAGGGCAATGACTACCCACGCATGCACGAAACTGCAAGTGGTATGCTAAACTGCGTAGGATTACAGAATAAGGGTGTTGAGTACTTTTGTCAGCACATCTATCCAGAGATAAAAGACATAAAAACCAACATCATCGTTAACGTAAGCGGTTCTACTATAGAGGATTACGGAGAGTGTGCTGCACGTATCAATGAATTGGATAATATTCCAGCCATAGAATTAAACATTTCATGTCCCAACGTAAAACATGGTGGCATGGCATTCGGCACAACCATAGAAGGGGCATCATCTGTTGTAAAGGAGGTGAGGAAACGTTATAACAAAACACTGATAGTAAAACTGTCGCCCAATGTGACGGATATTGCTGAGATAGCCCGTGCCGTGGAGGCTGAAGGAGCAGACAGTGTATCGCTGATTAACACATTGATGGGCATGGCAATTGACATAGAAAGACGAAAGAGTTTGTTGTCCATAGGTACCGGAGGACTGAGCGGACCATGCATAAAACCTGTGGCGGTGCGTATGGTAAACCAAGTTGCCAAAGCCGTAAAAATTCCCGTTGTAGGACTTGGAGGCATCAGTAGTGCTGAAGATGCCATAGAATTTTTTATGGCTGGTGCCACAGCAATAGAAATTGGCACTGCAAACTTTCTCGATCCAGCCGTAACAATAAAGGTGCGTGATGGTATTGGTAATTGGCTAGACACACATAACTGCTCAAGTATTAATGATATTATTGGAGTAATCTAAATCAACCATGACAATTCAGATTATTCCCTAAAAAATAACAAATCGAAGCAATCAGTTCATTAGGCTGCTCCGATTTGTTATTTTAAAAATTAAACCAACGGCGATGTTTCTTTTGAGGATATGGAGAACCTCCTCTTGAGTTTTCCATAACTATATCCTGCCATGTGAGATGTTCTTTTACCATACGATATATCGTACCCCAATCTGGCAGTCCCCCGACATTCCTGTCATCTATCCACAAGTCAACCTTCAGTTTACGCGAGAAATGATTATTTTTCTCCCTTTCTTCCTCGGGATAATCACGGTTTACTGCATAGAACTCCACACCCCGAGCCTTACACCAATCTATAGCTTCTTGCAAGAGGTCATCCTCACGCACAGTCCATAATATCAAACGGTGGTGCTCGTTTATCAACTGTCGCAAGGTGTCAGTAGCAAATGGAAGTTCTTTACCTATTTTGGGATAGGCATGTTCCACTATAGTACCATCAAAATCTACTGCTATTGTCATTTTGCTTTACTGTCGAACTATCCTAAACTTTCTTCTATGATTACTTCTTTACTGAATCATCATCAGGATTGCCATAATGGCTATCGGCATATGAACCATAACCGTATGAATGATATCCGTAACTACCATAGCCTCCATATCCGTATGAGTTATATCCATAATAGCTACCATACTTCTTGTTGTAGCCACGATATCCATACTTACCATAACGTCCATATCGTCCGTATCCGTATGCATAGCCATATTTTTTCTTTGACATGTCTATACCATTGATAGCAATGCACACATTGGGCAGCTTATTATTGATAGCGAAATCGTTGATAGTACGAAAGGCCGACTTCTCTGTATAATCAGCACGGCAGATGACACATGTCACATCTGCTATACGTCCGATCTGCAATGTATCAGTCACAAGGCCTACAGGAGCTGTGTCAACAATGATATAATCATACTCCCTGCGCAGTATCTGGAATATCTCATCAAGGGAGGAGCGTGACACCAATTCTGTAGGGTTAGGTGGCACAGGCCCAGCCATAAGCAACTCCAAATTGTCATTCACCTCAGAGGGCGAAAGTTGCTCCTTTATCATCTCCCACGTTGGGTGGTCGTGTATAAGAATATTGGTGATACCCGTATTCGTCTTGTTAAGTCCGAAAAGATTTGACAAGCGCGGACGACGTATGTCAAGGCCCACCAGCAACACTTTCTTTCCGAGTAGCGCGAATGAGACTGCGAGGTTTGCTGCCGTAAATGTCTTACCCTCACCAGACACCGATGAAGTAAACATTATGACATTCTGGTTTTCCTTCAGCATGAATTGCAGATTGGTACGCATACCACGGAATATTTCCTCCATCTGATTATTCTTATTCTCGTGCACCACAATGTCAGCGCGTGTTTTTGCTGTTTCATTTGCCAAAGCAATGTCAGCAACGATAGGACAATGTGTGAGACGTGCTACTTCTTCATGTCCCTCGATGCGGAATCTTAGCAACTCTATGAGCAGCAGAACCACAAAAGGAATAAAAATACCTGCACCTGCAGCAATAGCCCAAATCTGATTTCGGTTTGGCAATATCTGACCTACACATAGCGGATCATCAAGCAAACGTCCTTTGTCGGCCGTAGCAGCGAGGGAGATAGAGTTCTCCTCACGCTTTTGCAACAACATTGTGTAAAGACTTGACTTTACAGACTGCTGACGTCCTATTTCTGACAGTATGCGTTCCTGTTGGAAGGAATTCTCAAATTTATTATTAAACTTGTTATATCTATCAAGTATTGCCTGGCGTTTTATCTGTAAAATACGTCTTGACTGATCCATAGCACGATAAATAGATCCTTCAAGGTCATCCATCTGTTCTGAGAGAGTCTTTACTGCCGGACTGGTCTCTGATGCAGAATGCATCAAGCGTTGACGTGTCATTGCAAGACTATTGTACTGTGCTATCAGTGATGTTGCAGCAGCATCTGTCAAACCGACATTAGATGGCAGTGTCTGATACTTATTCACTGGCATACGCATATAATCCTTCAAGGATTCCATAAGCATAATCTGCATATTCATCTCATCGAGATTATCCTCTTCGCGATCGGTACCAGCGAGAGCTGCACCAGCATTAGACGTAGTACCGGCAATACGGTTATTCTTCTTATACTGTTCCATCTCGCCTTCCGCACTGCCCAGTTCGTTGTTGATCTTCTCAAGACGCTGATTTATAAACTGTTCCGTACGAAGAGCAATCTGGTTCTTATCGTCATTTGCTTGACGATTGTAACATACTGTCAATTGTTTTATATAGTCAATAGAACGTTGCGGCAAAATATCACTGCGTGAAATGATGACTATTGATGTTGCCTCTGAATAATCTGTAGCACCAATGCTGCCAGCATATCCACGTGCTACTTGATGTGGTTGATTTATTGACACCATAATATCCTTACCTGACGTCCATACTCCGTGAGGATTAGCAGATATTGATATTATTCCTGCACCACAATTAATCTTCAATGGCAATGTCCCCTCTTTCTTAATAGTACCACCAGGATATGCTCCCTCCACCTTTATGGTACCATTATCATTTGCTACCACAAGGTTTATACTGCCATTGAGCTTAGCCAGATGCTCGCGATCAAGATCTACATTAATGGGCTGGTTGCCATATATTGGTTTGTCCGTAACCGTACCTTCGAGTGTGTAGTTTACATATAACTTCAAATCATACACCACATCCTCAGCAAGAGATACAGAACGCAATATCTCTTTCTCATTATCGAAACCATCTGACTTGATTATCTGACCTGTCAGTACTCCCGTAGAAACACGACCGCCACGAGTATTGTCCGATTTTACCAACATCTTAGCATTAACGGCATACACCGGAGGGGTATAACGCAGATATATCGCTGCTATACCCAAACAGATCAGTAGCGACAATACGAACCAAATCCAATTTAAAAGGAATGTTCGATACAAAAAACCTATACTGAATATGCTCAGGCCGCCTGTTTCCTGTTCCTCTATTTCGTAGTCTTGTACATATGCGTTCTCACTCATAAATATGTGTGTAAAATGTTAATGATGTAAATTATTTAAACAATATTAATCAGTATGCTTTATCATCACCGAATAAAGTCATCTTGGCTGTAAGCAAACATATTTTTATGTCATACCAAATGGACCAGTTCTCTATATACTCGATATCCTTCTTTATACGTCCCTCCATCTGCGACAATTCTGTCGTTTCACCACGATAGCCACTTATCTGCGCCAGCCCCGTAATACCAGGTTTTGCAAAATGTCGCACCATATATTTCTCTATTAGGGAAGAATATACCTCTGTATGGTAAAGCATATGCGGACGAGGTCCTACAATACTCATATCACCCTTCAGTACATTAACAAACTGTGGCAACTCATCAATATTGGTGCGTCGCATGAAGTCACCGAAAGGAAATTTACGGGCATCATTCTCCGTTGCTTGCAATATGTCAGCCTGATCATTGGGGGTCATTGAACGGAATTTATAGCACATAAATTCCTTACCATTCAAACCGCTACGCAATTGCTTAAAGATTACGGGGCCAGGACTTTGAATCTTTATAATCATCGCAATGATAGGTACAAATGGCAGGGCACATATCAACCCCATCAAACTGAAAATAACATCAAAAGTTCGTTTTACAAATCTGTTGCCGGTATATGCTAATGGTTCATGAAAATTTGTGTAGAGCACGTTATCACCCACTATCTGAGGTTTCAATGACAATCGTATGTTTCCTTGTACTCTTGGTACATAGAAGAATCGTATGACATGTTTGTCACAATATCGCATCAGACGGAGCATCTCATCGTCATCTCTGTGTGACAGAGAACAATATATCTCATCAACGCGTACCGATATATCATCAGACTCTATGAGTCTCTGCAACTCAGTCCGACTGCCAAGTTTTTTTAATTTCTCTGGAGCGCCCTCCAAGATATCATTACTGTAATACCCCAACACACGATAACCTGTCGTAGCATCAAGCATTATATCATTATACACCATCAGATTTGCGGGGTCACTTCCTATGAATAGCACACTGCGAGTATTTTTGCCGCTGGCACGCAACATTTTGAGAAGTTCACGCTCTATCAATCTCACTATAACAATGGCGACAAAGAGCATTAAGCAGAATAACAAATTAAACAGCATCTCATTGTCGCTATTCCGGGTCATCATATGCCACAGCAAAGCAAATACCGCTTGCGACATCACAACAACAGCAAAATTACGACGTACTATCTGCGTGAAACGCACCACCCTATTGTGTATGACCAATGGGGCCGAAAACGAGAATAAGAAAAAAGTAACCATCAACAATGTTGTGGCTATAGGCACGTGATTTATCACACTTTGAGGACAATGCTGTGGAAAAAGCAAAACAAAGAGCGACAAACTGCCTGCTAAAGTCAAAGCATCAAATAAAAACACCATCCATTTTATAACAGCATTTTTATCTTCTGACATCATTGTTTTATTCATCTCTTGGATTTAAATTATTATTGCAAAGGTACAAAGTTTATTTTAAACAGCAAGAAAAATGGCGCTTTATTTTAATATAAGTTCCTATTTTTGTAACTTTAGATAAGTTATATACACTCCTGCATCGAAAAAAAAACGAATTTGTTTGTTTTTTTGCTCTCGTTTTTGTAACTTTGCGCTTATTTTAACAACTACAACATAATTGACATGGGTATATTTTCAAAATTATTCGGCAAGAATGATACAAAGAAAGTGGCTGGCATGCAGGATTACATGATGCTTATCCGCGTATATTTCCAATCTGCCATAGCTGCACAGGTAGGCATCAATAACATAGCTATGCTACCTGACCTGAGACTGTTCAAATCAACATTCAAAGTGCACACCGAACGTAACAAGCTCGGAATTGCAGAGAAACGTGCTTGTAGCAAAATGCTAAAAGAAATGTATGGGCACAACGATCTCTTTTTTAAAGAGATAGACAAAAGCATAACAAGGAACTGCCGAAAAATGCAGGATGTACAGACATACCTCTATCAATTTCAGGGATTTACGCAAGATCTCATGATACTTATGGGAAATCTTATGAAATTCAAACTACGTCTACCCTCTTTCTTTAAGAAGATTATTTACACCATGACGGAGAAAACCATAAATGACCTGTTTTCTAAAAACGATTTCGATGATGCCGCAACAATCAAGGCCGTTGCTTCAGTAAGAAAATACAACCAAAGGTTGAACTTCTCACAGGAGTGGATTACAAACTTCGTATATCAACTCGTCATGCTGGCTAAGAAGGAGAAGCCACAGGAGTAAATTTTGAATACCATAACAAAAAAATCACACAAAGATTTGGCTGTTAAGAAAAAAAGTATTACTTTTGTGTCCAAACTATAAACTATTGTATAACAGCAATATTATATAACTCACAAGAGATGCAAAACGTTGATACCATAGTAAGAGGCTTCACCACGCGCGTTCGACAGCTCATCATAAAGGTTGATGAACTAAGGAAAGCAAATACTGAACTCACTAATGTGGTAAGCCAACGCGATGCAGAAATCACAAAACTAAACGAAAAAATTAATCTTCAAGAAAAGAAATACAACGCTATGATGATGGCCAAAATGATAGATATCACCGATGGTGACATTGAGGCATCAAGAAAAAAAATACACAAGTTGATACGTAGCGTAAATAAATGCATGGCACTTCTCAATGGTAACGAAGAGGAGGTCGATGACTAACATCATTCAGCAATAATGAGCGGACAGTCAGAGAAACAACATATCAACCTACATATCTATGATACAGATATTGCTATCCGAGTTCCCAAAGAGCAGGAGGAGCAATATCGATTGGCTGGTAAGTTGATAAATGAGAAACTCAATGCGTACTTCAATGCATACAAAGGCAAGAAGGGGAGTAAAGAAATCACCTATTTTGCTATGATTGACATTGCACTAACATGTGTCACAGAAGCAAAGCGCAATGACGTTTCACCAATTACGGATATTCTCACTCAACTGTCTTCAGAAATTGCTGAAGCATTGAAATAAGAGAATATTTATTCATCTACATATATACATTTTTTATTTTTATTTGATATGACTGAAGTAATTATAGCCATTTCCGGAATCATTGTCGGATGTGTTTTAGGCTACTTGGTTTTCAGATATGTTATCAAGGGCAAATATCGCGAAATGATTTCCAACGCAGAAAAAGCTGCAGAGGTTTTGAAAGAAAAGAAACTATTGGAAGTCAAAGAAAAATTTATCAACAAGAAAAGTGAATTAGAACGCGAGGTACAGCAGCGCAACCAGAAAATTCAACAGACAGAGAATCGCCTTAAGCAACGTGAAATCTCAATCAATCAACGTCAGGATGAGTTGGCACGCAAACGTCAAGATATAGACCAGCAGCAACAACGCATCGAGAACGACAAAAAACTCCTCGCTCTCAAAGAACAGGAACTATCCGATATGCAGATGCAGGAGCGAGAAAAACTTGAGCAACTTTCAGGGCTATCTGCTGAAGAAGCTAAAAAACGTCTTATCGAAAGTCTAACGGATGAAGCACGTACTAATGCACAGAGCTATATCAACGAAATAATGGACGAGGCAAAAATCAATGCCAACAACGAGGCAAAGAAGATTGTCATAAAGACCATACAACGTGTTGCTACCGAGGCTGCTGTGGAGAATTCCGTTTCTGTATTCCATATTGACAATGATGAGGTAAAAGGACGCATAATAGGACGTGAAGGACGTAACATACGTGCACTTGAATCTGCCTGCGGAGTGGAAATAGTCGTTGACGACACACCCGAAGCTATCGTCATCTCTGCTTTCGACCCTATACGTCGAGAAA
Source organism: uncultured Prevotellaceae bacterium (assembly GCA_946187445.1). GTDB lineage: Bacteria > Bacteroidota > Bacteroidia > Bacteroidales > Bacteroidaceae > Prevotella. The sequence continues at coordinate 31,895 of CAMHQF010000020.1, forward strand.
CTTGCCGCCTGGCATTGCACCAGCTGGTCACTGATGGGCGTATTCACCCAGCACGCATTGAGGAAGTAGTCGCAAAAGTCAAGAAACAACTTAACGAGGAAATTATTGAAACAGGCAAACGCACAACAATAGACCTCGGTATACACGGACTGCATCCAGAACTTGTACGCATCGTTGGTAAAATGAAATATCGTTCATCGTATGGTCAGAATCTCCTACAACATGCTCGTGAAACAGCCAACTTATGTTCTGTTATGGCAGCAGAGTTAGGACTTAATCCAAAGAAAGCAAAACGTGCTGGTCTGCTGCACGACATAGGCAAGGTACCAGACGAAGAACTTGAAATGCCACATGCCCTCTATGGTGCCAAACTCGCAGAGAAATACAAAGAGAAACCCGAAATATGCAATGCTATCGGCGCTCACCACGACGAAATGGAGATGACCTCCCTACTCGCCCCAATAGTACAGGTTTGCGATGCCATATCTGGCGCACGTCCTGGCGCACGTCGCGAAATCGTTGAAGCATATATTAAACGCCTCAATGACCTTGAAGCAATCGCAATGTCATATCCTGGTGTCACAAAGACATACGCTATACAGGCAGGTCGAGAACTCCGCGTTATCGTAGGTGCTGACAAGATTACTGATACAGAGATAGAGACTCTATCCAACGACATTGCGACCCGCATACAAAACGAGATGACGTATCCTGGACAAGTCAAGATTACAGTTATACGAGAAACTCGTTCCGTGGCTTACGCAAAATAAAAAGACATAATTGCACTACACCATACCAAACATAGCTTTATCTCCTATAGATAAAGCTATGTTTCATTTTATTGAGTAGCGCAATAAATTGCAGACAGAAACGTTATTTGTAATGTATTGACAAGCGAAAACAAGCAATAGAATATAAACGACAACATCTTGAAACATATATCCCTGACATCTTCAATCTTTGCAAGGCTAATAATCTTCATGCTGCTTCTGTTTCCGTTATTGACTGAAGCACAGGAATTTATACTGACTGGCAAAGTAATCGACCAAGACCAGAATCCTGTAGAACTGGCTTCGGTTAGTTGCGTAAGTCAGGGGAAGTTCACAATGACCAATCTGCGTGGCGAGTTCTCTATGTCGCTTGCCACAGCCGACTCCGTAGTGGTGCGTTTCTCCATGATAGGTTACAAGACCAAAACTCGTGTGTTGCGTCGTCCACGTGGCAGACAGAACCTGCAAATCACACTCTTCGAAGACAACACGCTGCTTAACGAAGTGACGGTAACGGAAAAAAGACGCCAGACTAGTACCACACAAGAACTCGACATAAAAGACATATCACAAGCACCGTCAGCATCTGGTAATGCGGTGGAGGAGATGATACAACAACAGGCTGGAGTTTCCACCCACAGCGAACTGTCATCACAATACAATGTGCGAGGTGGTTCCTTTGACGAGAACTCAGTATATATCAATGATATAGAGGTGTATCGCCCATTCCTGGTGCGTTCCGGACAACAGGAGGGACTGTCTATCATAAATCCATATATGGTAGAAAGCATAGCCTTCTCCACTGGTGGATATGAAGCAAAGTATGGAGACAAGATGTCATCAGCCCTTGCCATACGCTATCACCGTCCACAAAAGACTGAGATGAAAATCGATGCCAGTCTGCTCGGAGGCGGAATATACTTCGGATTTGGCAATAAAAAATTCTCATGGGGCAACAGTGTGCGATACAAACAGACAAAAGCATTGCTCAAATCATTTGACACCACGGGAGAATACGACCCACGATTCATTGATTACCAAACCTACCTCTCATATACTCCCAACAAGAGATGGCAGATTGACTTCATTGGCAATATCTCGCAGTCAAAATATAACTTTTATCCCAAAGACCGTGAAACGACATTTGGCACGCAGGACGACGTAAAATCATTCAAAGTATATTTTGACGGCCAGGAAAAGGACCTCTTCCGTACATATTTCGGTGCACTTACTCTCAAACGCAATATCACTGACAAAACATCCGTGTCGCTCATCGGATCTGCATTCCATACCAATGAGAGCGAAACTTACGATATCAGTGGAGAATACTGGCTTACCCAGACCGAGACACAGTCAAGTCTCGGAGTAGGCAAATACATAGAATATGCCCGCAACTATCTCACCGCCAATGTCGGAAGTCTGAAACTGATGCTCGACCACAAGACGCATCACCACACCGTACAGGCAGGCTTGACCATGAAGTGGGAGGATATAACAGAGAAAAACCATGAGTATGAGATGCGCGACTCTGCAGGATACGTTATACCCCATACAGGGCAGGACCTGCATATGATATACACCCTCAATGCCAACAACTCCTTGAATGCACGTCGCACCGAACTATACATACAGGACACATGGCGCTTCACATCACAAGGCAGATTGCTCAGCGATGGCACAGTTGACGAAAGTTCGCTGACCCACTATACACTCAATTACGGTCTGCGTTTCTCTCACTGGACCTTCAACAAGGAAAACATACTCTCACCACGTGTGAGCCTCGCTATCGTACCAGCCTTTAACAACGACATCACCTTCCGCCTTGCCACCGGTATATACTATCAGGCACCATTCTTTAAGGAATTAAAAGACACCACGACTATAGCAGGCGTCACCAAGGTCACGCTCAACGACAAAATAAAGTCACAGCAAAGCATACACTTCATAGCCGCCTTCGACTATCGTTTCAAAAACAACGACCGTCCGTTCCAGTTTACTGCCGAAGCGTACTATAAACTGCTCAGCAACCTCATACCATACAGTGTTAACAATGTCAAGGTAACATACAACGGTATGAACGAGGCATCTGGACACATAGCAGGCTTAGACTTAAAACTTTACGGCGAATTTGTGCCAGGCACCGACTCATGGATTACTTTTTCTCTGATGAATGCCAAAATGAAGTATCGTGGCGAAACCATACCACTGCCAACCGACCAGCGCTATGCCATCAATCTGTTCTTTACGGACTATTTCCCAGGCACCGACCGATGGCGTATGGCACTCAAGATAGCATATGCTGACGGATTGCCGTTCGGCCCCCCTCATACAGACAACAAGCGTCAGAGCTTCCGTGCTCCTGCCTATCAGCGTATTGATATTGGCATGAGCTATAGAGCATATAAAAGGGAGAATCAACAGTCCAAACAATTCTGTTTGAAAAACATATGGTTAGGAGTAGATTGTCTTAACCTTTTCGACCACAGTAATGTAAATTCATATTACTGGATTACCGACGTGACAAATCATCAGTATGCTGTACCCAACTATTTGACAGGCAGACAAATCAATGCACGTGTGTCATTTGACTTCTAAAGAAAATGCACGTGTGCCCATTTGGTTTTTAAAGTAATCTCTTATAAAAATATCTGACAATAAGCCGTTGTTGTTGGCAGATATAAAGTCTTCGGTATTAAAGTATAAGATATTTTGGCAAGACACAAAAAAGAGTCGCCTCATTTCTGAAGTGACTCTCTCACATGAAATTATAAAGAAGGCGGCCTCCTACTCTCCCACATTGCATTGCAGTACCAT